>JBCBSS010000195.1:0-11725 GCA_039819065.1 Bacteroidota bacterium
ACTGGCATAGGCCTTAAGTGCTTCTTACACGGACATTTTTTGTTGTGGCAGACATTTCGCCATCGATGGTAAACTGTACTACAGCCATCATCAATGATATGATATGGCTGTGTATCGGCAATAACTTGCTGTGCCTGGGTTGAGGTATTATACTGTCTTCAATATTGACCCAAGATATAATTTTTAACCCACTAGATATAAAAGCTTTTAAGAAGTTGAGGAGGAAAGCGTAGCTTAAATCAACTATTCTCTAACAGCGATGGAAAATCATTTAAACGTTATCCAACAATTCTATTCTTTAAAAAATGGTCTGGAAATGTTGATTACTGTCATTGCTTTGGTCCATGGTATATTCATTTTATCGGCGAAGAAGAAGAGCATTTTAAGTTCGCAACATGGATTGTTTTTGTTGCTTCTCGGGGTTCATTTTCTGAGTTTAAACAGCTTAAACTATTTTGACTGGCAGCTACCCTTTCTTTCCGGCTTTGCCTTGTTGATGTATGGTCCGATGATGCTCGTAAAAGCCAGGGTATTGGCTAGTAAAACCAATCATGCATTTCGTTCATTGTTATATTACTGCGGTTTGACGGTCATTCTATTAGTATTAATAGCCATTTTTGGTAAATCGAATACAACGCTTGTTCAATACGGTATTCATATCTATCTGAACCTGTTTTTGGTAGTAAGCATATTTACCTTCAAAAAAGCGCCTAACCCACCTACTTTCTTGTTCAAATGGGCTCAAGCATTTATCGGGTTGTTCTTGATTATTAATTCTGCCTATATGGTAGTTATGGCATGTAGCCAATACTATCCCGGCCTGTATCTTTGGGCTAAAATTCCATTTACACTTCTGTTCATCTTGTTACTATTGAATAACATCAGGTTTTTCACTTCAAAGCCCGGTTTTATCCATCAAATGGCAGCCTTTGACGGAAGTAAAAATTCAACTTTGAGGCACGATGTATTACGCGCTTTAGAGCAAACCATGAAGGGCAAGCGATTGTACCTCAAGCCGGATATTGACCTTAAGCTACTGGCATCAGAAAGTGGGTTTACAGAAAGAACGATTTCCGAAGCCATAAACTCAACAGGCAGTAATTTCTATCACTTTGTCAATAGTTTTAGAATCGATCACGCCATCGCCATAATGAAAGCCGATACTAGTGGACATAAGCTGATCAAAGAAATCATGTATGCATCGGGATTTGGTAATAAGGGCAGCTTCATCAATGCTTTCAAGGAAAAGTTCGGCGCACCTCCTTCAACCTATAGGGCACAATTGTTACAAGCCCCTTCAAATAATACTGACAAGCCAGTATAGACTATTAGAAGGTTCATGTACGTGTAGATGAACCATTTTGATGTGATAATTAGCCTTCCACCTCCGTATTTACAGGCTAAAAGATCATTTCATTATGAGAGCTACTCTATTGTTAGTGCTAATATTGAATACCGTACATGTCAGTGCCCAAAGCAACTATTGGGACAAAAACAAGATCAGGGCAGGTGAATGGATATACACAATGTCTCAAAAAGGAGATTCATTGGGTTATACCCATTTGACCATTAAAGACAATGGCAAGCAATGGTTGCTTATCGATGATGCCAAGGTGCCCAACTTCGAAGAAACCATTTTCTGTTACGTGAACAAAAAGACTCTTCTACCCGATTCTATTTTGATGTCAGGTAAAATGTCGGGATTCCCAATTGACGTTCAAATAGCCTGGAAAGGAAATCATGTGAAGGGCTATGCGGACTTTCCCAAGCATCCTTCCCGACCCACAGTTCAAATCGATACAACGCTCAGTGAAAAGGTCATTCCCAGGGTAATGTCATTCTATTTCCTGCCATTCTACCAGCAACTTGAAGCCGGCTATACGACGGAGTATGACCAATTCAATGCCAGCGATGGCCTGATCAGAAAGATAAAACTGATTATACCTTCGGAAGAGTCTATCAACGTTTCAGGGTATGATTACAATGTATATCGTGTGGAATTGACTGGTGGAGTAGCACAACAGGTGATCTATGTTAATAGGGAACAGCCTGAAATCGTAAAGATCTCATTCAAGGATAATGATTGGGTTTACGAATTGATTGAGAAAAAGTAGTGCGTTGGGTAATACAAGAACTGACGAAAAGTTATCGAGAGGTAGCAAAAAAAGAGGCGGAGATAAATCCCCGCCTATCAGTTCTAAAATCTCTCATAAATAAAGTGACTAAACCTAAAAGATTAATCGTGATGGCTTAATTATTTACCCGCTCGGATTAACCCATTCTGAGAGAAATCGTTATCGGTCAAACCGACTTTGAACTGATAATCTTTAAATATCAATTGTATCTTTTCTCACTTTTTAGCTGCCTCCTTTAAATCCAGCAGTACCTAATATTTATCCAAGATACCTTTATTACTTGGTGTAAGCAAGTGTTTTCGGCAAAGCACCCTTTTTGACAGTAGTTGATCTTTTTTACGTGGCGGTCATTCTTGTCTGATTAGGCTGCCAAGTTAGAGCATCCGGGTCAAGGGTTATTGGATACCTTTTCATTTCATACGCTAGTACACTAGCAATTGTTGCTTTCTTTATAATCTTAATGTTTTAAAAACTCAGTTTTCTCAAGTACCTGATGCCACCGGTATGTGCCGATTGAGGTTATTGGTTACACGCTCCAACAGGTCTATTAACTCCTCCTGATCTTGGGCATTAAGGTCTCCTAATATTTTTTCTCCCAATTGAAACATATGCTTCTTGGCCAATGCAAAGGTTTGTTTACCCCGATCTGCCAAACTCACCTTTACTATTCTTCTGTCCTTGGTAGAATGGTACCTTCTCAGGTATTTCTTATCTACCAATTTATCTATAATTCCCGTTGTAGTGCTAACCGGCACATTGAGGTACTCAGCGATATCTCTCATGATTACCTCTCCTTTACCTCCGATAAAGTCAATGACACAGAGGTCTTTCTTAGTGATATCTTCACATAATTCGACGCATGTAGCATCTACTTCCTGCATCTTAATGATCAAGTACTTCATTGCTTCAGTAAGCCGATTGATACGTTCTTCAGCCTGCTCCATACGTGTTATACCTCTTTATATTTCCACTAATGAGCGTAGGTCAAAAATAGTTCAGTTGTCAAAATATTCAAACGCCATTTGGCTTCGGTAAAGGCTCAAAATGCATTTCATTTCTGATTATCAAATTAAACACCCATTTTACGTTATGGATCGACCGTTGTTATTCACACCTTCTGGTTTTGCTCATCTTGATATCCTACCGCCTAAATAAGGGATTATCATCAAGCTTCAGTTGTCATTGTAGATGGAGCGCTGTTGACCTAGTTTCACGACCGTATTTAAAACCTAAATCAGTATGTTTAAGAAATTAATTATTTACTCAGTATTGAGTCTGATAATTACGACGATGACGAACGCTCAGACGAAATTGGTAGAAAAAGTCACCAAAAAGGGTGACGAGATTGTGATTCCCTATAATAAGTATGAGTTAAGCAATGGCTTGACACTTATTATACATGAGGATCACTCGGATCCTGTGGTGCATGTAGATGTGACCTACCATGTGGGGTCGGCAAGAGAGCAGTTGCAGAAATCTGGTTTTGCTCACTTTTTCGAACACATGATGTTCCAGGGTTCTGACAATGTTGGAGACGAGGAACACTTCAAGTTTGTAACAGAATCGGGTGGTACTCTGAATGGTACTACAAACCGAGACAGAACTAACTACTTCGAAACTGTACCCAGCAATCAGCTGGAGACGATGCTATGGTTAGAGGCAGATAGAATGGGTTTTCTGCTTGACGCTGTTACCCAGAAGAAATTTGAAGTACAGCGTGCTACGGTTAAAAACGAAAAACAACAGAACTACGACAACAGGCCTTATGGACTTTCGCGTGAGCTAGGTGCCAAAGCGCTTTACCCTTATGGTCACCCTTATTCTTGGTTAACCATCGGTATCCTTGAAGATTTGGATAGAGTAGGTGTAGATGATCTTAAGGAATTCTTCCTAAGATGGTATGGGCCAAACAATGCGACGCTTACTGTCGGTGGTGACGTCAACCCTAAGGAAGTCATCAAAATGGTCGAAAAATACTTCGGATCTATACCGAGAGGACCTGAAGTAGACAAGATGAAACTAGATCCTGTACAATTAGATAAGGATCGTTATGTTTCTTACTACGATAAAAACATCCGTTTCCCGGCATTGATCTTTACCTATCCCACGGTAGAAAGATTCCACCCGGATGAGCCTGCCTTAGATTGCCTTGCAGAAATCTTGGGATCAGGTCGTTCAAGCTATTTCTACAGAAGCTTTGTACAAACGCAGAAAGCCATTCAATCAAGCGTATTTCATAGCACAAGTGAGCTAGCAGGTGAATTTTCAATGTTCGTACTACCATTCCCTGGTAGGTCAATGTCAGACTTTGAAAGCGAGGTGAGACAAGCACTTGCAGAATTTGAAAAGAACGGTGTTTCTGACGAAGAAATCACCAAGTTTAAGGCTAGATATGAATCTCGTAGAATCAACGGGTTGGCTACAGTTCGTGGTAAAGTAAGCCAGTTAGCTTCTTACGAGACCTTCACTAGTAATCCTAACTACATCCAAACAGAGCTTGACAGATACATGAAAGTATCCAAAGAGGATGTCATCAGGGTTTATAACCAATATGTTAAAGGCAAGTATGCTGTTATACAGAGTGTATTGGCTAGCGCGGATGGTCAACCTGCCAAGCCAGATAATTATACTCCTCCTACAGAGGGTGAAAACCCATTTCCTATCACTAGTTACGATGGCTTGAATTATAACAAGGCTAAGGATAGCTTCGA
This sequence comes from Bacteroidota bacterium, assembly GCA_039819065.1. Lineage (GTDB taxonomy): Bacteria > Bacteroidota > Bacteroidia > Cytophagales > Cyclobacteriaceae > JBCBSS01. The sequence goes on from JBCBSS010000195.1 coordinate 4,847, forward strand.
CAGAAGCAAAAAGCCTTCACCAGGTCAAAGCCCGTTGGTACCTGTTCCGGAATTCTGGACAACACAATTCAAAAACGGCATCAAGGTAATCGGTACTGAAACGAGTGAGATACCTACGGTAGCGCTTTCCCTGACCATTAATGGAGGGCATAAATTTGATGTGAATGATCCTACTAAGTCTGGATTAGCAGTGCTTACGGCGGCAATGCTCAACGAATCGACTCAGAATTATAGTGCACAGGAGATTGCTTTAGAACTTGAGAAGCTGGGCAGTAGTATTAGCGTATCTGGGGGCGGTAGAAGTACCGTAGTATCTGTACAGTCATTAGCCAAAAATGTAGATGCCACACTGAAGTTGATGGAAGAACGTCTTTTCAGACCGGCATTCTCTGAAGCTGATTTCCAAAAAGCGAAAAAGCAACAGCTTGAAGGGGTAAAGGCCTCTTCAAAACAACCTGTTCCCATCGCCAACAATGTTTATAACAGGTTGCTTTATGGTGACAAGCACATCATGTCCGTACCGGCTTCGGGTATAGAAGAAACGGTGGTTAACATTACATTGGATGATGTAAAATCATTCTACGAGAAGTATTACACACCTTCTATCGCAGAGCTTGTAGTAGTTGGAGACATTTCTGAGAAAGAGATTTTAGGTAAACTTGATTTCCTTAAGTCATGGGAAGCCAAAGCAGTGAAAATCCCGGCAATGGCTACCACAGAAAAGATCGACAAAACACGTATCTACTTAGTAGACAAAGAGAAGGCGCCTCAATCGGAAATTAGAATTGGGTATTTGACTGATATGTCTTATGATGCAACGGGTGAGTATTTCAAGACTTTCCTTACCAACTACACTTTAGGTGGTGCTTTCAATAGCCGTATCAACCTTAACTTAAGAGAGGACAAAGGTTATACCTACGGTGCCCGTTCATTCTTCAGTGGCAGCGATGACCCAGGAGCTTATACCGCTAGTGCCGGTGTACGTGCTAACGTAACTGATAGCGCTGTGGCCGAGTTCATGAAGGAGATCAAACTCTTTGCTGATAAGGGTATTACGCCGGACGAATTGACTTTCATGAAAAATTCAGTTGGTCAAAGGGATGCTTTGAGCTACGAAGCACCATGGCAGAAAACGGGTTTCCTTCGTCGAATAGTGCATTATGATCTTGACAAGAATTACGTGAAAAAGCAGAACGAAATCATCAATAAGATCACTAAAAAAGAAATCGACGCATTGGCTAAGAAACACTTACCTTACGATAAAATGAATATTGTGGTAGTGGGAGATAAGGCTTCGGTTAAGGCCAAGCTAGCCAGGCTCGGTTATGAAATTGTAGAAGTTGACACCAAGGGTAATATCGTTCAGGACAACACAAAAATCGAGACTGATAAGTAATCAGATAAATAAATGATAAGGGCTTTTCGAGCGCTTATCTTACCAAGTGTACATCATACCAGTAAAGAGGTTACTCAAAGTAACCTCTTTACTTTTAAAAGGCTACTTCACTTTACTCTTCTCTCCTCCTCTTTAATAGGCAAATCATTAATGCTGGCATAGCGTTTACGCATCAGGCCATTCTCATCAAACTCCCAATTCTCGTTGCCATAAGCCCTATACCATTGGCCTGAGTCATCGCGATACTCATACTCAAACCGCACAGCGATACGATTGTCAGTAAAAGCCCAAAGCTCTTTCTTAAGCTTATAATCAAGTTCTTTATTCCATTTTCGCGTGAGAAATTCGCGCACGGCTTCTCTCCCATTTAAGAATTCAGACCGGTTTCTCCATTCTGTATGCTCAGTATAGGCCATGGATACTTTATGCGGATCTCGGGTATTCCAGGCATCCTCAGCTGCCTGTACTTTTTGCTTGGCGCTTTCCAGTGTAAAAGGCGGTAACGGTGGTCTTTGCTCGTTGCTCATTTTGATTATGATTAAAGATACATTTCAATTTATGAGTAGTCAGCTATTATGAACTGACACAAAGAAGACAAAGTCACTTATAATGCGATTTGACAGGATGTTTTTTGACACTTGACTATAGATATCTAATGTCAACTACCATACCTTTTACAGGTCGGTTATCTCATAAATTGCCTCTAACAATCAAGCAATTAGCACATTTCCCTCATCTAAAACAGTAATCTTATGGCTACCAAATTTGATGCAATCGTAATCGGTACCGGGCAGGCAGGCCCCTCATTAGCAGGAAGGTTAGCAGGGTCGGGTATGAAAACCGCCATCATAGAAAGAAAATTATTCGGAGGCACCTGTGTCAATACAGGTTGTACACCGACCAAAGCATTGGTAGCCAGTGCCAAAGCGGCGCATATGGCTCGTCGTGCCAGCGATTATGGGATAGAAATCGGTGGCTCCGTTACCGTGGATATGAAAAAGGTCAAAGCCAGAAAAGATGCTATTGTGAGACCATCCAACGAGGGTGTCGAAAGATGGTTGAAAGGGGTTGAAAACCTCACCGTTTATGAAGGGCATGGCCGGTTTGAAGGACCCAACACGGTTAGTGTCGGGGATGAATTATTAGAGGCTGACAAGATTTTTATCAATGTAGGTGGCCGGGCTAATGTCCCTCGAGAATATTATCCCGGGGTTGATGTTTGGACCAACACCAGTATGATGGAAGTGGATTTTGTTCCTAAAAGCTTGATTGTTGTGGGCGGCAGTTACATCGGTTTGGAATTTGGACAAATGTTCAGGCGGTTCGGTAGTGAAGTCACTATTGTAGAAAAAAGAGACCGGCTTTTATCTCGTGAGGATGAAGATGTATCTGAAGAGATGATGAAAATACTGGAAGCAGAAGGTATCAATTTACGATTAGAAGCAGAATGTATCAACGGCAAAATGGAGGGGGATAAAATTGTAATAGAAGTGGATTGCGTAACCGGGGAACGCCGTGCTGAAGGTGACCATCTTCTTTTAGCCATAGGACGAAATCCTAACACGCATGATCTTGGCCTTGAAAAGGCCGGAGTAGCGGTAGATGAACGTGGTTTCATAAAGGTTGATGACCAGTTAAGAACCAATGTTTCAGGGATTTGGGCATTGGGAGATTGCAACGGACAGGGCGCTTTCACTCATACGGCATATAACGACTATGAAATCGTGGCTGCCAATCTATTAGACAACGATCCTCGTCGAGTCAGCGACCGTATTCTTTGCTACGGGCTTTACACCGATCCTGCACTGGCTAGAATCGGTATGTCAGAAACAGAAGCACGTCAATCGGGCAAGAATGTCTTGAAAGCATTCAGACCAATGAGCCGCATCGCTCGCGCCAAGGAAAAAGGTGAAACCTATGGTTTCATCAAAATACTGGTAGATGCAGATACTAAGCTGATCCTGGGCGCTACCATATTCGGTATTGAAGGGGATGAGATCATTCACTGTCTATTAGACCTGATGTATGCCAAACAGCCATATACGGTCATATCACGTGCTGTGCATATTCACCCGACGGTTTCAGAATTGATCCCTACGGCGTTGCAGGGTTTGAAGCCTTTAGAGTGAAGCATTACCCAAAGTCTACTTTTTCTATATTGACTTCGCCGGAAACAAGTTGATTGGTGGCCAAATGGCATTTATACCCAGGATCAATAGATAAAGATTTCAAATACCAAGTACCCCCCTCAACGGTTGCACGGTCACCTTGAATATAAATTTGCTTCAGTGGAATGCTCAATCCTTTTCCATCTGCTTTGATGATCGCCTCTTTGATCGTCCAATAGTGATAGAATCGATCCATTGGGTTGGTTGAGTTTTTCATCTCGGCTAATTCTTTCTCCGTGAATTGTTGGTGGAAATCGTCGATGGGAATAGGCCTGATTTCCTCCATGTCAATTCCAACTTTGAGGGATTCAGAAAATACGCAGGCTACATAGTTTCCCGAGTGCGTTATATTGAAATCGAATGAAGTGTCAAGAAAAGGGCGATCAAACGCTGTGTATTGCAAGCTAGTCAAATCATAAGCCAAGCCATGCTCCTTTAATGCTTTGACTAACAAAAGCTTACCAAATAAACTTGCATGCGCATCTTCCCACCTTCTGTATCTAAGAATTTTATCACGTATGGAAGTGGGAAGCTGCGAAAGGTAATACTCAAATCGCTGGTCGGAAACTGGTTTAAAGAAATTAGCGTAGTAGGTTTTGATCACTTGAAACAAGATTTACTACGCTAATTTAATCTATGATGACTAGGCTTCAGGAACCAATTCCTTGAATTTGCTATAAAGTATTTCCTTCTCACCGAACAATCGCTCAGAAAGTATTCCTTGTTGATTGCACGTGTCAATGAGATTATTGGAAGCAATTATTGGGTTAGATTCGTCAGTATATTTAATACTGCTGATAAACTCCAGCCAAGGTTCTTGTCCCATGGCGTAAACATATACCTCTGATGGTGAAAACGCGTTGACCAATGCCATACCTCTTTCGTAATTGGATCCAGCTAGTCTCCTGGATTGATCTTTATCACGTTCAATTTCTTCGGAGAATAGAGGTCCGTAAAGCCATGATAAAGGTGCACCATCGCATTCCATACCAAGGAATATCACGTCTACCGCCCCAATTTCTTTTCTTACATGTTCGTAAAGCCTTTGCTCTACATTGCATGAATCCGCCACAAAAAGCATGGTGAATTCTTCCGCTCTGATATGATAGCAGATCTTCGCCTGTATGTTCAAATCACTATGTTCACCGACAAATGGCACCCCCGTCAAGGTCACATCACCAAACTTGAGCGATTCCATTTCATCTATTTCAATGATGTTTTCAAAACCAATTTGATCAAACATCAACTTTAAGCTAGGATCCTGAAGCGTTTTACCGGCACTTTTTGGAATGACCAGATTCTTGATCTTATGCCTGAGCGGAAGCAAGGTCTCAAACAGTATGTGGTCTTGGTGATTATGAGTGATCAAAACATAATCTATGACTTCGGGCAAGTCTATGTCAGAGAAACGCGACACGTCTGATTGATAGCCATAATAACTGATGACCGGGTCGGCCAGGATACTCACATTCTTTGTTTCTATCAATATGCAAGCATGCCCGAAATAGCGCATGCGCACCTTGTCACCTTCATACTTACTATAAGGTTGCAATGGTTCTTCAGTGAAGAAAGTCCTGAATAGCTCAGCTTCTGCCTCTGAAAGTTCCAATCTATCAATGAGGGAATTTACCGAGCCCGCTTTACGACGCATCTGACTCATTTCATCAATTAGTTCGCTTTTAAAGTCGAGCGGCAGATGAAGTATATCCTGATCCTTAAGCTTTGGCGTACTTAGTGTAAAAGGCCGCTCGTCGTTGTCAGTTACCCACATGGCAATGCTTTGAGACTTTGGCTCGTAAAATTCACTTTTGTACAATAGCGATTCGAAGAACCGGTAGGAAGCATTATTGTTTAAGTCATAGTAGAGCTCGACATATCCCTTCAACATGTCAGGGATCTTCTCATAGAGTGGTTCCAATGAGTAGCCTTTCGCGTGCTCGCGTAGCATCTGTTCTAATTCTTTGACTGCGTCCGAAAAGGCAATCATATTACTTCTCTCTTCCATGGTCAAATCCCGTAGCTCCTTAACCTCATCAACGCGTTTGCCTCCAAAATCCATAAACGGTCCACCTTTCATCTTAGGGTTTTGCACTGCTGCAGCATGAATCTGCGGCGCCTGGATGTAGGAGTTCATGATCTTGATGTGTCTACCCGTGATGTTCATGGCCGCAGAAGCGGGTGAAATCAAGTGAGGCCAAGCGTACCATTTGTCCACAAGGGGTTCAATGACGACGTTTGGCTTAAGATACATTAACTTCTCTTCCATACTTAGTTATTTTTTGTGTTATTAATTTTATAATCTCTCTTGTGTTATTAAAAATAAAAAAATGCTTACCAGGAAATATTCTAATATCTACATCTCCTTGGGTCACTTTTTTCCATTCCTGTGCTTCCTCGTAAGTCGCCTTTTCACGATCACCTATGATAGCCGTAATCGGGATATCAAATGGCTCACCAGGCGTATGCTCATATGTTTCAATGGCTTCAAAGTCTGCCCTTAGAATGGGCTCGAAGAATTCCATCAAGTCTTCATCTTCCAAAATCTCATCCGGGCTTCCTCCCAGATCGCGTATTTCTTCCTTAAAATCATCTTTGGAAAGAGTGTGCCTATGGGGCAGTTCCATTTCTACCGACGGCCCACCACGCCCCGTGCAAAAAAGCAATATGGGTTCAGGCAAACCTTCAGATATAATGCGCCGAACTAGTAAATAGCCTAATAATGTACCCATGCTATGCCCGTAAATTGCATAAGGCACATTAACATGACCTTTTACTTGCAAAAAGATATCATCCACGATTGTATCCATATCTTTTAGTAACCGTTCCGTATAGCGGCTGCCTCTTCCCGGCAATTCTGTTGGCACAAGTTCTATATACTCCGGGGTGTACTGCTTAAAATCGTTGTAAGCATATTTGCTTGCACCAGCATAAGGCAGACATATCAGATTAATCTTATTCATGAAGTAAAGTTGTTTTAAGGGCGTCGCTCATTGTTGCTGTATCCACGTCACTTACGATTTGACCATAGTCGAATTTGATCAAACGGTCGGAACTGGTGAAGTATTTGTCATCATGGGTCACAGCGATGATCGTTTTACCTTTAGCCTTGAGTATTTGCAGTATTTCTTTGTAGAAATAAGCCCTAAACTGAGGGTCTTGCTCAGCAGCCCACTCATCCAAAACCAGAATTTGCTTATCCTCAAGCATGCTATAAATCAGCGATAGTCTCTTCTGCTGTCCTTTGGATAGCCCTTTGTCTATTCTATTTTTTTCCTCATTGATTTTGATGATATCACGTAGTTTCATGAAATCGAT
>JBCBSS010000196.1:0-11544 GCA_039819065.1 Bacteroidota bacterium
AGATTTGTAATGACGTATTGGATAGATATCCCAATACGTCATTACAAATCTCAAGTGCCTTCCGTCGCTTGAATTGTCTGTCATTGTTACTGTCTATCGAATAGCCAGTGGAAATTTTATCGTAGAAATCCGCAATCTTGAAATGGGCTAAGGAGGTGGCATGCTCTTTCCGGTATTTTTCGGTCAAGCCCAACAATGCGTTAACATAGAGTTCATCCTTATCTGGTATAACGGCATTTTTATGCAGGAAATCGAGTAAGCTTACTCTGTTGTACATCCATGCCTCAGGATACCGGAAATCGCGATGTATCCCACCCAGTTTTTTATAAATAATAAGCGTGTTCAATTTTGGTGAAAGTGAGTCACTAGACCTTAACTCTATTGTATCAAAATCAGTAAAACACTTCGGGTCGGTGATGTTGAATTGGTAAGAAGGTTGATTAATTCTACTTTCTGAGGTACCGTAGAAATCAAGGGCATTATGGGCTAGGAAGTCGAACAGCGTAGGGCGAAAGCGCTTTGATCCATCTGCAGTGATCAGGATTTCATTGTAGTCGTTTAAGTCTATTAACTGTGTTTTATGGTGATTCTTCAAGGACATTTGGAAGAGGGCGTGGATTTCATTGAAAATGGTGGTCAAGTCCCAGGTCCGGAAATCATCTTCATCTACTTTGGTAGTGGTCCTGCTGCGGTTATATATTTTCCAGCGATTGCGCTGGTAATACTGCCAGTAAATGTCGGCCAGCATATTTTCGAGTAAATGCCTGTTATGTGATTGTATTTCGGTTATCTCCCTTAGAAAAAGCTGAACCACTTTCAGTTGTGCCTCCTCCTCAAGAGCAATCATAAATTTCGATTTATAGATCAGTGACTTTATCAGTTGTATTTGATTGTTGTCAGCTTTGGCTTGCTTGTAAATTTTTGTAACAATTGAATCGGCTGATTTTGGTAATCCACCTAATTCCTTAATCTGAACTTTTGTCCAGTAGCGATCATAATTGAAGTTGTTGGTTTGTGCCTGGAGGGTAAGGTTAATCTGCCATACCAGTAGTAAAGTGAAGGTGAATTTTTTCATCAGGGCTCTTTTGGTTTAAGTTGTTGTAGACGAGCTCGCCTTGTGTTTACTATGGTGATGCTACAACACTGGAGTTTCCATAAATGGAATCCACTTTTATTATAATAAGCCTATTGATGCAAAAAGGTCACGAAGCACCAGACGTCTTTCGTGAGCGCTTTGATGAAAGTAATTTCTGTGGCCTTTTGTTTATTGTTTGATAGCCGCTTCCAACGCCACCCTCGCCATATCCTCAACCTTTTTATCACGGTCTTCCGGTGGCATGGCTTTGTGGTTGATGAGGTTATCTGAGACTGTCAGTATGGATAGGGCTTTGACATTGTCTTTGGCTGCCATGGCATAAAGAGCGGCCGATTCCATTTCAGCGGCAAGTACGCCGTGATCAATCCAGGGTTGATAGCGATCAGGATCGTCAGAATAGAAAAGGTCAGTACTGATCACATTGCCCACCTTTACCTTTATAGCCTGTTCTAGGGCAATGTGATAAGCTTTGTCTAACAATTCAAAGTCAGCAGTGGGAGCGAAGTCTAAGTTGCCAAAAGTAAGGCGATTGAAGCTAGAATCAGTGCTGGCACTCATGGCCAAAATCAGGTCTGAAATGTCAATATCTTCCCTCAGGGCACCACATGTACCTACACGAATGAGTTTTTTGGCCCCATAATCCCTGATCAGTTCGTGTGTATATATGGATAAGGAAGGAATACCCATACCAGTGCCTTGGACGGAAACCCTGGTGCCTTTGTAAGTCCCCGTATAACCAAACATATTTCTAAGCTGATTATAACAGAAAGCATTCTCAAGGAAAGTGTCGGCAATAAATTTTGCTCTCAAAGGATCACCTGGCAATAAAACGACTTCGGCAATATCTCCCTCTTTAGCACTAATGTGTAAGCTCATATGACCAGTAAATTGTTCACAAAACCTTAAGTTATATGAAATGGATCAAATGCATGATCAATGATACTAAAAAGTTTGAACCCTTTTGAGGCAAATATGTGGGATTCTGCATCACTAATTAAGTCAGCTATTTCAATCATTCTAATGACCTTTTCACTTAGTCGACCTATATACTTCGCATGATTTTAGTAAATTGAAAGAATGGTACGTCTTAAGTTTATTATAATGAGAATGGTAATGGGATGTATGTTGTTGTTGTTAATACTGCAACCAGCATCGGCGCAAACACAGCGCAATTCCCTGGAAAACGCCTTTAGTAAATATCGTGTCAGCGCCACGGCATGTGCACGGATCGAGCATTACTCTGGAAGCGTTATTTACATTCCGGAAAACGCATTTGATCTTATGGAGCATTATGTGGATTCGGTGGACATCTACTATCGCGAGTTGAGATCACCTATTGATATGGTCATCCATAAGATACCAATGACCTACAATGTATTGGGTCGGCAAGTACATCTCGAGTCGAGTGGCATGTTCGAAATATACGCTCGGGTCGGTGCTGACAATATTGGAATAAGTGAGGATAGAAGCATCGAAGTTAGGTTTGCCATTCCGCCGGAACAACGTCAATCACAAACGGAAGGATATAGGCTTGATACGGGCCAAAACCAATGGACTTCCTACAGTTCGAACATCGGATTAAATGGTATTGATGAGAATGACGACGATTTGTGGGGTAGCTCACCTGTTCAAAACGAGGTAATGATGGAGGATGAAGACGGAGTCTTATTCACCACGGCAGATTCTATTCGTCAGGTGGTTTTCCAATCAATGGAGATTTTCGATTTTGGCCTTTACAATTATGATAGAATCATTCGGGGAGAAACATACATTCCTATTATGGCCAGCTTTGTCGATGATCAGGGTAAAGCTTTCGAATCATCTGTTTTCGTGGTGTATGAAGGACTAAACTCGGTCTTCGAGTACTGGCCTGGTGATTGGGCAGAGAAGTTTTCGATCCTTGATAAACGGAGCTATAAGCTTTTCACCATTGATGAGGAGGGTAAGGTATATACGTTGAGCGAATTTCCGTCGCTAAGTGATGTTAATGGTAAGAATCACACCTTTCGCCTAAAAGCCCGTGGTGATGCACCCAAAGATAAACCTTCATTAATCGCTTTAACCGGAGTAGAATGAAAACATTGATCCTATTGATGTCTATGCTGTTTTGTTTGCCTCTGGGTATGAAGGCACAATCAAACCAACTCAAACAGTTTACGGTAAATTTAAAAGAACGTCAGAATCGGGCTGCGGCTAAAATTCCCGGTATTCTATTGAAAGCTTATGCCAAAGGAGACATTAAAGCATATTATCCTAGAGATACGAAACGGGAAGCGCCTTTCCGCCAATTCCTGAATCATTTTGGCATGGCATCTAAAGCCTATGCAAGCCTGTCGTCCGATCAACCATTTTGGTTTTGCCGAGAACGAAGTTTTATTGAAGTTGATCCAGATGTGACCGATTGCATGAGTTACCGATTCGAGTTGGTAGAGCAGTCTTATAAAGATCCGATTACTTACGAGCAGAAAACCAGAATGCTATATATCAGGCTCATTTATTCATCTGAGTGTTCGCTCAGTGGTATTGATAAAGAAGGGCCGATTTTTAAGATAGGCGATATCAAAAAGCTGAAAAAGAGCAGTGAGTATGCCGTTCCAAACTACCAGAATGCAGCGGTCACTTACACTGTATCAGACTTTCTTACGTTGCGGCTTTTCAGTGCTGAAAAAGTCAGGAGGTAGACAAAACCAAATATATTTCTGAGTTTGTGCGTTTTGGGTAAGCCTTTTATCCATTATATGGGTTAATTCAACAATGGAAAAGGTGAAACTCCACATTTTACCAATTATTATTTTGTCGCAGTTTGCGGCAACATCTCTTTGGTTTGCTGGCAACGCTATATATCCTACGCTGCAAACTGAACTTGGTTTTAGTTTCGAAATCGCCCCTCAACTCACCATTGCTGTACAACTTGGATTTATCCTTGGTACTTTGCTATATGCCATTTTCATGATAGCTGATAGGTTTTCGCCTTCTAAGGTATTTCTGGTTTCGGCGATTTTGGCTGCTCTGGCGAATATGTTAATCCTTATTCCGATGCCATTCTGGGGTATTTATGCTTCCAGGCTTTTAACCGGTTTTTTTCTGGCTGGCATTTACCCAGTAGGTATGAAAATCGCCTCTGACTGGTTTCCACGTAAACTGGGTAACGCATTGGGTTTTCTTGTGGCGGCTTTAGTACTCGGTACATCTTTCCCTCATTTGATCAGATTCTATTCTATGGATTTGCCATGGAAGGTGGTGATCATTACCACCAGCGTTATCGCAGTATCCGGTGGATTGGCCACTGCCTTTCTAGTAGGAGACGGCCCTCACCGTAAAGTATCCAAGCAGTTTTCCTTTTCCGTTTTCTTCAAGATGTTCAGCAACAAGATGTTCAACCGGGCATCCTTCGGCTATTTTGGACATATGTGGGAGTTGTATGCCTTCTGGGCTTTCCTTCCAGCCATTCTGACTTACATTTCGGAGCAAAATGAACAGTACCTCAATGTATCTATATGGTCTTTCGCCATTGTGGCTGTAGGAGGAGTAGGCAGTGCAGTAGGTGGATTATATGCTAAGCGGTTCGGTAGCTGCAGAGTGGCATTTTTCTCCATGCTCATGTCAGCTTTGTGTGCCCTAAGCTTTCTTTTCATGGCCAATCTCTCCATCAATGTGATTATGGCTCTGTTGTTCGTATGGGGATTCTTCGTCGTAGCAGACTCACCTCAGTTTTCATCTGTTATCGCGGATTATGCAGATAAGACCTTGTTAGGCAGCGCTTTAACCATTGTCAATTGTATCGGATTTTTGATTACTATTCTAAGTATAGAACTGATGGAAAGGCTGGCTTCCATGGGACCAACCCGTTTTTGGATACTTGCCATTGGGCCATTGCTCGGACTGATTCCTACCGGTAAGATCGCCTTTAGAAAAAACTTTCCTGCACTTTAATTTACGCTAAGCGCATTCTCTTCAAATAAAAGCTGTGCTAAGCAGTTGCTATTTGGGTATCTCACTATTCATCGCGAAAAGCGTGCTTTCAAATTCTTCTAGCCAATGTTTGATTTCTGAATGAGAATGTGGCTTTTAGATCTACTCCGATTATTTTTACACTGCCAGAATACGGATACACTTTCTGCCTGTCTAAGTCTATTAAATGGCTGAATTAAGGCGCTATGGCTTATGTTTTGGCTTCTAACCGATATCTATATAACTTATAATTACTACCTTTGAAGGTTATGAAGTTGGCGAAGATTATAGATTACTTTATTCACCCATACTTTTTTAGTCAACGGGATGAACTGAGGCAGAGAAGGTTGCTCATCAAAGCAAGCCTTCTGACCAGTCTTTTCTCAAATACCTACATATGGTTGAGCCTTTTTTTCGAGTATGAAAAGGGTGTTTACTTTATGATATTCAATGTTGTTGGGTTCCTTATCCTGCCATTTTTCACCAAAACAAGGATACCGAATGCTGTACTCGGTAACATATTCGTAGGCTTGGGTGGCTTGGCAGTTATTGCGCTGACTTATTTCTCCGGGGGACTTTGGTCTGCTATATATCCATGGATTATCTCTATTCCTGTACTGGCATTGCTAGTGGTCAATAGAGCTTCTGCCTATGTATGGGGCACCATTTCACTATTGGTGATGATATCCTTCGGGATTGCCACTCACAAAGGTTATCAATTTCCTGTTGAATACAACACTGAGCTTAGGGCACTGTGGTACTTATTCATTCTACCGGGGTTGTTGCTGATTATTTTGGTGATCGCTTTTGTTTTCGAATACATTCAGTCTCAAGCGTTGCAGGCGTTAAAGGCTAAAAATCAGATACTTAAATCCCAGAAATCAACCATATCTGCACAGTCCCGGGAACTAGAACAGCTCATTGAAGAGAAAGACTATATCATTAGAATTCTGGCACACGATCTCAAAAACCCGCTCGGCAATATCACCAGCCTGATTCATTTGATGAAGATTGAAGAAGAAGGTCCCGAGAAGAATAAATACATCAACATGATCAATCAGAGCTCCATGAACGCCCAGAACCTTGTGAATAAGGTGTTAGAAATGGATGTCTCGGATAGAAAGAACATAAGCCTGCAAATGGAGTTGGTGAATGTGATTCAGGTGTTGGATGGAGTGACACATTCTATGAGTGAAATGGCGAGAAAGAAAGGGATCAACATCAATATCAACGATTCATCTACACGGCATGAAGTGAAGGCTGATAAGACCTATTTTCCACTCATTTTTGAGAACCTGATTTCTAATGCCATCAAATTCTCACAACCTGATAAGTCAATCAATCTCAATATTTCTAACGACAACCAAAACATCCAGGTGAAGGTCACCGATGAAGGACCTGGTATTCATCCCGACGAGCAAAACAAGCTCTTCAAAAAGTTCTCCAAGCTTAGCGCCAGACCAACGGCCGGGGAAAGCTCAACCGGCCTGGGATTATCATTAGCAAAGCGCTATGTAGACTTGATGGGTGGAAAAATATGGTATGAAAGTGGTGCAGCAACCGGTGCCACTTTTGTAGTAGAGTTGGGTCTAGCCATTTAATCAGCGTTGTTTGAGAAAGTGTCAAATACCTAAGACTGGGTATTGAAGAAATGCATAAAGCACATTAGTTTTATTAGGTTATACCTATTTTTTACCTTAATTGACCTAAACACACTATGGCTGACCCAAAAAAAGTCTGTATTTTATCCATTGATGGTGGTGGAATACGTGGCATACTACCCGGAGTAATTCTAAACGCGCTTGAAGAGAAACTAAGAGCTAAGAAAGGCGATGACGCGCGTATCGCCCATTACTTTGATCTGATAGCTGGCACTAGCACAGGAGGCATACTAAGCTGTGCTTATCTGATGCCAGACGACAATGGTAATCCTAAATTTACTGCAGCTGAAGCTGTAGACTTATATCTAAAGCGAGGTGGTGATATATTCAATGTTTCGTTCAAAAAGAAAATCTTGAGTGTGGCTGGAGTGACGGATGAGAAATACGATGAGCGCGAATTAGAAAAGGCGCTAAAAGATAACTTTGAAGACAAGTGGCTGAGTGAGTTGTTGAAACCTTGTCTAATCACATCTTATGACATTGAAGGGCGAGATGCCTTCTTTTTAAGACAGCATAAGACGGATAATGATGATCATAACTTTCTGATAAGGGATGTTGCACGCGCTACATCAGCAGCACCAACCTATTTTGAGGCGTCTCACATCAAAAGCAAAGCTGGGAATGAATATCCACTGGTCGATGGCGGCGTTTTTGCCAACAATCCAGCCATGTGCGCCTACTCGGAAGCCCGGACCATGACATTCGAAGGGAAAACCGATTATCCTTGTGTTGAAGATATGATGTTCGTTAGTGTGGGCACGGGCGGCGTAAAAGAACCTTATATGTTCGATTCGGCCAAAGACTGGGGCATGTTGCAGTGGATACAACCGGTTATTGATATCATGATGTCGGGTAATTCAGAAACGGTACGGCATCAACTTAAACAGATTTATGGTACGCTCGAAGGTGAAGACAGCCGTGATTACCACAGATTAGAACCTTCGCTTGGTGGTGCTAAATCGAATATGGATGATGCCAGTGACAAAAACCTCAAAGCACTGGAAAATGCCGGCTTATCGTTTGTAGAAGACCCTCGCAATAGCGAAGAGTTAGACGCTATCGTCGAGAAGCTGATCCGATACAACGGCTGATTTTAATATTATTCCTGTTTGGTGCAAAAGATTTTCCAGGTAGGGTAGACGATGGTCTCGGCTAAATCTACCCATTCACCTGCCCAATCAAATCCCTCATCAGAGATATTGGAGAAAGTGAGGCGAAAATAGCCATCCGCACCATTTGGTGCTTTTTGATCTCTGTACAGAACGATATTCCCTTTTTCGTTCTTATTACCTTCCCAACTCGATAGCACCGGAGTGGCAAAGGCTGAAGAATAATAGTGTACATACCATTTGCTGCTATCGGCGTTGTATTGCCTTATACTACCAGAATGCTTACCGTCCGCCTTTAGCGTTTCATCTTGCACCGCTTTACCATCCATGATGTACTTAAAGACCCATTGCATATTTACCGTGTCAGCCCATTCTGATTGACTAATTCTAGCTACGGACAGACAATTACTCTTACCAATCAATGGAGCAAAGTGACCGGTAGGGGCAGGTGCTTCAGGGTTTAATTGACCATAAGGATGTTCTTTTGAAGGTTCGTAATTGAATGACTGTGGATAAGCAACATAAGTCAAGCATAAAAAACCGAATAGTAAGTAGATTTTCTTCATGAGCTTTTTGGTCAATGAAACGGAAGAATCTTCGAAAGCACCAGCCTGGTGCAGGGAATGAACTGGTTTTTGCAGGGAGTTAGTGTTGAGTGTATTGTGTCGTATAAGTTGCCGTTATTTTTATTCAAGACAAGGCAAAAAATATGAGCATAGCTGTAGCTACGTAATTATTTTTTAATGAAGTATTGGATAAAAAGAATAATACTTGGTATGACTAAAATATGCTTGACTTAACACTAAATTGAAGCTTCTTTCAACCGTTTCTTGAGTGATTGTGCCCCCGCTTTGGAAATGGGCAATTCTGAGGTGTCAAGCAACTTAATGGTAGAAGATTCAAGGTTGATTTGATCGACAAAATCAAGATTAAGCAATGCCCCTCTATGCACACGAACAAAACGATGAGGAGCCAGCTCTTTCTCTAAAGCCTTCAGGCTCTTGCGCAATGTGAATATCTGGTTTTGGGCGTGTACGCGAACGCAGTAATCATCGGCCTGTATCCATGATATTTCACTCAGAGCCACTTTATTGATTCTATTACCAGTCTTGATATGAAGATGTGGCTCATCCGTAGAACGCAATGCTTTTTCGAGGTGAGCGCTCGACTCTTTCAGGCTCTGAATCTCACTGGATTGTGCCACAATCTTGCCTTCCTTCAGTTGATTGCGGATAATTAGAACAATTGTACCGGAGGCGAGCGAGAATACCAGGCCTTTTTGGAATATATTGAAAATGAAAACTTCGGAAACAACCGACCACTGAAAGGGCTCTGATTCTAAAAGGATACTGACAATAGAGGCAAAGAAGATCGCCACCGCCGAAAAGCCTAAAATGCTGACCATCAAAAGGCTAAGGGTATTGAACTCCGTAGAATGGTGGTAACGGGCTAAAACCTTTCTAGCTAAATGAGCGAACGGAAACATCACCAAAGCCCATATTGCCCATTTGACCAGGTGGTTTTTGATCAATAGCCAAAGGCTGATGGTTTTACCTTCAGCAGCCAGAATGAACGTATCGACATAATATTTCTGTTGCAGCGCGTCGAATACGATAATGGCTAGGATAAAGCCGATAAAATATACAGTATATCGCTGGGTGCGCTTCATCGAATTACATGTTAGGTTATTCCAAGGTTATGCTGTCCACCCAACCGATAAACCTGCGGTTATCGCCATTAGACCATTCATACAAAGACTTAGGGACGCCTTGTAGTGGGGCGGTCAACACCAACCACCATTGTTTATTGCCGACCACTTTCTCATCTAAAACCAGCACTGCCACCTTTTCTTTAATGCTGAGCAATGCTACCTCTTCAACTTTTCTGAGTATTTCCCGGACTTCCTTATTTCTCTCTCTGAAGTAGGGAGAGGTGCCTCGGAAATCTACTCTGGAAGCATACAGCGAAGTGTTTTTGATATGTCCTTGCTTAAGGGACGAGAAATCGGGTACTCCCTTTAGTACCTGAGGACCGTCCTCAGGATCAACGAATATTGACTCTATCCTGCCAATAATGGAAATAGACTCCACAAAGTCCACTTGATGGTGAACAGCCACAGCATGCTTTTCTATTCTAGAGGTATATGAATCACAACAGGGCTGCCACAATGTACTGAGCGTAGTTGTCTTTTTGTGTTGATTAATTTGCAGTAACCTGCCTCTCAAAGTACCATACAGCTTGAGTGTATGACCTTCCTTAAAAAAGACTTTGGTGTCTCGTAATCCATTCACTCCGGCCGGGCCAGAATAAACCATGTCTTCGTCTCCGTCAAAATCAAGGTCTAGGAAAACTATACCAGCCGAATCTAGCGGAAAGTAGCTGTCTTTTCCATCAGAAGTAGATCCTTCCAGAAATGCAATGTTGATATCAGGAGGTAGGAGGCTTAACTTCTCGCTGAGTTCATCATCGGAAAGCTTGGGTATACCAGTACTTGGCTCAACTGGAAGGCTGAGTAAGACTTTACTCATTTGGCCAAAGGCCATTGCATTACAATAGCATATTACCAAGAGACTAAGTGTGATTTTTAGCATGTTTGAATTTATCAATTCATAGCTAAAGAAAAAACAGTATTTGAAATCAGGTGCTGATCAGAATCGCTAAAGTGTATGTCTGAGGTTTCTTGCCGTCTTTAACGACACTCATTATGGTCATGCAATACAAAATACCTGGTGCCGTTCAGAGTAGTTTTCTTATTCTGGTAGGCCAGCGTATAGGTTGACTTTTTTCCATTGTTGTAGGATAATTCTAACGTGCTATTGCCTGCCGCATCCCAACCGATCTTCCAATTGCCTTGTCCTTGGTCTTTGCCATGTGATCCGGCAAAACCTCCGCCTGTATCGACAGACATACTGCTAGATGAATAGTATGAGAATTGGCCATTAGAGCAAAGTAAAATTTCTCTTCTAGTATCATAACTGCTATAGGTGCTGTAGCCACCGTATGAAGACCCGCTGCTATAGTTGGAATTCATATACACAAGTTTTGCACCGTTGAACCAGTCTTTCCATTCTTTGCTTTTCTCTGGTTCTTTAGGTGTTCTGAATTGCAAGCTAGAAGCCACTTGCTCCGCCCATTGTTTGTACTTGCTAGAGTAATTGGATACATCAGTGGCCGCTACTACCGTCACTCCATATCCAAAAGGATTGACTACACCTAAGATATAAGCTTTAGCGGGTGTACCTTCTATAGTTCCTGAAAATTCTCCACCAATGCCTTCGGCGCCAAATTTGGATAAAGCACTGCTCAGGTTAAGATATATGTTATCTTCTGCCACACCTTTCTTGGCCTCTCTTTCCAGTTCACCGATGGATTTGGATTCATGTGGTATTAAGGCAATAAAACCAGCATGGTTGTATGAAGCAATCATAAACGCGCCTTCTGTTTCCTGCCCTTGCCAACCTTGAGGAATGGTGAATTTAACACCGAGGTACAGGTAATCAACTGTGCCGGTCTTCTGACCAAAAGAATGCATGGTTAGTAGAACGAAGATGATGGTGGTGGGAAGTTTGAACATCGCCTTTTTATAATGAATATACGGGAATTAAGGATGTTCTTCAAATAGTAAATCTCACTTGGAAATAGCTAGATAATATAATCGAGAAAACACCAATTCATAGTAACATACCAAATTGAAATTAGAAGTGTCATTATTAATAAATACTTTCTC
>JBCBSS010000197.1:0-11430 GCA_039819065.1 Bacteroidota bacterium
AATCAGACTCTGCTCAGTAACTAAATCAATTTTGAATCGTCTTCGACAAAAGATTTAATATTGGAATCACAAAGAACACAAATACTAGGCGGAGTATGCGCCATTCTGGAAGCACTCATTTACATCTCGGCATTCATTATTTATGGTGGAGTACTGATCTATCCGGCAGCAGATGCAAGCATAGCGGAGAAATTACAATTTCTATCTGACAGTTACATCACACTTTCAATATTGAACTTGGTCAGCTATGTGCTATTCGGGATATTACTAGCGGGATTAGTGCTGGGCATTCATCAAAGACTAAAGGCTTACTTCCCTATCCTTTCCAAATTGGTTTTTGCTTTTGGAGTAATCTGGGTTGGGTTGGTAATAGCCAGTGGCATGATAGCCAACATAGGCCTTAACACTGTAATTAATATGGGCGCTAAAGAACCGGAGCAAGCGATGATAGTTTGGACAAGCGTCAGTGTCATTGCCGAAGGGCTTGGCGGTGGAAACGAAATTGTAGGCGGACTATGGGTCTTATTGCTCAGTATTATAGCGTTCAAAGGACGATTGTTTTCAATACCATTAACTTGCCTAGGCGTGATAGTCGGGACAGCAGGCATTCTGACCATTTTTCCATTAGAAATCTTCACAGAGATTTTCGGGCTTACCCAAATCGTTTGGTTCATATGCATAGGTGTATTTATGATACGTCAACCATCAATTGAAACTGAGAATTAAGGCGATTACACTCAAGTGGCAAAATGTATGTAAAACATCATATATTGAAGTGCCAAGGTCAAAAAATGGCACCAGAGCATTATGGTAAGAGTAATTTATCGCTGGGATGTTCCCGTAGAAAACTTTGAAGCATTTGAGAAGACATGGCGTTCTACAACCAATCGTATCCATGAATCGGTTGAAGGAGCACTCGGTAGTTTCATGCTGAGATCCTTAGAAAACGAAAATGAGGTAATTACCATAGCAAAATGGGATTCGCTGGCATCATGGCAAAACTTCTGGGGGAACGAAAACCCGGAAGAAATGACCGCAATGAGAAAGCTCGGAAAACGCATTTCCGCAGAGGTTTTCGAGGAAATAGATGACCATACGCGGTAAAGAGCGTATCGACCTGAAAATTGACGAATAGATAAATCATCAACACTATCCATCGCCCATTGGCTTGATGAGCTATTTGCAAAGGCTACCGCTGTCCTATACTTTTATAGAAATTTGAAAATCCGGTTCGATGGACGATAGCCGGACACTATAGACAACTGAGCTTTGAAAACCGTTACTTTACCCGAAGATATAATGACTGCTGAAAAAGCAGAGATTATGATATTCGATTATAAAGCACAGCAAGAGTCTACTAAGCAGCAAGTCAATCTTTCCATGAACACCATCAGCTTCCTTTTGGAAGGAAACAAGGAGGTTTTTTCTAATGTGAAATCAACGGCCATCTCCAACTCCGAATTCTTGCTAATGAAAGCAGGTAAATGCTTAATGACTGAGAAGTTTACCGGTACCAATAACAGTTACCACAGTATTCTTTTCTTTTTTTCTAATGAAGCTGTTTTTCAGTTTTCCAGAAAACACGCCATTACTCTTTCAAAATCCGGTGAGAGAAAAACAATTCAATCCATCCCTTTTGATCGGTATCTGCGCTCGTTTGCAGAAAGCCTAATAGAGCTGAACCAATTATCTACACCCAGTAAAAGCAAGGTACTCCAGGTCAAATTTGAAGAGCTGATGTTATACCTCACCGATACCTTAGGAAGCGGTTTCCTGGAGTCATTGATGATTGACATCAACGATTACGATTTTCATTTCCAGGAGGTAATAGAACACAACAAGCTAAACAAGTTAACCCTAAGTGAACTGGCCTTTCTGGCCAATATGAGCCTTTCTACCTTCAAGAGAAAGTTCGAAAACCAATTTCACACCTCGCCTAGTAAGTGGTTTCAGGAGCGACGACTTGAATACGCAGCCCTACTTCTTAAAAACGAGCGAAAAAGACCGTCCGACATTTATCTTGAGGTTGGATACGATTCACTGACAAACTTCATTCAGGCCTTCAAATCAAAGTTTGGCACCACACCCAAGCAATACCAATTAGATTGAGCTTTTAGCAATACTTTTTGACCTGAAGGCGTGCCCAATTGCTTTCAAAACAAGATGAACTTTGTATCATAATTAAAACCAAAAGAATTATGAGAAAGACAGTCATCTTGATTGCGTTAAGCATTTTAACGCACATTTCATTCGCTCAAAATACATTCACCCTATCAAGTAAGGACATAGGTGGTCAAGCTACTTTAATCGAAGAATTTAATGGCTTTGGTTGCGTTGGCGAAAACAAGTCTCCACAACTTTCATGGGAGAATGCACCGGAAGGCACCAAGAGTTTTGCAATAACTATGTATGATCCGGACGCTCCTACGGGCAGTGGATGGTGGCACTGGGTCATGTTCGACATTCCCTCTAATGTTACCGAACTAGTCAGCAATGCCGGAGATGTTGCTTCGAACTTAGCACCGGAAGGAGCCATTCAAAGCATTACAAATTACGGCGCTAAAGGATATGGAGGACCTTGCCCGCCAGAAGGTCATGGTATACACCAGTATATTATCACCGTGCATGCTTTGAAAGTGGACAAACTAGGATTAAACGAGAATACCAATGCCGCAACGGTCGGATACTACCTTTGGAACAATACGATCGCCAAGGCAAGTATTGTGACTTACTACCAAAGAAAGGCCAATTAACAGCCCTGCTAACGACCATATGAATGCACGCCTCTCCTTCACCGTTGAAACTCATATTCAAATCCAATACATTAGTAGAAATTAAAGGGTAAAGAGGCGTGCGCCCTTTCTAGCACCGGTAGCTATTCTCTATTATAACGCGAACTGTCGGTTACTCAATATCGGGCGCAATACGCTTGACGAGGCAGGAAAATTAAGCCTTAAGGAGTAATAGAATGATCTACATCATTAGTGGCACTTCAAGATCTGGGAAAACGCTAATAGCTCAAAAAATCATGCAGAAAAGTGGCATACCTTATCTGTCACTTGACTGGTTGGTAATGGGGTTTACCAATGGCATTCCGGAATATGGTATCCATGATAAGTTATGGCCTAACGAAATTGCCGAAAAACTCTGGAATTATCTAAAAGCTATGCTTGAGAGCATGATATGGCAAGGAACTGACCATGTCATCGAAGGTGAGGCTGTACTTCCGGAACTGATCATTGACTTGATTAAAAAGCACCCGGACAGTATTAGCATATGTTTCGTTGGCTATGCGCATATTAGCATCGACAAAAAAGTGAAAGAGGTTTATGATTACAGCCATGGGAAAAACGATTGGTTAACCAAGGAGTCCAAACGCTACGTCGAAGACAATATCAGTAATATGATTGCATACAGCAAACGCATTGAAGAAAGTTGTCACCAGTACGGTATACGGTATTTTGATACATCGAAAAATTTCACGCAGGTTTTAAACGATGTAGTAGCCTACTTACTGCAAGAGCGATGAAGAGAAATGGCAGGCCATTAAAATTATGGAACACGTAAATCTGAAAAACACCAATTACGTCTTTGCCCAGGACTTTAAACACGATGATTCCATCAGAACAAGTTTCAACAAGCTTACAAACGCTGTTTTCGGATTCAGTTTAGAAAATTGGTATCAGGACGGCTTCTGGGGCGACTATTATGTCCCCTACGCCCTGCTTCACAATAATGAGGTGGTATCAAATGTCTCGATCAATAGGATTGAGTTTGACATCCAAAATGAAAGAAAGGTGGGTATTCAGATCGGGACGGTAATGACCGACGAAAAATACCGAAACCAGGGACTCAATAAGTTCATTTTGAATCATATCATCAAAGAATGGGAAGGCCGGTCCGATTTCATCTATCTCTTCGCCAACGACAGTGTTCTTGATTTCTACCCGAAATTTAATTTCGAGGAGGTTGAGGAATATCAATGCGTGAAATCAATAAATACGCACCCCACTACTTCATCCTTAAAAAGATTGAATGTGGAAAATAAGGCTGATGTAGCGCTTCTGATGGAAACGGTAAAGATGTCAATTCCGATGTCAACGGTGTCGATGGTGAATAATGTCTCATTGATTATGTTCTACTGTATGTCTTACAAGAAAAATAGCATTTTCTATATTGAAGAACTTGAAGCAATTGTCATCGCCGACTTCGAAGGTAATACGCTATTCTTAAATGATGTTTTCTCCAAAGAGCCTGTAGCACTGAACGATCTCATTCGAGCCATGTCCAATGAAAAAGTAAACAGGGTAGCATTGGGTTTCACTCCCTTAAATGACACAGGGTTTGAAAAGCGCTTATTGCAAGGAGGAGATACGTTATTTATGTTAAAGACCGGAGCCAATTGTTTCAAACAAAATCACTGGATGTTTCCGGTTTTATCACACGCTTGAGCCATTTCTAGTGAACTCAATGATCGTGAAGAAGCAGAGACCATAACCCGTTTTGAAAGGGATTAAGTGTATGAATGAATAGAAGCCCATTTTGAACTAAACACTGCCTACAACCGAAAATGAGACAAGCGACATATACACTAACGCTCATCTTGATAATTACCTGCTTTGCGAAAGTATTCGGACAGTATAAAGCCTTTCCCAAAGATCCTCAGCAGGCTGAGTTTGTAACAAGTGACATTAAGAGTTTTTGGAAGGCATTTGACTCAATTGATGATATCCAAAGTAATCCATTTGAAGACTACATAAAAAATGGCACCCTGGGACTTCAGGGGTTTATCCCCTACAGGATAATGAATGCCGATTCTCTGCTTAATATGGTAAAAAGGAGAAAGCAGGATTATGAAAGAGTGAAAGGAATAGAAAGCAAGATCAAGGAACAGGAAAAGCTGATTAAACCCTATTTCTATGCATTAGAATATTGGTATCCAGATGCTGTCTACCCTCCCGTTTATTTTGTCATTGGACGCTTCAACAGTGGAGGCACCGCCTCAGAAAATGGACTCATAATTGGAGCAGAAAAATTAACAAGCTTGGACCATCTTCCAGGATTAGTAATCCATGAATCGATCCATTTTCAACAAAAGTGGCCGGAAGGTGGTAGCACCAATTTATTACAACAATCCATTTTGGAAGGCGCGGCGGATTTCATCGCGGAATTGGCAACTGGCATAAAAGGGAATGCTAGCGCGAATGAATATGGCAATGAAAACAAGGTAGATCTATGCAAAGAATTTGTCCAAATAATGCATCAAAATAACTTTCAGGATTGGCTTTATGGCACCAGTGAAAAAGATGATAGACCCAATGACTTAGGGTATTGGATAGGCTATGAAATCGTCAAGGCCTACTTTGATAAAGCCAAGGATAAAAAATTAGCAGTTAGCCATATCCTCAATATAGAGGATTATGATAGTTTTTTGAAAGAGAGCGGTTATTTAAAAGATTATATGGACTAGGTCAACTGGTGAATAAGGCTTCCAGTATTACTGTATGGACAATATTAAAATGGACGCACAGCTACTAACTCGCTATGCGTCCATCCTCTAATTGCCTAAATTTTGTCCTTCTTATTTCAACTTAGCACTTCCGTAAGCATGGCCTTTTGCTTTCCCTACTCCTCAAATGCCGGGACATTAGGAAGAGAGTACGGTGTATAAGGCGCTCCTGTTTCTACCAGTTGATCTTGTAGGCTTTTCAAATCTTCGTTCACCAGTTTTTTCAGTGACGCCAGTATTGGTTTGAATTCCTCCGCAGCAATGGCATAACTGTCCCTGTTTGTCTGCGTTGGGTCTGAAGTGGAAGCAAACAATTGATAGACTAACATACCGACACGGCCACCTACAGTCGGAGGACGACCTTGATCCAAAGTGCCCGCCACTCCATCACCATTGAGTTGGGTGCTGATATCTGCTACTGTCTTTTCTAATTTTCTAGCGTTGCTGATCAATTCACTATCATGAGGTACCTCTGCCCTCACCAACGCAGCGTTGATATGTCTCAATTGATTTCTAACTTCTCGTATGGTCTGCCGCGCGGCACCTACCGTTCCTGATAGTTTTAGCACCTTCTTGTTGAACTCGTCCAAAGCTATGCGATCGGTGGCAGGAAGTGACCTGTTATCAAGCGCTTTGACCGTAAATGAGACCGGACCAGCAATCTCCGTCACTTTATCGGCAACAATTTTGGACAAGGCCACTGTATATTCACCTGGTGATACCAATATCCCTTTGTCACTGTCACCCCATGGATTGTAAAAAGCAGGTTTGCTCAAGCTAATAGGGTCAGTATCCGTGTAGCGCAAATCCCAGGTAATTCGGTTCAATCCCTTAGTCGGTTTGGTAGTAAGCTTTCTAACCACCTTACCTTGGTTATTTTTGATCGTAAACAAAAGCTGAGGTGCCTTTTCTTCGCGTTCTGCTTTTAAGGCATCATATGATGGGTATGGATTATTCTGCCCGTCCTTTTTGGCTTTCTTCTCTCTCTCTTGTCGCTGCTCTTTCAAGGATTTGATATTATCCTTCAAATAGTAGGTGAACATAGCCACTGGTCCGAGGTTATCACCGAGGTAGTAGCTATCTCCCTGGAAAGCTACGCCCGGCAATCCAAGTGGATGGCTTTGCTCATAAAGGAAAGGGTCTCTTACATCGAACAACTCTGCCTCTTTTGCTAGTATGGTATTATTCGTTTTCCTCAAAGCAGAGTAGTCATCCAATACATAGAATCCACGACCGAATGTTCCCAAAACCAAGTCATTCTCTCTGCGTTGAATGGCCAAATCGCGAACAGCAATGGTTGGCACTCCGGCTTTCACCTGCTTCCACTTTCCACCGCCATTATTACTCACAAATACACCAAACTCCGTCCCTACAAACAATAAGTTCGGATCAATATGATCTTGGGCGATAGAATAGCTAGAACCTCTTTCTGGTAAGTTAGTAGTGATTGATCTCCATGTTCTACCCTTATCTGTGCTTTTGTACACATAAGGCTTAAAATCACCATTCTTGTGGTTATTGAAGCAGGCAAACACCACGTTCTCATCGTGTTGAGAAGCCAATACCATGTTTACGTAAGTTCTTGATGGTACTCCAGGGAAACTACTAACGCGCGTCCAACTACTGCCTCCGTTTTCTGTAACCTGGATTAGGCCATCATCAGTACCTACATAAAGTAAGTTCTCGTTTTTAGGCGATTCGTCCATGGCGACGATCGTTCCGTAAGGCGAAGTAGAGCCATTTTTCGCGATGGCATCAATGCCCCACACACGCCCCATCACGTTCAATTCATTTCTGTTGATTTGTTGTGTCAAGTCATCACTGATCACTTCCCAGCTGTTGCCCTGGTCGTTAGAACGGAATACCTTATTGGCAGCGAAATACAGGCGCTTGTTATTGAAATTACTGATCACTAAAGGCGCATCCCAATTCCAGCGATAGGCATTCTCGCCCTTTCTAGGTTGGGGCTGAATGCCCACTTCCTCGCCACTGGCCTTGTCGTATCTCACCAACACACCATACTGCGATTGTGCGTAGATGATATTCTCGTTTGACTGATCCACTTGCGTTTCGAAACCATCTCCCCCGTGGGTGATCCACCATTCTTCATTGGCAATACCATTTCCACTGACCGATCTGGAAGGCCCTCCCAAACTGAAGTTATCCTGGGTCCCACCGAAGACATTGTAGAATGGTTCGGCATTATCCAGTGCTACCTTGTAGAATTGAGTCACCGGAAGATTGGCTTTAAAATCCCAGGTTTTCGCCCCATCCCATGACTCATAAATACCGCCGTCACAACCAGCCATAAAATGGTCAGAATCATTCGGGTCTATCCATAAACAATGGTTATCCACGTGTTTAGAAACCTCACCCAATACTTTAAATGTCTTACCGCCATCTCTGGATATTTGCATCCAGGTATCCATTCCATAGATAGTTTCAGGGTCATTTGGGTCTACTACAATTTCCTGGTAGTAATTACCACTAGAATGGTAGCCCCCTTGCTTTTTCCACGAAGCGCCTCTGTTGGTGCTCTTGAAAAAGCCTCCTTTGCCTTGAGCGGCCTCAACGATAGCATATATAATCTCAGGATTCGAAGGCGCTATTGCCAAGCCTATTCTACCCATATCTACACTTGGCAATCCTTTATTGATCTTATTCCAGGTAGCACCTCCATCAGTGGACTTGTACATACCAGAACCTGGGCCTCCACCCAGATAGGTGAACACATGTCTGCGACGTTGATAGGCTGAAGCATACAATACGTCCGAATCTCGAGGATCCATAATGATGTCATTCACTCCCGTGTGTTTATCAATGGTCAGAACGGCATTCCAGGTCTTACCACCGTCGGTAGTTTTATATACCCCACGTTCTCCGCCGTCACTCCATAGCGGCCCTATGGCAGCCACGTACACTACATCTGAGTTGTTAGGGTCTACTATAATTTTTCCAATGTGTTCAGAATTCTTTAATCCCATATTAGTCCATGACTTACCACCATCATTGGACTTATAAATACCGTCGCCGTAAGCAACGCTTCGCTGGTTGTTGTTCTCTCCGGATCCCACCCACACTACGTTAGGGTTGTTAGGATCTATGGTGACACATCCAATAGAATAACTGCCCTGGCTGTCAAAAACAGGCGTGTATGTAGTACCGGCATTGGAGGTTTTCCATACGCCACCGGCAGCAACCGCTACATAATATTCTTTGGGGTTATGCTCGTTGACGGCAAAATCAGAAATACGGCCAGAGGTCAAAGCCGGACCTATGCTTCTGAACTTTAAACCGGAGACAGAAAGCTCTTCAAAAGCGCTTTTGGTAGGTTCACTATTCTGGTTTCTTTTACGCTGTGCATCCATTGTAAATGGCACTAGCGCTAATAGGAAAATAAGGATTCGAAATTTCATAATGGGTTCATGGTCATGTTGGATTACCAAGTTAAAGCAGGCATTTCAAAATGAAAAACTGATACGGTATATATGTGATGGGTGGTATTGGCATCGCTAACCATCTACCAGGAGAGTCTGTCAGAGTACGAATGAGATGGAAATGTCAACTGGGTTGAACAAAGTATTTCTGATTTAATTTGAGCATAGATAACACGCCCGGCTCGGTTGCGTATGAATTAGAACTGGCGGTGGCCGGAAGCAATAATTAATGGTTGCTAGTAACGCTTTAATGGAAATCAAAAGTTATCAACAAGCCTCAGAGATTTGGATAAACTGCAAAGACAGGATGCAGGCTTTCATTTACAGCAAAGTCCATGATCTTGAATTGGCCGAAGAGATCAACTCTCAGGTGCTTCAAAAGTTGCTTGATTCCTGTTGTTCTGGCAAAGCAATCAATCATGTATCATCTTGGGTGCATCGTATCGCCTACAATACGCTGATAGATGAGCTAAAAAAACGCAGCAAGCATAGTGCTGTAGATCATGAGTTGGAGACAACCGAATCCCGAATAACGTATAAAGAATTGGCTGAGTTTATAGAACCACTCATTGGTTTTCTACCAGAAAAATATGCCACCCCATTGGTCATGGCGGACATTGAGGGCATCAAACAAGACGAGATCGCAAAACGATTGGGGTTATCGATAAGCGGTGCAAAAAGTAGAATTCAGCGAGCGAGAGCGTTATTAAAACAGGAAATAAATACTTGTTTTCACCTTGACCAGGAAAACCCCACCTGCCTGAATGGCTTTCAGTTAAAAGCCACCTGCGAGCCTCTTCAGAGGCATATAGAGAAAGAGTCATAATTATTTTGCGTCTTTTCTAATAGTCATCAGTCATAAAGAAAAAATATGACATGATGAACAAAATCAAATTATTGACAGCAGCCATCGCAGTACTTGTAACGCTGAATAGCTGCTACGCACAACCATCCGGAGGTATTTCCAATTTAAGCCCACAAGAGCCGGTTACAAATCATTACAGGGATTTACAAAAATTGAGTGCCCTACCTCGGCAGGAAATGGCATGGATGGATGCTATTTCCTACCCGCCCTCTCAGTATAGAAACCACACCATGCTGTTCGCACTAAGTAAACCAGTTTACCTCACTTCCGACCAGGTAGACTTTTTGGTACACTCAGTCAACTTTCCAGCCAACAGTTCTAAACAAACCCGTGCTGAACTGGACTTCCTACTGGAGTTACAAGCTAAGCGGACTCCACAACAGGTAGAAAGGGTAATGACCATTGCCAGAATAGGTTATTGGCCCGACGCAGGTTGGCTTGAATCACACCCTAGTTATCAAAGAAATATTGAAAACCTGTTCTTTGAAGTGTATGAGGTCATGGGAAAAGAACATAATCCAAGCAAGCATCCTGAGACGGTGAAACTTTTGAAAGGTGCAATGGTGGACATGAGGTTAATGGAATTTGCCGTGAAATATCATTTGCTCCGCGCCAGACCTTATCAGCTGGAAACCAAACTCGAACCATTGGTGACCATAGGTTCACCCTCCTTTGCCAGTGGACATACCCTTTGGGCCTACGTTCAGGCTTACATCCTGGCTGAGTTGATTCCAGAAAAGAGAGCAGAATTTATCAAGCTAGCCTACGAAATAGGTTATTCCAGAGAACTTATGGGTGTACACTACCCCAGCGACGAAGAAACGGCGAGGCTACTTGCGCATAGAATGGTTTGGTTGATGTGGCATACGCAAACCTTTCAGGAAGACTTTGTCAAAGCCCAAGAGGAATGGGAATGAGAACCCATTCTGGTTTACATGTGATGAGTCTTCACTTGGGTCAAATAAAAGACTGTATTTGCTAAACATTCACACGCGCTGAGTTCAAATCTGTCAGTGTTGCTACGATGAGCAAAGCCAGTGTAACATGGATTAAAGCACCTAGAACGTGTATTTGCAAGACTGTAAGAGGTCAGCATTGAAAATTGAAAGATTGATAATCATGTAATAGAAAATGCGAGGTAAGTGCCAACTGGACTTGGACAAAAGTATACCGTATATTTGAAAGGTTGGTAACACGCAAAATGCGTTTTACATTAATATTGTAGAGCATAATCGGAACCATGAATAAACTTTTTCTAACACTCATTTTTGTTCAACTGACTTTAGTCAGTTTTAGTCAACCTTCAGACGAAGATTTGATCTTACTTGCTAAGATTTATAGGAGCTATCATTTTTCAAACGTTCCAGCTAACAACGTCTTTGACCAACTCAACTCATTGGAATCAGAAGAATTAAAAACTTCTGCCAGTTTCATTTCCGAATTGATAAAAACGAATAATTCCATCGCAACTAAAAAGTACTTAACAAAGCCTGACAAGAATACTCTGGAAAACCTGTTAATCATACGATCAATTAACTGGAACTTAAGAGAAGCTGACCCAATAGACAACTCCCAGCTAATTGACAGTCTAAGAAATAGTGAAACAGATTACTTGGAAC
>JBCBSS010000198.1:0-11318 GCA_039819065.1 Bacteroidota bacterium
TGAAAACTCACTTTCTATTACCGTTACATATGGGGAAAATAGCAATGAAAGTGAGTTTTCATCAAAATTCACCGGTGATAAATACACCTATGTAGTTACGCTACCCGAAGCATATAATCCAGATCGATCATACCCATTGCTCATCTACTTTGATGAAAACCTGAAGTCAGCACCAAAAGTCAGGCATATTGTTTCAAGGCTTGCTGCGGAAAATAAAATAAAACCGCAGATCCTAGTAGGTATAAGACATCATGGGTACAATGCCCGGAAAAGACGTCGAGATTTTATCCCGGCGCATTTGTGGGATACGCAAACCCATATGTACTACAGCAACGATCCGAATTACGGCCAGGCCGAAAAATTCTACCAGTTTCTAAAACAGGAATTCATTCCACATATAGAAGGTAATTACAAGGTGAAAGAGGCAGAAAGAACAGTAGTAGGACATTCTTTAGGAGGTTTGTTTGTCGTTTATAGTTTATTGAGGCAGGATAGAATTTTTGATAACCACATTGCCATTAGCCCATCATTATGGGCCAATTATCAAAACATCTTCAAGTTTGAAGAACAATTCTATGAGCAGTCGTCAAACCTTGAAGCTAATCTCTACATGTGTAGCGGAAGCCTGGAAGTGGCTAACCTGGTAAGGTACCATGTCGACCTCATGGAGCACCGGTTGAACGAAAGAAAATACAAAGGGCTTACTTATGATAAAAAGACCTTCCCATGGGAGAGTCACAATTCTGTAGTGGAACCAGCTTTAGAAGAAGCACTGCCTAAGTTTTTACAATAGCGCCCAATCTCTATTTTTTGTTTCTAAAAGCAATAAGAGGAGCATAATTATGAAGTAATCTTTATATTTAAAGAAAACCTCGGTTGATTGAAATCACTACTCCCCATACTCGTCCTTTTTGTTTTGACAGGTTGTGTAGAACCTTTCATGTTCGACTCCGGTGACGGCGATGAACTATTAGTCATTTTTGGCTCCGTAACACCTGGTAACAGCGCTTCCACGCTTAGAATTACACGCACCTCAGCTTTTGGCACTGGTAATTTAAGGACCATAGATAATGCACAGGTAACTTTGTTCGACGATCAAGATGCTTCAGAGGCGTATGTGCCTCTTGGTAATGGCCGTTATCGGATGAACAAAAACGACATTGAAGTAGTGGCAGGACGCACCTATCACATAGAAGTGGAGCTGAACGGGAATACCTACCGGTCAGAGCCTGCCGTAATGCCGGCAAGGGTACCTGCTGATAGCACCTACTTCAGGGTGGAAGAGGATATACTGGAAGACGAAGATGGACTCAGAAGAGAAGTGTTTTTCATTAAGCTTTTCGTAGATACACCAGTCAATCTTGAACAGACTAGTTTTCTCAGATGGACAATGGATGAAATGTTCCAGGTGGTACTTTCCCCCTGCCCTATTGAAACATGTTGTGTGTGCTACTATGAGCCAAGGGAAATCAATACCTCCTTTATCTTATTCGATGGTTCAGGTACTGGAACACAGCAAATTTCAGGCTTAGAGCTGATGCGTAAACAACCTCTTCCACACTATGAATATCAAATCCGACATTATTTCAATGTCTATCAACATATTCTGACAGAAGACGCACTTCGCTATTGGGAGAGGATTGATATCATCAATAACCAGGAAGGCACCATATTCGATCCCATTCCGGCATCTATTCCCGGCAATATTTCCAATGTGGATAATGCCAATGAACAGGTATTGGGTTATTTCCAGGTAATGGACATAGATACTGTTCGCACCTTTGCCACAAGATCAAGGTTGCTACCACACCAAGTGCTTCTTGAGCGGTCGTTGGAACCTTGCCCGGGTTTTGATTCTACGGTTTGGGATCGACCCAGTTATTGGGGCGAATAAAGTTGCATTAAAAGCTGTTGTATGAAGAGCATCAGGTCCCTGCTAATATTGCTTATGCTGGTGGCTTGTGTCACTCCCTTTGACTTTGATGCCGAAACGTCCGATGATCTTCTTGTGGTATTTGGCACCCTAACTCCTGGACCCAATGCCTCAAATATCAGACTTACCAGAACTACTGAGTTCGGAACCAATGGAGCCACAGTTGAAAACGCTACCATCACCCTATTTGACGATTTAGGCAATAGTGAAAGCTACATCAACCTGCTTAATGGCAACTACATACTGAGAAAAGAAAATATAAACATTGTAACAGGCAGAAGTTACCATGTAGAAATAGCCCTCAACGGTGAAACTTACCGATCTACTCCTCAAAAAATGCCTTTGTTGGTGGAAGCAGACAGTACTTATTTTGAGATTGCCACGGATGTATTCGAATACGAAAGTGGTCTAAGACGCGATGAGCTTTTCATTAAACTATATGTAGATACGCCAATAAACGGAGAGGAGACCAGTTTCTTAAGATGGTCCATTGATGGGGTTTTTCAAATTGCACTATCCCCATGCCCTGGGCAGGTGCCTTGTTCATGCTACTACCCGACCGACAACCCAAACACCGATATATTACTATTTGATGGCACGACTATTTCGTCGGATAGAATCAATCGAGTAGAATTAATGAGTAAAAGGCCTTTCCCCAATTATGAGTACTTGGTCAGGCATTATTTCAATGTGTACCAACAAGCGTTGACCGAGGAAACCTACCAATACTGGAAAGCCGTAGATCTTGTTTCAAGGCAAAGCGGTTCACTTTTTGACGCCGTTCCAGCCGCCGTTGAGGGTAATATTTTCAATGTGAGTGATCCTGACGAAAACATACTTGGGTTCTATCAGGTTGTAAATGTTGATACGGTGAGAACTTTCGCAACTCAAGCGAGTTTAAGACCTTATGAAGTTTACCAAGAAAGAATACCGCTGCCCTGCCCTGGTAACGACCCAAGTGTGTGGAACAGACCAAGTTATTGGGGTAGATAGAAATGCCATTACCTTAGTATTAACCGTTCGTAAATGACATTTTCCAGTTGTCACAAAAGAATCATTTGGATTTTGACGAAGCAACTTCCTGCATGATTTATGCATCATTACGAGAGAACCTTACATCAGAACTTATGAAATTACTCTTACCCATTCTAGCATTATGCGCATTTTCATTATCAGTCTATGGACAAACCAACACACTATCCGGAAAGGTAGTTGACGGTGATGGCGAGCCACTTCCCTACACCAATGTTATTCTGACGGGAACATCCATGGGAACCTCCACCAACTTCGAGGGGGAGTACCGCCTGGAATTAAAAGCAGACGTATATAAAATCACTTTCCAATTCATAGGCTTCGAGAGTAAAATACTTGAGGTAGACCTATCTTCTGGTGACCAAACATTAGACGTGGTACTAAAAGAAGAGACACTCACACTCAACGAAGTGGTGATCAACTCGGGTGATGAAAACCCGGCCTATGCTATCATTAGAAATGCACAGGATAAGAGAAAAGACTATCTTAACGAATTTGAGCAATTTGACAACCGAGCTTACACAAAGATATTTGCTAAGGCAGGACGAGCTGGAGGTAATTTCAACCTCTTTGGAACAAGCTTAGTAACCGACCTGGGTATTTTCTACTTGTCCGAATCCGTCTCCAAGATCAATTTTAAGCGCCCTGACCAACGTGTAGAAACTTTGGAAGCTTCCCTTGTTTCTGGGGATACTGCGTCATACAGTGCGAATAGGGCCGTATTTGTGGATTTCTACCGAAATCGCAGCTTGCGAACCAACAGCAGGCAAATTGTATCTCCTATTGCCGCAGATGCTTTCAATTATTATGATTATGAGTACGAAGGTTACTTTACGGACGAGGGGCAGGTAATCAATAAGATCAAGCTAATTCCAAAGCAGCCCACTTTTCCCGCTTTCTCCGGTCACATATATGTGATAGAAGATACATGGCGCGTATACGGTATTCATGCTTATCTCAAATCAGAGGCATCTAGTGTGGGAGATATTGAGATCAAGGTTAGTTATACCTACATGAATGAGGAAGAGAGATGGGTGCCATTTTCAGTCAACCTTTATGTAAATAACGAGCCAATGGATTTGGACGCCTATTATCATACTGTCCATTATGACTATACATTTGAAAATGCTAAAAGCGATCTTCCTATATCTCTGCGCTACACCATCGAGGATCAAGCCAGAGCCAAAAGTAAAAGTTATTGGCAGTCTACCAGGCCCATTCCGTTAACAGAAGAAGAGACAGATGCTTACACTAAAGCAGAACTTGAGTTAGCCAAGCAGCAACCGGATACCATCTCCTCACCTGCAGTAGCCGAGACACCTGTAGATACCGCCGAAAGTAAGGGTAGAGGGCTTCCCCGCGCAGTCGAGAATATCTGGAATGACATGAACTACACCTTTGGAAATGACTGGTCAATGCGTTCGAGGGCTTTCATTGGCATGGTCAATTATAACACCGTTGAAGGTTGGGTTTTAGACCAAGGTGTAGAATTGAGAAAGAAGAAAAATGGAATGGATAAATGGATCATCGAGCCAAGATTACGTTATGGTTTTTCCAGTAACCAACTATACGGTAAGGCCAATTTGCAATATGCGCTTGATCCTCACAAATTAGAGAAATTAGAATTTGGCGGAGGGCACTACATCAGTCAGATTAGTGGCATCAATTCTATATCGGCTCCTTTGAACACTTATTATTCCCTTCTGAGAGAGCTTAATTATCTGAAAATATACCAGAAAAGTTTCGCTGAAGTACGTTACAAACGAGAACTTGTAAATGGTCTGGACTTAACCGTAAATGCAGAATATGCCAACAGGACGCCGCTACAAAACACCACGGATTTCAGTTTCAATGACAGGGACGAAGTTTTCTTTACCCCCAACGTAGCAGTTATCAACGGGGTGCCCCAGAATTTCACGGAGAACAATATATTCATGTTCGGAGCAATGGTCAACATTGCTTTCAGGAGACCCTACAATGACCTGCCCGAACGTAAGGAGGTATTAACCACGAAGTACCCCGAGATCAAGCTGGCTTACGAAGGAGGCCGGGCTGATGCCGATTATGACCTGGTATGGGCTAATATATCTGACCGATGGAGGGTTGGCCTTCTAGGTACCAGTGAACTATCTGCCACCTATGGGAATATGATCAATAACGAAAATGCTTTTGTAACAGACATCTTCCATTTTGCCGGTAACCAGACTATTGGTAAACAGCTCCGACGTAATTATGGCTTGAGGTATCAGCTGCTGGATTACTATCAATTCAGTACCAATGACGAATTCTTTGGTGCCAACTTCCAGCACCATTTCAGAGGAGCTATTCTAGGTAAAATCCCTCTTCTTAAGCGCTTAAACCTTCAGTCCATAATTTCTGCCAACTACCTTTTCACTAATGAAAATGGGAACTATTATGAGTGGGGTGCAGGGCTAGAAAATATCTTTAGTGTTTTCAGTATCGAATATTATCAAAACTACCTTGATGGTCAAAAACTTGACTCCGGCATAAGGATAGCAATGTCCGGTGTCATTATTAATTGATTTTTCTGCATTCACCGGGTAATCCAGCAGAATCTTTGTCGTGTACAAAACGAATAGGGAATTAGACAGCATTTTTCTACAATCCTGAAGCAAGAATGAGTATATTCATCTGAACGGGCTTTTAACAAGCCAACTTTTTTAGACCATATACAAAAATTCAGGATTTATCTTGAAACCTTACTATTCTAACGTCAACATAAGACAGGATGGCGCATCAGTATCAGTCAAGATTGGTGGTCATGACAGACCGGATATCAATGAAGAAGTACGGCAGCGCTGGCAGTCAAAAATGGATGTATTAGCCAAAATACTGGATGTACCTTCAGGGCTAATCATGAAATTGAATAAAGATACCATAGAGGTATTCTTGAAGAGCGAAACGCCTGGTAATCCGTACAAGGCTGGTGAGCGCGAAGCTTTGGCCACAGGTTTGTATTGCGAAACAGTCATAGGCAAGCAGGACATGCTACTTGTTCCTGACGCCACTAAAAGTGAAATTTGGAGCAAGAATAATCCGGATATCGATCTCAATATGATATCCTATTTGGGTTTTCCGGTGAACTGGCCTGATGGTGAAGTATTCGGAACTGTATGTGTCCTTGATAGCAAGGAACAGCACTACAACGAAAACCAAATAGAACTACTAAGGACTATTAAGGAGAGCATCGAAAGTGATCTTGATTTGCTTATCTCAAAATACGCTTTAGAGAAGAGAAATCAACGGCTTGAGCAGTCAAACGAGTTGAAAACTAAATTCTTGACTATTATTTCCCACGATTTAAGAGGCTCCGTCGGTACATTAAACGAATTCTTAAAGATCGTTATTAATGACTTTGACCAAATGGAGAGAGATCGGTTGTTGCATTCATTGAGGTCACTCAGCCAGAATACTAATGACGTGTATCAGACGCTGCTTGGTCTGCTTTCGTGGTCACGTAGTGAGCTTTTTCAACTTGAAGCACGCCTTGAAGAGGTGGATTTAGTCAAGCTTATCGACAAAGTACTGGCACTTTTTATTCCCAGGGCCAGTCTTAAAAACATTGCCCTAACGAAAGAATATCAAGTTAAAGAGTTGTTGGCGGAAGTCGATATCAAGATGTTCGAAACCATTGTACGGAACCTCCTTTCTAACGCGATTAAATACAACGATTCTGGGGGGCAGGTGAAAGTCAGGCTGGGACAAAATGACAAACGGATAGTCCTGGAAGTAGAAGATGATGGAGTAGGAATATCCGATGAAGCTAAGGAACTGTTATTCAGTGAAACCGGTCAGGTTGAAACGGATAGTCATAACTCTAATAGTTTTGGTATTGGATTGCAATTGGTCAGAGAATTTGTCAATAAACATAATGGCTCTATTACAGTAGAAAGTGAGCCTGACACAGGTTCAAAATTCACTATTCTACTCTAAGCATTCTAATCCTTTTTTTTAGCTGTCACTAGTTAGGGGATATCTTCTCCGATAGGCTGCGTTCCCGGATTGGTATTCTTTCTAATGTAATGCCTGAAATTCATGTAATGGTTCACAACCTCCATGAGAAGGTTGTGAACTCTAAATCAACGCAAATTTTGTCTCAGTTCAGCTTGTACCTTATTCCTGCTGAAAGGCCATATGAGCTAGTATTATCTTGAAACACAAATATTTCCCTACCAGAACCATAAAACGATTCTAATTGCAACCCAACCTTGTTAGAAATTCGATAATCTGCGCCTACGTTGACTCCAATAAGTTGTATACGCTCGTTGGCTAAAACCAGAACATCTGAGAACTCTGATTCTGTGAATGTTAAAAGATCAAGTGAAAGCCCTACTCTAAGATTTAGGTTGTGCTTTTGACTCAGAGGCAGTGAAAAGTAGGTCGCAATTCTAGTGGCAAACACATCATAGTTTTTCTGAGTATCGTCTTCAAGAAAATCCTCTGGATATGCATCAAGAAAGTCAATGTCAAAATTGTAGCCCTTGAAGGTAAGCATGATACCTGTTGTAACTTTTCTTTCGCTGACAACAGAAAGGTCAAGACCCGCATAAGGATATGAGTTACCGGCATTTATTGTAGTACTGAGCTCTCTATCTGGTTTAATACGAATATTATAGTTATCATATCCAAACCCTCCAATCAGGTTCAGAACAACCCCTTTTTCTGGCTTATACTTTACCTCTACAAATTCACTGGGCATGACGCATGCATTATAGGCCGATACAACATTGGATAGTCTAAATCTGGTATAAGTAGCTTTTTGAATAACATTCTCCAAGCCCCCACAATCGCTGAAGTAGTTTTTTAAAAACTGCTTAGTGTTCTCTTTTGGAACGTAAGTATATTGTTCGTCTCCAGTCTTCAGAAAGTATTGAATTTCACCTGATTCAGTGACAGTTTCATAAAGGGATATATAACCAATCAAGTTTGTTTTTAGAAAGATTCGTTTGCTATTCAGTGTTGTGGAGTGGTAAGAACCGTAGTTATGAGAGTACAACTTTACCTGAGATGGGTTCAAGGTAACAAACTCGGCGCCTTCTACATCATGCAGTTTATAAGTAACAAGAGACTGGTTCTCATATTTGTAA
This sequence comes from Bacteroidota bacterium, assembly GCA_039819065.1. Lineage (GTDB taxonomy): Bacteria > Bacteroidota > Bacteroidia > Cytophagales > Cyclobacteriaceae > JBCBSS01. Next base: position 8,074 of record JBCBSS010000198.1, read on the forward strand.
CCGGATTTGATAATCACATCCAGCGTGTCACCATTGGTTTTTACCAGTTTACCTTTGTACTTATAAATCTGCGCGGATAGGGGGTTGAAGAAAGTGGTAATTGCAGTAATTAAGATCAATCGTTTGATAGCTTTCATTCTTGTTCTTTAGTTGTGTTGCTTTTAGACGTAAATATAGTAGTTGATTCCACACATAGGCCTATGAACACCAAATATTAAACAAAGAATTTCAGGCTTTTACATGCAGACTAAAGCAATAGTTTACAGGTTGTATTTACTGCCATGTTTGGCAGGATATTCGTAAAAAAGGTTGGATAATGGAAACCCTTGGTTTGCTAATCAGTCTTTCTCCCAGACCTTAATTCAAACCCAGTGGAATAATGAGAAAGATTTTTTTCCTGCTATCTATCAGTGCCCTATTCTATCAGGCACATGCACAAAGCCTTACCCAAACCATTAAAGGCAGGGTACTCGATGCACAATCAAGCACTCCGATAATCGGAGCAAACGTAGTGGTCATTAACAGCAATCCCATCTTAGGGGGTACAACCGATTTAGAAGGGTACTTTAAAATCAAAAATGTTCCTATCGGCCGGCATAACATTCGTGTGAGTTACATCGGCTATGAGGATAAGATCATACCCGAGTTGCTAGTTGGTTCCGGGAAAGAGGTGGTTTTAAATGTTGACCTAACGGAATCTTTAATTGAGCTTGAAGACCTGGTCATCACCGCAACACAAGAAAAAGGTGAGCCACTCAACGAAATGGCATCTGTAAGCGCTCTTTCCTTCAGTGTGGAACAGACTAGCAGGTATGCTGCCACTTTTGATGACCCTGCACGCGCCGCATTGTCCTTCGCTGGTGTTACTGGTGGTGGGGATGATGCTTCTAATGAAATTGTAGTGAGAGGAAATTCTCCCAGAGGCATTCTATGGAGATTGGAAGGTGTTGAAATACCCAATCCTAACCATTTCGCGGAAGTGGGTTCATCCGGTGGTATTGTAAGCATGTTGAGTGCTAATATGCTCAGTAATAGTGACTTTTTCACCGGAGCTTTCCCCGCTCAATATGGTAATGCTCTATCAGGCGTATTTGACATTAACTTAAGAAATGGCAATCATGATAAGAGAGAATACGCTTTACAGGCCGGATTATTAGGTCTTGCTGGTTCGGCAGAGGGGCCAATAGGAAAGTCCAGAGCTTCGTATCTGGTCAACTATCGCTACAGTACACTAGCGCTTTTCGATAATATCGGTGTAGAGGTAGTTGACCCACAGGAAGAAATCATATTTCAGGACCTTTCTTTTAAATTTCACATCCCGACTCAAAAAGCAGGAGCCTTTTCAATTTGGGGGCTCAGAGGGGATAGCGAGTACAATTACCTTGCTGACGAAGAGTTTGACCCATTTAATGAAAACAGCAGAAACAAACTGAACGTAGCGGGCCTCACTCACACGTTCTACCTTGACTCGGATACTTATTTGGAGTCCATATTCTCCTATAGTAGCAACAAGAATCTGTTTGAACTGGATTCTATGAGTGTATTTGTCGATGAGTTAGAAGAAGTTGAAAATACGGCGGCAAGAGCTTCATTTCTATTAAACAAAAAGTTTAACGCTAAAAATACCTTGAGAACTGGCGTGATCATCAGTAGACTTGGATTCGATCTGTTAGGTCGTTTTAGAAATGACAGTACCCAGCAATTTATTACGCTTTTGGACCAGAGAGGCAATACGAATTTCTATCAAGCTTATGGGCAATGGCAGCATAGGATAAACCAACAGCTTACATTGAATTCTGGCATTCATGCTAGCTATTTTGGGCTCAACAACAACTATTCAATCGAGCCACGAGCAGGATTAAGATGGAATTTGGGCAATCAGCAAGTATTCAGTGCTGGATTCGGACTGCACAGTAGATTAGAGTCCACTGCATTGTATTTAGCCCAAGAGCAAGCTGAAGATGGTTCTCTATCTTTACCCAATAAGGATCTTGAATTAACCAAATCACTTCATTTCGTACTTGGCTACGAGAAAAAACTCAGGGAAGATCTTCGTTTAAAAACTGAGGTTTATTACCAACACCTATACAATGTGCCGGTCAGACCGATCACATCCACCAGACCATGGGAGCGTAGTTTCTCGGCACTAAATGAACGTGATGGGTATACAACGGATACTTTAGTGAATGAAGGAACCGGGCACAATTATGGTCTTGAATTGACACTAGAGAAGTTCTTTACCAACAATTACTATTTCGTAGCAACAAGCTCGCTTTACCAGTCTAAATACAAAGGCATTGATGGCATTCTCCGTAATACGAGGTTTAATGGCAACTTCATTGCCAACCTGATCGTGGGTAAAGAATTCAAAGTGGGTAGAAATGATAACAACCTCATCGGCCTGAACGGACGGCTCATATGGGCAGGCGGCCAGCGTACGATTCCCATCGACCTGGAAGCTTCACGCACAGAAGGTAATCAGGTATTAGTTTGGGAACAGGCCTTCAAAGCACAATTACCTCACTATTTCCGCATGGACATAGGAATAAGTTACAGAAAAAACAAACCTAACAGGGCATCCATTATCTCACTGAACGTTCAGAACTTCACAGGTAGGTACAATGTTTTTGACGAGTTCTATAGTAGTGGTGCCCAAAGAATCATAACCGACGAACAATTGGGGCTTTTCCCGAATTTAAGTTACCGCGTAGAGTTTTAGATGGTACCATATACTTTGGCAAGGATATCGCTATGTGGTATATTTGAATAACAAGTTATAACCAAAGTTACGGTATGAAAAGGCAAGTTTATTGGTTACTATCAGTAACCCTAATTATGGTGACAAGTGGTCTGAAAGCTCAGCAGACTATTATGGATGTGATTGATCCTAACTATCAAAATCAAAAGCTACTGGAAACACAAGCTTATGATGATATATTAGGAAGCCCCTATTTCGACGATGATTGGCATACAGGTACTATCGTTACAAATAATGATCAGAAGTTTGAGGATGTACAAATAAAATATGATGCTTATGCCGATGAACTACTGGTAAAGCAGAAAAGCGGGAAAGAAATAGTGGTGAGCAAGAGTATGGTAAAATCGTTTTTTTACACAAAATCTGGTGACAGCTATAAGTATCACTTTAAGCCCATAAAAAGTGGTAAAAAAGGCGGTAAGGAATTTCATCAAGTGCTTTATGAAGGTAAGCTTTCCCTATTGAAAAGATTCAAGAAGGAAATTAA
>JBCBSS010000199.1:0-11214 GCA_039819065.1 Bacteroidota bacterium
GCTATTTACATTAGCATAATAAATACTATATTGCCTTTACAATTAGTATTTATTAAGAAAATTAGTAAATCGACTTCATGAAAGTCACTTTGAAAGAAAAGTTGGGTATCCTGGCGGATGCAGCCAAATATGATGTTTCCTGCGCTTCTAGTGGCAGTACAAGAAAAAATACCAACAACGGATTTGGCAATGCCTCTTCCATGGGGATATGTCATAGCTATGCTGAGGATGGTCGTTGTATATCTTTATTAAAGCTATTGCTTACCAATCACTGTATCTATGACTGTGCTTACTGTGTAAGCAGAAGCAGCAATGATGTAAAGAGAGTGGCATTCACTGTGCAAGAAGTGATAGACCTCACTATCAATTTTTACAGGAGAAATTATATCGAAGGCCTGTTTTTGAGCTCAGGTATTTTCAAGAACGCTGATTACACCAATGAACGCCTGATTCGGATAGCCAAACGGCTGCGCACAGAATACCGCTTCAACGGCTACATCCACCTTAAGATCATTCCCGGAGCCAGTGCGGAAGTAATCAATGAAGCCGGTCTTTATGCTGATCGCTTGAGTGTAAACCTTGAAATTCCGTCTGAAAAAAGCCTGCGCAAAATAGCGCCGGAGAAAAACCATACCAGCGTTTATAAGCCCATGAATTGGCTGAAGGAACGTATTGTGGAGAACAAGGAAGACCGAAGGAAGTATAAAAAAACACCATTGTTTGTACCTGCAGGGCAAAGCACTCAGTTAGTCATTGGTGCTTCACCGGAGTCAGATTTTCAAATTCTGAAACTGGCATCGAACCTATACCAAGAGCAACAACTCAGGAGAGTGTATTATTCTGGCTATGTACCAGTCAGCAGTGATAATCGCTTACCGGTTGTGAAAACCACACCACTAAGAAGAGAAAACAGGCTTTATCAATCGGATTGGCTCATGCGGTTCTATGGATTTTCAATGGATGAAATTCTGAATGAAGACCACCCGAACCTTGATCTGGATATAGACCCTAAACTGGGTTATGCTTTGCGCAATATGGACCTTTTTCCTGTCGACATTAACAGGGCACCCTATGAAATGATCTTGCGTATTCCCGGGATTGGTGTCAAAACGGCCGGAATGATTGTGAAGTCTCGGAAATATGGGAAAGTAAAGTTTGAAGACCTTAAGAAAATGGGTGCGGCTATGAATAGGGCGAAATACTTCATTGCCGGAGACAATCGCACCATCACCAAATTGATAGGCCAGCCTCAGGTGATAAAAAGTAACATCCTTTTAGAAGGTAAGAAAGCGCAACTGAAGCTATTCTAAAAACCGGGTTCTATGATTTACACTTACGATGGTTCATTCTACGGTTTGTTCACTGCCATTTTCGAAGCCTACGCTACCAAAACCGATCCATCACAAATCGTTAAAAAGCAGGCTCTGGTTCCATCTATCTTTGATCCGTCCAAAGATGTTGAAACCGATAGTAATAAGGCTGAAAGGGTACTGAAAGGTTTAAGGAAGCGGGTATCACCTCAAGCGCTGAGAGGTATTTATAAATCATTTCATTCTGAATTGGCTGATATTGAATTGGTCATATACAATTATGTTAAACTGGCACTGCAACACACCATAACGATAGAGAAAGATTTCCGCCAGGCTCCAGTGCTCAGGGTAAGTCAGGTAGAGAAAATGGTGAACCGGGAAATCCATAGAATGCACGCTTTCGTCAGGTTTCAACAAATGTCGGATGGGCTCTATGCCGCTACGATTAAACCCGATTTTGATGTAATACCATTCATTGGCCCACACTTTCGTAAGAGATACGCTGATCAGCAGTGGCTGATCTATGATGTCTCAAGAGACTATGGTTTGTACTATGATCTATCCAGCTTGACCACGGTTGAAATAGAAGATGCTCGATGGGCTGGAAATGGTAAGATCAGCAAAAGTTTTTTGAGTGACGATGAGAGTCAATTTCAACAGCTTTGGAGACAGTACTTCAGTACTACTGGCATTGATGAGCGCAACAATCCAAAACTTCATTTACGTCACGTCCCTAGGCGCTATTGGCAATTCTTACCCGAAAAATACCTGACCGATTGAGGACAGGCACTCAGCGATATTGATTGGTAAAGCGGCTTCTAAGCCATAGACGGGTTTGCTACACTACTGACTAGGCATTCGAAAAGCTTGTCCAGGTCTTGCTGATCATTGAACAAATGTGTGGAAACCCGAATAGCATTGCCTCTCACAGAAACGTAAATATTGTTGTCCTCCAGTGCCTGCTTGACTTGAGCCATATCCGCACCGGCGGGTAACCTTACGCCAAAAAGATGGGTACTCCTGTACGCTCTATCTTCGACCCAAAAGTCTCTTGCTATTAGTTTTTCACAGAATTCGCTTGTTAGGTTATCACTGTAAGCTTGAATATTAGCAGGTCCCCATTCATTCAATTGTTGGAGTGCTCTGATAAACATGGGTAGCAGCACAAAATTGCTATGCTCGCCCACCTCATACCTCAACGCGCCTTCAAGGTATTTATCCTGATAGTTGACCAACTCTGCAAACTTGTGGCTGTCGTGTCGGTTGATCCAGTTTTCTTCCAAAGGCTTGCCCCCGTCGAAATAAGGTCCGAAGTAAGCCGCCCCGATAGAGTAGGGCCCCATCAACCATTTATAGCCCCCACAGACCAAAGCGTCAGGTTGGATGGCTTCTACATCGAAGGGCAACGCGCCCACAGACTGGGTGCCATCTAAGATCAAAAGCGCACCAACTTCTTTTGTCCTTTGCCTGATATTGATCAAGTCGAACAAAGTACCGTCAGCCCAATGCACATGACCAATACATACAGCCGCCGTATTTTGATCTATGGCTTCAAGAATAGCATTGTTCCAAGCCTCTCCCCTTCCTTCTAGTTTGTTTGGCGCAGCGATGGTCTCAACCTCGGCCCCATGCTCATCAGCCGCACTTTTCCATGGGTAGAAATTACTGGGGAATTGCTCTCCGGCTACAATTATCTTTTGGCCTTGGGTAAGCTTTAGGTTTTTGGCCACCGAAGACAGCCCATAAGACACTGACGGTATGATAACCACTCTATTATGATCATTTACATTGATCAAACGGGCAAAAGCATCTCTAAAAACCTCGCCATCTTTAAAGAAATCATCGGCACCAATCTCATAAGGCAGACGTTTTCTTACCACAGCATTTAGGCCCGCCTCATCCACAGGTTTCATCTGTGGGCTCATATAGGCACAATTGAGGTAAGTAACATCTTCAGGTAGATAAAACAGGTCTTTTTGACTGGTTAGCATGGTGGATCTGTGTTAGAAATATACTTCGATTATCTAACTGTGAATATACGATAGTTAGTGGTAAAGATTAGGCCGATTTGGCAGGTGCCGCATCTTCATTGGCCTCACAAGCATCTTTCAGTTGTTGAAGCAAACCATCCACCTGCTTGGAAATTTTCTTCCTCATGATTGGGGCCATAATCCATCCGATGAACGGCTTGGGGTGATAGTGGAACTCGAATTTGATTTTGGTGTGGTGCTCATCAATTCTATCCATGATGTAGTAGTTATTGGCCTCTACCATAAATGGAAAATTCAGCACGCGCTCTCCGAAGACTACCTGATCCTCTCCAAGACTTGGGTCTGTTACTGTTTCGAAATCCAAAAACTTACCTGTCCCGTGAAACACACACTTGTGCCGAGTCCCTACCCTATTGACCCTGTCCTTATCAAAGACCAATTCGTCCACACCGGCATTCCACCTAAGCCTCATTTCAAGGTTAGTCACAATATCATACACCTTGTCGAAGGGGCTTTCAATAATTAACTCCTTCTCGATAGGCTTGGCCATCTTTTTGGGTGAAACTACAGGTTCTGGGGTGGACACGAATTGGTGAAGCGGACTCAGGTCTGAATATTGGAAATTGACTTCGCCGATTTTGTCATAGGAATCTTTGCCCGCCTCCAGCTTCACCCATGCGGGTTGATCTGATGTATTACAATCCAGGCTATCCAGACATGCTTCAGTCAACAATAAGTACTCATCAATAGGCACACTATTCTTAAGTAATTTATGGACAAGGATCATTCCAGCGCCATAAGGCTTACGCTGCTTCTTGACTTGAGTAAAACCAATCTTTCCGGCGTGTGCTATGATCTTTAATGAAAGGTTATTAGCAGTGCTACAGGCTCCGCAATGGCATATACGTTGGTTTTCATATCGTCTGAGGTGATTGTGGAAGTTTAGAAACATCAACTCAGCTTGAGCGATGATATCCTTTAGCGGCGGTATCTCACCCTCTTTATAGAACAAAACAGCATCCCCTTCTATTTCAGATACCTTTAATCCCAACGTATTCGAGTCAATGATCAACTCTAATAACTCCGAAATGATATGTTGTCCGTGCTCAATCTCCGTCTGATTGACAAAGTCCGTGAAGCCTGTAATGTCAGGAATGAAAAGCAGGGATTGTTTTGACTCACTCAAAAGATAAATGCAGTCTTTCTAAAGTTCTCTACGATTTAAAAATTAGGAAGATTTAGTGAATCTCTTAAAGACTTGTGTTCGTTGCCATTCTTAGACCAATAATCAGTGTACAACGTCTCATCCAAAACCGCAGTAGTAGTTAGCGTTTTGCCCCAAGGGCTTTTGGCTGTTTCTTCCCACTGACGGATTTTATGAGGAAATGCCTTGTCAAACCAAATATTCAAGACCCTTTCCTTCCCTACAAAATCAACCGAATATTTAAATTGATCCCCATCTTCGGTCAGGGCGGCTTTGGTATCAACGGGTTTAAATTCTTTATGCAGTAACCTTGAATAGAAAAGTCCCGGTAGCATTTTTACTTTGCCGGTTGGTAATGTTTTATAGTCCAACCTAATTCTAGTCCATATCTCATCTTCAAGGAATGCTTCTTTCACTTTCAACGCTACGTCTCCCTCCTGTTCGAAATAAGAATAGCTGGAAAGGTCATACTGGTCGTTCCCAAGGTTCATCTGGGCAAATACATGACCACACCATTCTTGTGAAGACATGGTTAACTTCAAAGGATCGGGATGGTGATAACTATCTACGGGTGTGAAAGTAGAGAGCATCATAGAATAGGGATATATGCCTGTATTGAACTTCTTGGTAAAATTCAATTTCATAGCGCTTACTTTGTCATCAGGAGTCCGCTGAGGATAATCAAGCTTTACTTGCTTGCTTTTGGAAAAATCTTCTGTAACGAAGATCAGTACCGCTTTACCTTCGTGTATTTGACCGTATCTGGATTGCTTTAAGTTGTAAGCAGCTATTTCGGCTTTACCTTGATACCAATAGGCGTTAAAATCACTTTCTGTGACACTGCTTTCTACAACAACTTCCGTTTCAGTGTTAGAAGCAGCACTTTGCTGGCAACCGGTATTGTAAATGAGTATGGATAAAAAAGTCAGTAAGGAGGTGAATACTTTCATGGGGTTTGGTTTTAAAAGTTCACCATAAAAACAAAAAGCGATCCTTTATAATTCGGAACAAGGATCGCTTTAGGGGGTCTGGAATAATTGTTAGGCGATAACTAAGGTAGTACATGCCCCTAAAGCCGATTGTCATCTGGCTTACGGTTGAAAAAATCTTTTTGCAATTTTTTATTGATTCTATAAATAGAGACAAACCTCATAGTGAAAATCATCTGATTTTTAGGAGGTTATCCTCATAAATGTCAAATGGCTAATCACTAATTTATTTCATCCATTCATAGAAAAAATAATGATCTCCGTTCATACCAATTGATTCATATACCTTTTGAGCCTTTACATTACTCTTATCAACATAAAGTCTAAGCCCAGCCAGGTCAGGTGAATTCTCTACTATGCCCTTGAGGTGAGCATACATCTTTTTGAACACACCCTTACCTCGAAATTCGTTTTTGATAAACACTGACTGAATCCACCAAACCGTACTACAGCGCCAATCACTCCACTCGTAGGTGGTAAGGAGAGAACCTACAATTTCATCTTCTACCAGACCGACATAGTAAACACCCTTGTGCTCATCGCTGAATATGGCGTTAACTCCTCTTTCTACCACTGCTGCGTCTAATTCTACGTCTTCTGTCTCAAGCGCCATTTTCATTTGAAAATCAGCAATGACAGATGCTTCGCTTCGATATGCCTCACGGATTTTTATGGTCATACGAGTGAGCTTTAATGGACATGACCGCCCATTACGGTCATCTTATAAGTATAGTGAATCAATACTACAGATATAGAGAACATATAAGCATATTTGACCAAACGTGCGCCGTTTTTTAGCTTCATTTTAAGGTGAATGATCAAAACAACAATGGTCACCATGATTGGAATTAGAGCCGGATACAAATGAAAACTCTCAGCAAAATCTCCTTTTAGCAAGGCAATAAATGATCGTTGCATACCACACCCAGGACAATCTATGCCCAAGGCATTTTTATAAGGGCAAGACAACATGTGTTGTTCCAACCAGCTGACCACTGCACTCATTGAATACTTTTTTTATTGTTTAAAAAACTCCCTCATTGAATCAGGATCAAGGCCAGCGCCTAATATGATCATTAGAAGAATAAATAAAAGGTATAAGGCTGATAATGAAAGACCTATGATAGCGCAGACCTTACCCGCTTTCAGGTTACCAAGTTGCCCTTTGTCATAGGATTCGGGGCTTTGATTGACTTCTTTCATGGCCTGGCTGGCAAGTATCAAAGCGATTATCCCACATATAAGGCCAATTATACCGTAACAAAAGCAGCCAATTATGGAGACGATTCCCAATACCAGAACGGCAGTAGCGTTGGGGACTGGTTTGTTTCCAAACGATCCTCCATCAATAAGTTCTTCCATAGAGTTTTAAAGGTTTTTTAGTTGAAGGCACTTATTTAGCGATTTTATAGGAATTATCCTATTGACAAGTCTGATTAGCGAGAGTGGGCACAATGAAATTTGTCGTTTGTCAGCATTAAATGATCATTTGCAGGGTCAACTTAGAATACAGTCCTTAACAAGATTATATTTGTGCTCTTTAGGCTATAACTACAAATCACAAGACTCTTAGCCTAGATTTTTCACTTTAAACAACAATCTAAATGAAAATCAATTTCGCTTTAGCAGCTTTGCTATGCCTTAGCATTGTGTCAGCTTCAGGTCAAAAAAAGAATTTTGAAGGCTATGTTCTTAAGCAATCCAAAGGTGATACGCTTACGGGGCTTATCCGATTTAAGGGCCGTAAAAGCAATAGCTATGGAGTCACCTTGAAACCCTCCCAAAGGTTTGCTCCTTCATCAACAGAAGGGTATGGTATTTACAACAGTAAGCACTTCGAATCTAGAGTAATCAAAAATGACACTGTATTCGTTGAAGTGGTATTTCGCGGTAAAATTGACCTGTTGTATTTCAAGGACAGGAACGGGGATGATCGTTACTTTCTCGAAAACGACTCCTTTGGTGTTAAAGAGCTCTCTGTGAAAGATCAGTTTTATGCCAAGTCGGTTTATGAGGTGAAAAAGAAGAACCTGGTTTTTCGTGGAATACTTAAAAACTTCATTCAAGATACCCCTCAATTATATGCAGACGTAGATAGAGCGAAGTTGAATAAGAGATCCCTAATCAAATTGCTTCAGAGATATCACGAAATTCACGATTATTCTTATCAAATCTATGATCGGTTCAACCTGAAAAAAACTTGGGCATTTGGTGTTTCTTTAGGATACTTGGTAGTAGCCAATGAAGTTCCTCCATTGAACGCCTCCTACACCAACGGAGCAACCCCTAATCTTCAGGTGTTTATCGAAAAGAACTTATCCGAGCTTACCCAGAAATGGCATTTTAGAACAGGCTTTTCTATATATAAATCTGATTTGGTTAGCGACATGATCACCCCTCCGGGTGATTCATTCTTCCAACCTTTTTTCAATAGCGAACAAAACGATCTGGGAGGTTCTATCAGAGGCGTAGAACTGGACTTTTCAAGAACAGTTATAGATATACCAATGCTGTTAGATTATGGAATCGCTGTTGGCAAGGTAAACCCGCATTTATTTTTTGGATTGAATCATTCGATGACTGTTAGTCAGAGAAACAACGGAACGCTCTTATTAGAAGATGTATTTGGCATTACGTTTATTGATAGGAGGCCAATTACTGTATACACTAATGAGCGGGAAATACAGGATCCCGGTAGAACCTTCGGTTATAACCTAGGTTCGATTGTAGGAAGTGGCCTTACCGTAGACTTGGATAACGGACATAGGATAGGGATCAACTATAGATACAATTATCAATTCCCAAGAGGCAATTTCAGTACTTCCGCCCATGGGTTATCATTGGAATATAAGTTCTAGTTGGACTTGTATCTGTACACTGAGAAAGAGCGCTAAAGTACACACTTGAACGCTCCTTTTTTTATATGCTTTGACCGACTAACCTTTAAATTGTATAAATACTTATGTATTAGTTTCTAACCTGCTACTAGACTTTTATATTTAGGCGATACAAGCATATAGTAATACCTTTCCAAAGACCATTCGCTTATTTACATGTCGATAAAACCAACTACACCTACCCTAATACCAGTTGCTCACATCAGTCAAATTATAGAAAACGAACCCTTTGGTTTTCAAGTGGAAGGGGTAGAACTGGTGGCCGTCAAAACAGGCGACGCAATAAACGTGTATCAGGGTCATTGTCCGCACCAAATGGCCATGCTATCCGAGGGCAAAGTGCATAAAGGCAATCTCATTTGCCACATGCACGGTTGGACTTTCGATTGTGCTTCCGGAGAAAAAGTCAATGACGATAGTGTTTGCCTAAGGAAGTTCAAGAGTCGCGTTGATGATGACCGCTTATTAATTGAAACCGAAGATCTAAGGAGTTGGGTCGATGCAAAGCAAGAAAAGCCTTTGAAAGAGGTAGTTGTCAGAAATATAGATGAGCTTCCAGGGCCCAAAGGAGTGCCTTTACTCGGCAACATTCATCAAATAGACCTCAAAAAGCTACACCAATCGCTGGAAACATGGAGTCAAGCCTACGGTTCGCTGTACAAAATTAAATTTGGTAAAAATCCGGTAGTCGTCACTACTGATCCTGAACTAGGGCAGCAAATACTTAAACAAAGACCTGAAGGTTACCGCCGACTTACCAAAATGGACAACGTAATTCAGGAGGCAGGCATACATGGTGTATTCAACGCTGAAGGAACGGATTGGAAGAAACAAAGGCGTATCACCGCCCAAAGCCTTAATGTCGGTCACCTGAAAGAATTCTTTCCAACACTTATCAAAGTAGCCAGAAAGCTCAAAAAACGATGGGACAAATCGGTATCAACTGAGGGAGTTATCGATATTCAGAATGACCTGATGCGCTTTACCGTAGATGTCACTACCAATCTAGCCTTCGGTTACAATATGAACACACTGGATGAAGAGTCCGATGCCATTCAAGCCCACTTGGAAAAAGTGTTTCCTTCGCTTTTCAGGCGTATCAACGCACCTATTCCGTACTGGAGATATTTTAAGATGCCTACTGATAGGGCCTTTGAAAGATCAATGGCTGCAATCAAAGAAAAGGTTGTTGAATTTATTTCTACCACTAGAGAGAAAATGAAGTCACAACCTGAGCTTTATGACCGACCCACCAATTTTCTTGAAGCACTATTGGCCGAATCTAGAAAAGAAGACACACTATCTGACCATGAAATCGTCGGGAATGTGTTTACAATGTTACTCGCTGGAGAAGATACCACGGCACACTCGCTGTCCTGGATGGTATATTATATGTGCCTCAACCCGGAAGTACAGCGGAAAATGCAAGAAGAGGCTGATCATATCATACCGAATGAAGATGGCATTGCTGAAGGATATGATCAAATCGGTAAACTATCCTATATCGAAGCAGTAGCGCATGAATCGATGAGACTCAAACCCGTGGCACCACTGTTGTTTTTTGAGCCACTAAAAGATGTTGTACTTGGTGATGTAAACGTACCTCGAGGTACCGGAGTGGTTGTCCAAACCCGATATGCAGTATTGCAAGACGAGCATTTTACCAAAGCTGCCGAGTTTTTGCCAGAACGCTGGCTAAGCGATCGTGATGATCAATTTGAAAAGCACAATGTTAACGCATTTGTTCCTTTCGGAGGAGGACCGCGCTACTGCCCCGGAAGGAGCCTGGCCCTAACCGAGATCAAAATGGTTGCAGCCATGCTATGCAGGCATTTCGATATATCACTAGTGACAGAACCAGGGAATGTGGAAGAGATAATGGCCTTTGCTATGATGCCAGGTAAATTCTCTGTAAAATTATCGCCTAGGCAAAAATAGATGCCTAACTGGCACGGATGAAAATGCTTTTACAAGTCGTAATAATCGAAAGGCCTGCCTTTTTTTAGGAGGGTTAGCCCTTCAAACATAAGACGGCACTTTGGTGCATTTCAAGAGCGCAGCCAATCATACCCTTATTATCATAGAAATCTAATTCAGATGATGGCCAATACAGATACCTTAAACCCACGCATTTTAACCCTAAAAGAGAAAAAGTTACTAGGCATGTCTTTGAAAATGTCATTGGTACAAAACAGGACTGGCGAGCTTTGGTCTGGTTTCATGCCATTGAGGACAACGATAAGTGATACTGTCAGCGAAGACAAGTTTTCCCTTCAAGAATATCCTGTAGACTATTTCAGGCAATTCAGTCCAAACAACGAGTTTGTTAAGTGGGCAGCGGTGGAAGTATCTTCTTATGATAATGCCCCTGACAAGCTCGAAAGATTCATATTGCCCGGAGGCCTTTATGCTGTATTTGATTATAAAGGCCTGAGTTCTGATACCAGTATTTTCCAAAAGATTTTCTCTCAATGGCTTCCGGCCTCCGAATACGACCTTGATCACCGCCCACATTTTGAAGTATTGGGCTCAAAGTATAGAAACAACGACCCTGACTCGGAGGAAGAGATTTGGATCCCCATTCAAAGCCGAGAGTAGCTTCTGCTAGCACATTCCATTATTTATGAATATTTGGTGTCGCAGTGGAGCATTAGCATGCTACCTGTCGCTCATCAAATTGACCATACAGTAAACCTTACTGGTATCGGCTATGCCTGTTTTGGGACTTACTAGGACCGTATTTCCTATAAATTAAATATCATATAGCTTTTCGAGTGATAGCTTAGATTTTTTCATGGTTAATGATTTTTAGTTATATATAAA
>JBCBSS010000200.1:0-11106 GCA_039819065.1 Bacteroidota bacterium
TAAGGAATACTGAAGCTCCTGATGAACAAACCGCTCGTGATATCATTCAAAGTCTGTTTTTCAGTGAGAAACGGTATGACCTTGGAGAGGTTGGTAGATATAGGATCAATAAGAAGTTGGGCCTTGATATTGACTCTGAACAGAAAGTACTTACCAAAGAAGATATTATTCTCATCGTTAAATACTTGATAGGTCTTATCAATTCAAAAGCGGTAGTAGATGATATTGATCACTTGAGTAACAGAAGAGTGCGAACCGTAGGTGAGCAATTATATACTCAATTTGGTGTAGGTTTGGCCAGGATGGCCAGAACGATCAAAGAGAGAATGAATGTTAGGGATAATGAAGATTTCAAACCTGTTGACCTGATTAATGCCAGAACCCTTTCTTCCGTTATAAACTCTTTCTTCGGTACTAATCAACTTTCTCAGTTCATGGATCAAACTAATCCATTGGCCGAGATTACACATAAAAGAAGGATGTCGGCTCTGGGCCCAGGGGGGCTGTCAAGAGAAAGAGCTGGTTTCGAGGTAAGGGACGTTCATTATACGCATTATGGTCGTCTCTGTACTATCGAAACTCCGGAAGGTCCTAACATTGGTTTGATATCATCACTTTGCGTTCACGCCAAAGTAAACCATATGGGCTTCATCGAAACCCCTTATCGTAAGGTAAAGGAAGGGATTGTTAATATGAGTTCTGATGTAGTTTACCTAACTGCTGAAGAGGAAGATAACAACAACATTGCGCAAGCAAACGCTCCTTTGGATGACGGTGGAGAGTTCGTTAACGATAAAGTAAAAGCACGATATGAAGGTGACTTCCCTGTAGTTGAGAATCAGGAGGTTCAATATATGGATGTTGCACCAAACCAAATCGTTTCGGTAGCTGCATCATTGATTCCTTTCTTGGAGCATGATGATGCGAATAGGGCTTTGATGGGCTCAAACATGCAGCGTCAAGCTGTACCATTATTGAAGCCTGAGGCACCGATTGTCGGTACAGGTTTGGAAGGTAGAGTTGCACTGGATTCAAGAGCACTTGTTTTGGCAGAAGAAAATGGTGTAGTAGATTATGTTGATGCTAAGAAAATAGTGATCAAGTATGATCTGTCTGATCGAGATAAGCTTATCAATTTTGATGACGAATACAAGACTTATGATTTGATCAAATTCAGAAGAACAAATCAAGACACTTGTATCAACTTAAAACCAATAGTCATTAAAGGAGAGCCAGTTACTAAGGGGCAACCTTTATGTGAAGGTTATGCTACCAATAATGGAGAATTGGCGCTTGGAAGAAACTTGGTTGTGGCATACATGCCTTGGCAAGGTTACAACTTTGAGGATGCTATCGTAATTTCTGAGAGAGTAGTTAGAGAAGACATTTATACTTCCATTCATATTGATGAATATGAACTAGAAGTTAGAGATACAAAAAGGGGAGAAGAAGAACTTACTTCTGAGATACCTAACGTCAGTGAAGAGGCCGTCAAAAACCTAGATGAGAATGGTATCATTCGTATGGGCGCCGAAGTTAAAGAGGGAGACATTCTAATTGGTAAGATTACGCCGAAGGGTGAAACAGATCCTACTCCTGAAGAAAAGCTTCTTAGAGCCATATTCGGTGATAAAGCTGGTGATGTTAAGGATGCCTCACTAAAAGCCCCTCCATCTCTCAAAGGAGTTGTAATAGATACTAAGCTTTTTTCTAGACCTAAAAAAGACAAGGAACTTCGAGCGAAAGCTAAAAAAGAAATAGAAGTACTGAAATCCAGATATAGCCAAGATTTAAGAGATATCAAAGATCAAATGATATTGAAATTGGCTAAGGTGCTAGAAAGTAAGACATGCTTGGGAATCAAGCATAAGTTTGGAGACGTGATCATGAGTAAAGGTGTGAAGTTCTCAATTACTAATATTAAGGAGAACTTCTTCCCTGAGAAGAATATCTATAAAGATGAAAGCAACTATAATGTACCAGAGGAAGCTAATTTGATTAGTGACCTTATTTTGGACGGTTGTACAGATGATGAAGATACTAACTCTATTCTTGTAAGCTTGGTAAAGAGCTATAACGTTAAGAGAAACGAAATAGCTGGTGAGTTTAAACGCGAGAGATTCACTTTGGAAGTAGGTGATGAACTTCCCGCAGGTATTGTACAACTAGCGAAGGTATACATTGCTAAGAAGCGCAAGCTCAAAGTAGGAGATAAGATGGCTGGTCGCCACGGTAATAAGGGAGTTGTTGCTAAGATCGTACGTCAAGAGGATATGCCATTCCTTGAAGACGGAAGTCCTGTTGATATATGTCTTAACCCACTAGGGGTTCCATCAAGGATGAACCTAGGTCAGATTTATGAAACGGTACTTGGTTGGGCAGGCCTTAAATTAGGCAGGAGATATGCAACTCCAATCTTTGATGGAGCTAGCATGGAAGATGTAGCTGGTGAATTATCTGAAGCTAACTTGCCTAAATTCGGAAGAACCTTCTTATTTGACGGTTTGACTGGACAACGATTCGATCAACCTGTTACTGTAGGTATAACTTACATGTTGAAACTTGGTCACTTGGTTGATGACAAAATGCATGCTAGGTCGATTGGCCCATACTCCTTGATAACTCAACAGCCATTAGGTGGTAAAGCACAATTTGGAGGGCAGAGATTCGGTGAAATGGAAGTTTGGGCTCTCGAAGCGTTTGGAGCAGCCAATGTGCTACAAGAGATTTTGACAGTTAAGTCAGATGATGTTATCGGAAGAGCTAAGGCATATGAGGCTATCGTAAAAGGGGAGAATATGAATAAGCCAAATATTCCGGAATCATTCAATGTATTAGTTCATGAATTAAGAGGTTTGGCCCTTGAAATTACCATGGATTAGTACGTGAAGAATTATCAGTTTTTAGACAATAAGAATTAATATATAACCTACCATTATGTCTTTTAGGAAAAACAAAAAAATAAATAACGATTTTTCCAAAATCACTATTAGTCTGGCGTCGCCAGAATCAATTCTGGAGAGTTCTCATGGTGAGGTAACGCAACCTGAAACCATTAATTATAGAACGTATAAGCCAGAAATGGGTGGTTTATTTTGCGAACGCATATTCGGACCAGTTAAAGATTGGGAATGTCACTGCGGTAAATACAAAAGAATAAGATACAAGGGTATTATTTGTGACCGATGTGGTGTTGAGGTTACTGAGAAGAAGGTCAGAAGAGAAAGAATGGGACACATAGAACTTGTCGTCCCTGTAGCTCATATCTGGTATTTCAAATCATTACCGAACAAAATCGGATATTTACTCGGTCTTCCTACTAAAAAGTTGGATCAAATCATCTATTATGAGCGCTATGTGGTTATTCAGCCAGGCGTGAAAGAGGAGGATGGTTTAGCTAGAATGGACTTCTTGACGGAAGATGAGTATCTGGATATTCTAGATAAGCTGCCTAGAGAGAATCAGCTTCTTGACGACGATGATCCTAACAAGTTCATTGCAAAGATGGGTGCAGAAGCGCTTGAAATGCTTTTGAGCAGACTAGAGCTAGACAATCTGTCCTACGAATTGAGACACCAGGCTGCTACCGACACTTCTCAACAGCGTAAAGCCGAAGCGTTGAAAAGACTTAAGGTTGTAGAGGCTTTTAGAGATGCTCGAAAAAGGATTGAAAACAGACCCGAATGGATGGTAATTAGGATGGTACCTGTTATTCCTCCTGAACTGAGGCCACTAGTTCCTCTTGATGGAGGTAGGTTTGCGACGTCAGATCTTAACGATCTTTACAGAAGGGTAATAATCCGAAACAATCGTCTTAAAAGACTAATAGATATCAAAGCTCCAGAAGTTATTCTTAGAAACGAAAAAAGAATGCTTCAGGAAGCTGTCGACTCATTATTTGATAACTCAAGAAAAGTTAACGCTGTTAGATCGGACGGTAACCGGGCGCTTAAGTCTCTAAGTGATATGCTTAAGGGAAAACAAGGAAGGTTCCGTCAGAATCTACTGGGTAAAAGAGTTGATTATTCTGGACGATCAGTGATTGTGGTAGGACCAGAACTCAAGCTGCATGAGTGTGGTCTTCCAAAAGACATGGCTGCCGAACTTTTCAAGCCATTTATCATCAGAAAGCTGATAGAAAGGGGTATTGTTAAGACAGTTAAGTCAGCCAAAAAGATTGTAGATCGAAAAGACCCGGTTGTCTGGGATATTCTGGAGAATGTACTTAAAGGACATCCGGTTCTTCTGAACAGAGCTCCTACACTTCACAGATTGGGTATTCAAGCTTTCCAGCCTAAGCTCATAGAAGGTAAAGCTATTCAGTTACACCCACTGGTATGTACGGCCTTTAACGCAGACTTTGACGGTGACCAAATGGCAGTTCACGTTCCATTGGGGCAAGAAGCTGTCCTTGAAGCCTCTATGTTGATGTTATCATCACATAACATTTTAAACCCGGCTAATGGTGCACCTATAACTGTACCTTCTCAAGATATGGTACTTGGTCTTTATTATGTCACTAAGGGAAGAAGAGGTACAGAAGACCAGCCAGTTAAAGGTGAGGGTATGGAATTCTACGGTCCTGAGGAAGTAATTATTGCTTTAAATGAAGGGCAAATTTCTCGTCAGGCTTATGTTAAGGTTAGGACGTTAATTCGAGATGAGAATGAAGAGCTAGTAGAAAAAGTTATTGAGACAGTAGCAGGTCGGGTAATTTTCAATCAACTAGTTCCACGGGAAGTGGGGTATGTGGACGAATTACTTACCAAGAAAAAATTACAAAAGATTATTTCATTAGTCTTTAAAATCTCGGGCTTGGCGCGCACTGGCCAGTTCTTGGATGACATTAAGCAATTAGGCTTTAGAACTGCTTACATGGGCGGTTTATCCATAGGGCTTAACGATGTGGCTGTTCCGAAAGAAAAAGAAGAATTAGTAGTTGATGCAAAGAAAGAGGTAGATGTAGTTTGGAATAACTATTTGATGGGTCTAATCACAGATAACGAACGTTATAATCAGGTTATTGATATTTGGACTCGTACTAATACGCAGTTGACCAACACTTTGATGCAGCAATTGGAAGACGATGATCAGGGCTTCAACTCGATTTACATGATGATGCACTCAGGTGCTCGTGGTTCACGAGAACAGATTCGTCAGCTAGGTGGCATGAGGGGGCTGATGGCTAAACCTCAGAAGAACTTGGTTGGTTCAGTTGGATCTATCATTGAGAACCCAATCCTTTCGAATTTCAAGGAAGGCCTTGATGTAATCGAGTACTTTATTTCTACACACGGTGCTCGTAAAGGTCTTGCAGATACTGCCCTCAAAACCGCTGATGCAGGTTATCTGACCAGAAGATTGGTTGACGTAGCTCAGGATCTTGTAATTACTGAGGAGGATTGTGGTACCTTAAGAGGACTCACGGTCGCAGCACTTAAGGATAACGAGGAAATAGTGGAACCGTTATCTGAAAGAATACTAGGACGAGTGACTGTCAATGATATATACGATCCGCTTACAGACGAACTTATTATCGGCGCGAATGAAGAGGTAACGGAAGAGATAGCGCGATATATAGATGAAACCAGTGTCGAAGAGGTTGAAATAAGGTCGTTATTGACATGTGAGACTAAGCACGGAGGATGTGCTAAGTGTTATGGTAGAAACTTGGCTACAGGTAGAATGGTTGAAGCAGGTGAGGCAGTCGGAGTGATTGCAGCACAATCGATTGGTGAACCTGGCACCCAGCTAACACTACGTACATTCCACGTAGGTGGTACTGCTGCTAATATCGCGGTGGATGCTTCAATTAGAGCTAAGTTCAGTGGTAAGATAGAGTTTGAAGGGCTAAGATCTATTTCCACGACTGACGCTGAAGGTGAAAAGGTACGCGTTGTTATGGGAAGAACTGGTGAGGTCAAAGTTGTTAATGACGACGGCCGCATCTTGATCACAAACAATGTTCCATACGGAGCATTCTTGAAAGTCAAAGAAGGAGATAAAGTAGAAAAAGGTGATGAGATATGTTTCTGGGATCCATATAATGCAGTGATACTATCAGAACTGGATGGAACAGTTGAATTTGATTCGATCATTGAAGGTATTACCTACAAAGAGGAATCGGATGAGCAAACTGGACACAGGGAAAAAGTAATCACAGAAACTAGAGATAAGACTAAAAACCCTGCTTTGGTAATTCAAGGCAAGGCCGATGAACCTAAGACTTATAATATTCCTGTAGGTGCACACCTTTCGGTTCAAGACGGCCAAAAAATTAAGGCGGGTCAGGTTCTTGCCAAAATACCTCGTACAATGGGTAAATCAAGAGATATCACTGGAGGTTTGCCTAGGGTCACAGAGCTTTTTGAAGCTAGGAATCCATCTAACCCAGCTGTGGTTAGTGAGATAGATGGTGTAGTGACCTATGGAGGAATAAAACGTGGTAATAGGGAAATCTTCATCGAGTCGAAGGATGGGGTGAGGAAAAGATACCTTGTTCCTTTATCCAAACACATATTGGTTCAAGACAACGACTTCGTCAAGGCAGGGCAACCTTTGTCCGACGGAGCAATTACACCTGCTGATATACTGGCGATTAAAGGACCTACAGCAGTACAAGAGTACTTGGTTAATGAAATTCAGGAGGTATATAGATTACAAGGTGTTAAAATCAATGATAAACACATTGAGGCTATAGTAAGCCAAATGATGCAGAAAGTTCAAATACTGGATCCAGGAGATACTAGTTTCTTGCCTGGTGAGGCTGTAGATAAATTTACATTCAGGGAAGAGAACGATTCTATACTAGATAAGAAGATTGTTGTTGATAATGGAGATTCTGAGTCTTTAAGGCCTGGGCAAATTATATCAGCCCGTGAGCTTAGAGACGAGAACTCTTCTCTTAAAAGAAAGGACCAAAAACTGGTAGAGGTTCGTGATGCTGTCTCTGCAGTATCGAAGCCTACTCTTCAAGGAATCACGCAAGCTTCATTAAGAACGGAAAGTTTCTTGTCTGCCGCGTCATTCCAAGAGACCACCAAAGTCCTCAGCGAGGCAGCAATTCGTGGTAAAACGGATTACTTAATGGGACTGAAAGAAAACGTAATTGTCGGTCACTTAATACCTGCGGGAACTGGCCAAAGACAGTTTGACAACTTGCTTGTTAATTCTATAGAAGAATATGAGGGTCTTATAGCTTCAAAGGAAAGGTATGACTCGGAACGTGAAGAGATACATACCCAAGATAATGGATAGCGAAAAGGACAAAAAGAAGGCAAATTCTGGTCAAATTAATATAGAACTTTCGGAGGATATTGCCGAAGGTATGTATTCTAATCTGGCAATGATAGCTCATTCAAACAGTGAGTTTGTAATAGATTTTATTCGATTAATGCCTGGTGTTCCCAAGGCTAAGGTGAAATCTAGAATAGTTATCACTCCAGAGCATGCAAAACGTTTATTGTCTGCTTTAAGCGATAATATTCTAAAATACGAAGAAGCTTTTGGTCCGATTAAGAAGACTGAAGAAGCCCCCCGTTTTCCGATAAACTTTGGAGGAACGGTGGGAGAAGCTTAATAATCATTATTCGACTTAATAAGTAGGATGCAAAATAGTTTATAAACTTTTGCATCCTATTTTCAGTTTTAATACCTTTGCAGTCCCAAATTCAAAGGGGTGATTTAAAAAAGTAAGAATAAATGCCTACTATACAGCAATTAGTACGAAAAGGGAGAAAGAGGTTGACGTCCAAGTCAAAATCGCCGGCTCTTGACTCTTGTCCACAAAGGAGAGGTGTCTGCACAAGGGTGTATACTACTACTCCCAAGAAGCCGAACTCTGCAATGAGAAAGGTTGCGAGAGTGAGGTTGACTAACGGAAAGGAAGTCAATGCATACATACCAGGAGAAGGACATAATCTACAGGAGCACTCGATAGTATTGATTAGAGGAGGTCGTGTGAAAGACTTACCTGGAGTTAGATATCATATTATCAGAGGAGCACTTGATACTGCTGGCGTAAATGGCAGGCTGCAAGCCAGGTCCAAATACGGAGCTAAAAGACCTAAAAAATAATTTAAGCGATAGAAAATGAGAAAGGCAAAACCTAAAAAACGATACGTCCTGCCTGATCCCAAGTATGGTGAGACACTTGTTACCAGATTTGTTAATTACTTGATGGAAGATGGTAAGAAAAATGTGGCATACGCAATTTTCTATGGTGCTGTGGATAAAGTTGAAGACAAGCTAGGAGAAAACGGTTTAGAAACTTGGAAGAAGGCATTAAACAATATTATGCCAGCAGTAGAAGTAAAAAGTAGAAGAGTTGGAGGGGCTACATTCCAAGTGCCTACTGAAGTAAGGCCGGACCGAAAAGTTACTTTGGGCATAAAGTGGTTAATACGCTATGCCAGGTCGAGGGGTGAAAAAACAATGACCGACAGATTAGCGGCCGAAATAATCGCAGCTGCGAAGGGAGAAGGTGCAGCTATAAAAAAGAAGGATGATACTCACAGAATGGCTGAAGCTAACAAGGCATTTTCACACTTCAGATTTTAATTATCTCTTATAATGGCTAAAAAGGATTTAAAGTTCTTACGTAATATAGGCATCATGGCTCACATTGATGCCGGAAAGACAACAACAACCGAAAGGGTACTGTATTATACAGGTCTGAGTCACAAGATAGGTGAGGTGCATGATGGTGCTGCAACCATGGACTGGATGGAGCAGGAGCAAGAAAGAGGTATAACAATCACTTCAGCGGCAACGACGACTTTTTGGAAGTATCCAATGACCCAAGGAGTGCCAACAGATAACACTGATGAATATCGTGTTAATATTATAGACACTCCTGGACACGTTGACTTCACTGTTGAGGTCGAACGTTCTTTGAGGGTGTTGGATGGAGCGGTTGCTTTGTTCTGCGCTGTTTCAGGTGTCGAACCTCAATCAGAAACTGTATGGCGGCAAGCTGATAAATACAAAGTACCAAGAATCTGTTTTGTGAATAAAATGGACAGAGCGGGAGCAGATTTTTTTAACGTTGTTAATGAAATCAAAGAGAAGCTTGGTGCGAATCCTGTCCCACTTCAGGTTCCAATTGGTGCAGAAGACGGTTTCAAAGGTGTTGTTGATTTAATTACTAATGAAGCAATAGTTTGGAATGAGGAGGATAGGGGAATGACTTATCAAACTGTAGACATTCCTGAAGACCTTAAAGATACTGTAGACGAATGGAGGCAACAGTTAGTAGAAAGCGTTGCCGAATATGACGACGCTCTTTTGGAGAAATTCTTTGAAGATCCGGATTCAATAACTAAGGAAGAAATGATGAGCGCGATAAGGAAAGCTGTTATCGACATGTCTTTCTCCCCTGTATTGTGTGGGTCAGCATTCAAGAATAAAGGAGTTCAGGCCATGTTGGATGCTGTATGTGCTTATCTGCCATCTCCGCTTGACCTGCCTCCGGTAGTAGGTGTAAATCCGGATACGGATGAAGAAATAGAGCGTAAACCGGATAACGATGAGCCATTCTCTGCACTTGCCTTTAAGATCGCGACAGATCCGTTTGTCGGACGACTGTGTTTCTTTAGAGTTTACAGTGGGACACTAGATTCGGGTTCTTATGTATATAATATGAGGACCGATAAAAAGGAGAGAATTTCCCGTTTGATGCAGATGCATTCAAACAAGCAGAACCCAATCGATAGAGTTGAAGCTGGAGATATTTGTGCTGGTGTTGGTTTCAAAGACATTAAGACAGGTGATACACTTGTAGGGGAGAAGTCCAAGATCATTTTAGAGTCGATGTCATTCCCAGAGCCAGTTATTGGGTACGCTATAGAGCCTAAAACACAAGCTGACGTTGATAAATTAGGTGTTGCAATTTCAAAGCTAGTAGAGGAAGATCCAACACTCAGAGTGGAGACCGACCACGAGACGGGGCAAACTGTCCTACGTGGAATGGGTGAATTACACCTTGAAATTATCATCGACAGATTAAAAAGGGAATTCAAAGTAGAGATTAATCAAGGCGCTCCTCAAGTGGCGTATAAAGAGGCTCTTACTAAGAATGTTGAGCATAAGGAAGTATATAAAAAGCAGACTGGTGGTAGAGGTAAGTTTGCTGATATAGTATTTGAAATAGGTCCAAGGACAGATGGTAAATCAGGTTTGGACTTCCAGAACCAAATTGTAGGTGGTGTGATTCCTAAGGAATTTATCCCTGCAATCCAAAAAGGTTTTGATAGTGCTATGATCAATGGCCCATTGGCCGGGTATCCTCTAGACTCAATGTATATCAGATTGTTCCATGGTTCTTTCCATGATGTGGATTCAGACGCATTATCTTTCGAGTTAGCGGCAAAACTTGGATTCAAAGAGGCCGGTAAAAAGGCATCGCCCCAGTTATTAGAACCAATTATGTCCGTTGAAGTTGTAACGCCAGATGAATACACCGGATCGGTTACAGGTGACTTGAACAAAAGGCGCGGCATCATGAAAGGTATGGACACGAAAGGTGGGGCCCAGGTAATTAAGGCCGATGTGCCTTTGTCCGAACTTTTTGGATACGTAACAGATCTTAGAACTATTACATCAGGAAGAGCGTCGGCCTCATTAACATTCTCACATTATGATCCTGTGCCTAAGAATTTGGCAGAAAGCATTATAGAAGATGTTCGTGGAGCAGCGGTCAGCTAATTACAGATTGAAGAAAGTATTATTGTGATATTATGACACAAAAGATTAGAATCAAACTTAAGTCTTACGACCACAACTTGGTGGACAAGTCTTCTGAGAAGATAGTAAGAGCGGTAAAGACTACGGGAGCTGTGGTAAGCGGACCTATTCCATTGCCTACTATCAAAGAGAAATTCACAGTGTTAAGGTCTCCACACGTAAACAAGAAGTCTAGAGAACAATTTCAGCTCTGTACTTACAAGAGGCTAGTAGATATTTATTCTAATAGTACTAAGACGGTTGATGCTTTGATGAAACTTGAATTACCAAGTGGAGTTGATGTAGAGATTAAAGTCTGATAGATATATATTAAGAAAAAAAAGAACCAATGACAATCGCCTTTGGTTCTTCAATTTCTTAATA
>JBCBSS010000201.1:0-10750 GCA_039819065.1 Bacteroidota bacterium
TACTTCTCTTTGAAAAAAGAACTTAGAGATACTGATAACGAAATAACCGTAAAGACACCTTTCCAAAAAGTATTAGTAGACTCTCTTGACTTTTATTCGAATAATGAAACAATGCCATTAATAGAGGTTATTGAAAAAGCAGGAGGAGTTAATGGTCCGTTTATTAAACTTAATTACTGGAATGCTCTATCGAACTCAAAAATAGAATTAATAGAATACGATAAATTATCCATTTTAGCGGACATAGAAGAAGGAAATGAACTCTTAAAATACAAAAGGAATAAACTTTTAGATTTCATCTATTCCAATTTGACTGAAACAGGTAAAAAGGAAAAAGTAGTACTGAAAATAATGATGGTGGAATTAATAAATACGCAAAGAGAAGTACAAAAAGACATTCTGAAAATACTAAATGAATAATGGCTATAAGTAATTGCTTCTGCTCACCTACTTTGAAAATTCCTGCGGAATTCCCAACTGGGTCCGCAATTGCAAAGTTAATCGCAACCTTAGGCAACTACTCATAATCGAGACTGTTGTACACCATATCCTTTGACTCAACTTTTTCAATTCAATGAACTTATACTTCGATATCGATGGTGTACTCTTGACGAGAAACAAACAAGTTCCTGATGGGGCAAGTGAACTTTTGAGTTTTGCTAATCAAAGTTTTAGCTGTTTTTGGCTCACAACACATTGCAGAACTGGGGCAAATAGAGCCGTAGAATATTTGAGTGGCTACTACCAAGAACCAGATCTATCAAACATTTCTAAAATTTTGCCAACCAACTGGAATGATAGTAAAACTGAAGGGTTAGATTGGGATTCAGAATTCTTATGGCTGGATGATTTCGCTTTTGAATTTGAACGAATGGAATTGAAGAAAAAAGACCGCCTTGATTCCCTGGTTTTAGTGAACTTGGATCGTGAGGGTGAGCTTTCTAGAATTCTCCAACATCTACAAATGACGTGCGACAAATACTCTGAATGAACGGGGTTTTGTCAGTCATCATAGCCAGCTGTCACCCACAACAATGAAACGCTGAACTTAGCGAGTTAATGCATCCTGTCTGACGTAAAATGTAATGACATTATTATCAGACAAACATTAAAACATCACTTTTGATTATTTAATAGAAAGGCCAACAAAAAAGGATAACTAAACCAATAGCTATCCTTTTCAATATTATTAGTAATACTAAATACTTAATTTCCTTTAGGGTTCTTCTTTCCGAAAAACTTATGAGAAGAAGGCGAAGGAAAGAGGTTGTTGGAACGATCAACATCAGCCATTCTAAGTGAAGGGTCAAGCTCAACGGATTTGACTTTTCCTTCTATTCTCAATTCATAATAAGGATAAGGCCATGGCCAATCTTCCATCACAACTCTGTTTGGCATTCCTTCTTCTCTTGGCTTATGTCCTCGCATAATTTCTAATGGAATGTAAAATAGCTTTTGTTCGCCTCCTTCAAAAGTCACTACTACATCTAAAGGCATGGGATGCAATCCAATCTTCTCAATCGTTATAACTGATGAATCCGCTGTTAATTCCATTGATTTGATCGCATAATCGATTGTATTGGTTGTACCAATCCATTGTTCATTGTACCAGTCTAACTCCAGTCCAGATCGTTTTTCCATCACACGTTTGAAGTCAGTAGGGTCCGGATGTTTAAATGCCCATTGATTCCATAAGTCAAGCATTCCCTGATCAAAGGATTTTTGCCCGATGATATAACTTAATTGATGTAGATAAATAGCGCCTCTTAGATACGTTGAAACACCATATGTCCTGTTTTTATCATAATGATCTCCATGTGTCGTCATTGGTTCCTGAAGATCAGCCTCAACCAACATTTGATATGCACTATAAGCTCTGGATAGCGGATTTAATCGGTTTTCATTGAATAAAACATCCATTATCATATATTGGCAATAGGTAGTAAACCCTTCATCCATCCATGGGTATTTTGACTCATTAAAAGCTAAAACACCTTGATACCATGAGTGAATAGACTCGTGTACCGTAACACTCACCAATCCTCTAAAGCTGCCGCCCCCATTAATTAAAGTGGCCATCGGATATTCCATACCGCCATCTCCACCCTGAATAATAGAGTAATCTTTGTACGGATATTTCCCGTACTTCTGATTCATTATTTGGAAAGTTTTTACGGCATAACGCTTCAAACTATCCCAATTCGCGGCCAAATTATTTTCTCTTTGATAAATAAAGTGAAGGTCAGGGATACCCTCTGCTTTAACAATTTCATGGACATAATCAGGATCAGCCGCCCATGCAAAATCATGCACATCATCAACTTTGAAATGCCAGCTCAACTTTTTTCCTTTCTTTCTTTTTACTGGCTTTGATTTATCTTCATATCCATGCCCTATTTCCTGCGCATTTTGAAGATATCCTGTACCACCGATCAAGTATTCAGCATCTAGATGAATGGTTACATCAAAGCTTCCCCAAACACCGTGAAATTCTCTTCCTACGTATGGGTCAGCGTGCCATCCATGCTTATCATATTCAGCCAATTTAGGATACCACTGGGTCATCGAATAAGAGACCCCTTCTTTGTTATCTCTTCCCGTTCTACGTATCTGAACGGGTACTTGAGAGTCGAACTTCATGCTCAACTTGGTCGTTTTACCGGGTAATAAAGGCTTAGCCAATTCCACTTCTAGTATAGTACCCGTAACTTCATATTTAAGGCTCGTTCCATCTTGCTTTAATTCCTTCACCCGATGGTAACCAATTTCATCCTCCTTTAAATGATAAATTCTATCTCTGACACGACCGTCCGGGTCAGCAATTGTACGAGAACGGATGTCCATCATACTCCCTGGCTGAAAAGCATTGTAGTATAAATGATAAAATACCTTCCTCAAGGTATCTTGTGAATTATTGGCATAAATGATTTCTTGCTCTCCTTTGAATTGGTGCTTTTCCGTATCAAAATCAATATCCATGGTATAATCAGCTTTTTGCTGCCAATATCCATTCTGAGCATATGCATCAAAAACACCTAGAACACAAGCCAGTAGCAAAAGACAAATTTTTTGCATTGTGTGTTTCTTAATAGGAACCGGTATTTTATAATATTCCATTAGTAATCTGATTTTTTCAGCTAATAAAACATTTGTTTTCTTCATTTACTAATAACTATTAGTTCATAGGTATAGCACTACATAAAATCACCGCATATGAACAGCATAAAAGCGGTGTCTATTTCAAGGCTAAACAATTTCAACTTACGGATGTCAGACAGCTACTAGTTACTCATCTTTAATTATCCTTCATCCCTGAATCACTCCTTTTAGCCAATTTTTAATCACTCACTATATCTCAACATAGAGATCTCTTAACGAGATATTATTGGAGGAGAATGGAATGCAATTTTATGTGTTTGCTACAAACCAACTTATATTCAGAGCACTACCTGCCGTACTGCCCTTTCAAATATGGCATGTGTTTTTTTCTTAGCTTTGGCATTTAAAATATCTTCTTCATGAAAAAGCTACTTGCCTTAGTTATTCCATTAGTCATTACTGCCGCAGCACAAGCTCAGGATCGCATCACTGGACAAACTTTTACCACCCGTTCAGAGGTTCTTGCTAAAAACGGTATGGCCGCCACCAGTCAACCATTGGCCACCCAAGTAGCTTTGGATATCTTGCAAAAAGGTGGTACGGCGATGGATGCGGCTATTGCAGCTAACGCTGTATTAGGCTTGGTAGAACCGGCCAGTTGTGGAATAGGCGGCGATATTTTCGCGATCGTTTGGGATGCCAAAACTGAAAAGCTCTACGGTTTTAATGGCAGTGGAAGGTCGCCCAAGTCTTTGAATATCGATTATTTCGCAAGCAGAGGAATGAAGGAGATTCCCCTCTTCGGCCCACTTGCCGTATCTACCCCCGGCACTGTGGACGGATGGTTTGTCATGCACGAGAAATTCGGAAAACTACCCATGACGGAAATTCTGTCATCGGCGATTCAATACGGTAGAGAAGGCTTCCCGGTATCCGAAGTAATCGCCTTTGAAATGGCGACAAATTATCAGAATAAAGTCGACCTGCCGGGCTTTGCGAAAACCTACCTTCCTAATGGCCGCCCACCAAAAAAGGGAGAAATATTCGTCAACGCAGATCTGGCCAATACCTATGAGAAAATAGCTAAAGAAGGCAGAGATGCATTCTATAAAGGTGATATCGCTCGTACTATCGATGCTTACATGAAGAAACATGGCGGTTTCCTCACTTATGAAGATTTGGCTTCTCATACCGGTGAATGGGTAGAGCCTTTAAGTACCAATTACAGAGGCTACGATGTTTGGGAACTGCCCCCTAATGGGCAAGGCACCGCCGCATTGCAAATGCTCAATATATTGGAAGGTTATGATATTAAGAATATGGGCTTCGGAAGCGCAGAATACTTACATGTGTTGACCGAGGCCAAGAAACTGGCTTATGAAGACAGAGCTAAATTCTACGCCGATCCAGCGTTTAACAAGATTCCTATTAAAGAATTACTCTCTAAAACCTATGCTGCAGAACGAAGCAAACTGATCGATCCCAACAAAGCGGCTAGCACCTACCCTGCTGGAGATCTTGAGATTGAAACCGGTAACACCACTTACTTAACCGTGGCAGATAAGGACGGTAATATGGTCTCTCTTATCCAAAGTATCTACTTTGAATTTGCCTCCGGTATGGTACCAAATGGATTAGGGTTTGTGCTGCAAAACCGAGGACAGATGTTCAACGTACAGGACCCGACACATGCTAATGCACTGGCGCCAGGCAAAAGGCCATTTCACACGATCATCCCAGCTTTTATTACCAAGGATGGAAAACCATGGGTGAGTTTTGGTTTAATGGGCGGAGCAGTGCAGCCACAAGGTCACGCGCAGATTGTGATAAATCTTATCGACTTTGGCATGAACTTGCAAGAGGCTGGTGATGCACCAAGGATGCGACATGTGGGAAGCTCCCAACCCACAGGTTCTCAAATGACCAACGGTGGAACACTCAACCTGGAAAGTGGATTTAGTTATCAAGCGGTTCGGGAATTGCGCAAGAAGGGGCACCGTATTGGTACCGGTGTGGGTATCTATGGCGGTTATCAAGCCATTGCTGTAGATCAGGCCACAAAAGTATATACTGGAGCTTCGGAATCGCGAAAAGACGGACAAGCAGCTGGCTATTAACCCATAAACTATCGTTTGGTACTGTACAAGTTACAGTTTCTTTTAAAAGGAGAAAAGGCGACAATCATTCTATGATATAAGCCGTCACATCTTCGATAATAAAGGTGAAAATTGCGTGATTTCAATAGCTATACATAATGTTCACTGATAGCGCAAGTGGATATTCAGTTATTATGAAGAAAGTGTATGATAACTAAATGATAAGTAGCTCACCCATTTCAGTGCATCCTCTGATACTTTAATATGTCCTATTTTCCTTTGCTTATGTTGACATGTATTCTAGAATGCACCGTTTTCTGAAAGTCTGTTTCAGTGGTACGGTTTCGTTGCTTTAATCGCTACTTGGCAAATGCCAGATATTAGCCATTGAGCCTGACGTTACCAGCCATAAATGAATCTCTTCGGACAACGAAATCTGCTAATTATGGAAGTTTCAAGCCTGTTATGTAAGGCTGCTAGTTTCAAATACGTAGACCAAGTACCTTTATTTTATCACGAACAAAAGCAATAATGAAAAAACTCCTTTTTATTACGGGAATAGTACTTTTAGGTGCTTGTCAAATAGAAACAGACCAAACTGAAACACAAGCAACAGGCAATCCATTCTATCAAGAATGGGAAACTTCGTTTGGTGTACCTCCTTTTGATCAAATCAAGAATGAACACTTTATGCCGGCGTTCAAGAAAGGCATGGAAGAAAACCTTGCTGAAATTGATGCCATCGTCAATAATCCGGAAGAGCCTACTTTTGCTAATACGCTCGAAGAGTTAGAAAGAACTGGAAAGTTACTCACTAAAGTACAGCGTGTTTTCTCCAATTTAGCCAGTTCAAATACCAACCCTAAGTTACAGGAGTTACAACGCGAATTAAGCCCCCTCATTTCTGCTCATAATGACAAAATAAGGTTGAATGAAGCGCTTTTTAAGCGTGTTGAAACAATTTGGCAGAATCGTGAAAATCTTGACCTCAGTAGCGAACAACTCAAACTATTGGAAAATAGGCGTAAGTCATTTGTTCGTAGTGGTGCGCTGTTGCATTTGGAACAAAAAACACGAATTACGGAAATCAATTCTCAGCTTTCCGAGTTAACCACCGCATTTGGTCAGAACCTGTTGGCTGAAACCAATGGCTTTGAACTTATTCTGGATGAAGCTGACTTAGACGGCCTATCCGATGGTATTATCGCTGCGGCAGCTGAAACAGCAGCGCAAAAAATGGAGAAAGCTGAAACTGAAGAAGAAAAAGCAAAATACAAAGATAAGTATGTCTTTACGCCGCATCGGAGCAGCATGTACCCATTCTTAACTGAATCTAACCGCCGTGATTTACGCGAGCAGTTGTACAAAGCTTATGTTCAGCGTGGTGATAATGATAACAAAACAGATAATAAGGAGATCGCTGCCAAAATAGCAAAACTCCGTTCGGAACGTGCTCAGCTAATGGGTTATGAAACACATGCACACTTCGTGTTGGAAGAGCGTATGTTAAAAACCCCTTCAGAAGTTTACGATTTATTAATGCAATTATGGAAACCTGCACTAGAAAGGGCTAAGGTAGAAGTTGCCGATATGCAGGCAGTTGTTGATGCTGAGGGTCACGATTTCAAAATAGCAGGTTGGGACTGGTGGCAGTATTCAGAGAAAGTTCGTAAGGCCAAATATGATTTGGATGAAGCGGCGTTAAAACCTTATCTGACACTGGATAATGTACTCAAAGGCGTATTTGAAACCACAAATAAATTATGGGGCCTGACTTTTACCGAGCAATTCGACATTAAGGTATATCATCCGGACGCTCGTGTTTGGGAAGTAAAAGACAAAGATGGCAGCCACTTAGGGATTTTCATTGGGGATTATTTCACCCGTTCCAACAAACGCGGTGGTGCATGGATGAGCAGTTTTAGAGGGCAGTCGAACCTTGATGGCAGTGTACGCCCTGTTGTTGTAAACGTATGTAATTTCCCAGCCCCTGTTGGTGATGATCCGGCGCTTCTCAGTTTCGGAAATGTTACAACACTATTCCATGAATTTGGTCACGCCATGCACGGCATTTTAACCGATGTTACCTACGAGAGTATGGCAGGTACATCTGGTCCTCGTGATTTTACCGAGTTCCCAGCGCAAATTCTGGAACACTGGGCAGGCGAGCCTGAAATTCTAAAATCTTTTGCCACCCACTATCAAACCGGGGAAGTAATTCCTGATGAGTTAATCGACAAATTGCTGAAAGCATCTAAGTTCAATCAAGGTTTTGCAAATACTGAATATCTGGCGGCATCATTACTAGATATGGATTGGCATACTATTAAAGCCGAAGAAGAACTTAAAGACGCGGATGCTTTTGAGGAAGCTTCACTTGCTAAAATCGGTCTAATTGATGAGATAGCCCCTCGCTATCGTAGTACCTACTTTTCTCACATCTTTGCAGGCGGATATTCTTCAGGGTACTATAGTTATGTTCACTCAGCTGTACTTGACTCGGATGGTTTCGAGGCGTTTAAAGAAACGGGAGATGTATTTAATGCTGAGCTAGCTGCAAAATTGAGAACACACGTCTATGAAAAAGGCTCAACGGAAGAAGCTATGGAGCTTTACACACAATTCCGAGGACGACAGCCTAAGATAGACGCACTATTAAAGGTGAGGGGATTGGACGGTTCAACTGACTAACTACGACAAAAGCTATTTGAAGAACCAGCATAGATTTCCGTGCTGGTTTCATTTTAAATATCCCTATGAGACTTCTTAAAACGTTCGCATTCTTCATTTTCTTTTGCTCAAGTTTTGCAGCTTTCTCCCACCCTGATGACGAACTTGTTATCAAGGAAATCGAACAGGGAGAGCTTGTATTTCCGGACGAGCAAATGGTTGCCGAATATGAAGCAGCTTTAAAACGTCAACGGAAGCGTATATTGGCGGCAATGCCATCGCCAGAAAAATTTTTATTATTCATGAGGGCAGGCATAGAACATATCATCCCCAAGGGCCTGGATCACATTCTTTTTGTATTGGGATTATTCTTTTCCAGTTTGATTTTAGGATCATTGCTTTGGCAGGTGACTGCCTTTACGTTCGCTCACACCATTACACTGGCCATTGCTGCTTTAGGTATTGTACAGGTTCCTGGTGCTATAGTTGAACCCCTAATTGCACTTTCTATCGTCTGGATAGCTGTAGAAAACTGTGTGTTTAAACAAACCAACAAATGGCGGCCATTCATCGTATTTGGCTTCGGTTTACTGCACGGCTTAGGTTTTGCCGCTGTACTAAGTGAGTACGGACTACCTGAAGGTAATTTAGTACCTTCACT
Organism: Bacteroidota bacterium; assembly: GCA_039819065.1. GTDB lineage: Bacteria > Bacteroidota > Bacteroidia > Cytophagales > Cyclobacteriaceae > JBCBSS01. Next base: position 8,527 of record JBCBSS010000201.1, read on the forward strand.
ATTGGCGTTTAATATTGGTGTAGAATTAGGCCAGTTGGTGATATTGGTCACTGCTGTAATACTGGTCTGGCTCATACGAGACAAAAGCTGGTATCGAAAACGAGTACAGGTCCCTGCATCATTAATGATTGCTTTGGTTGGCTTGTTCTGGTTTATTGAAAGGATACTTTAACAGAGAAAATTATCAAGCCCTGCGCGGTGATGATAACTGAACTCTACCACAATTGATGCTACGGAAAGATCATTCAATATCCGTCAAGTGCATAAGAAGTATACGATTTCATAAAGTTTTAAAGTAAAGCCTTAAAAGCTGGTAATCGAGAGATGGTTATGAGCTCTATGCTCACGGTACGCCTCCGAAGCTTCAGCATTGAAACCACCACTATACGTACGGTCTTCCCGAATCGAATTCGGCACATTGCGACTTGCTAATATGCTTCCCCAACTGGCCTGTTAGGGGCCTGTAACCGTCAGGTAGCTTTCCACACTCTGGAAAATTTGGCATCTTCGATATTAGATACCCATGCTGGGCAGACACTATCATCCATAAGCCTACTTGGTACGGCTAAATAAACTATTTTGAAAAGCATGAACATAACAATGAAAATGATAAGATTTATTATATCCGCATCGTTCTTTTTGTCGATTTGCTCTTTCGTTAAAGGACAAGGGATAGATACGAAATGGTATAGTGAGACTACAAATAATGGGGTAATAATACAGAATAGCTTCCCTAAAGGTGGGCCTTACACTGGAAGTACAAATAAAAATTACAATCATAGCTACTTGGTATTCTTTACTCGTGTGAGTAACGAAACCAGGAATCCGTTAGAACTGACTCTCAATTTTTCGGCAGATTCAATTGCAATTCCTAATTCCCCCGACACTTACGTAAAATTATTCCTACCTCTGGATACCATGACCCTTGACAAGCGAAGTTTATTTAGCTATGGATTAACTGAGTTAGAGTCCTTTGAACAATCGACCGAGTTTAAGAGAAGGTTAAAGCCTAAAGAAGATTGCCTTTTCTATGTCGTAGCGATCTTTTATCAGACAAGGGCCGACGCACAGCATCAAGAAAGAGGAGGTAATCGAGCAGAACTTGTTTTAAAAGGACAAGACCTTTTTTATAGAATGCTACCACAGATTGATTCACTGCCATGCGGACAGATTGTTTTTAATAATTGAGTATGATATGAATATGGTAAAATTGGCAGGCTACCAATCGAGAGACGGCCGTAAGCCCGAAACCAACAGGCTTCACCAACTTGCCTGTAAGGGATCTGCTTACCGTCAGGCGGGTTTCTACCCTTTAGAAAATTTGGCATCTTCGATACAAGATACCCATGCTGGGCACATGCCGACGCTATCGTTCATAAGCCTCTTTGATACCGCTAAATGAGCTATTTTGAAAGGCTGTTAGGAATAGATACTTTTAAGGACATTCAAAGAAGTGCAGCTTACGTATGATAATTTGATGTTGTACGTAATTAAGCTCGAACTATTTTTGGTTGAAAAAACCCATACCGTTAGGGTCATCTTAAAGATATAGTGCCACCTCATTAAAATTGCAGAAAAATATCCGATTTATTAATTGAATACGTTGAAAAGGCAGTTGTTATTTCTCAAATTATAAGTTAAAACCTAACCCTAATGTATTGTTCAAACTGTGGAGCTAAAATAGTAGGAAAACCAAATTTCTGTTCTTCATGTGGTCATAAAATAGACTACACATCTAATCAGCAGCTACAGGCTTTCCCTGTAAAGAAAAGTAACGGATTTACCCTTGCTTCAAAGGAAAATGTAATAATCGGCAATGGTCATTATGAAAGTGTCACTCCTTTACTGAAAGTGGAGGATAAAAGATTTTTCACTGTAACAGAAGGTTATAATCAAGGGATTATCGATGAGAATGGTAAGGTAATATTGCCCATGGAATTCAACTCCGTTAGAACTATCCTGAACTACAGTTCTACAGATAAAGATCACGCCGATGGGTTGATTGCCGATAAAGTACTTGTATACAAAGAAAGGAAGTTTGGGATTTTTGATCTTAAAACCGGCTCATTAGTGATACCTGTGAGCTATTACAATATTTCAAGTATTTCATATGACCATAATCTTATTCTAATAAACGAATCTTATGACGTTAAATTCTTTAACCTAACCACTTTGGCTATTTCGGATAACTTTACAGCAGTAGGAAATCCGGATACCTCTACAT
>JBCBSS010000202.1:0-10641 GCA_039819065.1 Bacteroidota bacterium
CCAAATGCAATGGGTGGTCATCATTGGTATGGTAGTAGGGGTTAGAATACTGAATGGTATAGCCGATTCTAACCCGGATTTGGCGGTCATCATTCGTCCGATAGTGTATTTGTATATGGCCTTTGCCATTTCTACCTGGGTCATTTCACCAGTTTATAATGTTCTACTCAAGTTCAACCCGTACGGCAAGTATGCACTGTCGAAGAAGGAGAGGACTTCAGCCAATTTTATTGGGATATCATTTGCAGTGGGCCTGCTGAGTTTTATAGCCTATTTCACGGGCGGATATGATATTTTCCTGTTATCCGGAATTTACGGTATTTCTATGATGATCCCTCTGGGTAGCATGTTAACACCAGTTAAGAAGAACTCACAGGGGATTCTGATAGGTGCCGCAGCTTTGTTGGCGGTCTTGGGGGCGATGGAAATATTACAGGTTTTGTCTTCTGGTGGATTAAGTGCCTTATCTAACATCTATATTTTTGGCGTAATTGGGTATCAATTTGGTGCTAATGCACTGATCATGAGAGACAATTGATCTGCCTCCGCAAATGCTTGCCCCATCGCTAAAGCTTTAGGCGGCATGCGATCGGCGGACAATACATTCCTTCGCAAATGCTTCGGCACATAAGAAAGGTGTGCTTCTGTTCGATAGTGGGCCGGTTTTTTTGAGCGATAATCTAGAAACAAAATGCATTGGTTTCTGCGTTGGGTTTTTGATGCCGTTTGCTGAGTACAAAACATTATCACTCAAAAGTTTGTCTTTATGGTACTCGTCTGTGATACTTATTCGTAAACTCCATCGTTGCAATTAGGATGTGGCGGTGGTTTCCCTGCCTTTGATTGGAGGCTTTAATTGTGTATTTTGAATAACCTAATTACGCTGTTATGAAAAAAATATTAACGATCGGTTTTGTCTTTTTGGCCTTGCAAGGTATGGCGCAGGACATGGATTTGAAGAAACTGAAATTGGCTTTGGCGAAAAAGGCAATTATCAAAGAAGAGAGTGGGAGCATGATCCAATATGAGTTGGATGAAATACAGATATACCTCATCACCGATGAGAACAATAATAGAATGAGGTTGATGGCGGGTGTGGTAGAAGAGTCCAAATTGAGCAAGGACGACTTGACTACATTAATGAAAGCCAATTTTGATCGGGCGCTAGATGCTAAATACGCTTTGGCTAATGGTGTGCTCTGGTCAGTATTTGCACACCCTTTGAAGGAACTAGAAGAATCCCAGGCGGTCGATGCATTGTATCAAGTCAAGAACCTGGTGATCAACTATGGCAGCTCCTATACTAGTACGGATTTCGTATTCGGCGGAGGAGAATGATGATCATTTGATGTGTTGATTGTTTGATCATTTGATGAGGGGATGAGATGATGGTGCGATGAAAAGTCATTTCGATCAGTCAGCCGACTGAGAGAAATCTATCTTGATTATATTGATAATCTTACTGTAGAATAGAACACTCGGCTTTCGATACAAAGTGCTCAATATGATAAAGACAATAAAAAAAGCCCGGTTCTTTAAAGAACAGGGCTTTTTGTTTTAGTTTCCGTTCGTGTCTTCAAAAACGACTTTACTGTGTGAATCCGTAAGTAAGACACGCACGGCGGGGATAAAATTTAAAAAGTATTTTAAGAACAGAACCCTTTTAAATAGAACCCTCTTCTGTAGAATCGGAAGCATTTTCCTCTGATACTACTTCATCAATAACTTCTTCTAAAGCTTCTTCGCTGGCCATTTCGTCAACTAAGGACTGGATGTCCGAAATGAAGATGGAAGTGCTCAGGTCATTGTCTTCCAATACTGCATTAAGACCTTCTAATATTTTTTCTTCATTGTCTTCAGCCATAGCTTTGATGGTGGATTTTGCAACAGCCAAATCAACTTCATCATACGATAGGTTAGCTTGCTTTATCCACCCTTTGTCAATCCACTTACCATCTGCCCTTTTACCGGCAATTTCTAACCAATCGCCTTGCTGTTGCTTCACTGCTACAATGTCCATTTTGCTAAATTTTTTATCAGCCTTGGTCAGTAAGTCTGGCCTTTTATACAATTCAGCATCATTTTTAAAGACGGCAGCTTTGGCATTGGCAACGATGAAGTCACTTCTAGTCCAGCCCTCTTTACCGTCTTTAAGCCTTATTTTCATGTATTCACGATCCTTATCATCACTATCAATCTGGGTTTCATTGAGAAATACGACAGATTCTCCTTTGGCAACAGACGTGATCCATTTGCCATTTTTGACAGGGGTTTCTTTTACTGATATGTTTTCCCAAATGCTTACAGCGGCAATTTCATCAGTTGCCCCTTCCGCCTCCGCCTCCTCTGGTGTAGCTTCGGTCTCGGCTTCCTCTGCAGTTGATTCGGAGGCTTTTTCTCCTCCGCTACAACTCATAAAGCATGCACTTGATACGATGATGAATAAGTAAATAAGATTTTTCATTTCCCTATATTTTTATGATTTGATACAAAGTTAGGTATTGGAGCAATGCCAGTTTCAATGTCTTCATAGTTTCATTGCCTTTGTTGATAAGTGCCAGCTTTTAACCAATAAGTGTAATACAATCTTAGAAATTTTTCTGTCTGTAGTCAAATGTGGCGTGGAGTACCCCTAGATTTTGACACTAAGCATATAACTCACGTATCAATTGATTAATTTGCAGTTAGTGAATTCACCTAAACTTTTCAAAATATATCGATCGTCCGCTGGGTCGGGAAAAACGTTCACACTGACCAAGGAGTATATCAAACTGGTCGTTAAAAACCCCCACGATTACAAGCATATTCTGGCCATTACTTTTACGAATAAGGCCACTGAAGAAATGAAGCACCGCATCGTTGGTGAACTGTCTAGTATGGCCAAAGGTGAACTGTCTGATATGAGAAAGGCCTTGCAAGAAGAATTTGACAAGGCGAACATCAAAACGAATATTCAACGTAATGCCAAAGCGGCCTTGGAAAATATTCTACATGATTACTCCAGGTTTGAGGTAAGCACTATTGATAGTTTCTTTACCAGAATAGTAAGATCTTTTGCCAAGGAACTGGGTTTACCTATGCGCTATGACATTGATATGGATAATGATAAGGCGCTGGAATCTGCTTTGGATATGTTGTATGCTGAGCTTCAGGATAGCACGCCTTTGAAGGAATGGGTGGAAGAGTTTGCTTTCCATCGTTTGGAGGGAGATAAGGGTTGGAACCTGGATTTTCAGCTACTGGAATTGGGAAGGGAGTTGTTTAAGGAGCGGTTACAGAAGAGCTTTGGGGAGATCAAGATATCCATTGATGAGCTGAAGGATTTGGTGGCCCATCTCAATGATAAAACCGAAAAGTTTAAAACAGAGATGCAGGAACTGGCTCGGGAAGCGCTTGACCTCATTGAAGCACGCGGGCTGAGTTTAGCTGATTTCAAGGGAGGAGCATCTCGAAGTTTAGCCAACTATTTCAGGAATATTCTGGAAGGCAAATACACGCCAACACCGGCTTTTCTTAAGGCGATGACCCAAGAGGAAGAATGGTATGCTAAAACTTCTTCTAAAAAAGAGTTGATAGCGGAAGTGGTACACAATGGTTTGGGGGATCTAGCCAGAAAGATCATCGATTACTTTGATGTAAACTACAGGGAGTATGTTTCAGCGGTTGAATTGCTGAAGAATGTGTATTCCTATGGTTTATTGGAGGCGATTTCTGAAAAGCTCAAAATATACAGGGACGAACAGAACATTCTGTTGATGTCCGATACCAATGCGGTAGTTAACAATGTGATTGAAGATGACGACGCCCCATTCTTGTTCGAGAAAGTAGGTAATCAATACAAGCATATCTTAATTGATGAGTTTCAGGATACCTCCCAATTTCAATGGTCTAACCTGCGTCCACTGATTACCAACGCATTGAGCAATGAATATCAGGTGATGATTGTGGGCGATGTGAAGCAATCCATTTATCGCTGGCGTGGAGGGGATATGAATCTACTTTTGCAGCAAGCTCAGCAAGACCTTGACTTGTACAAAGATTTCACTCTGGAAGAATCATTGAGTGACAATTGGCGCAGCGCCAAGCATGTGGTGGAATTCAACAATGCTTTTTTCAAAGCTGCCGAAGACATCCTTAATGAGACAGAAGACTTGCCTGAGGGTCAGAAACTGATCGACATGGCCTATAAGGACATTGTGCAACGTCCTAGAAAGGAAAATCCCGGATATGTGAACGTGAAGTTCTTTGATACCGAGACCATCAAGGATGAGAAGACAGGGGCAAAGGAAAGAATAGATTGGAAAGAAAAAGCCAAACAGGCATGTTGTGATGTGGTGGAAGATGCCAGAATACGTGGTTACGATTATGGCGATATGATGGTGTTGGTGGATAAGAGGGACTATGCCATGCAAATGGCGGAAATCTTTGAGGAGAAAGAAATTCCTTTTGTGACAGAAAGCTCCTTTCTATTGAAGGAATCTCCGTTGGTGAATTTCTTAATACAAGTAATTTACTATCTCGAAGATCCTGCTGATAGCTTTGCCAAAACCATGGTACTTCATCAGTTCTTTCAATTGAAACAGCAAGCAGAAGGGGAGAAACACCAAATTTTCACAGACTATCGACAGGACTGGGAGGATTCTATATTTCAACAGCAACTGCCTAAGCAATTTACCAAAAGGGTACACGCCATAGCACGTAAGTCGATTTTCGAACTGGTTGAAGAACTGGTCTACATCTTTGAGCTTGAAGCACTGGCCGATGTCTATCTCCAAAGCTTTCAGGACGAATGCCTAAAGCTATCTTCAAAAGGTATCAACGACCTACAGTCATTTATAGAATGGTGGAAGGACAATGAGAATAAACTGGCCATAAGCCTCCCTGATGCTGGTAATGTGATCAGGGTCATGACCATCCATAAGGCTAAAGGACTTGAGGCACCAATAGTGATCATTCCTTTTGCTGACTTTGCACTCAGAACTAAGGCAAACAGCACATTCTGGACGGATCAACTCTCTGATGACTACGAAGCCTATAAATTGCTCCCACTCAACTATTCTAAGAACCTGATGGACTCCAGTTTTGACGGAGCCTATCGTCAGGAGCTATTGGAGGGGCTAGTGGATAGGTTGAACGTAACTTATGTGGCTTTTACCAGACCCCGGGAGCAACTCTATGTCTTCGCCGAGCAGTTCAAGAATTTAGGCGAAGTGAATAAACTCAATAAGCTTATTCATAGTGTTCTATCATCAATTTATTTCCCTTTCCGAGAAGGGTGGAGTGCTGAGGATTGGAATTTCGCCCTGGGTGAACCTCCCAAAAAGAAGGTTGACCAGAATGGCCTGGAACAGTTGTCCCGGCCTTTGAGCCAATACCTTTCTTCTGACTATAGTGATAGATTGAAGGTGGCGACTGAATACAATGACAGGCTGATTCTATTTGATGATGAACAATCGCAACTGATGAAGCTGAATATGAAGTTGAAGGCAGTGTTGGAACGTATTCAGGGAGAAGATACAATTGACCTGACATTGGAGAACTTGGCCATAGAAGGCATCATTAATCAAGAAGATATTGAAGCTATCAAGGTGAAGCTTAAAACGCTGTTTGACCAACCGGTTTTTGCGGGCTGGTTTGATGAGAATTGGCAAACTTTGACAGCAAGGGAAATATGGAATAAAGGCAAAACCTCAAAACCTGACAGGGTGCTGATCAGTGGAGATGAGGCGGTCATTGTAACTTTTAAATACGAATACGAAGAAGAAAGAGATAAGCGTAAGCTAAGGAGCTATGCCCAGCTTCTGGAAGAAATGGGCTACCCCAAAGTATATAAATATGTGGTTTATGTGGATGATCTATCAGTCCGTGAAGTAGATTGATGAAGAAATTCCTAAATCATATTATTGACGACATCCGGCTGGAAGAGTTGCCTCTTCTGCGCAATTGGTGTTTTGTATTCCCTACCCGTCGTGCTGGTGTTCACTTCAAGAAGCTACTTGGTGAGCGATTCTACAATATGGCCTTTTGGGCACCCGAGGTATTGAGTATCGAGGATTTTATTGTCAAGGTATCCGGTAGAAGTGTTTCGGATGATATGTCTTTGGTTTTTGAATTATTCAAGGTCTATAAAAGGCATGAACCGGGTATTATCTTCGATAACTTTTATAGCTGGGGTCAGATACTGCTTAGTGACTTCGATGAGGTGGATCGCCATCTGGTAGATACCGAATTGCTGTACCGCAACTTGCAGGACTTGAAGGAGATTGAGGCTTCCTTCGGTATTGGTGAAGAGGCTATGGAGGCGATGAAGCAATTCAGGAACCTTGTCGGTATTGAAAATAAGAGCAGACTGCTGGTGGAGTTTATGAACACCTGGAATAAGGTAAGCAAGGTGCATCGCGATTTCAAAGAGCATTTGCTGGAAGCTAACCTGGCCTATGTCGGTATGCTTTATCGTGAAGTATGTGAAGGGCTGAGAACGCACCAGCTAGACCTCAATTATGATAAAGTCATTTTCGGTGGCTTCAACGCACTCACAAAAGCGGAAGAAGAGCTATTCGATATTCTACTCAACGACAATAAAGCCACTATATACTGGGATGCAGATAAGCTTTATCTAGAAGATAAGCGAGAAGAGGCTGGTGTATTTCTGCGCCAATACGCCACCAAGTGGACGCAAGAAAACAGTAAATGGATCACTGACGACATGCTCAATGAGCCTAAGGAAATGGAGGTGATAGGCGTGCAGGGGAGTGTTGGGCAGGCCAAAGCAGTGGGTAATATTCTGGAAAGAAAAGCCTATGCTAAAGAGAATACAGCCGTCGTATTGGCTGATGAGCAATTGCTATTCCCTGTACTGCATGCGATCCCGAAGAGCCTTAAAGCGGTCAATATCACCATGGGCTATCCACTCAAAAACACTTCTTTTTTCAACCTGGCTTATGCGGTGTTACAATTACATGCCAACAAAAAAGTGACCGGAGAGAATAAGGTCTACTTTTTATTGAGCACTGTCCTGAATGTACTCACTAATCCCTACATCCTGGCTTTTGGTGATAGGGAATATAGAAAAGCACTGAATGACTTAAGACAGTTCAAGCTCAAAGTAATTAGCCTTGAGGAGCTGAATGAGACCATAAAGCATCCGCTTTTTAACCTGGTTTTTGAAGCTGGTAGAAAAGCCTCAGAACTGCTCGAAATGTTGATGCAGTTACTATTCAGGATATATCAACGGTTTAGCAGAGGGGCTAGCAAAGGAAATGACCTGGAATATGAGTTTGCCTACCACTTCATTAAGCACCTTAATAAGTTCAAAGAGACGCTGATGGGCAATAACCTTAGCCCGGGACCGGAATTGTTGACCAGGCTTTTCAAAGAAGCTTTCCAGCAGTTGAAGGTACCCTTCAAAGGAGAACCGCTACTCGGTTTGCAGGTTATGGGATTTCTTGAAACACGATCACTTGATTTTGAGAATATCATCGTGGTGGGTGTCAATGAAGGGAAACTACCACCGGCAAGAAGCTATAATACCTACATTCCGTATGGGCTTAGAAAAGCTTTTGGATTGCCCACTTTTGAAGATCAGGATGCCATTTATGCCTATCACTTCAAAAGGTCATTGCAGCGTGCTAAAAATGTGTACCTGTTGTACGATACAGAAGTAGATAGCTTTGGTGGAGGGGAGAAAAGCCGGTTCATTCTTCAAATGCTCTATAGCATCGAAAAAGCAGAAAACTCTAAAATACAAGTGGATGATTTCCACTTAAGTCTTCCGGTATCATCTCAGGCTAAAGCAAAAAAGCCAATTCAGGTAGAAAAGACCCCTGAGGTGATGGAGTTGCTGAAACGCTATCTGGCGACGAACGAGACATCTGATTATTCGCTTTCTGCCACAGCACTGATCGCTTATGTAGATGATCCCTTTAAATTCTATCTGAGGTATATCGCAGGTTTGGAGGAGAAAGAGGAGTATAATCAGGACTTCGATGCCCGGGAGTTTGGAAAGATCGTGCACAGAGGTTTAGAGGAGTTCTATAAGCCTTTTGAGGGTAAGCAGGTTGAAGCGGAGGAAATTGAGAAAATGATGTCCCCCTCCGCGATCAATGAAATGGTCGAGCAGGCGCTAGTGATGGAGGAGATATTGCGCGAAGGGCAGGTCATAGAGGGAAAGAACCTCCTTTTCGAAAGCGTGATCAAAAAGCTGATGGAGAAAGTGCTGGAAGCGGATTTGGCTATAGCACCTTTTGAGATTGTAGCCCTGGAAACACAGAGTTTAGAGAATACCATCGAAGTAGATGGCATGCAAGTGAGATTGGGAGGCATTGTTGATAGAATCGATAGGGTAGATGGTAGCGTAAGAATCATTGATTATAAAACCGGTAGGGTAGATTTTCTGCCACCAACCAAAGCTTCGGAAGTAAATTACGAGCAATACTTATCCAATTACTTCACAGATTCTAAGTATAAGTCAGGCTTTCAGGCATATTATTATGCCTATTTATATCACAAACAACACCCTCAAGATCAAATTAAGGCCGGTGTGTTTGGTCTGAAGGAGGTAAACAGAGGGGTGAGATTGCTAAGGGAAGGCCACACTATTCCATTCGAGCTTATCGCGGCATTCGAGAAGCGCCTTAAAGCACTTATTCGTGAGATCTTCGACCCTAATATTCCTTTCAGTGCTAAAGAAGAATAATTATTCTTCAGGTTGCTTTTTAATAAACCAAACCTTGTAGATGAGTCCCTCTTCATTTACCTCGTAAATGGCTACTGCATTGACGATTTGACCATCATCCCTGCCTGTTACCCTTTCTTTATCGATTACCCTTCTAGCACTGACAATACGATCTAGGATCTCAGCATGTAGCTTTTTGCTTTTGAACCTTTCGGTATACCGTGCTATCATCTCATCTCTACCATTAACAAGTAAAGTATTGGGGTGCTCATAGATCATAACGTCATCAGTGTATGTGGCAAGAAAAGCATCCAGATTCCGGGCATTGTAAGCATTGACTTGCCTTTGTACGACCTCTTGCGGGGTAGGTTTTAAAATGTCTTCCGGCTTGAATACTTTACCATCTTTGACCACCGTATGAATATTGCTAGTGTTCATGATGTCATCCAGTGGGTTGGCATTTAGAATGACCAGATCAGCCAGCTTTCCGGCTTCTATTGTACCTAATTCAGAGTCTCTTCCCATTACCTTAGCGCTATTCAAAGTAGCATCAATCAATATTTGCTGAGGGCTCAAACCAGCCTCGGTCATCAGTTCAAATTCCCTGAAAACGGAGGGGCCATGTAAAGTACCAATATTACCGGCATCGGTGCCCATGGCCACGACTACTCCGGCCTCGGTCATCTTTTTCAGGTTGCTCAGCATTACCTTGTTGCGGTTAAAAGGCTCATCTCTGGCCATCAGGCCCTTAATCCTTTCTGGTATTTTGTCCTCAGGTATTTCCCGCAAATCGAAAAAGGTTTTAGTAACCTGTTCATCTCCTAACTGATGCTCTTGCAAGGTCAATGACACTTGCTGAAAGAATACTTCAGGATATCCCTCTTGCACTACCATGGAGGTAGTATAGATGACATCATTCTGTTTTACCATATCAATAAATTCCTTGTCGACAGGCTTATCATCCACGCTGTGTACTAGAATGTCGGCCCCAGCCCTTACAGCAGCTTTGGCGGTTTCTAACTGCGTAGCATGCACCGCTACCCTGAAACCTTGCTTATGACTCTCATCGATCCATCCTTTGACCAGATTAAAGTTGGTTTCTGGTGTGTCTCCTCTCGGAATCACATACCAGATTTTGATAAGGTCCATGCCCAGCTCTTTCTGTTTGGAAATGATTGCCTTTCCTTCTTCTACAGAAGTAACCTTCACAATTGGAGGGTCGCCAGCATCTAGAATTTCCCTGGAAACGGTAGAAAGTAGAGGCCCTGCCACAGCCAGTCTGGGAGCGAGGTCCTTGCTGTTTGCTAGTTTTTTCACTTCGGTATTCCATAAAGGGCCGCCCACATCGACAGCAGATGTAATCCCACATTTGATGTACCGGGCAAAAGTACGATCAAGGTTGTCTTTTATCCATTTTACTTCTTCCTCCTTATATGGGCGCACGGCGGTTAGATCAATAGCATCCGGTCTGGTGTATAATCCACCAGATTGAAAGAAATGCACATGGGCATCGATGATTCCGGGTATGACCCATTTGCCTTGCGCATCTATTATTTCTGCCCCTTCTGGTATTTTGACTTTTTTGGCCTTTCCAACTCGCTCGATCTTATTACCATTGATTAGAATGGTGGCATTGGGTATACTTTTGCTGCCATCTGTATTGATTAAAGTCGCGCCGGTGATGGCCTTGTATTGGCCTTGTACATTCAATGAAATCAATATTAGGCTTATCAGGACTAGTGTATATTTCTTCATTACGCATATAAGGTTTTCCTTCTCCTTAAGGTAGTAAAAATAGAGGCGAAATAATGTGCTGTTTGTTAGGAATTCTGTTTCCCTGGAATATGATTTCTGGAGTAAAGAAGCTACACGTTTTGTGCGTTAGAAGTAGCTGCTATAATATTTGGTCAGCTGAATGCAGTGTAAATATTTATATAAATATTTAATGAAAAAATATAGTAATGTAT
>JBCBSS010000203.1:0-10516 GCA_039819065.1 Bacteroidota bacterium
TCTGGTGTTTATAAAGGTGTAAGCGAATTAAAGCAAAAGTTCGAGAAACAAATTAAGGAGACCGGTTCCAGCGATAAAAAAAAGGCGTTGGACTTTATAAAAGTTCTAGAGCAACAAGCTGGATTATATGAGAATGATTATTACACGGAGCTCATATCGAAAATGCTGCTTTAATTCGCTTACACCTTTATAAACACCAGATAAAGACTTACCAATCTTTGGTATGGACAAAAGGAACGTGCTAATTATATTATTGAAGTTACTCTCAATAAAACTGGGAATTATGCTCGTATTTGGAAGTTCAGTCTCCGTAAAATCGAAATCATCATAACCTAGTATTTCGTATAGTATATCATATTTAATTAAGTTAAATATGTCTTCGTTTGCTGATATAGAATAATTGACCGGAGTCAAATGAATCGAATTGTAGTCGGAGTTGTCTGTGAAAAACTTCTTTAGAAAATAGGTTTTCCCGATGCCAAAAATTCCGGAGAAAATAACTCTATGATTATCTCGAAGGGTCAGATGATTTGTAAAGTTGTGACTAAGTGTGTCAAGTGATATTTCTATACTCATTAAATATGAAAGGCTTTAGTGCATTATTAAATATATTCATATTTAAAATTTACTTTTCAATAACTTAATATAATAACTATATAAAGCCTATCCCTTATTATATATGCTCTACAACGTCAAAACACCGTCCGAATACCTAGACTTACTGGAAGATGATTGGCGCAAGCCTACCCTTCTGGCATTACGAGAAATCATTCTTAGCCAATCTGATGAGATTCAAGAGAGTATCCAGTATAAAATGCTGCATTATAGCTTTAATGATACCAGCCTGTTTCATCTCAATGCTCAAAAAGGTTATGTAAGCCTCTACTGCGGAGACACCACAAAAGTCGATAACAGCGACAAATGGTTGGAAGGCCTCGACATGGGTAAAGGTTGTATCCGTTTCAAGAAAAAGAACCGGGTCGATGAAACACAGATCGATGAATTTATCGCCGGTGCTTTAGAGGCTCTGAAAGCAGGAAAGGACATAGGTTGCTAGTCGATAAATAACGCTGACTGCTTCGTCAGGCTCAATTGCACAGCATCAGGTATCGGCTTGGAGGAATAGCATAACTTGCTTTTCAAGGTAGAAAAGGATATTTTGATAAGGCTTGCACACGTTGCATGAGCCGTTTCATCTCGTTTCAATGAGTAAATATCAAGAATATGCCGCCAAGGCTCCGTCTGGCCTCGATAAGGAGCACCTACACGAAGAATTAGTAAAAATTCAAAAAAGATTATTCGAACTACAGAACCTCCTCTACGCCAACAAGGACTTTGCACTACTGATCATTCTACAAGGTTTAGATGCATCTGGTAAAGACAGTACGATCAAGCACGTTTTCTCCTGCGTCAACCCCATGGGTTGCAATGTAAAGTCTTTCAAAGCACCGACAGAAGAAGAAAAGCGACATGGTTTCTTATGGCGCATCTATCAACATCTGCCTGAAAAAGGCATGATACAAATATTCAACCGGTCGCATTACGAGGACATATTGGTACCCACCGTACACCAAACCCTTGAGCCATCAGAAATAGAACATCGGTACCAATACATCAACTCGTTTGAGCAACACCTGGCCAGAAACCGTACTATCCTACTCAAGTTCTTTCTCAGTGTATCAGAAGAAGTACAAAAAGAAAAACTGAAAAGGCGATTGTCTGATCCTCATCGTCGCTGGAAGTATGACAAGGCAGATGAAAAAGAACAGAAGAACCGAGAAGCCTACCTAAGCGTCTATGAAGAGATTTTCAGGCGTTGTAGTCCACAAATTCCATGGCACATCATCCCCGCTGACCAGAAGTGGTACCGCAACTATGTGATTGCTAAAACGGTGGTCGAAAAACTAGAAAGCTTGCAAATGTCCTATCCTTGATAAATAGTGCTGAGATATAGCCTTATTATCATACATGCCAATTGTTGGCAATTTTGAGATATTCTGATCTTACCTATCGTTAATTAAATGCGTATATTCATTTGATTTATGCAGTCTAAAACCATCGGTTCTTCAAGCGGAAATGACATCGTGTTAAACGGTAGATACGTCGCACCCAATCACGCTGTATTGACGATGAACAATGATCGAATCTTCATAGAAGACCTGGAATCTACCTTTGGCACTTATGTCAATGGAAAGCCGATTGAAAAAATCACAGAGTTAGATACGGCAGACCGTGTTAAGGTTGGTACTAGTCTATTGAATTGGAAAGATGCCTTCTATCCAAAAGCAGAAAGTCAACATCCCATTTACATTAAAGACCTTTTCTGGCCGGCAGGTTTGATTGACCCTAAGGATTATAGATTCACGCTTTTACTTGTCCTTTGCGTGGTAATTCTTATACCATTGACTGGGCCAGTATCATTATTATGGATCATACATCGATTCGAACTGGCTGATTGGGCAGAAGAAAGTGGTTTCGACCCCATTTATACCGGTAAGATCATTAACTATGGATTGGGCTTGGTAGCCCTTTACATCTTTTTGAATCTAACCCAGAAAGCGGTGAGGGCTTATCTCAAGCATAAACATGCCAAAAGCTAAAGGTGAATGGTGAATTGAATCAATAAGTTAACCGCATTAATGTCGGTTGGATTAAATCATTTCCCACTGGTCGTAGCGTCCGCTACGATCCTATAATTACCTTATTATATTCAATCACCCCTATTAAGCAAACAACCTACTTAGAAGACCCAATCGCCATAATTGGTTCTCTTTCCTCAGCCATTTCTTTTGAGTCGCTTGTAATCTCTGGTTCGGACTGTTGCTTTCTGGAAAGCTTCTTTTTTCTTCGACCCCACCAGATGAAGAAACCTGTCACCGGAAGGCTGGCTCCAAACAGCCCGATCAATAGTGCCAATACCTGAGTTGGCCAACCGCCAATCGTCCCCATGTGAATATTAAGGTTACCCTCAAGAATATCCTGGTTCTTTTCAAACTCAGCCACTAAAGGTTTTTCTAATTGCCTTCCAGTATATCTATCCCATATTTGGTTATCTCCATAAAGGTGAAGGAATCGATTGTCTCGATCTAATAATACAAATTGAGAGGTGGTTGTACTGTCTGGACGTAAGGCATGGAAGGTAAGTTTATAACCTTCAGGATAGGCATTTTCAAACTGCTCAAACATAAACTGACGGGATTTGAAAGCTTGCCCCTCCTGTAGATCAGCCATCGGTGGGTTTTGGCCTACTAGCTCTGGCGTACCACCGAATGCAGCTACTATGGGCTTTTCTACCCAATCAAAAGACATGACCAGGCCAGTGGTGACACTAATCAAGAGCACCCAGCAGGCATAAAAACCATAGACTCGGTGCAAATCATGATTGATTCTTTTTCTGGAGGCAGGATATTTTGGCTTAAAGGCTGAACGTGACTCATTCTTACTTCTGGGCCACCAAAGAATAAGGCCTAAGATAAGCTCGACAAAGAATATCAATGATGCGATGCGAATGATCCATAGCCCAACTTCGCCTAGCATCAATTGGCTATGAAAGTGTGCAGTGATAAAAGCCCAATTCGCACTATTGAAATCCTCACCGATCACCTGGCCGGTATAAGGATTGAGGAATGTTATTTTTAATTTGATGTCTTCCATACCCTCACCAGTAGTAATGCCACTTACAACGTCAAATGATCGGGAAGGGTCGTTATAGGTATTGATCCAAAAGTATTGTTCGTTTGGAAACGCTGACTTAAAAGCCTTCACCAGTTGGTCTACTGGTATTCTTTCATCCTCTTGCTCGATGTAAAGATGTTCCTTATTGTAGGCATGCATGATCTCTTCCGCAAAAACGAAGAGTGCGCCAGACAGGCAAAGAAGGCATACCACCAGCCCGGAACTTAATCCGAGCCAGAGGTGAATTGTACGAACGACCTTTTTAGTGATCATGATTTAGAATTGGATGATTTTTTGTGGCTGCCCATTCAAAATGGTAATCTCCAATTGTGAGTTACCGGTTGCAGGGTCATAAGAATAATAATATGCCTTGCCTTGATTAGGATCGTTAGGGTCATCCAGTTCGGCGTTTTCTACAATAAAATAAGGTTTGTTATTGAACACTTCCGGGCCATGGATACTTCTCCAATAGGCAACAGGGATATCATCAATTTTCTTCGCGGATTTTGTGGCAATATCTATTTCATAGGCATAGTAGTGTTTTTCTGATAGTAATGCCCACGTGATATCTACAGGAGCGTCGAACATTTTAACATAGATCTTGCCATTGTGCGCTATACTTCCAAGGGCAAAATTCTCTCCGTTGGCAAAATCACCGCGGTTGCCATCAATATTCCATTCGCTGTCAAACTCAGTTTCTCCGCTTTTAATGCGAAGTACTCTGAAGTTAGGGCCTTCTGGGTCAGTGAAGTTGCCGATAAAACTTGCCAGATAAAGGGCGTTATCATCACCAATAGTGGCATAGTTACAATTCATACAAGAAAAATATCCAATCCTCACAAAATCATCTCCCCATTCAATAATCTTGTCAAGACGGTCAGTGGCTACATCAATCACTGCTACAAAAGTCTTGTCCACTACTTCCCAGTTATTTTCATCGGTGAAAAATACCTGGGTAAATATCTTACCGTCACGCTCCAGCATAAATCCTCCAATTCCCGTGGCAACAATTCTATCGGCATCTTCAGTATCCATTGAGGCAATAATCGCCTCCATAGCTTCAGAACAGTCAATTTCCCCCGTTCTTGTCATCGATTCCACGTCGAAAATCTGTATTCCCTTTTGATTATCCGTATGATTGGTGTAATACCCTTTGGTATCGTTGGCAAAACCATAGATTGGACCACTACCCACTGATGTCGGTCCATAAGGAATAAAGCCTGCATCTATAAAGCGACCAGAGGCATCTAATTCAAACTTTTGAACACCCGGATCTCCTACTGAATTAGTAGGAGAGAATACGGCGCCGTTATGAGCAGTACCTGCAAATCGACTGTCGGACAGTTGAACACCGTTAGCCAAATATTGAGTAATATCAATTTCTCCTGACGGCAGGCTATCAAATGGTATCAAAAAACCACTTCCATCCTGGGTATTGGTGGTTACAAACATGGCAAAAGACGAAGACTGGACGGGAGTAGGGTCTTGCGAACTGCTACAAGCAGATACAGCTACCACTATTGAACAAAGCGATAGGTATTTAAGTATTTTCATTTTTCTAAAATCCATTTTTGTTTAAAGTCTATAGGTCAGTTTAAAACGATAATTTCTTGGAGGTTTTGGTATCCTGAAGTTGTCGTAGAGTTCATTATTTAAGGCATTGATCACTTCCATATTCATGCTTATAGGAAGCCCTTTGAGGTTACAGGTAAGCCCTAAATTCACTTGATGTTGCGCATCAATCACAGAAGATGCTACGGCCGGCAGCACTTCTTCAAATAATCCAGGCTCAATCGCCCTAGGCGTGGCGAGGACAAGGTATTTCTCAGTAAAAAGATAGTTGCCATACAGGTTGAAAGTGGCGTCCCATCCAAAAGGAGCATCAAATTGCTTATTGGCGCTGAGGTTAGTGAAGAAGTATGGTATGTTTGGCGTTCTTGAATCCTCTAATGCAACATCAGTTCCTCTGGTATCCGTTCTTCTTAAGTCTTGATAAGTGACTGCAAACCTTATGGTTGAGGTTTCACTCAGGCTAGCCTTCAGGTTGGTTTCTATTCCTTTGGTGATTTGGGTATCACTATTCCTATTAATACTAGTGATTAAGTCTTGTGGGAAAATACGGATAAAATCCTGCGTATTTCTATAAAAGGTATTGACTTCCACCGATAGTGAATTGGTTGGGGTAAGGTTAGTAGCAAAGCCCAGGTTAATATTATCACTACGCTCAGGCTCTAGATCAGGATTTGCTTGCAAAAACAGAAAATCACCAAAATATTCCTGTGCTTCCGGTATACGCGTGGCATCTTCATACGATATACGTACATAGGAATCGTCGTCGAGCTCATATTTAAAAGATTGTCCCCACCCGAATGTGCTGCG
Source organism: Bacteroidota bacterium (assembly GCA_039819065.1). Taxonomy (GTDB): domain Bacteria; phylum Bacteroidota; class Bacteroidia; order Cytophagales; family Cyclobacteriaceae; genus JBCBSS01. The sequence goes on from JBCBSS010000203.1 coordinate 6,055, forward strand.
CGAAAGCGTTGCTGTCAGATTATCAGAAGTGGTACTGGGTGCTTCCGTATCTAAGTAATAATGTTTTGCGAATGTCTGACTTCTTAACTTCCCATCTAAAAACGAAGATTCAAAACCGAAACCAGAAATTACTTTTGTGTAGCTAGCCGGCACGGTAATGGGTCGAATACCCGTGACCAGATTCACATCTCCAAAAGGGTCAGATCCTACCTGATCATAGCTGTTATAGGTTGAACTAAGTTTTATTTTGAACTGATCAGCAAAACTGTATTCAGAGAGTATACGACCAACTTTGGTATCGATATTCAGTCGTTGATCTCTTAGTCTTACTTCCCCGGAAGCAGTCTCTATATCCGTTACACCAAACCAGTCATACAGCGATTCCGCAAGATCCTGCTCTTCAGTATCTCTCTGGCTCATGGCAGCAAACAAATCAATACTCCAGTTAGGCAGAACTCGCTTTTTATACCGAAGGCTTATGACCCTATTTTTAGACGCCCTTACTACTTCACCAAAGGCTTGATTAGGGTCAAGCCTGACACCATTTTGCACCTCTTGGTCATCCCTGGAATAGGCCACTCTGAAGTCGAGCAGGTCAGCAAATTTGGCATCCTGTATGCCCGCATTCATTTCAACAAACCTGGATGTTATTGCATCATGAAACCTTCTCACTCTAAATGTCTCCGTGACCCCGCCAGTATTAATATCAAGGTCAAACTCATAATCATTGTCAGCATGAATATAATAGCTGCTTACCCCTACAAAGACTTTAGAATTTGGAATGAGGTAATTGGCATTGAGATTGAGTTGATGCGTATTGAAAGAGCCTATTTCATAAGTGAAATCTAAAAATGTTCTTTCTCTTCCTTGAGTGACAATATTGACTGCCCCTCCCAGGGCATCAGCACCTAACTCAATCGGTAACACGCCCTTATAGATATCAATATTTTCGATGATAGTTGTGGGAACCAACCCAAGCCGAAAGGCACCTCCTAAATAGTCAGTAGGAATGCCATCCCTAAAAAATCGAACGGCATTTCCCTGTAGCCCATTGATATTTATGGTAGTAGTACTGCCTACCCCTGAGGCTTGCCGAACTTTCACACCGGATGTTTGATTGATCAATTCAGAGACACTTGTAGCCTGATTCATCAGTTTTGCCACATTGATAGACTCTACTTTAATCGGCTGTTCTGATTTAAGCTGTGCGTCCGACTTCCCCTTGACGATTACTTCGTCAAGTTCTGAGACAGCTTCTTTCATTTGGAACTTGATAGTGGCCGACCCGGCTCGGGGAACAGTAACATTTTGTATGATCGTTTCGAACCCTATGAATGAGGCTTCCAGCGTATATATACCTTCCCCCACTTCTATGGAGAATAGTCCCTTATCATTAGAGATTCCTCCAATACTGGTACCTTGAATTCGAACCGTTACTCCGGGTAATGGTTCGTTGTGATGATCGGTTATGCGGCCCTCAATAGTACTGGCAATACTTTCCAGGCTCAAGCACATTAAGAGCAAAGAGTAGATGGTTTTCACTGGTTATTTAGATTAATTCTAAAAAAACAAAGGTCAAAAGATTGACGACTGCAGTCAATAGCTAGTAGAAGCTAAATTCTGATCACTAGACCTAGTGATTGCACTGATTACGCCAAGCTTACTCAAGAGCCTGGGTGAGCCTAAGCTTCCTATTGTTGTTTCGGGCAAGATTTGTACATCTAGAAGGGGTTTTTACTACTTAAAAACAGAAGAACATCCTGTGTTCTACCGGTATGACTTTTATGGTATAATGTATTGGGGATCAACAACTAGAGTGGCAAAGTTGTCAGATAGAAGCGCCTGAGAAACGGTATTTGGAGAAACAACCAGCTCAAATCACGAAGGCCAAAATAAACAGGCCGAAGTACTTATGATTTCAGAAAAGTTTGTGAGCCTGCCATAACTCTTTCCTCATGATCTAAAGCCGAGCTAACTTATTCTTAATATAAAGGCAACAAACAGAAAACACTTTCTTTTGAACCAGGTCCTATTTTGCTAAAAAATAGAACCGGTTTGCCTGATTTATATCTGATCATAGTAACCCTGCTCTTTGTTCTGGCCATCTCCGACTTGATAGTTGGCGTCAGTAACGACGCTGTCAACTTCCTTAATTCTTCTATTGGTTCGAAAGTAGCGCCCAGGCACATTATTATGATCGTGGCTAGTATTGGCATATTCGTTGGCGCTACCTTTTCGAGTGGTATGATGGAAGTAGCCAGAAAGGGTATATTCAACCCTGATCACTTTTATTTCAGTGAGGTAATGGTCATTTTTCTGGCGGTCATGCTCACCGATATCATTCTACTGGACTTCTTCAATACCATAGGGCTACCTACATCCACAACTGTCTCAATTGTATTTGAATTACTGGGAGCCGCGGTGATCATATCTCTGGTCAAAATATCTGCCAATGGCCAAGGCTTAGCGGAACTCAATAATTATATCAACTCTTCCCAGGCCACATTGATCATCAGTGGCATATTCCTGTCTGTTATTTTTGCCTTTCTTACCGGAACGCTGATTCAATTCATTTCTCGCTACATTTTCTCTTTTCAATACAAGCAAAAAAAGCGCTTTATCGGTGCCTTATGGAGTGCTCTGGCGCTGTCATTATTGACCTATTTCCTGCTCTTCAAAGGTATTAAAGGGGCTTCGTTCGCCACTGAAAGTTTTGTGGCCTTGGTGAGCAACAACATGGCGCTGATCATGTCCGTGTCTACTGTCATTTGGGCTGTTGTACTATATTTCCTCTCTAGAAAAGGAGTCAATATCTTCAGGATCATTGTGCTCTTCGGCACCTTCGCACTGGCCATGGCTTTTGCCGGAAATGATCTGGTCAATTTCATCGGGGTAGCGATAGCAGGATTTGAGTCTTATACCGCCTGGGGACAAAGTGGGCAAGAAGCTTCTAACTATACCATGGAAGTATTGACTCAGCCAGTGCGCACCAATACCTTGTTTCTCATCGCCGCAGGAGGTATTATGATCACCACTTTGTGGTTTTCGAAAAAGGCCAGGTCGGTCACGGAAACAGAAGTCAATCTGGGCAGACAGAACGAAGGGCACGAGCGGTTCCAGCCCAATGCACTTGCTCGTGGCATTGTGAGGTACATCAGTGGTGCAGTCAACCTATTCAGGCAAGTACTACCAACAGGATGGCTAGAAAAGGCAGGTAAAAGTTTTGAGCCGCTTCCTAAAGAGGATGAAGACAAAGATGACAAGCCTGCCTTCGATTTGATCAGAGCCTCGGTCAATCTTACCGCCGCCAGTGTATTGATCGCCTTGGCCACCTCGCTCAAATTACCCCTTTCTACTACCTATGTCTCATTCATGGTGGCCATGGGTACTTCATTGGCGGACAGGGCATGGGGGCGCGATAGCGCAGTTTACAGAGTAGCCGGTGTGCTCAATGTCATTGGCGGATGGTTTGCCACTGCCATTATCGCATTCGTTGTATCAGGCGTTTTTGCGTTGCTCATTTACTATCTGGAATTGGCGGCCATCACTTTGCTTATCGCAGCCGCAGTGTTCTTCATTTACAGGAGTTTCCATTACCATAAAAAGAAGGAAAAGAAAAATGAGACGCGGGTGGCTTTTGAAGGGAATGACGAAAAGATTGCTTTCGAAAAACTGTTTTCACAGTTATCAGAACGTATTGCTAATCTGCTTTCTGATCTGATTGACATTTACGATCAGGCGCATGAAGGGCTGATCAAAGAGCAACGCAATAGCCTGACCCAAGCCTCCCGGCGTATCAAGCGCCTGGAAGAGAAAAATGACAACCTGCAATATGAGTTGTACGGTTCAGTAAGAAGAATCGATGAATCCGATTCAGAAGGTTCGCGTATGTTCCTATACGTTTTCGACCTGGAACAGGATATCATTCAATCAACCAAAGCGATTGTGGGGACTTGCCATAATCACGTCAATAATATGCTCAGTCCGCTGAAAGCGCAACAGGTCAATGACATTCAGCGAATCCAAAAGGAGGTCTCCACTTACTTGAGTAATGCCAAAGGCTATCTGGATGAGGGTAATTCGGTCACTTTCGAGAAACTTATAAACCAGAAAGAAGCAGTGCTTTTAAACTTGGAAGAAGCGCTAAAGAAGCAAGTCGAGGGCATCAAGAGTGAAACCTATGGCGCCAGAAACAGCCAATTAATCTTCAAGCTATTACTAGAATCAAAGGATATAGTAGCCGTCGCTACAAGGTTTGTCAAACTACAAAAGCGCCTCAGCCAGGCGCATGAAGAATCAAGCCAATCTTACTTGTCTTTTAGCTACGAAAAAGAAGAAGCTTGAGGGTTAAACGATACACGATAGTGTAAACGATAGGTTTTATTATTAGGCAATAATTCTTCAAACAAAAGGGAACACATACGTATTATTCACTAAGTTTGTAGACTACATCAAAAAACAA
>JBCBSS010000204.1:0-10316 GCA_039819065.1 Bacteroidota bacterium
GGAATTATCAAATGGGTTAAAGCTGAAATGGAGTACTGGTATCAGGACCGATAGAATAGTGCTACCTAACAGATAGAAGCGGCAGAAATTAAAATTGGTCTCATTCTTTAAGAAGCAATAATAGAAGGCATAAAATACCAAAAGGCAGATATTCGCTTCCAAAAGATATATTAAGTACTCCTGCATTTTACTCTTCTTTGCGCTCTTCCTGTACGTGCTTTAACAGTTCCTCCATATCAATTGCGTTGATATTGTTTTCTTTCACGAAAAAAGAGACGAGCCTTTCAAAAGAGCCGCCGAAGTATCTTCCCATAAAGCTTTTGAGGTAAAAGTTACTGTAGACCTCTTTCTGGATCACTGGAAAGTATTCATGTGTTTTCCCATAGGCTTTATAACCTACAAAGCCTTTCTTTTCCAGAATCCTCACAATGGTTGATACGGTGTTATAGGCAGGTTTAGGTTCCGGCATTTTTGCCAGAATATCCTTAATGAAACCTTTTTCAATTTGCCAGAGAATTTGCATTATCTCATCCTCGGCTTTGGTTAATTCTTTCATTGGGTCAATAAGTCATACGCGTTAGTGAGCTAAAAATAGTAAAGATGTAGTAGTTAATCAACTAAGCAGTTAGTTCTGTTGGAATCAAGCCCTATTCTTCTTTGGGTTACCAAAGGATAAAAGGTGGCAAAAGCCACCTTCATAATAGGAGTGTTGCTATTTTACGATTCATTCTAACCACACTTAACCACTATTTAGTTTCGGGTTGTTCTCCCTTGGGGTTCAATTTGAAAGTGACTGGTAAAATAAGTTTTTGTTTTACTATTCTTCCTCTTTGCCTCGCAGGGTTCCAATTAGAAGACCCCGATATCACACGGATAGCCTCCTTATCACAGCCCGCGCCAATGCCCTTGACCGTTTTTATATCGCTTAAACTTCCATCCATGTTTACAATAAATTGCACGTAGACAGCTCCTTCCACACCGCTTCTTCTCGCCTGCTCGGGGTATTGAACGTTCTGCGCTATGTATTGATAGAAAGAATTCATCCCACCTGGAGGTGTAGCGGTCTCTTCAACAATTGTAAAGACCTCATCACCAGTTTTGGTTGCTTCTGCAGCACGGTTGAGATTTTCCGTTGATTTCAATATGATACCCACCTTCTCTCGGCCTTTAAACACGTGTAAAGACACAACCGTGGCAGGGTCAAGGTCTTTGAATTCGTCCAACTTATCCTTATTGACAAGATCAGTTTCGACATATGTGAATTTTTCGTCGGGAAACTCAATTTCAAGAGTTTTCATTTCCTCTGAAATATCCTTGGGCAGATCCACGACAGTTTGTAATTCGGCTTCGGCCACTTCTTCCATTACCTGATCCTGGCAAGCGGAAATAAGGACTACTAATATTACTATATGAGCAACCCTCGACATTTTTAATGTGTTAATGACAGATTTCATAATCGTTTTAGGTTTTGTAATGACTTGATGCCCAAATGTATGACTATTGGATTAGTTTTAAAACTAAAATATTAGTTATAATACAAAATTGTTTGTAAAGTATTGATTTTCAGTACATTTATTGATGTTAAATATTGACGGGTAGGATAGGTCTTGTCAGTAAATCATCAGCTATTTATGGAATAGCTATAAGGATATGAATACTGACATGTTCTGTGGCTGCAACAAGTTTACATTAAATAGGTGCCATCGCTGCTTTGAACTAATGATGTTTAATCTTGTGTAAAACAGAAAGAGATAATGTTGGCGCCCATCCTCAAAGCCAACTGCCTAACCTCCTCAGGGTCATTATGTATGGATTGGTCTTCCCAGCCATCTCCCAAGTCTGATTCAAACGAGTAGAAGCAAACCAAACGACCTTCGAAAATGAGCCCAAGGCCTTGGGCTGATTGTCCATCATGTTCATGGATTTTTGGTAATCCTTTATTAAAGTCGAATTTTTGATGATAAATAGGGTGATCAAAGGGTAATTCGACAAACTCTAGTTCGGGAAAGACCTTTTTCATCTCCAGTCTGATGAATTTATCCAACCCATAATTATCATCGATATGAAGAAAACCTCCCGCTATTAAATATTTCCTCAAGTTTTCGGCGTCGCTGTCTGAGAAGACTACATTGCCGTGGCCGGTCATGTGTAAATAAGGGTATAAGAATAATTCTGAACTACCGACGTCGATTATATCCTCTTCATCATTGAGTCGCATATTTAATTGTCGATTGCAAAACTCTATTAAATTGGGTAATGAGGTTTGGTTAGAATACCAATCACCACCGCCATCATATTTAAGACGCGCAATTTTTAGTGGGCCTTGAGCTATAGCCTGGCTACTTACTAGCAATAGAGTTATATAGAGTATGATTCTCAACTTCCGATCGTTTAAGCGTGTTATTGTTCTCATTCTACCATTAGAATTCTACGTGTCCAATTTGCTTATGTTCAGTATCAGATTAGGATCCGGACACATTTTCAAATATTCATCAGCCTGCGACTTGTGGCATACACCAGGGAAATCTCCCCAATGGTCCTTCATATCGGTTAACAATTGAAAGTGCAAATGCGGAGGCCAATGAACATTTTCATGATAACTTCCTAAAGTAGCGATTTGTTGTCCCTTATCTACTTTATCCCCCACATTTTTGCCAATGAGAGAAGCCTTACTGAGATGCCCATATAAGGTATAGAAAGTAAGGCCTTCAAGATTATGTTGTAAAATCAGAGTAGGGCCGTAGTCTCCGTGATTGTCGTTATCCTTAAAACTATGGATAACTCCTTTCATAGGGGCATATACTGAAGTACCGGCCTCTGTCCAGATATCAATACCTAAATGTACAGTTCGAGCAGATTCTCCACCAAATAATGCACTTAGCTTGTAGACTATTCTATCTTCACCATATCCTCCCATGCCTATACGGCAATTGTTTTCTGTAATGCTCTCATTGATGAAACCACAAAATGTTGTCTCATCATTAACGTCAACCTTGGCAAGTCTCTCATTCGCAGCTGTCAAATCAAAGATATGAATGTCGTCTTCATCAACCCCCCATTCAACTACAGGATGAAAAGCCTTCCTTAACTCCATGAGTTGAGATATGAGTACATCAGTATCGTATTTACTCATTTAGTGCAGTTGTTTTCTGATCGATTGATAATAAAAATGAATTTTTGTTGCCAGTTAAATATCTGATAATCAATTGGTTGAAATTTCATTCTCTCTTTGAGTCAAAAAAAATGAATTTTTTTCTCCTTCCCATTAAACCTTCAAACCTATTGTTCATCTAAGGAACAAACAAAACAAAAAACATAATGAATTCTGACACCAAAATTTTTATATCCATGAAAAAAGGAATCTTTCAGTTGGCTGTTATTGCTTTGATTGGCTTGGGTGCATGTACAGAAGATGGTGAAGACCTATCATTCGTAGATGCTACCTTAGATGTAACAAATACAGAAGGAACATTTGACCTTTCCACTAATGAGTTTGAGGAAGTTGAGTTAGAAGCGGATGAGTTTATTTTCGATGGCGCTAATACTGGCGGAAGACTAGAGAATGACGGTATTATTAGTTGTGCCACTCGTACGCTCGATACGCTAGAGAATGGCGCTCGTAGACTGACTTTGGATTTTGGTGACGGTTGTGAAGGTCCTAATGGTCGCTTAAGAACAGGTCAAGTGGTTATCACTGCTACCGGCAGAAGGTTCGTTCCTGGTTCAGTAATCACTACTCAATTGATTAACTATACTGTAAATGGTATAGGCATAGAAGGAACTCGAACACTGACCAATACTACTTCTGATGTAAGAGACACTGTTACTTTCAATGTACAACTTGAGGGTGGCCGTATTACTTGGGAAGATGGTACCACAGCGACACGTGAGGTCAACAGAACCAGAAGGTGGGTCAGAAATCTTAACCCTTTGACTGATCAATTATGGGTAGACGGAACGGCAAGCGGTACGAATAGAAGCGGTGTGAGCTATGAAATGGAAATCACCTCAACATTGAAATTCAGAAGAGCATGCACCATTCAGAGAATATTTATTCCTGTGGAAGGTGTAAAAATGATAACTACCGACAATAGAACGTTCGAATTGGATTATGGAGACGGTTCATGTGATAATGATGTGACTGTACGTTCAAACGGTAATGAAGAAACTATAACCGTTGACTTTAGGAGAAGAAGGAGAGGTTAGTAGTATATGTTGTAATTTGGATGGAAAGCCCGGGAAACCGGGCTTTTTTATTTCGTATGCTTCCACCTTGTACCTAATGTAATTCAAGTTTAATTTCGAGTACGTATAATATACTCGTCAAGCAATTATGGCTAATACTCCTGAGAGCGTAATTAGTGCGCTTAAGTCCAACAAATACTCACCAGTTTACTTTCTGCAAGGAGATGAGCCCTACTACATTGATTTAATTTCCGATTACATCGAGCAGCACGCCCTCAATGAAACTGAAAAAGGTTTCAATCAAACGATCGTGTATGGAAAGGATGTCCAAGTCAATGCTGTTCTTACTCACGCCAAGCGCTTTCCTATGATGTCAGAGCGTCAGGTAGTAATCGTTAAAGAAGCTCAGGATATTTCGGATTTGAACAAGGAGGTCGGGCAGAAGATGTTGATCGATTACCTCAACAATCCGGTGCCTTCCACAATTTTGGTCTTTTGCCATAAGTACAAAGCCCTGGATAAGAGGAAGGCATTGGCTAAGGTCGTAGACAAGCAAGCGGTTCTTGTTAGCTCCAAAAAACTATACGATAATCAGGTGCCTGATTGGGTTACCACCTATATGGATTCAAAGGGTTTCCCAATTGATCCCAAAGCCAGACAACTGTTGGCAGATTATATAGGTAACGATCTGGAGCGACTGTCCAATGAAATTGATAAAATGCTGATCAATTTCACCGAAAAAGTAACTATTGACAGCCAGTCTATTCAAAAATACATTGGTATCAGTAAGGATTACAATGTATTTGAACTCCAAAAAGCTCTTGGTACGAAGAACGTAATTAAGGCTAATCAGATAGTTAATTATTTCGTGGCTAACCCCAAAAAGAACCCAATTATCCCTATCATCGCGGTTTTATACTCATTCTACAGTAAACTGCTTATTGCCTACCATGCCAAGGATAAATCTGAAAAAAACCTAGCCTCTCAGTTAAAGGTAAGTCCCTATTTTGTCAAAGATTACTTACAAGCAATGCGTTATTATACGTTATCACAGGTAATCCAAAATATTTCAAGTGTGGCAGATGCCGACCTTAAATCGAAAGGTGTGAATAGTGGTAGCGCTGATGATGGCCAGTTGCTTAAGGAATTGATCTTCAGGTTGCTGCACTAGCAGTTCCTTCTTAAAAACCGCTCATACGCCGGAAATCATTATATTTGAATCCACAGTGGCGATTTATCGTTTTTTTGAATAGCCTTAAAGCATAAACAAAACGCCTTAAAAGCAAATCAAGGCCTTTTTCATATTATTCAAAATCGCTATCTTGGATGCTTGTAGTACTCTACATCGCGTTGTTCATGGTGATGGAATACATAGCTACAAAGTTATTATTGACAGGCCGACATACTGAATGTTGGGGAAACGCGTTTTTTACCACACTAAAGTAATTAAGCTAATTATCGCTGGTTTTGTCAATTGATAACAATTTCTACAGCTAGTGTCTTTCATTCTTAGTTCTTTTTTTAACATTAATATAAAAACGTAATACAAATAAGATATTATTTGTCAAAATAGTTGAAATAATTAATGAGATATTTAAATTTTGGGGACAAAAAATATCTAAGATAAAGAACTGAGTCTGAAGGCCGTTGGCTTTGCTTTTAGTAAATCTTAGTTTGGGACTAAATTTTATATTAACATGACACAGGGTAAAAGAACCACGGAAGTACAAAACATGGGAAAAGTTCTCAGGGCTTTTCGTGAGGAAAGCGGCCTCACACAAATTAAATTGTCCGAGTTGGCTAATTTGGACAGAACTTATATTTCTGCATTAGAAAGAGGAGTGAAGTTCTGTTCTGTAAATGTTCTTTTCAAATTGGCGGCAGCTCTAAAAGTGTCACCCACCGAAATTATCCGGCGGGTGGAAAAACAAGGACAAGGCAAATAAGTGGTCGATATTCTGTGGTATTTAAGCTGCCACAGGACTAGACACACTATTTAGATCGAGTTCAACAGTTATAGTCGTCCCCACGCCTTTTTGAGAGTTGAACTCGATCAATCCATCCATCATTTGTACTCTACTTTCTACCTGCTGTAAGCCAAGCACTTCCTCGAGATTATTAGGAGCCACTACCTCAGCATAGCCATTCGTACTGTTAATCAACTGTCTGATATTGTGCTCTTGGACGTCGAATCCTCTACCATTATCTGATACCGCAAGTACCAATTTGTCTGCTCGATTCTCCAAAGTAACAGACACATTATTAGCTTGTGCGTGTCTCAGTGCATTATTTATCAACTCCTGCACTACTTTGAATAATCTCAAAGCACTTTTTCTGCTTAAGTTCAAAGCGCCGACGGTATTTTCAAACGAGACAGACGTATTCGAAGGTTGTTGATTGATTAGGTCGCAATATGCTTTAATGGCATCCGCAATGCCCAAAGTCCAGATTTGAGTAGGGTCAAACGATACTTTGGAATGCTTACCAGATTTTTCGTCTGCAGATTGATGATTTTCGGCAGAGGTATCTGACTGCATTACTTTTTCCTCCTCTTCTTTGATCAATAAATTGGTTAACAAGGTTTTTTGTTTCTGTTCGGCTTCCAATGTAATTACATCATGCTTGAGCTTTTGCCAGTTTAAAGATTCTCTCAACCGTTTAACGGTGCGATAGAAATAAACAGCGACTGTAGCTAAACCTGCTACTAAAATTGCCGATACAATAAGAATGAGTTCTTGTGAAAAGGTTGTAGTCATAATTTTTTCAGTTTAAATGAATAGTGTGTTTGATTAAGTCATATACTTCACAGGTTTAGTACCTTTTTGGTCGATGAGGTGAGCATTTTTGAGAAGAAAAAAATCTAAAAAAATGAAATTATTTGTAACGCATTGATTATCATTATTTTGAGTGCCGTTTAGTGATGTAAAAAAACGGAAAGCCTGATGCGGCTACCAGAAAAATAGACTGGAATTGTTGTTCATAGAATTCTATTTGTAAAATAATTCGTATGACGAAATCAAGTAAATTGTAATTCTTTAGAATACACCATGTAAAGACATACTCCGTTCAAATAATTTATGATCAATGAAATCTAACTGATTATACGTTTTGCTACTTTTGGGAAACAAGTCAAGTACTGAAACCTTCTGGTTTCGATTAGGTAATACAATAAAGACAGCTTAATTAAGGTTAGAAATAAAACCCAAAGAGGTACCATCAATTCTATGCGAAGATTTTTTTGTGTTGTTTTTATAATAAGTGCGACCATCAATTCGAGTTTTGCCCAGAATACGCTGGCTCAAGATGAAAAAGACAATTTATTTAGAACAGGTTTAGAATTACTTGATAAGAAAGAATTTGGCTCGGCCAGAAGAACATTCGAGAAATTCGTGAGTGGCGCAGATGGTGATATTCGTAAAGCTGATGCAGAATACTACATAGCTTTTTGTGCGCTGGGTTTGTACCACGGAGATGGCGAAAGGCTTATCAATAGCTTTATTGACAGCAATCCACATCATGGTAAGTCGATCTTAGCCTTCTACGAGTTAGGTTCATTCTACTATGGTGAAAAGCAATACAAAAAAGCCATTCAATACCTAAGTAAAGCTGATTTGAACTCATTGTCTCCTGAACAAAGGCTGGAGGCCCGCTTCAAATTAGGCTATTCCTATTTCACCCAGAGATCTTTTGACGAAGCTTTGGAAAGGTTTAATGCTATAAAACGGCAGAACAGTGAATATGCTTCAGCTGCTAACTATTACGCTGGTTATATTGAATTCCAAAAAGGTGAATATGACCAGGCCTTGAAGGACTTTGAGCAGGTTAAGACATCTAAATCTTACGCTGCGGAGGTGCCTTACATGATAGCCAATATCTATTACAAGCAAAAAGAGTACGATCAAGCCATCTCTTATGTCACTGATGTACTCAATGAAAACAGTAAGGTTAAGAACAAGCGTGATTTACAACTGTTATTGGCGGAATCTCACTTTAGAAAGAGCCAATATGATAAAGCTAGTACTTACTTTGATCAATATCTCGCTGGCTCAAGGGCTAAGCCGAAAGATGATGTATCATATCGTATTGCTTATGCTTATTACGAAGCTGGTGAATCAGCAAAAGCCATTAGCAACTTCAAGCAAGTAGCATCCGCGGATGATACGATCGGCGTGTACGCCTCTTATTATCTAGGCGTATTATATTTAAAGGAGAATAATAAGAACTACGCTCTTACCGCCTTTAACACCACTAGAAAAACTGAACTTAATGATAAGATTGCAGAAGAAGCTGCCTATCAATACGCTAAGGTGAATTATGACCTTGGTAAAGCAGACGAATCAATTGATGCCTTCATAGAGTTTACAGAAAAATACCCGAACAGCCAGCATGTGGCTGAAGTGAATGACTTACTTTCTGAGGCTTACCTGAGTGCCAGTAACTATAACAAAGCCATTGCTCACATAGAAGGCCTTTCCAGAAAGTCCAAGAGCCTGGAAAAGGCATATCAGAAAGCCACTTACCTGAAAGGAACGGAATTCTACAATATCAGTGATTACCAGCAGGCCATTGTCTTGTTTGACAAATCATTGAAGTACCCGATTGAAAATGATTATTTCGTGAAGGCCAGTTTTTGGCGAGGCGAATCATACATGTCACTGAGAAATTATGAAGAAGCTATCCCTAGTTATCAAAATGTATTAGGTCGATCTGATAATAGAAATTCGGAGTATGGGGTTAAGTCCAGGTACGGTATTGGGTATGCTTATTATAATACTAAGGCCTACGACAAAGCTTTGATCCATTTCAAGGAGTATGTCAACCAAGTCCAAGGACAAAGACGGAAACAAAACTATGATGATGCGCTCATCAGATTGGCAGACTGCTACTATGTGACCAAGTCTTATAATAATGCACTGACTTATTACAGGCAAGCCATCAAGGAAAGCCGGAACTATAAAGACTATGCTCACGTCCATGCGGGTATCGTGTTGGGTATCGAAGGCAGGGTAGAAGAGGCTAAGGCTGAATTTGATCTGGTCATAAATCGCTATAAATCTTCAAGGCACTATGCTAATGCACTGTTTCAAAAGGGGCAGTTGGATTATGAAAAAGGCAACTATGGCAGTGCCATCAATAGCTTTACCAAATTGATTAATGAAAGGCCTCAAAGCCCGTATGTACCGCACGCCTATTCTAAAAGAGCCCCTTCCTACTCCAATCAGAGTAATATTCAAAAAGCAGTTGATGATTACACGGCTATTATTCAAAAGTTCACTACACATCAGGTAGCGAGTGAAGCTTTGGTGCCGTTACAGGAGGCTTTGACTAACCTCAACCGTTCTGGTGATTTTGACCGTTACCTGGAAATCTACAAACGAGCCAATCCTGAAAGCGGCGCCTTAGAGGCCGTAGATTTCAAACGTGGTGAGACCATGTACGCCAATCAGAACTATCAAGGTGCAATTAGCGCGTTCAAAGATTATATTCAAAAGTATGATGAAGGAGAAAAGACGGTTGAAGCCAAATATTATGTAGCTGAGTCCTATTATAGAATGCAAGACCTGCCAAGTGCCCTGCCATATTATTATGAGATTTATAGGCGTGGATCGTTCAGGCAGTTCAATCGTGTGGTACAAAGAATAGCTGATATAGAATTCTCTCTCAATCAATATAATGAAGCGATCACTTTATATAATCGGTTGGGAGAGTTAGCGACGAACAAACGTCAAGCATTTAATGCCGTAGATGGTTTAATGGAGTCTTACTATCGACTGGCGCAGTACGATTCGGTTGATAACTTAGCCAATAGGATCTTAGCCCAAGGTTTAGGAGGATCCCGAGGGCAAAACAAGGCTTCGTTGTATCTCGGAAAGTCAGCTTATGCTCGAGGAGATTACAACACAGCTCAGGATGAATTTGTGGCTACAGTTAATTCTGGTAACGATGTATCTGGAGCAGAAGCCAAATACCTCTTGGGGGATATTCAATTCCAGCAGGAACAATACAGACAGTCCATTGAAACTTTGATTGAACTTAATAGCGACTTTAATATCCATCAGGAATGGGTAGGCAAATCATACCTGCTCGTAGTTGATAATTACATAGCACTGGAAGAGTATGTCCAGGCCAGG
>JBCBSS010000205.1:0-10204 GCA_039819065.1 Bacteroidota bacterium
CATAGTTAGGTAGAATACTCCCACAATTAGATTTATAATCATTAAAATGACGTCAAATTGAGTTTTTTCTACTTCCCTAAGTTTTACAATTCCTGCAGATAAGAAATAAACACCGATAACAATAAACAGCAGTCTGGTGGTTATCGTAGTGAATCGATTGCTTAATTTTAAATAGATAGTCTTGTGCATAAGCTTAGGTTAAACAGCGCTTTTTACGTCTCAAACATAGATTAAAAACATCAAAATGAGATGGTAAGTTTGTTTGATGAAGTCTTTATTGATTCCACCAATGCTTAGAATCAAGCACATTAATTGACCTTACTCAATTTTCGCATTTCATACTTCTACTGAGGTGTATCAAGTCTTAATTATAGGTCTGATTAGCAACAGCTATGCTGTTTAATACTAACCACCTACGACAGTGATATTCCTGAAGCCGGCAAATTCCCTTACCGTTTTCTTGATATCGATAGAAACATCATAAGGAGCAACGTATGACACCGTTTTTTTCTCCTTTCCTAAAAAGAGGTTAATACGGTAGGGTCTCAATTCGATCTGACTGATCTTATCCCAACTGATGTTTTGCAAAGGCTTGAATAGATTGACTTTGTAAGCCATTCCGTTTTCATTGAAGGCAATTCTTCGGGCTAATTTAGGATGTTTGCTAAACACCACGTAGCTCATGATAAGATAGATCACTCCTATTGTCAACATTGAAATAGCAAGAACGGCGTCCCATTTACTGTTCACCGGTTCTATGATTCTAATCGTTCCGCTAACTATAAATGATATACTTGCTAACAGAATGACTATTCTGTTAGCAATGGCTGCTTTTCTATTATTCGTTATCAGAAATATCGTTTTTTCTTTGTTCATAGGTTGTTGTTGTTTTCAGAGCAATTCAACGCTGAATGCTCTTCTAAAGTATTGCGCAATATATCACAGCTGCATGAGTACTAGAAACTTTTTTTGTGTGATCGGCAGTAGCATGCTGGGATATTCAAAAGGTAATAAGCTGGTTCTAGTGTGATACTATTTTGGCAAGCTCTTCAAAAGCTGTCGTTATGAAAATTGCAAAATCATAGGGTTGAAGATTACCGACATTATGGGATTCTCAATAGAGCAAATCTTTGATTGTCATATTCTTCACAAACAATCTTGAAGCAGCGGCCTCTCGTCTTGTTTAAGTCACCTTAAAACACTATTTTACTCAAACGAAGTCGGCGCTACCACCACCTTTCAGTCGCCCTTCTCCCGGACGAGATAAAACTATGATTACAATATATTTTCATTATAACCCTAAAACCAAATGTCAGTTCCCATTAAAGTAAAAGTCAATGGCAAAGAGTACAGCCATAGCGTGGAGGGTAGAACATTATTGGTGCACTACCTACGTGATGAGTTGCGGCTCACCGGCACTCATGTAGGTTGTGATACCACTAGTTGTGGAGCGTGTACCGTAATAGTCGACGGCAAAGCCGTGAAATCCTGCAACGTGCTTGCCGTCCAATGTGATGATGCAGAAGTAACTACAGTAGAAGGGCTTTCTGAAGCTGGAAACCTTCATCCACTACAAGAGGGCTTCAAGGAAGAGCATGGTCTTCAGTGCGGTTTTTGTACGCCGGGCATGATCATGACCGCGGTAGAATTGCTAGAAAGAAACCCCAACCCAACCGATAAGGAAATAAGAGAAGGACTAGAAGGTAACTATTGCCGCTGTACCGGATATCACAATATTGTAAAAGCCATTCAATTCGCTGCCGCAAAAATGCGTGGGCAAGAACAGCCATTAGAAAAGGAGGTGGCTCATGGGTAATTTAATTGGTCAATCCGTCAAAAGGGTAGAAGATCAGCGGTTCATTACTGGAAAGGGTAATTATACCGATGATATCGTACTTCCCCGAATGACTTACGGCTATATTCTACGAGGCAATATGGCGCATGCCAAAATCAATGATATTGATGTTTCTGCTGCCAAGGCCCATCCTGGTGTAGTAGCTGTTTTTACGGGTAAAGACATCGCCGATTCTGGCGTAAATGGCATACCATGCGGCTGGCAAGTAGACTTCAAGAATGGTGATACCATGAAAGAGCCTGCACATCCCATGTTGGTAGCCGATAAAGTAAGGTATATGGGCGACGGTGTAGCCATCGTCATTGCGGAAAGTAAAGAAATAGCGAAGGACGCTGCTGAGCTCATTGTAGTCGATTACGAAGAGCTCGATGCTGTGGTGAACGCCAAAGAGGCCACCCAAGAAGGTGCTCCCTTAGTGCACGACGAGGCACCTCTCAATAAAAGCTTTGATTGGGGGCTTGGTGATGCAGAAGCCACTGCTGAAGCGCTAGCCAATGCGCACCACGTCACCACTTTAGAATTCACCAATCAGCGGCTTATCCCCAACGCCATAGAACCCCGTAGCGCCATTGGTCACTATGAGGTACAAAACGATCGCTACACATTATACACTACTTCTCAGAACCCGCACTTGACAAGGCTTTTAATGAGTGCCTTTGTGCTGGGTATTCCAGAGCATAAAGTCAGGGTGGTTTCGCCCGATGTAGGTGGTGGTTTTGGTAGTAAGATATTCCACTATGCCGAAGAGGCACTGGTCACTTGGTGCTCTAAACAATTGGAACGGCCAGTGAAGTGGACCGCAGAGCGCTCAGAAAGCTTTATGACTGATGCACATGGTCGTGACCATGTTACCAAAGCAGAAATGGGCTTTGATGCAGATGGTAAGATAGTAGGTCTTAGGGCCATCACGTACGCGAACCTTGGTGCATACTTATCGACTTTTGCGCCAGCCGTTCCCACTTATCTGCATGGTACGCTTCTACAAGGGTTATATACCACTCCAGCTATTTATGTAGATGTGACAGGTGTTTTCACCCACACTACTCCCGTAGATGCCTATCGAGGCGCAGGAAGGCCTGAAGCCACCTACTTACTAGAGCGCTTATTAGACTTGGCTGCTTTAGAAATGAAGGTTGATCCTGCGGAACTGAGATTGAAGAATTTCATTCCTCCTTTCGATGGCGTCGACGAACCAGGGTATCAGACACAGGTGGCCTTACAATATGATAGCGGTAATTATGAGCCTGTACTAAAACGCGCCATGGAAATGGTGGGTTACGAAGCTTTCCGTGAAGAACAAGCCAAAGCCCGCGAAGAAGGCCGTCTTTTGGGTATTGGTTTTTCTACCTATATAGAGGCTTGTGGTATTGCGCCATCTGCTGTTGTGGGTGCGCTTGGTGCTAGAGCTGGGCTTTTTGAGTCTGCCCAGGTGAGGGTTCAACCAACTGGGAAGGTCAGTGTATATTCCGGATCTCATTCTCATGGACAAGGACACGAAACGACCTTTGCACAAGTTGTAGCTGATAAATTCGGTATTCCACTAGAAGATGTAGAGATCGTACATGGTGACTCTGAAGCTGTGGCATTTGGAATGGGAACTTACGGTTCCAGAAGTCTTGCCGTGGGCGGTAGTGCTATCGTAAAGAGTATTGACAAAGTAATAGAAAAAGGCGCTAAGATCGCCGCTCACAAACTAGAAGCAGCGATTGAGGATATAGAATTCGCTGAAGGAAAATGGACGGTCAAGGGAACTGACAAATCCATCGCTTTTGGTGATGTAGCACTGACTGCATATGTGCCTCATGATTATCCAGAGGGCGTAGAGCCTGGATTGGACTTCTCTAGCTTTTATGACCCTACCAACTTCACCTACCCATTCGGTGCACACATTGCAGTCGTCGAAGTAGACAGGGATACCGGTAAAGTAGAGCTCAAACGATTCGTCGCCTGCGATGATGTCGGGAATGTGATCAATCCCATGATCGTGGATGGACAAATCCATGGTGGTATAGCTCAAGGTGTAGGACAAGCCCTTTTCGAAGGTGCTATCTATGACGAGTCAGGGCAGTTGCTCAGTGGCTCCTACATGGACTATACCATGCCAAGAGCTGATGATCTGCCTGACTTTGAAGTAGATAGAAAGGTGACACCATGTCCTCACAACCCACTTGGGGTAAAAGGTGCAGGTGAGGCTGGAACCATTGGTTCTACCCCGGCTGTGGTCAATGCAGTTATTGATGCGCTAGCACCATTTCATGTAAAAGATATTGATATGCCGCTTACTCCGGAAAGGGTTTGGCGCGCTATGCAACCTAAAACTAACGGAAGGGAGGTACACTCATGATTCCTAATGCATTCGAATACCAACGCGCAAGTTCAGTAGAAGACGCCCTCAATCTACTTCATGAAAATGGAGATGAGGCCAAGTTACTGGCTGGAGGTCATAGCTTGTTACCTGCCATGCGCCTGAGATTGAATGAGCCCGAAAAGCTCATCGATATCAGTAGAATTCCAGAATTAAGATACATCGAAGAGCGGGACGGCTTCATCACTATTGGTGCCGCCACTACGCACGATGATATAGAACATTCGGATCTCATCAAGTCGCACTTACCGATGATGACCGAGGCCGCTGGGCTGATCGGAGATCAACAGGTGCGCAATAAAGGAACCATCGGTGGTAGCATCGCCCATGCTGATCCGGCTGCTGACTGGCCTGCTTCTTTACTAGCTGCTGAAGCTGAGATCACAGTCAAAAGTGTGAACGGTAGCCGTACCATTTCCGCTGCTAATTTCTTTCATGGCTTATATATGACGGATTTAGCTGAGAATGAGTTGATCACAGAGATCAGGTTGCCTATTCCTGCTGCTGGAACCAGAAGCACTTATGTTAAGTTCATGCAGCCCGCTTCAAGATTTGCCATCGTAGGTTGTGCGGCTATCGTTAGTGGCAACGGAACTGCTGATAAAGTGAGAGTGGCATTCACCGGAGTCTCAGCCAAGCCATATCGAGCAACAGGCATAGAAAACGCACTACAAGGTAATGCGGTCAATGCTGATAGTATAGCAAGTGCCGTTACCTCAGCTACGGATGGTATTGATCCCTTAAGCGATCACTTCGCTTCGGAAGACTATCGCAGACACTTAGCCAAAGTATTCGCCGGAAGAGCACTAAACGCCATTGCATAAGTCATTATGTCGTAGATGAGTTGGCCAACAAATAGAAAGGTGGGAGTGATCACTTCCACCTTTTTTATGGCTTTTATTAGATATGAGATGTTAGACATGAGATATGAGACTTTTATGTATCTCAAAGTTCTGGCTGTCTTTGCGAGGAGGCACGACGAAGCAATCTAGTAGCTATTAGAAAACAGAAATAAATAGAAATAGATAGAAACACCTAGAAATAGGAAGTTAGAATCTTTATGCCAGATATTGCCTACTGCCGATTGTGGACTGCCTACTAACCAAGTCCTTCTGGAAGAAACTTATTAGGGGTTAAGCGCGATATTAACCTATGTATATATAATCAATTGATAATATTAGCTATTGGAAACTAGAGGTCGGAATAAGTATTAGGTCGTTATATTGCCATTTGTGGAGACACAAACGGCGGCTAGAAAACTTTCATTCTGGCTGTCATTGCGAGGAGGAACGACGAAGCAAACCAGTAGTTATTAGAAAACAGAAATAAGTAGAATTAGGTAGAAGTAAATAGAAATAGATGCTGGATGAAAGGAACCTATCTCGTTTGTCGTCTTTCTGGAAGAAACTTATTAGAGGTTAAGCACGATATTAGCGAATGTATATATAATCAATTGATAGCAGTCTTGACGATTAATATCATAGACATAAACAAATCCAAATGATTCAAAACGAAGAGCTGAATCGCATTACAAACCTATTAGCTGAACAGAGCTACATAGCTGATAACCAAATTGCTATGTCTGTCTTCCTGGCAGCGAAGCTGAACAAACCGCTGTTGGTGGAAGGGCCGGCGGGTGTTGGCAAGACGGAAATAGCCAAGGTGCTTTCAGCTGCTCATGATACAGAATTGATCAGGTTGCAGTGCTATGAAGGTCTGGATGCTTATCAAGCACTTTATGAATGGAACTACCAGCGGCAGTTGCTTCATCTGAAAATGGAAGAGGGTGCAGAAACATCACTTGAGGAGAAAGAAGCCACTATTTTCAGCGATAAGTTCTTGCTGAAACGGCCACTACTACAAGCCATTACCAGAGAAAAACCGGTGGTACTGTTGATCGACGAGGTCGATCGAGCTGATATAGAATTTGAAAGCTTCTTATTGGAAATTCTATCTGACTGGCAAGTATCCATTCCGGAGATAGGCACGATTAAAGCTAAGAGTATCCCAATGGTAGTGCTTACCAGTAATCGGGTGAGAGAACTTTCCGAAGCACTTCGAAGAAGGTGTCTATACCTTTGGATAGACTATCCCGACTTTGAAAAGGAAGTAGCCATAGTCAAGCAGAAAGTGCCGAACATAGATCAACAACTAGCTGAACAGATCAGTGCTTTCATGCAGGAAGTCAGACAGTTAAGATTAGAAAAGACTCCCGGTATCGCAGAAACACTAGACTGGGCAACCGCACTTTGTGAGCTTCATTTGACTCACCTCGATCAGGAATTAGTCGAGTCCACACTGGGCATCGTCCTGAAAGACTGGAAAGACATACGACAAGCCCAGGATTCACTTTCAGAGCTGTTCGAGAAGACGGGAGTGAGGTTGAAAGTGTGATTAGATATGAGAAATAAGACATAAGAAGTAAGACAAAAGACTGATAATTTTAATCGGGGCTGTCATTGCGAGGAGGAACGACGAAGCAATCCCTTAGTTATGAGTAGGCATTTGACAACTGGCATTAGGTAAATTTGTGTGGAACATATCTACTTCGTCCTTCTGAAAGAATCTTATTAGAGGTTAAGCACGACCTTGCCGAATGTACATATCATCAATTGATGATATGGTTCGGTGTTCTAAGCTTGAATTTGTGCTTTTCATGTCTCTGCCTCATTTCTGTGCGTCATTTCGACGTAAGGAGAAATCTCACTCTTGTTGAAATGCAATTGTTAGATTCAGGCTTAAAACATTTTAAAAACATATCATCAATTGATGATACCACGTGCACCGATCAAACTACTAAATACTAAGGACCAAACACCAACTACTAAACCATAGGCTCAAAAAAAAGACATAGCACCCTCAGTCAATTCGTGATATCCTTCTGTCGGTTCCTGAGATCGAATGAGTATACCGTAGGTCCTCAAGAGGAAGCAGAAGTGCTGGAAGTATTGGCTTTATTGTCAACCAGTTCCGAAGAGGAGTTTGGTCATCTGCTCAAAGCCATTCTGGCGAAAGACCATTATCAATATCAGCGTTTTGATCAACTGTATACCGCCTTTTGGAAAGAGTACAGGCAAGGTATTGATGCCAAGCAAAAATCAAGAGCGCAAGAGAGTAAAAAGGCAGTGGTGCAAAGACAGCAAGCACCTTCGGTAGAAAGCTTGAAATCATGGCTGCATGGCAACCAATCACCTGATCAGGAAGAAATTGGTGGTTACAGTTTCTCGCAGGTTATGATCGGCAAGGGACTGACCGAGTATGCGGATGAGCATCTTGAAGAGCTGCAACGTCTTATTCTAAAATGGACTAAAATTATCGCTACGCAGTATAAGCGAAGGTTCGATCACAAGCCTAAAGGCCGCCGGTTGGCCATAAGAAAGACTTACAGAGAGAACATCAGGCGAGGAGGTGAGTTCGTCAACTTGTGGTATCAACACAAGAGGAAAATTGACCCAAAGTTGGTGCTCTTGTGTGATGTGAGCCGCTCCATGGACTTGTACAGCATGTTTCTGATACAGTTTATCTACGCTTTCCAAAGTCAATACAAGCGCATTGAAACCTTTGTATTTGGTACAGAACTACATCGTGTTACTGAGCAATTTAGGGAGTTTGGTTTCAAACAAGCCTTGAGAAAGCTCTCAGAACAAATTCAAGACTGGTCAAGCGGTACGCGAATTGGCCCATCCCTTGAAAGCTTTCTGGAACAATACGATCATAAACTAGATGGCAGAAGCCTGGTGATCATACTTAGCGATGGGCTCGATAATGCCAACCCTGAACTGTTGTCTCACACTTTGAGTAGAATCTCATCTAAGGCTTCTAAAGTGCTATGGCTCAACCCGTTGGCAGGAAACCCTGACTACCAGCCGCTTACTCAGGCTATGCAATCAGCATTACCTTATATTGATGAGTTGGCTCCTTTGTATAATATAGAAAGCCTACGAGACCTCATTCATAAAAATTAGTTTCTCTTTCTTCTTTTCAAATCATATCATAGTTTTGTATTCTATTGAATACTAAAATGAGAACTTTTACTGTTGATTTGAACAAGCCACCTATGGAGAGGTGGGCTTTCCTGACTGATTACAAAGCAGAGGTTAATGAGTTGATTGGCTATTACTTAACGGATATAACCAGTTTGGGTGGTAGCCTTGCTTTGGATTTGATTGGTACTTATAAATCACTAATCATTCCGCGTAATTATCTAGATGAGATCAAAAGCCTTGCTGATCAATGTGATTTCAGTGAAGATGAAGTGTTGCTGGCGAATCTCTATTATGATGCAGTGAAATTTGCCTTTGGCTGCACGGCTTTTGCCATTCACGATGGAAAAACTGTATGGCATGCGCGGAACCTGGACTGGTGGACGGAGAATGGTGCTTTGAGCAAGTATTCCGCCATATTCCACTTCCAAAGAGACGGAAGCACAGTTTATAAGACAGTAGGATGGCCTGGCTTTATCGGGGCCTTGTCCGGTATGAAACCTGGAAGTTTCGCACTTACTTTAAATGCGGTTGTGAGTAATGAATCTCCGGGTATAGCTAATCCGGTTTCCTTTTTGTTACGCGACGTATTAGAAAACTGCCAATCCTTTGAAGAAGCACAACAGAAATTATCGCATACCAATATCATCAGTGATTGCTTATTGCTACTTTCTGGTACAAAAGAGGGTGAAATGGTAGTGATCGAAAGAACACCTACCAAGCATTATCTGCGTCAACCTTCAACCAATAGTATAGTGGTTACCAATGATTACAAAGGCTTAGACTTGAACGTTAGTGAAGGACAAAATACCCTTCAAGAAACTTCCTGTGGCCGATATGATGGTGCGGAAAGGTTGTTGAGTAACAGGAATACATTCACTGCTGAAGCTTGTTTCGAAGTGTTGAGCCATAGAAATGTCAAAATGGATATGACCGTTCAACAGATGGCTTTTAACACTGAGAATGATGTAATGGAACTAAGAACGCCTGTTTATTTCGCAGACTAATGAGTGCTGAGGGCAATAAGTGGCCGTTGCCGGTGTTGTCACCGGCAATTATGATGAAAATAGATTCACAAAAAAATCACTGGTTACAAAGGAGTGCTATAGCCAGCATTTAATCACAAAACGCTACTAGCCCACAGCCCTGACCTTGGGCAGTCTCCAGAATAGCTTGCAACTTTAATTCTGCCTCAGTCAAATTAGGTAGCCTGCTCATTGCCTCAAGCTTTTGTTTGACCTGTTCGGTACTCCAACGGAAATCTGAGTAATAGTCGAATCTTTCTTCAATGTGCTCTCGTCGTTGCAATTCAGCGAAAGCCTTGATTTCAATGCCATTCACATATTTGAAGGTATGATCAGAGTGGATACTTTCATTATCCTTTATAAGATGAAAGTCTAGCATGGTTTGGGCGTCGTTACCAGTAACAGTATGATACTCATTAAATACTTTTTAACCAATCCAAACCTTGTTGCCACTCTCCATAACCCGTTTTATCTTCTATGTGGCCAGCATTTTCGATTAACTCGAATTGACTACCCCAGCAATCAGCGAAATACTTAGCGCGCTCTGGACTAACCACATGGTCATTTGAACTGGCTACTACAATGGTGGGAAACGGTAGCTCAGCCAAAGGCATAGGAGAGAACCCAGTGATGTAGGACGGGTAATCAGGTTTGTCTACGTCGCTGGGTGCCACCAACAGCGCACCTTTCACCTGCTTTTGATACAGTGTGTGCCATTGAACAATGGTAGCGCAACCGACACTGTGGCCAATTAAAACAGTCTCTTCTAGCTTGTAATCAGAAAGAAATGCTTCTAATCTGGATGTCCAGGTAGTGCAATTTGGCGCTGCCCAATCATCTTGCGTGCACCTTACAAATTCATTGGGATAGGCTTTTTCCATAGCGTCTGCCAATGCAGCTCTCCTGAATTTCTAAGCCCCGGAATATTGACATACATAAAATTGAATCTTTAAAAACGAAAATAAGGCTTATTTGA
>JBCBSS010000206.1:0-9790 GCA_039819065.1 Bacteroidota bacterium
CATTACAGAAGACCTTCCACAATTAGGAGAGAAAGTTGATATACTTCAATATTCGTTCACTATTCAATCTATGAAGGATATACGGATTGAATTGGTCAAGATGATCATAAACCCTGTCTCAGAATAGATTTAGTCTGTTATTTTATTCAGTTTGATTTTAGTACTTAACTCCTTAAATTTGCGCCTCCTTAAATTAGAACAACATGGCATTGATTAATACGCTTAGGAACAAGATGGGTAAGTTTTTGGTAGTGGTGATTGCACTGTCCATCCTACTGTTCCTGTTATCAGATATCTTCAGCTCCAATTCAGGTTTCTTGAATAGACAAGACACTAGCGTTGGCGAAATAGCTGGAGAAACCATATCGCAAGAAGAATATCAAGAATTAGTAGAGCAGTTTAAAAATAACTTTGCTCGACAATACGGTGCTCCCTCAGAAGCCATTATGGCCACTTTTCGTGAGAATGCATGGAAGCTGTTAATTGTTGAAAACGCATTCGCAAAGCAATATGATGAACTTGGCTTGGAAATCACGGGAGATGAGGCTTACGACATGGAGCAGGGAAAAAATATAGATCCGGGAATAAGACAAGCCCCAATATTCGCCAACCCTCAAACCGGTCAATTCGATAAGAGTGTATTAATTAACCAACTGAGTTATATTTACGGCCTGCCCATTAATCACCCTGACAGGTTGCAGTGGGATTCATACATTGAGCAGATCGTAACAGGTCGTGCAAGAATCAAATATGAAAACCTACTGGTCAAGACCTCCTACGTAACTTCAGCTGAGGCAGAGCGCGAATATCACGCTCAAACTGATGTTGCTGAAATTAAGTTTTTGTACGTCCCTTACTATTCTGTTCCTGATTCAGCCGCTTCTTTTACAGACAGCGATCTTAATACTTACCTAAGACAGAACCGTGAAAAGTATAAAACTGATCAGACCAGATCGCTTAAATATGTGCGATTCCCATTCGTAGCTTCGGCAGAAGACTCTGCCGCTATAAGAGATGAGCTATTAGAAATTCAGCCCAATTTTGCTGAGGCACCTAACGATTCAATTTTTGCCTCTGTGAACGCAGAAGGGTTTGGTTTCTATCAGCAATATTCAATAGGTACGCTACCTTATTACCTTCAGGAGATTGCTGAAGATTTGGAGGCAGGCCAAATTGTAGGTCCTGTATTAGATGGTAATACTTACAAACTCTATAAGGTTTCGGCTGTGGAAGAGGATACCGTTTCCAGCGCCAAGGCAAGTCATATACTGTTTAAGTGGAGCGATGACTCAGATGCTGCTAAGCAGACAGCAAAAAGCGAAGCCAGAAGAGTACTCAGAGAGATAAAAGGTGGTGCTGATTTTGCTGCCATGGCGCGCCAGTATGGAACTGATGGTACAGCCTCGAGAGGAGGAGATTTAGGATGGTTAGGTTCTAACGACAATAACTGGGTTCAACCTTTCAGAGACGCTATTTTTGATTTTGGACGTAAGGGGCTACTTAACGATGTAGTGGAAACAGAATTCGGATATCATATTATCGAAGTAACATCAGACATCTCTAACACCAAGTTTGCAATTGCTACCATAGACAAACTCATTACGCCGGGTGACGCTACTCAGGACGAAGCTTACAAGAAAGCCGAGTTGTTTGCTGCTAAAACTGACGACTTAGAAGCATTCACAGCCAATGCCCAAACTGATTCTGTCTTGGTTTATGATGCAGTTAACCTAGGAAAGAACGATACCCGAGTTGGCCAATTAGGTGATGCAAGACAAATCGTACAATGGTTATTCCGAGATGCTTCTAATAATGAAGTTTCTAAGTCTTTCGAGTTGGATGATGAGTATGTAGTAGCGGTTATGACCGACGAAGTAAAAGAGGGTTATGCCGATATTGAGAATGTCAGAATTCCAGTAGAAGCAGAAGTGAAGAAGCAACTGAAAAGAGATATCATTCTTGAACGTCTTAAAGGCCTGTCGGGTACGCTTGATGAAATAGCAGCTTCTTATGGACAAGATGCTAACGTATACACTTCAAATGATGTAAAGGTTGGCGCTAACAACTTACAGCCAGTAGGAGCAGAACCACTTGCTATTGGGAAAGCCTTCTCTTTGGAGAACGGTCAAAAATCTGAAGCTTTTGGCGGTGAACAAGGTGTGTTTATCGTAGAGCTGCAGGCTAAAACAATAGCACCTGAGGTAGCGGATTATGCAAGCTATAAACCTATAGTCGCTCAAGGATTCAACTCTAATGTTTCTTTGGACATTGAAGAGGTAATCAAGGAAGCTAGCGATATTGAAGATAAAAGATATAAGTACCAATAGCGTACTTAAATAGGAATGTAACAAAGCTTTAAAGCGAGGTATCATGCCTCGCTTTGCTTGTTTTAATGGATGACCAAAATGGATCACGATAGTTTCAAGTCGTTCAAGGAAAAACTGGACCAGCAACACGACTGGCCTTCTCTGTACACATTCAAATTCATCGTGCCGAAGGGCAAAGAAGGTGAAGTAAAAGAAATATTCCCCAACAACGAAGCAACACTGAAGGCTTCAAAGAACGGTAACTATACCAGCCTTACCATACAACTTTTAGCCCCTTCGAGCGACGTTGTTATCGAAAAATACGTGGCTGCACATGAGATCGAAGGAATCATAGCACTCTAGTCGTTTTCTCTTCTCTGTCACCAAATAAATCTTCTTTCTCTATTCAATATCGACGAAATAGAATTAGTTTGTAATAGAAAATAATTACTCAAACTATTCCTTTTTTGTCATGTGGAAAGAAGAAGATAACAAACTAAAAAGAACCTTTGAATTCAAGGATTTTATAGAAGCTTTTGGTTTCATGAGCAAAGTGGCTATTGCGGCTGAAAAAATGGATCACCACCCTAACTGGTCGAACGTATACAATACTGTGACAATTGAACTAACTACTCACGACGAAGGCAATATCGTTACCGATAGGGATCGAAAACTGGCTGAACAGATCGATTCATTTGTTTAAACCAAAGCCAATTCCACTCAATAATTTACCCATACTGTGAGAGAGAAAGCACAGCTGTATATTGTCCCAACGCCTATCGGCAATATGGAAGACATTACGCTGAGGGCTATTAATATCTTAAAAGATGTGGATGTTATATTGGCTGAAGATACCAGGAAGACTGGCATTTTACTCAAGCATTTACAAATCCAAAAGCCGATGGTCAGCTATCACAATCATAATGAGCATAAAATTGTAGAGTCAGTGTTGGGAAGGGTTGAAAATGGCGAGATCATGGCACTTGTGTCTGATGCTGGCACGCCTGGCATTTCTGATCCGGGATACTTGCTTGTACGAGAGTGCCTGAAAAGGGATATTGCACTAGAATGCCTCCCTGGTGCAACCGCTTTTGTTCCTGCACTTATTAAGTCGGGCTTACCTACTGATAGCTTCGTATTCGAGGGCTTTTTACCCTATAAGAAAGGCAGAAAGACTAAACTGGAACAGTTGGCCAATGAGACAAGAACAATTGTACTCTACGAATCTCCTCACCGGCTTTTAAAAACGCTTGAACAGCTGTCGGAACACTTTGGCCCAACGCATAGGATCTCAGTTTCCAGGGAACTGACCAAACTATATGAAGAAACGAAAAATGGCACCATTGCGCATGTGCTGAGCCATTTTCAGAATAAGGCTATAAAGGGGGAGATAGTGATTGTTATTGAGGGGAGGAAGGGTTAATTTAAATGAAATAAAAGCTCAAGCGTTTTTCATTTTTGGCTTGAGTGAACGTTGGATTACAACTACCTAAAACCCACTAATCAGCTTGAAAATGGTAGATCTAAAAAAGGTATCTGAAGGAGTAATCAAATTGAGCAAAGAAGTCGGCGCGTTCATTAGAACGGAAGGTGCTGGGTTTGATAAATCGAAAATTCAAACCAAAGGTTTTAATGATCTGGTTTCTTACGTTGATCAGGAAGCGGAAAAGAGAATTGTAGCAGGCTTATTGGATATCCTACCAGGTTCTGGTTTTATAGCTGAGGAAAGTGCTGCAGAGAACAAAGTAGACAAAGAATATACTTGGATCATAGACCCGCTGGATGGTACTACCAATTTCATACATGGCTTGCCCATTTTTGCAGTGAGTATAGCCCTTATGAAAGATGACAAGATCATTCTAGGTGTAGTATATGAAATAAATAAAGACGAATGCTTTTCGGCTATTGAAGGAGAAAGGGCCAGGTGCAATGACAAAGAAATCAGTGTTTCCGGAGTAAAGGAGCTTAGCCAAGGTTTATTAGCCACAGGGTTCCCCTATTACAACTTCGATAAAATGCCTACCTACCTTGATGTGATCAATGAGCTAATGCGCAAAACCCACGGGCTAAGACGTATGGGTAGTGCTGCGGTGGATTTGGTCTATGTGGCTTGCGGCAGGTTTGAAGGTTTTTTCGAATACAATCTTAACCCTTGGGATGTAGCTGCCGGAGCGTTTATTGTGCAGCAAGCGGGAGGCATTGTGAGCGACTTCAAGGGAGGAAATAATTATGTATTCGGCAGAGAGATGGCCGCTGGATGTCAAATTCAACCTCAAATGCTGGAGGTGATAAGAAAACACTGGATTATGTGAGGTTCCCTAAGCCCATACCTTAGTTCCTTCCGTACAATTCTGGCACATTTCAATGTTCGACCTAGACCCAAGCAATGTCTTTCGGAATCTTTGGTAGGCCTCTCCATGCCAGACACTTTCAAAGTCATTGGCGCCTGCATCACCAAGTACATAATGAGCATCCTTATCGAAGCAGCAGGGAACGACCCTGCCATCCCAGGTGATTACGCTAGAGTGCCACATCTTCCAACAATGATTCAGTAGCTTGTTCTTAATTGAATATTTGCCGTCTTGATGCTTCTTATAGCGGGAGTACTTATCAATTGTAGGGATAAGATCAGAACCATTCTCGTAGTCGTAGATCTGAGCTGTCTTTAAGCCAACTTCATCTACTCCAAGTTCATTGGCCAATTGGTGCAACTCCTCTATCTGATGTTCATTAGGCTTTACCACCAAAAATTGAAAGACCACATGGGGCGTATTCGACTTGAGGGTATTTTTCCACTTCAGTACACGCTTGGTTCCCTCAATCACTTTATCCAATTTACCACCGATGCGGTATTGCTCGTAGGTTTCCTGATCCAAACCATCGATAGAAATGATTAACCGGTCAAGTCCTGATTCAACGGTAGCCTTTGCGTTTTCTTCTGTCAGGAAATGCCCATTGGTGGAAGTGGCGGTATAGATTTTCTTGCTTGAGGCATATTTGACATGTTCCAGGAATTTGGGATGCAAATAAGGCTCTCCCTGGAAATAGAACAGCAAGTACAACAAAGTGCTTTCTAGTTCATCGATAACCTTTCTAAACATCTCTTCTTGCATCATACCGGTTGGCCTTGTGAATGATCGAAGGCCACTCGGACATTCCGGGCACCTTAAATTGCAGGAGGTAGTAGGCTCAAAGGAAATGCTTAGGGGCATACCCCTGAGAGCAGGCTTTTTGGTGATACGTGAGATGAGATAGCTAAGAACAACTTTCACAGCATTTACCGTCCTTTTGAAGGTAAATTTTGATGCGAAGTTCAACCCATCCTGCCAATTGCGATTCATGCATTGAAAATAATGCACAAAACCTTTCGCTACTACCGTTATGAATTTAATTTTTAACTTTGGCTGCTACCAAATCAGCAGACATTTCTATTTCGATGGTCAGATACTTACTCACTTTGTTTTTATTGATAAGCTGTTGTGCGATTGGCAACAGTCAAGGTTTCCCACTCTCACCTAATGCCGAAATAAGGGTATTAACCTGTGGGCCTTATCAGGGAGAACTTTACTCGGCATTCGGACATAGTGCTATCAGAGTAGTCGACCCAGCTCGTAATTTCGATCGCATATATAACTACGGCATTTTCGATTTCGACCAACCGAATTTCTACGCGAATTTTGCCAAGGGCTACCTCAATTACAAGCTCGGTGTTTCGGATTATAAATGGTTTCGTGATTACTATATCTATTACGACCGCTTTATCCATGAGCAGGTATTGAATTTTGACCAAAACCAGAAACAGCGCTTCTTCGACTTTCTACAGTGGAATAGCCTTCCTGAAAATCAGTATTATTTCTACGACTACTTCTATGATAACTGCGCTACTAGGGTAAGAGACGCACTGAAGAGAGTATTTAAGGACAGTATTCAGTTTGACGGCAGCTATGTCCAAACCGATTATACGATTAGAGAGTTGACTGATCTTTATCTGGATCAGCAACCATGGGGTGATTTTGGTATTGACCTTGCACTAGGGCTTCCTATGGACAAAAAGGCTACGCCAGAAATGTATATGTTTCTCCCCGATTACATTGAATCGGCTTTCAATAATGCTACCATTATCAGGGATGGCGAGAAAGTGCCCTTGGTCGCTAGAACGGAAGTGACTTATGAAAGCCGTAATCCAGCAGAAAAGGGCTTTAACCTGCTGAAACCGCTTTATGTCTTTTGGTTCATTTTCCTCCTAACGCTCGTACTGACCTACTTCAATTGGAAGAAGAATAAAACTTCAAGAGTATACGATGGCATACTATTTTCTTTCGTTGGCCTAGTAGGTTGGGTCTTGTTCTTGCTTTGGGTTGCGACTGATCACAATGCGGCTGCTAAGAACTTTAATTTGCTTTGGGCTATTCCCTTACATTTCCCGTTCGGTCTGTTTTTGTTTAAGAAGAAAGTGCCATCCTTTTTGTCTACTTATTTTACGATCGTTACTGGTATCACTGTGTTATTGATTGTATCATGGTTTTTCCTGCCCCAAAAGATGCATTACTCGCTATTTCCAATGGCACTGGCCTTGGGACTCAGGTCTTTCTATAATTTCCGTTACATCAAATCAAGCCGTACCTAGCATGCGCCTATGATCCGATTCAGTGACCTACCAGATATCACTCAGGGCCAACTGGCTCAACTACATCGCGATCAGGAAATCACTGGCTTGTCGATAGACAGCCGCAAAGCTCAAAATCGGGAAGGTGTTGTTTTTCTGGCTATAAAAGGAGAACGTCATGACGGGCATGACTTCATTCAATCACTCTATGATAACGGTGTAAGGCAATTTGTTATTGAGAAAGACATTGATGCCGATAAATACCCGGAAGCGAATATACTACGTGTACAAAGCAGTGTTGCAGCCCTTCAGCAAGTAGTAGCTAACCATCGCAGTCAATTCAATATTCCTGTCATTGGTATCACCGGAAGTAATGGCAAGACCATTACCAAAGAATGGCTTTCTCAGCTTCTATCCCCCCATCGCAAGGTGATTAGCACACCTTATAGCTACAACTCTCAAGTTGGAGTGCCGTTGGCCGTATGGAGTATGAGTACGGCACATGAAATTGGCATATTCGAGGCAGGCATTTCCAAGCCTAATGAAATGGCTGTATTGAACAGTGTTATACAGCCAACCATCGGCATGCTAACCAATATTGGTTCGGCGCATGACGAAGGTTTTATAGACAGAAAACAGAAACTAGCAGAAAAAACCAAGCTGTTTGACGGGTGTGAGCTAGTAATCTATTGCAAAGATCATCGGCTGGTGGATAGCGAGATGAAGAACTACCTTGACCCTAACCGTACCCAATTACTATCTTGGGGCAGGTCGTCGGATGCTGATATAGTTGTCAACATTCAGCCAAAGCCTGCCAATTCATCAACTATTGAGATCGCTTTTCAATCTGCCAATTTCCAGTTCGAAGTGCCGTTTGCGGATGAAGCCTCAATTGAAAACCTCATGCACTGTATAGCCTATATGCTCTATGCGGGTTATACTCAATCGCAGATTCAGGAAGGGATCAAATCACTCAATAATGTAAAGATGCGGTTGGAACTGAAGCAGGGTATCAATGGATGTTACCTAGTTGATGATTCGTACAATAATGATTTGGGTGGCTTAAATATTGCCCTCGATTTTCTCAGCCAGCAACAACAGCGAGATAAAAAGACAGTTATCCTATCCGATATCATGCAATCGGGTAGAAGTGAGGCCGAATTGTATCAACAGGTTAATCAATTGCTCGAGGATAAAGGTGTGGATAGGTTAATAGGAGTAGGTGATCAAATTTCAAGGCAAAAAGACCTTTTTAAGGTTGCCGCTGATTTCTACCAAGATACCGATACGCTCATAAATGCGCTGGGTCAGATCAAATTCTCAAATGAAATGATCCTGGTCAAAGGAGCGAGGGAGTTTGAATTTGAGCGCATCGTAAGCAAGCTTCAGCAACGCATACACGGCACGGTACTCGAAATCGATCTTGATGCACTCACCCATAACCTCAATTTCTACAGATCAAAACTCAAACCTGGTACAGAACTGATGGTGATGGTCAAGGCGTTCGCCTATGGCAGCGGTAGCTTTGAAGTAGCCCATTTACTGCAATTTAACAAGGTAGATTATCTGGCGGTTGCCTACGTTGATGAAGGAGTAGCATTACGTCAGAATGGCATTACACTCCCCATTATGGTAATGAACCCGGGGCAAGACAACTTTGATCAATTGATGCAATATGATCTTGAACCTGAGATATATAGCCTTAGCCTTTTGAGCAAGTTGATCGGCTTTCTAGATGGTAGGCCTATCAAAATCCAGTTAAAGATAGAAACTGGTATGCATCGCTTAGGGTTTGAAAATAAGGATCTGAGCAACCTCATCAGCCTCTTGCAACAACACCCCAATATTCAAATCACCTGCATGTTTAGCCATCTGGCAGGTGCGGATGAATCCCAACACGATGCGTTTTCTAGGCAACAGGTCGAGGCTTTTAAAGATATGACCAATGCGTTAGAACAAGCACTGCATATCAAAGTAACCAAACATATCCTCAATTCTGCTG
Source organism: Bacteroidota bacterium (assembly GCA_039819065.1). Classification (GTDB taxonomy): domain Bacteria; phylum Bacteroidota; class Bacteroidia; order Cytophagales; family Cyclobacteriaceae; genus JBCBSS01. Next base: position 8,915 of record JBCBSS010000206.1, read on the forward strand.
GTATCGTCAGGTATCCAGAATATCATTTTGACATGGTGAGGCTGGGCATCGGTTTGTACGGCATTGAGGCCAATCAAATGGAGCAAAACGACCTGCGCAATATCAGCACGCTAAAAACCATTATTTCACAGATCAAGACAGTTGATAAAGGTGAAACCGTTGGGTATGGGAGAAAAGGTGAGGTGGTAAAAGCAAAGTCTAGGATCGCCACAATCGCTTTAGGTTATGCAGACGGCTTTAGCCGCGCTTTGAGCAATGGAGTAGGGGAAGTATTGATAAATGGGCATATGGCACCGGTGATAGGCAATGTATGCATGGACATGACCATGATTGATATTACTGGCATTGATGCCAAAGAAGGTGATGAGGTGATCATTTTTGGAGATGACCTATCCATACGCACCATGGCCGACAAGCTCAAGACAATTCCTTATGAAATTCTAACCAATGTCAGTCAACGGGTAAAGCGTGTATTCCACACTTCGTGAGTGCATCAAAGACCACAGCCAAGGTTCTTTTTTAAATCCCTATCATCTGGTAGAATGCCCCGATTCTCGTTTTCTTGCGCTTCATCACTGACTTCGAAATTATCGAGGTACTTTTTAAGCTTTTCTTGATCTATAGGCTTGGCCTTAAATTCTCTTTTCTCTTCCATCTTGATAAGATTTTAAACCGTAAAAATAAAACCGTACTGGACAATGACTTTTTTAACACTATCTTCAGTAGAAAGCTATGTGTAACTCTTTATGTTACACAATAATATAACGAATATTGATAATGAAAAAATTCCCTGGACTTTTCAATTTAAACCTTGTTACCCTATCTCTAATAGGATTTCTTTGCGCTTGCACTGAAAAGAAAGAAGATACAATGGAT
>JBCBSS010000207.1:0-9642 GCA_039819065.1 Bacteroidota bacterium
ACATCCTTCTTGGTCATGTTTTACTTTTTGTTCAAATATAGAATTAAGATACATCACTTATACGGTAAATCCACCACATTGCCTGAGACATCATTGGTATGAATTCTAATATCCGGATTCAGATCTATAACTGTTCCTGCTGGCAATTGACTGCCTCCTTTTGTACCTCTAACAGTCGCTTGTATATTACCTCCTTGTGCATTACTGACTGCCGGATAAGCGACACTTTGATTATCAGTGAAAGGTCCCTTAGGCTTCTGTCCAGAGGCAATCAAACCGTTCATTTGATGTTTGGCATCCACGATCTGATAAGTACCATCAGGCTTAAGCACAAGGTTGTCTGGTCTGATAGTCACAGTAGTACCGTTGGCAAGCTTCACGTCAATTGTTACCTGATCAAAAACTGTGTTGGGAGGATTCCCCGCTTTTAAGTCATCATTGACCTTGGTTTCGTGCGCATTCCAGTTTTTACTTCCACCGGTCGGTCGGTCTTTAAAAGTACCAGTTTGTTGATCATATATTCTTTGATTACCTGGTGTAAGCGGGTCTTTCGCATAGACAGGTACATCACCATCTGATTTTACCCAATGGTAACCTGGTTCTGCATCTGGAAGCTTGGCATCTCGTGCCTGTTTAGCCCCGTCTGAAAGGTTATCATATTCTGCCTTTTGCAGTTTTTTATCAAGAGCTGCTGCTTTCTTGGCCTTGACATTAGGATCAGTTTCGAGCTTTATCTTCTCGAGTTCTGCCTTGAGCTTGGCATTCTTACGCTGGCTAAGTTCTTTGGCATACTTGGTCTCGAGCTCAGCACAGGTAGAACAACGGATGATCTTACCATCTTTGGTGACTGAGATCTTATGATTACCTGGCCCATCTACCTTGGATTGTCCAACTATGCCTGTTCCTGGTTCTATCTCCGGTGCATCAGGGTGAGTGCTACCTTTGCTCTTAGGCTCGGGAGTCTCACTTTTCGGTATATCTGGTTCTTCCGTTTTAGGCTTACCACTTGGTGGCTCACCATCAGCTTTCGGTTGCTTAGGTGCCGCTCCATCATCTCCTTTAGGAGCGGGTGGTGCTTCTGGGGTTTTCGGCGGTGTAGGTTCATCTATTTTTGGAGGGGCAGGAGCTTCTGATTTAGGGGCTGTAGGAGCCTCTGTTTTTGGTGTTGATGGAGCGTCTGTCTTTGGTGTTGATGGAGCGTCTGTCTTCGGTGTAGATGGCGCTTCGGTTTTTGGTGCTGCTGGTGATTCGACCTTCGGAGCAGAGGTATCTACTTTAGGAGCAGAGGTATCTACTTTAGGAGCAGGGGTATCGATCTTAGGTGCGGTAGTGGCATCTACTTTAGGTGTCGATACATCAGGTTTGACAGAAGAAGTTCCGCCTTTGCCAAACTTGCCCTTGATCGCTCCCATTCCACCCATGCCAACCGACATACCAGCACCCATGGCGGCACCCTTCAACACACCTTCCCAGGTGATAGGATTACCAACAGCAAGGTCTCCCAAAATGCCTCCTCCGACATCGAATACCATATCTACTCCAAAGCGAGTAAGTGCTGGTAATGCTCCGGCCGCTCCTTTGGTAATGACTTGTCCTAAGGCACCTCCTGCACCGCCCAGTGCTCCGCCTATGGCACCGACGACCATGGCTTTGCCTACTCCATCCAGTACCGCTTTTCCGTCAACGAGGTTATGGCCCATTTGGATGACGCCGCCCGCGGCAGCTCCAACAATGGCCCCACCGACAATAGCGCCTACGGCAGTAGCTGCGGCACCTGCTCCAATTACCGAGGCAGCAGCGCCCGCTACAAATCCAATGACAGCAGGACCAACCACCAATGCTACCACCAGCACTACAGCTATGATGATCACCCATTTGAGAATACCTTTCCATCGAGGTTGTACTTGTGCGGCAGCTGCTTTCTCTTCATCTTCGGATTTCTTCAGCATATCCTTGTCCATGGCAGCGCGCAGCCCATCCTCAAGCATTTTTGCGTTGTTTTTGATACCATCATTGAGATTGGTATCCATATTGGTGAAGCTGGTCTTCAGGTTGCTATCGACATTCTTAATGGTAGTAACTGCATTATTTGTGGTGTTGGTGTTGGTCTGGGCATGACCTTGTGTCATCTGAGTGAAGCCTTGAATAGCACCCTTGGTCATTTTATCCATCACTGGATTAATACCTTCAGCTAATTCTGTTGCTTCATCAACTCCGGTTTGAGCCATTTGCGCTAACCCTTGTGCAACCTGATCTCCGCCAGTCATAATGCCCTGTTCAGATGCAGCTATCCCCGCTTCTATATTGGTCAAAACGTTGGTAACGGAATTGGTGACTTCAGCGGACTTCGTCTGCAAGGCTTCTCCCATAAGCATGGGATCAGGTAATTCTTCTCCGTGCAACTGGTCTTTAAAAGACTGTAATGCAGTAAGCAGTTTGAACGTAGCCTCATTCACGCCACCCTCCAAAGCCGTCGTGGCCTTAAGCATATCCCGATCTATAGCCGCTTCTTGCCTCACACCAAAAGCGGTAAGCATCTCCAGTTGTGCCTTTTCCTGTTCTTCGAGTGCCTTGATGGTTTTATCTCGGGCCTTGGTAGCTGCAGAGGCCATTTTATTGCGGGCTTTCTCAGCTCCGTCAAGGGCTTTTTTCTCACCTGCATCGAGGTTCTTGAGCGCTTCGTTGTAGTGTTTGCTAAGGGATTCTTTGGCCTTTTTGGCTTCTGCCCTTACACCCTTATAATCATTGGCTTTACCAGGACCATTGAGTAATTCACCTGCCTTTTTCTCGCCTTCCTCTTTAAGGCCAGTATAATAGCCCTCGCCTACTTTCATAGCAGCCTCGGACTTAGCCTTTTGTTTATTGTATTTGTAAGGCCCATCAAGCGGGTTGTCATCTACGTTACTGACACCCACCATAAGGGTACCTGAGCGAGTAGTCTGTCTGCTTTTCGCTATGTCTGCTATCTTGACCCCGGCGTCTTTAAATTTCTGGGCTCCATCGGTATAGGCTTTATCTATTTTGGGCAGTTGATCAGCTTCTGCCTTATTGATGTTCTTAAGTGCTGTATCGTACTCGCTCTTAACAGTTTTTCTTGAAGCGCCGGTGGCTGCTTTAATCGCATTAGCAGTACTTTGATATTGGCCATTGATGGTACCAAGTGTGCCATTCGCTTTCTGACGAACCTTCGCTTTTAAAGCTTTGATCTTGTCGGTGACCATGGTCTGTTGCTCCACCACCTTAGCTTGAATACCGGCTTTGGCTATTTCAGCCGCAGTTTGTATTCTCGGTCTGATACCATAGCCGGCACTGATGACCGCTTGGGCTTGCATGGCGCCTTGTTTCAGGAATACATCGGCAGCGGCCGAACCATCCTGGGTTTGACGGCTCAGCTCATGATCGTTTGGCAGCGGTTGGTCGGCCGGCGCGTTTTTGCGGTCCTCATCGGTAATGTTGGGGGCATTGAAGGACATGTTCTCGCCCATGAGCATACCTATCCATTCCTGATTGACGGCCATCAAGCCCATTGCATTGGCAGCTTCTCCTTGCTCTCCCTCAGCTTCCGCCCCCACTTCTTCGGCCCCGCCTTGATCTCCTGAGCCTTCTTCCGGTGGTTTATCTCCAGCCTCTTCCAACGCTTTTTCTTCGGGTGTTTCTTCTCCTTCTTTACCTTCTTCTTCTTTACCCGTTAATATCTCGTCTGCTACTTTGGTCGTAGCGATCTCACTGGACGGATCAATGTTTTCCAGTGTTTTTAGAATGGGGTTATCGTCTGGGGTGAGTTGCTCGAATCCGGTAGGTATCTCTGTAACCTGTACCGACTTTTGCTCTTTTACCTGGACCTGTTCTTTGCCTTGAACTACATCTTTGGCGGCAGGAGGTGCTACAGTTACCGAACCATTTTCCGGTGGTGGTTCTTCTTCGTTACCACTACCACCGGCCAGAAAGTTATCCGGTGTCGGTCTCATATCAAGCCCTTCCTCTTCCCTACTGGACTCGTTCATACTTATATCCGTAGCGAGCGGTGGGGCGACTGTGGTCTGAGATGATGCAGTGGCCGACATGGGCACCATGTTAGAGGCATTCCCTGTTTGTACCACGTCCATTTGGCCGGTAGAAGAGGGTGACATGCCCGTTCCAACATCTGCGGTCTTTTCAGTTTCCTTTTGAGGCGTGCCTACATCGAATCCTGATACAGCCTTTGAGGTCTGGTTTTGAGGTTTGGGTGGTATGGTGGTGGGTGTGGCCAATTCAACAATTACCTCGATTGATTAGCAGATTCCAACCATTGCTGGAGCATCTGAATCTGCTCTTCATTCAAACCTTCACCCCAGACATTAGTCTGGTTAGGGTCATATCTCAACAAGCCCTCAAAAGGGTCTGCTGGTTCTTGCTCTGCTTCCCAGTCAAATATCGGTTGATTTGGATCCTCATGGATTCTCACGTAGTCCCGATGACAACTTGGACACTCATTGTCCGCAAATACGTCGATAACATTCTGGTCTAACAGCCCGAAGAAAAGATCATTGAGCTCTCGCCTGGATAGACGGAAACGCCTTGTTAATCCATTGACTACATGCGAGTCGCTAGCCAAAGCTTGTTTTTCTGCATCGGTCATCACAAAAACCAGCGCTCTAACCGTATCCCAGTTAAGAATCGTATGATTTTGCAAAAGTTCTCTGAGTACACCCGTCGGGGTGGTATTGAAATCTCCGGCTGAAGGGCGGTCAACTGCTGGAAAATATCTGCCTTGAGGGTCACATTGCATATACTCTCCCATATTATGTCTAATCTGAGTTCTATCATCACCTGTCCCGGCATAAACATTAACACCCCATAAGTCCGAAAGCTTGCATAGAACCTCTGAATTACTTCCTATTTTACAGTGGGTTAAATGAACGGCAGCTCCAGATGCAAAATGTCCGTTTAATCTGCCAAGGGTACTCGCATACGCATCAAAATTATCAGCACTTATCCAATCATTACCAATAGATAAGGAATTCGGATTTCCATGATCGGTTATAGATAAATAGCTGATTTGGCGATCTCCAATTCTTTCTAAAACCCCGTCTACCATACTCTCAGCACTGTCTATCACGACTGGTTCAGAAAGGGTCCACCCCGATATAGTTCCATAGGTATCGGAATTATCAACCGTGTATACTGCCATCGGCCCGGAATCATCATCTTCTTTTTGCACGGCCGGTACCTGACTTGCTCCTTGCTGCACCGTGTGTGTTAACTCGTGTGCTAATAAGTGCTGGCCTTGGGAAGAATTGGGGTCGTAATTGCCTTGGTTGAAATAAATGTCGTTGCCGTGGGTGAAAGCTTTGGCACCTAAGTCTTTGCTCATTTGCGCCGCCTCAGCGCTTGTATGGATGTTTACATTAGAAAAGTCTGCTCCTATTTTTTGGCTCATCTCTGCATTTACCTGTGGGGGTAATGACTGGCCTTGTCCTTTGCTTCTGTTCAATTGGTTGGAGACATCGGCTGAGGCATATTGTTTACCGTCTTCTGCTTTTTGGATGGCCGGTTTCATCTGGAGTTTCCCCTCTTCATCCTCGGCTTCTTCGGAAGGTTGACGCTGCACGTCTGGCTTCATCATCAATATATCCTTCTCTTCTTCCGGCTCTTCAGTAGGCTGCCTTTGGATCAAAGGCTTTGTCATGACCATATCCTCATCTCCTTCCTCTTGCGGGGAACGTTGTACCTTTTCTTCCTTCTCACAATCGAGGCACTTGAGATTGATATCACTACCGCCGGATGTGGGCTTCATCATCACCTTGTCTTCTTCTTCCGTCTTATCACGTTTCATCATGACACGGTCGGCTACGGCATCGGCCTCTTGCTCGTACTTATCATTGGGTTGGCCTACTTCCAGCTTGGTCTGTACACCTTGCTGGTTGAGCGAAGCGTGGTTGACAGGTGTTTTCTCGGTGGGTTTGGCTTTCATGATCAGTATGGGTCTTATGCGGTTAGAATGTTCTGCTTCCTTTGTGGTATTCTCTCCTGATACCTTCTATCAAGTCCTTTAACCTGATCACTCGTTCACCTCTTCTGAGCGCCATGAGTGAGCAGTATTGCACTACATTGATGATCGATCCTCCCGCTATGTTGTACTTCTTAGCAATCTCGGTCAGGTCAATGCGATCCTCCAATTCAGTGGCATCCGAAAAGCCCTTTTTCCAAAGTTCCATTCTTTCTTCCGGCTCCGGCATAGGGAAATGGATCATGGTTTGGAAGCGGCGAGTAAAGGCATCATCTAAGTTGCTCTTGAGGTTGGAGGCCAGAATGACCAACCCTTCGTAGTCTTCTATACGTTGCAAGAGATAAGCTACTTCCTGGTTGGCATAGCGATCATGGGCATCGCTGACATTGGTGCGTTTGCCAAAGAGGGCTTCTGCCTCATCGAAGAAGAGAATCCACTCCTTGTTTTCCGCACGGTCAAAAATTTTGGCCAGGTTCTTCTCGGTTTCACCAATGTATTTGGATACCACTTTAGAAAGGTCGATGCGGTATACGTCCACGCCTATTTTTTTACCCAGTAAACTGGCGGTCAAGGTTTTACCAGTACCGGGAGGTCCATAGAATAGCGTTCTATAGCCGGGCTTCAATTTCTTGTTCATGCCCCATTCTTTCATGAGGGTATGATGGTGTTCTAGCCATATTTCTATTTCTGAAAGTTGTGATCGCGTGAAAGTATTAAGCACAAGGTCGTCCCAATCCATCCTGGTGGTAAGCAGCTTAGCGGGGAAGTCAGCGCTGTAGTTGGGCTTGCGCACGTCACCGGTGGTGAAGAGCTCAAGCGCTTCCTGGGATATGGTCAGGGCACCATTGAGGAATGGCTCACCTTTCTCTACTTCATCCAGCCACAATATCTGCTTTCTGGCAAAAAGATGCCCTCCGTCAAAAGCTTCTAATAGTGAAAACCTTCTGTCCAGTCTTGTGCCGGCCAGAATGAACATGACCGTCTCACCGGTAGGCAAGAAACCATTGTGACTTTTGCCCCTTCTACCTCCGAACTCTGTAAATATTTGTTGAGTAGTATCGTTGCGTACGAGGAAAACATCCAGCAATTCTGGCTTGATATGCGGTACTATGGAAAGGATGATCAGAAACCGCTCTTCAAAGCCCAGTTCGTGCTCTTTCACGAATTGTGCGTAACCGGAAGCACTGCCATTGAAGTACGGCGGTGCAATATCAAACACATCCTGATACTCACTTTCTTTGTTGCAATTGAGTAATGACCTGGTTTTGAGTATCTTTTTCAACCAGTCCAGTTCCAATTCAAGGTCGGTAGCGTTCGTTGTAATTTTCTCTGTTACCATTCTACGTATATCATTTCATCCAGCCAGGGGAGCCTTATGATAGAAATTCCCCATGGCAACCTGTCTATCAATATGTCTACAGTGGCCCTTTCGATCTGTAAGCGCCAGCCGTTATGGTCTTTTGTGAGTGCCCCTTCTTTCTGTAGAAAGGTGCCGCGCAATCCATTTACCGATGTGCCTTTCAAGGCAGTCCAGTGCTGCACAACTTGTTCAAGTAAGCTTTGAGATTCTTCTATTTCCTGTTCGGTCAGTTCGATCTGGGCGGGTATGGCGGTGGTGATGTCCAAACCGCACAAAAGCTTATTGAATGGTAGCTCATGCTCCTCGGCCTGGGTTTCTCCGTTGACAAGGTACTGTAAAAGCAGTGCCGCTCTTTCCTGAGCCCTTTCATCAACAAATGCCTTGTCTTGCGTAAACCCTAACTCCTCAAAGTACAGATTCAGGAATGGATGGAGTAACACCAAACCGGCGTTGTAGATATGCACCTCTTCCACCTCAGGCTTGCTTTCAAAGCGTTTCCAAAGGTCTTGCGGGCTTTGTGCTTTGGTTTTTGTACTCACAGTAGCTTTACTCTCTTGCCCAGGTGTTTCTTTCGAATGCCGCTTTTTCTGATCGGCATCATCAGTTTGTGCAGAAGAAGAAACGGCATCTGAGCTATCGGCTTCCGCCTTTTGTGATTTCCTCGACGCTACTATGTCTTCAGCGCTTTCCTGATTTTTTTCTTCTTCACCAGAAGTGGTTTCTTCACTTACGTCTTTCCAAGCAATGTCATCTGCATTGGTTGACCCTTCTGTGGGCGAGCCATCTTTTTTACCCTTTTCGACGGCTTGATGAGACTCATCATTTTGCTGGTCATCGCGTGCCGCTGCTATTTGATCCTCTTTAGTGTTGTCAGCTGATGGGGTCTTTCCGGTTTCAGAAGAATAGTCGTGATCCGATTCACCTACCTGTTTTTCTGGTTGTATAGTAGCACCACTTGATGTCGGACTGATATCTACTTTGCGCTCTTTCAATACTGCTTCCAGCAGCTTTCTCAGTTGTTTGGTTTCCGCATCGGTCTCTGGCTTATTTTGGATCGCCTCGAAAAACGTGAAGAGTACCTGATCTATATCTTTTGCATTGCTAGCCTTACCAGAGATTTTAGCCGGCGCTTTTATGCCTTCCAGAAATAGCAGAAGCAAGCGTTTCTTTCTCTCAGTCGAGGTTCCAGGCTTGGCCCATTCCGAATCCAAAATGGCGACCAACGCCGTTCGGCTTAAGTGATGTTTTAAATCGGATTGTGGGTATAAATTAGAGGTTATGTTCACTGACTCCAACTCACGCCATAGGCCAACCACTGTTTTTGCCTTTTGAGCATCTATAATGGTCAAAAGGTCTTGGAGTGCCTCTTTCGAGAATTGGTAGACTAGTCTATCCCTGATATTCTGGTCATCTAATAACCCAACTATTCTAGCCTTGAATGCCTCCGGGCTTTGGGCAAGCACTTTGCGCAACAGTTGTTCTACTTGCCGGTTTTTCTTACCAGACCACCACGGTAGTGTGCCTGTTTCCAGAAAGTGCATCAATTCATCCAATTCAGCTTGACCCGTAGTATGAACACCCTGCTCTTCTCCTGGTAGCTTTTCAATAAAAACAGATCCATTCGAGAAAGAAGAGTTATATTTCAAGCTTTGTATTTCCCTTATTAAAACATCGTAGAAATGTTGCTTGATGCGTGAAGGAAGTTCTTCCTCAAATTTGCTAATGGGCAGTTCACCCAGGTTTAATTCCAGTTTATCCAACCGAATAGCGTGGCCCGGTACATCCAGTTGATCGCATACTTCTTCAATGGCGGGTAGCAGCTTGGATTGAAAGATGAGACTTACCTCATTCTGCAATTCCCTGGCTCCTTCACGGTCAGGATATTCAAGTTCTATTACCTGCCTTTTGATGATATGTCTGCTCTCACCACTCAAGCTTTTCTTCAGTTATTGATCTTGTTATGTCGTTGGAAATAGTTGTATGTTTTGCTCGGCCTTACCTTGTACAGGTGATTGCGATGGTGCAAATCCTGCTGCGGTGACTAAAAGCGTTGCGTCCGATGGCACATCGATTTCAAATGTACCTTGATCATTGGTCGTGGTCGTATTCGCAGGATTGCCGCTTTCTACCACTTTGGCTCCAGCTACAGGCTGTCCGTTGGGATCAGTGACGTTACCTTTTACGGCCACGTTTTCGCCACCAAGAAAAAGATCAAGGTTCAATTGGTTATTGACTGGTGCCTCCCTACTGCCAAAGCCGACCGCAGATACCAATAGAATGGCATTCATGGGTA
>JBCBSS010000208.1:0-9598 GCA_039819065.1 Bacteroidota bacterium
CGACTATGGAGCTGTCGGAAACCTTATTTTTTCATAACAGTATATGTACGACTAGCCTGCTAAGTCATGTGTTTAGAGAAAAAATAAGGTTTCCGACAGCTCCATAGTCGTAGCGCCATAACGTTCAATCTCTGGCTTATACGTATCCAATTGAACTCTCCAAATAATGTCATTCTCGATCAAAGACTTGAGCTTTTTGTGAATCTGGTCCATCACATCACCGAAGTGCTTCTTGTCAGATAACTTGAGTCTTATCCTAAGGTGAAAGTCCGGATCTCCATACCGCAGAAAAAACCATTTCTCAATGTGCTGTTTTTTATGAAGCCGATCCATCAAAGGCCTTAGAACATCGCATAGTATCGATTCTATCGATTTGACACCTGAATAAACTTTAAGGTAAATCCATTCTCCACCAGGAGCATGCTTTCTTTTGATGGTCTTATTGGTTCGAACACTTTGGCTACCCGTATCGGCTTGATCAATTGGTTTACTCTCGACAAATGGCACTACTATTTCATTCGTAAATCCTCCTTCTTCGTTTCGTACAATTAGCTCATCATCCGAAAACAAACACTCTTGTAGTTTGACACTCTCACGCTTCTTAGATTCACTAATTAATATTCTGATGCCTGCAATGGTCCTTAGATCCACCAACAAAAGATTATCAGCCTCTGCTATGTAAATTAAATCAGGCAATTTTAATGCTTTCTTGATGTTTGTGGCTTCCTTAAGACAATCTTCGTCATTTAACTTTTTTAGTACCAGAAACCTATTCGAGTTGACATTCCATGTTGCCGGGCTTAAAATGATTTGTTTGTAGCTCACCCGCGGCAGGAAAGCTTGATTACTCAAAAACTCCCAAGACCATGCGATATATCTCCCCTTTAAATTTTGGTTTTGAAGGCTGCACAGAAATTGATACATCGGCAGGTTATCTATGGCATAAAAGTTATGCGCAGAACTTAATCGCGGTATAATCTGCTTCTTCAACTTTTTAGAATATAAATTCAATTGCCCTCCTTCATACTTCAGAAATAGGTCATCTACATGTATTTGATTTTCCTTTTCCATTGTAGACCCTCCCAAGTATTGAATCTCATATTGTCGTAAGTGTGGTCTGGAAAGAATATTTCCTATACGACCCTGTGGAAGGTGCGCGATTTCCGCGTACACTTTGTGTTTATCTAAGCTCTCTTCAGCTTCGGCCAAGTCTTTGACTTTCTTGCCGAGTGACTCATCAGCATGGCAAAAACGTCCTATTAAGTTTGCCGCTGAAGGCCCTACACAACCTGTGGTAAGTATTTTGAGTTTATCGGGATTGTCAGCATCACTCAAAATACTCCCCATAAATGAGAAGGATTGTGGCAGCTTGATACTCTCGAAGTCTAGTTTCTCAAGGCTCTTATCATCAATAACTACTTCATATAAATCATCCTTAATGGACTGCTTAAATAGCGAGAATTTTATGTTGGTGGACATACCCCAGTATATCTTGCCGTCTCCCGAATCGCTACCAGAAGCCGTGTATGATCTCAAATTCTTAAAGTCTATTCCTACATCTGGATCCAGCGCCAAAGCCAAAGGCACCGGCATTTCCTCAAACCTTTCGTAAAAAAGCCCTCTGAACTTTTCAAGCTTATCATTCTCATTTGACTCGGGGCTTATGGCCATCATCACATGTACAGCATCCAATATTTCGTCCGCCAGTTCCTTCGGCAGTCTATGCTGCTCGATGTCTCTCATTAGGTCAACCTGAAACACTTTGCCTTCCTGTATTTGTTCGTCAAGCGTAGTCACTTGACCAACAACTTCTTGATATGCCTTGACATCAACCACATCAGCAGTTTTTAAGCTTTCCATACTGCTATGAATGGCTGCTATACTTGAAAAATCATAAGGCGCTTGTTTTAACCCATCCACTTTCTCAAAGAAGATCTTTTCGAATTCTGGCCCGGATACGTTTGGGTACAATTCGTTAATTAGAATTTTGCTTTCGATAATCTCCTCCAAGTATGCAATGGACTCTTCCTTATCGTAACCTAATTCCATTACCATCGCTACCAGATCGTGAATGTAAACTCCATTCTTCCCCATTTTTATAATCCTCGAAAGCACCGAGTTATCTTCAACATCTACCAGATCATACTTTCTGACTCCTGATTGATATTTTATCTCAACATAGCGCCAGGTATCATGGATTTTGTAAATGCTTGAGTTGGTATAGTATAACAGGTGGCCTCTTAGCAACGGAGCATTTTCAACTTGATAAGAAATCTTGTTAAGACAATCCATGTCTAACCTCCTATGTGGCAGAAGATTGTCCGCCAGCTTAATGTAAGGCTGACTTAAATCTGATATTTCCGCATCATTATCAACATTGTGTAAGTCAATAATCCCGCAACTGGCAAACAAGCCATAAGGGGTGCTTCGGGCTGACATACGTGCCAAATACTTTAATAAGCTAATCATTAGCTTTTGGCGTTCTTCACCGACATATTTATCCGGTTGTCTGGCATACTTGGTGAGCTTTCCATGAAGGTTGGACGATGCAACATATAGTGCCTCTAACAACCCTTCATCCTCCAGGAAAAAGCTGAATATCATTTCTAATCGATCAGGGTTATTAACCAGCATCTGATAGAATTCAGTAATCTTTTTAAACGGTAACCTTGGAGCCCTTAAGAGTAGAAATGGAGAATTATATTCAGTTTTTTTGTACACTATTGATTTGTTTTAAGAATTGTCTACTTTAGGAGCTCGATAATATTAAATAATGAATGAGGAAGCAACAACAAGTGATGCAAATGTTTGCACCCTATTGAATTCATTTGCTGAGAATTTCAATATTGCCGCGGACCTAAGCGATGAAGAGTTTGAAATCCAGCATTCCAATTTCTCACAAGACCCACTGTTATATGTTATCGATAAAGCGAAGGGAAGATTAGAACCTGATGATTTCTCTATTTTCTTTAGTTCTTTCGTGAAATATAGAAAGGGGTTTACTGCCAGTCAAAGCAAAAACTACCAGGCAGCTGAAAAAATGTTCGCCGAAGCAGAAAGAATCTCCTCTTCACTTAAAGGTGAAGCAAGACACCTGCTTACCAGTTTATCTTATCCGAACATTGCCTTCTATGAATATGCTCAAAAGAATTATGACAAGGCCGATGAGCTATTGTTAAAAACACTTGATTCTGATGATAAGCTGGCAGATGCCTATGGTGTCATTCACGCGCATAAGATACATATATTACATAATGTAGCCAGAGTCAAGCTTAAGAGTGGACAAACGCAAAGCGGCATTTCTCTCTTCTCAGCTATATTCGCCTACCTATTTGAATCAAAATACCCAATGAATACAGGTATTTGGGGCGAAAAACCGCTTAACAGTATATGGCAATATGTGAGCAAGGAAGATATGTTCTGGGCGGTTTTTAGTGATCTTATCATGCATCAGGTTAGAGATGACAACACAACCAAAGCCATCAGAGAATGTACTGATCTATTGTCAACATATTTAAACAAAAGAAAATATACATCTGAAAGCTATAATGCTGCGTATCAATGGATTCACATTGAGTCAAAATACCAGGATGATCAGATAGAGGATTTCATTAATGGATTGTCAAAGTTCATACATAAGTTCGGCCCAAAATATGGAGTACTAAAAGTCAGCATGATTCAAAACTATCTGAGGCTGACTCATCAATACATTCCTCATGATCATTTCAACATTAAGAACACTGTTGTTTCTTTTGTCAAAAGTAAAATACCTCATTGTATTCCAATTCTAGCTCATATTTAACATATACCATCTTTTCAACACCAACTACAGAAACATGCATTGGAGCCCCGTAGCCAACAATACGCTAGCACCTGAAGTCACTAATAAAGTAAAACAAATCGCACAAAGCCTATATGAACTGGATGAAGAGACTTTGTTCAACAATATAAGCCTGATGGGAGGCTCCAGTGGTGTTGCACTTTTCTTTATTTACTATGCGCAAGTATTTGAAGATGAAGCTTACTTTGATAAGGCTGTTGAGATCATACAAAGAAACTCTGAGATCATATTCAATCAAGAAAACTCCATGTCCTTTTCTTTTGGCCTGGCAGGATTTACCTGGTTCCTTAAGCATATTCAAAAGGAAGAATTAGTAGATATCGAGGCGGATGAAATGGTAGAAGTACTGGAAAGGTTTCTAGCCACCGAAATGATCAAACAAATCCGGGTATGGAATTACGATTACCTACACGGCGCGTTAGGTATAGCATTGTATTTCCTTTCTGCCAATAGCCATTTAGACTTAGTTAGGGAAGTGATCAAGTCAATAAAAGATCATGCTATAACTGATAAAAACGGTGGCATCAAGTGGGAGTATTATACGAATGGTGAATTACAGCCTGAAGAATATAACTTAGGGCTTTCTCATGGTATACCAAGCATCATTGCATTCTTAACCAAAGCTTATCAAAAAGACATCAATAAAGAAACATGTCTGGAGCTCATTAATGGTGGGATAGAATATTTGATGCAAGTCAAAAATGACGGTGAGCAACATGATTTCTATTGGCCTTATTCTATCAAGGAAAACAGCCCGAAAGATGAAAGCAGATTAGCATGGTGTTACGGTGATTTGGGCTTGAGCATGTCATTGTTGAATGCAGCACAAATAACCGGCAATAAAGCACTATATGATAAGGTAAAGGCTATTCTGCTCGAAGTTAGTGAGCGCAGGGACATTCATAAAAATCAAATTTGGGATGCATGCTTTTGTCATGGTTCAGCTGGTGCTGCATACATTTTCCAAAAAGCATATCATATCACGCAAGAACCCTCTTTTAAGCAAGCGTCCCAATATTGGCTGACATGCACACTGGATTTCAGTCGTCATGAGGGTGGATACGCTGGCTTCAAAACCTATGTTATGGAAGATGGCTATCGCAATGTACCAGGGCTTCTCGAAGGTGTCGCTGGAATAGGCCTTTCTCTTCTTGCATCACTTTCTGAAGAAGGAGAAGGCTGGGATGAATGCTTCTTATTGTAGTAGGAACAAGCTATTCAATAGTCGTTATTCTGGAATCATATGAAGCATTTTGATGGGTTTTTCTGTTAAGAATGCAGTATTATGTAAGCAAATTGACTCTTTAACAATGTATTAAATCGTCATTGCACTTTATTTCCAGCATTTTCAGATGGGCAAACCCTCTATTAAAATATTCCCGGATAATAAAGAGGTGAGTATCACACCTGAAGAAACTATTCTAGATGCTTCTTTAAAAGCAGAGATCAAGCATGCTCATGCCTGCGGAGGTAAGGGAAACTGTTCTACTTGTCGGGTCATCATTACTAAGGGGATAGAATACCTGGAAGAAAGGACAGAAAAAGAGCAACGACTGTCTGAAAAGCTGGGCTTCGACGACTGTATCAGGCTGGCATGCCAAACGCGGGTGAATGGTACCGTTTCTATCAAGCGCCCGATTATCGATGAGCACGATATGCAACTGGCCCTTTCGCAGTTAAAAGGCAACGGCACAGTAACTCAATTGGGTCAGGACCTCGATCTAGCCATCGTATTTTTTGACATAGTGGGCTACACTCCTTTCGTAGAAAAGAACCTTGCCTATGACGTCATTCACATTCTCAACCGTTACTATTCTATTGCCAACGATAATATCACTAAGTACAATGGCAGGATCATCGACTACTATGGAGACGGTATTCTGGCTGTCTTTGGCCTTAAGCATAAAGAAAACCCCGCATTGGACGCGGTAAACAGTATCTTCGGTTTGATCACCCAACTTGAAAGCTTCAACGAGTATTTACAATCCATGTTCGATCATCAGTTTGAGGTAAGGGCTGGTATTCACTATGGCCCGGTCATAGTAGGTACTGTAGGCGCAGATGGTGCTGGTAAATTTACGGTGATCGGTGATGGTGTTAACCTGGCCAGTAGAATTGAAACGGCCAATAAGACTTGTGGTACTAAATTGCTCCTGTCAGAAGAAGCCAAAGATCTCGTCAAAAATGATGTGACCATTAAGCAAGAATTCCTCACCACATTGAAAGGCAAATCTGGTAAATACAAGCTTTATGAAGTAGCATCAAAAAGGGCATAAGTAGATTTTGTACTGTAAATTCCTAATTTTTTCTTTAAGCACATCCTTGATTTTATAGACTTATAGCTTGTTTTATCTTCCCGTGAGACTTTCTAGCCGTATATCCCGGCTATTCCCTTGACTTAAGCCCAAAAGTTTCAGTAATTGAGTATAAAACCAAGCTATACCTAAAGATGAAAAACCCAGTGTACCCTCGGATCGTGCTTCTCGTGGTCACCCTGTTGATCACGACAATGGGCGTCAGCACTAAAAGCTCAGCTCAAGATAACAAGCTGAAAACCAACTATGTAGTGGTTGCCGTATATTCTCAACTTGCTCACACCGAAAGATATATTCAAACGCTGTCCGATGATGGGGTCGAGGCCAACTATGTACAATTCGGCTATCCAAATAAAAGAAAACTCTACTATGTATATGTTTACCAATCTGATCAGTTTAGCGCCTCTCTGACCGAGTCCAGATCATGGCGGGAAAAGTCAGGATTTGAAGATGCGTGGGTCTTTGTCTCAAGCGAACAGCCTGGGAATGTAGTGGCAAAGCAAGAGGAGGAAGCAGAGACAAGCGAGGAGCATGAAAGTATGGTTGCTTCAGCGGAAGAAGAAACGGAAGAGCAGGTGGAAGAGTTTGACGATCTTGAATCGGGGGAAGCGCTAAACCAGATGACGGAAGAGCAAATCTCCGCAGAAGAGGATCTACCCAGTGAATTTGAGGAGGGTGTAAAAGAAGTAGTGGAAGAAGACCTCGACGATGGCACGCACGAACTGGCAGATGAGCAATATTATAAGATCTACACTAATGCTTTTCATACCAGGGACTTACTAACCGTACCAAGTACAGTGAAAATGGTCGACGGCTCAAAGCCGCGTTTATTAGCCTTTAAACACACCAATGAGTTAATCTATTTTGAGAAAGAAAAAGATCCGGGCTATCCTGTACAGTTTATTTGCGAAGCTTTTGGTTACAAAAAACAAGAACTGGATGTAGATCTTTCTAACCCGGAAAGCGATGTCAACGGTTCACTGGTTTACGTGAAAAATGACACCATCTTCGTCAATTGTGAATTGACCCAGAGGGCTGTAGGTGATACCTTGGTCATGTACAACGTATTCTTCTACAAAGACTCTAACGTCATGAAGTCTAAGTCTAAATTTGAACTTAACTCGTTGTTAGAACTGATGCAGCAGAATAGTGGCTTTAGAATTTCTATCCAAGGCCATACCAATGGCAACAACTTCGGTAAGATCGTAAAGCTCGACCAAGAACAAGACAACCTGTTCAAAGTCACCAAGGACTGCAAAAAGTCTATGGGAAGCGCTAAAGAGCTTTCAAGATTAAGGGCGCAAAGCGTAATGCGTTATCTCAATGAAGAAGGTGGGATTGATTTAGGAAGAATGGACATTGTAGGTATGGGGGGCAAAAAAATGCTCTACGATAAAAACTCTCCCCAAGCGGTCAAAAACATCCGTGTTGAGGTGGTGATATTAGAAGATATGCAAATTGCGGCGGATGAAGGGATTGAGGATGACGGACAATAAAAGCAGGCTCGTCTTTCTAAATACTATTGATTACAATTGAAATAAACAAAGTAAGGCGAACAATGTGTTCGCCTTAACTTCAACATATACTATTAGCTCTAATCTTGGAACTCCATAACTTTTCCAAAAATTAGGCGCATTGATCAGACCACTCAATTGGTGGCCTGGGTCTTTAGCATAACGAACTTTTCAGCCCGTTATTCCATATCTTCCTAATCAGTTTTACTACCATTCGAAGTACTCCTCTTATCATTCCCAAAAATCTTAACATAGCTACCATTTATCGTTGATGACTTACCAGTCGTCTTATTTCCCACATTACGACCTCTCAAAAACCTAGTTTTAAGAAAATTTTAGAACGATGAACAGGAATATGAGAAGCAGAATGGTAAGTGGCTACGGCCAGGAAAAATTTTTTCTTTTTAGAAAGCAGAAAGGATCTCTAGAGGCTTTGCTGGCGAAAGCAAAAGTAGAAGGAGCAGAGCAGGAAAAGCGCAGGGTAGCAAAAGAACTACATGATAACATTGGCCAACTCTTGGTCGTATTGAAACACGAATTGGCCGAGTCACCAACTCAAAGTCAGGCCAGAGAGCTGATCAATACGTTAATAGAAGAGGTCCGAAATACTACAAAAGGCCTTAAACCCAAAGCCTTGCAATGCGCTGACCTTCGCGAGGCATTAAATAAACTGTGTAACAATCTATCTAAACGATATAAGATTCGATTCCAATTGGAATACAATGTCTTTCGCACACTCGATGATTTTGAAATACTCAATCTCTATAGAATTGTGCAGGAAGCTTGTTGCAATATTATCAAGTATGCTCAGGCAGGCCACGTTTTAATATCACTCCTGGAAGTCGATGATCACGTAGCATTAAAAGTATTCGATGATGGCATCGGGCTATCCAAGGCACCACAGGGTTATGGCCTCGAGCACATGAAAGAACGAGCAGAAGCTATAGGTGGCCAATTAGAAATACACTCAAAGCCTCAGGCAGGCACTTTTATTCACCTAAAATTCTAAAAACAGATATGAGCAAGATGAGATTATTCGTCACAGACGATCATGCATTGGTAAGGGAGGGCATTATATCAATGGTGAAAAGCCACCACGAAATAGTGGTGGTGGGGTCTGCCACCTGCGGCGTAGAAGCGATAGACAAATTGGAGCACATCGAATGTGATGTTGTGCTTATGGACATTCAAATGCCAGGCTTGAATGGCGTAGAAACCACAACTGCATTGCTGAAGAAATATCCACATCTCAAGGTGTTATTGCTATCCATGGAAATCGACTGCGATTACATCACTGAGGGCATTAAAGCGGGCATCTCTGGATATATCCCCAAGGATTGCGAAAAATCAGTTATGCTTTCGGCTATAGAGCAGGTTTTCAAAGGTGAGACTTACTTTCATCAAAAGATCATGCAGCATGTTTTTGATGCCTTTTACACAAGAAATAAATCAATTGGAGAAGGTATACCCAATATGAGTGATAAGATCAGTGATAGGGAGAAAGAAGTACTTAAACTAGTAGCGGACGGAAAATCAAATGGTGAAATAGCGGAACATCTTTATATCAGCGTACGCACGGTTGATACCCACAAAAACCGCATCATGAAAAAGATCAACGCTAATTCTACTGTGGACTTGGTGAAGTATGCATTGAAACATGATTTGGCGCTGTTGTAGAGACTGTAATTGTCAGGTCTCGATATTAGCTTATGACTTGGGTACAGCTAAGGTTTCAGATTTGATTCAAAAGATATAAGAAGTAAGACGAAAAACATAAGACATGTGCACATCCCTGAATTCAAGGTGTCATTGCAAGGAACGAAGCAATCCAGTAGCAAGAAAAATAAATAGAAATAAATAGAAATAAATAGAAATAAATAGAAATAAATAGAAATAAATAGAAATAAATAGAAATAAATAGAAATAAA
>JBCBSS010000209.1:0-9455 GCA_039819065.1 Bacteroidota bacterium
CTACACTGCTTTGGAGAAGCTTTTATTTTTTAGAACCAGTGATCTTTTTTCTAGGTTAATCTTTCGATTGCTTTTTGCAGTATTTTCTCGCATTTTATTTATGTCTATAGAATTAGATGTCTATTGTCTAATTAATAAGATTATTATACAATAACACTTAAATGCAAGTCGTTCTTCTTCTGATAAATTTATCTTTTTAAAGAAAAAATTGTTTAACAATCCTAAAACTTCTTATCATGAAGAGCAAAAAAATGAAATTAGACAAACTGGAAGTAAGTAGCTTCACCACTACGTTGAAGCAAGAAAACATCAATACCATTAAGGGAGGTGCGACTTTCCAATGGGGCAACCCTTGTGGTCCGGCACCATCTACCAAGCCCGCTTGCTACGACAAGTAAATAAAATGAGGCCGTCTATGAGTTTTCTAGGCGGCCTTTTTGAATACTGTAAGAAACCACTTTGAGGCTATGGAATGATTACATTTGGATAGCTTTCTGTCCAAGTGACGTTATTAAAATAACGTTCTTTTTCTACCGCCTCCTGTAAGATCAATTAACCAGCGGTCCTCATCGCTATAACCGGGTCAAGTCTTGCAGCTATAGCAGCGGGTATAATTCCGGATACCGTTCCGATAAAAACCGATACGCTCAATCCAATAATTACATTTTTCAAAGAGATAGCTACTTCCAAGCTACCAAAAGGTATGTTCGTGGCCAGGTAGACAATAAACAAGCCTATCAGACCTCCTAGAACACTGAGAAAAATGGATTCAAATAAAAATTGAAAAAGTATGAAATAGTTTTTGGCACCTATTGATTTTTGGATACCTATGATACTGGTTCGTTCGCGCACGGATACAAACATTATATTCGCTATACCAAAACCGCCAATCAGCACTGAAAGACCACCTATAAACCATCCAGCAAAGCTAATCACATCGAAAAGGCCGCCTATCACATTGGCAATGGCTTCTGGACGGTTCAACGCAAAGTTGTCATCTGCCTTTGGCTTCAATCCTCTCCTAGTTCTCATCAGACCTGTTATCTCATTTTCAAGCTCAACTAGCCCTATATCATCATCGAACCCTTTTATACCAATTCTGGAGGTGGTTTCATTCCAGGCTCCAGAACCAGTAGCGTACATTTTACGAAAATCTTTATAAGGAATAATACAGGTAAAATCATTGCTTGGCGTTCCTAAGAAGCTTTCTCCCTCCTCTTTAATGATGCCTACCACAACGTGCTTGAGGTTTTTAATCTTGATCTGTTTACCGATGGGATCAGTGTTATTAGGAAATAGGGCATCTGCTACTTTGTTTCCTATAATCACAACATTTCTACCTGACTCTATTTCTGTTTGCGTGAAATAACGGCCTTGCTCGACGTTGATTTCAAAAATGTCGTCATACCCCTGGGAACCTCCCCTCAAATCAACGTCACTTATGCTATTGTTTCCCCTTTTTATGGTAAGCCCTCCCCTAACGGCAAAGATGGTTATACCGTTTTGGTTGTTGAGGTTGGCCTCTAGGAATTTGTATTCGTTGTAACTGGCATTAGGTCTCTTCCAAAAGTCCCACCAACGATACTCTCCTTGAGCGTCAGGTGTAAAAGGCCATTTCTCCACATATATGACTCCGGCTCCTAGAAAGGAAAAGCTGTCTTTGATATTCTTTTCTAAAGAATCCACCATGGTGAGCACAAAAATGATCAGGAAAATGCCTATCGTAACCCCCAACAGCGACAATATAGTTCGTAAGATATTCATCTTCAATGCGTTCCAGGCGAATCTGAAACTCTCCATAATGAGCTTTATAATTATGGTCATCCTATGAGGTCTTTTTTTGTTTATTAATGTAAGGAGAATAGCCTTTGTTTAAAACAAATCGTTACATTTGCTAGCTAATTTTCAGTGAGCTGTTTCACTGAATATTTAATACCGTAATATTAAATATGAAATTATCTGAATTCAAGTTCGAACTACCCTCCGGCTTAATTGCCTTATATCCGGCTGAAAATCGGGATGAATCCCGGCTCATGGTTATTCACAAAGACACTGGTGAAATTGAGCATAAAACTTTCAAAGATGTAGTTGATTACTTCGATGACGGTGACGTCATGGTAATCAATGACACTAAGGTATTCCCTGCCAGGTTATATGGAAACAAAGAAAAGACTGGAGCAAAGATCGAGGTATTCCTATTAAGGGAATTGAACAGGGAAATGCATCTTTGGGATGTACTGGTTGACCCTGCCAGAAAAATCAGAGTAGGTAATAAACTCTATTTTGGAGATGGTGACTTAGTTGCCGAGGTAATTGACAATACTACATCAAGAGGTAGAACGATCAGGTTCCTATATGATGGGGAGGATGAGGAGTTCTATAAAGCCATCGACAGCTTAGGAGAAACACCATTACCGAAATACATCAAGAGAAAAACTGAACCGGAAGATAGAGAAAGGTACCAAACCATCTATGCTCAAAATGTAGGTGCGGTAGCTGCTCCAACAGCTGGCTTGCACTTCACTAAGCAATTGTTAAAGCGCCTTGAGATAAAAGGTATTGACTTTTCTCCTATCACTATGCACGTCGGTCTTGGTACTTTCAGGCCGGTAGACGTGGAAGATCTTACAAAGCATAAGATGGACTCTGAGAATTTCAGGGTAGGTGATGAAACAGTAGAAGCGGTCAATACAGCACTTGATAATAAGAGAAGGGTTTGTGCTATCGGTACGACCTCAATGAGATCACTTGAGTCTTCGGTCTCTGCCAATGGCAGGTTGAAAGTGAGAGAAGGATGGACTGATAAATTCATCTTCCCCCAGTACGAGTTCAAGATCTGTAATGCCATGATCACTAACTTCCATATGCCCGAATCAACGTTACTCATGATGGCTTGTGCCTTTGGAGGATACGATCTAGTGATGAAAGCGTATAAATTAGCGATGAAAGAAAAATATCGTTTCCTTAGCTATGGTGATGCCATGCTAATCATTTAGAATCCATCATTTATTTGATATAGATTATTTCAAAGCTTCAGAGTGATTCTGAAGCTTTTTTTATTTGTACCTCATGAGCAGAAAAGAATACGCCATTATCGTTGCCGGAGGCAAGGGAACCAGAATGGAATCTGATATCCCTAAACAGTTTATCACATTGGGTGGCAAGCCCATTCTTATGCATACGATCAATGCCTTCGTCAACTACTCTGATAAAATATCGATCATTCTAGTACTTCCCAGCGATGATATCGCTACCTGGAACCAATTGTGCGCCAAGTATAACTTCGATGTGCCTATTACCATTCAAACAGGAGGAGATAGCAGGTTTCAATCAGTAAAGCGTGGACTAGAGATAATTGATGGAGACGGATTGGTGGCCATCCATGATGGTGTAAGGCCTTTGGTGAGTACGGAGATCATTGGAGCGTCGTTCAATCTGGCTGCCATTCACAAAAGTGCCGTGGCAGCGGTAAGGTTGAAGGAATCAATTAGAATAACGGATAAGGACACCACTAAAGCCATGGATCGCGCCAAATTCAGGCTGATACAAACACCGCAAACATTTGAGGTTGACCTCATAAAGGACGCTTACAATACGAAAGAAGAAGATTTCCTTACGGATGATGCCAGTGTAGCAGAAAGGTCAGGTCATAAAATCTCCCTTTTTGAGGGGAGCTATGAGAATATCAAAATAACGACTCCTGAAGATCTAAAGGTTGCTGAAGCGCTGATGAGATGATGGGAAAGGCCGTTCAGAGCGGCCTTTATAATATCGTTAGTACTCGTCTTCGTTAAAAAAGAAATCCTCCTTGGTTGGATAGTCCGGCCAAATCTCTTCGATACTTTCGTACGGCTGCCCATCATCCTCTAGCTCTTGAAGATTCTCTACTACTTCCAACGGAGCTCCCGACCGAATAGAATAATCAATTAACTCATCCTTAGTTGCAGGCCAGGGAGCATCTTCAAGATAAGATGCCAATTCTAGTGTCCAATACATATTGTATCCTCCTTAATAAATTTATGCCACTTAATTTTCGTGCAAAAATAGAATTATTACATTTAAAAAAAACAAATATTTTTTCAAATATTTCGAAGTAAAAAGATTAATAATTTTGCTGTTTAAACCCTTTTAACGCTCACTTTTTGATATTTTGCATATCCCATTATAATTAAAATTTAAGACTTTTAGGCAAAAAACACATGAGCGACGAGAAGGTTATCTTTTCTATGGCAGGGGTTAGCAAGATCTATCCTCCTAATAAACAAGTGCTAAAGAATATCTACTTATCCTTTTTTTATGGTGCTAAGATTGGCGTATTGGGTCTCAATGGCTCCGGTAAATCATCGCTATTAAGGATTATCGCAGGCATAGATAAGGAATACAATGGTGAAGTGGTCTTTGACGCTGACTACAAAGTAGGACTACTTGAGCAGGAACCCCAACTTGACAAATCCAAAACAGTGAAAGAGGTGATTGAGGAGGGCGTGCAAGAAGTTGTAGATCTGCTTCAAGAGTTCGAGGAGATCAATCTGAAATTTGCAGAGCCAGAGATCATGGAAGACCCTGATGCGATGAACAAGCTCATAGAACGTCAGGGAGAGGTGCAGGAGCAACTTGACCACCATAATGCATGGGAACTGGATAACAAATTAGAACGTGCTATGGATGCCCTTAGAACTCCTCCTGGCGATGCAAAGATCGAATACTTGTCAGGTGGAGAAAAAAGGCGTGTGGCGTTATGTCGCTTGTTGCTCCAAGAACCTGACGTATTACTACTGGATGAGCCCACCAACCACTTGGATGCGGAATCTGTCCATTGGCTTGAAGAACACCTGCGTCAATACAAAGGAACGGTGATTGCCGTTACTCACGATAGGTACTTTCTAGATAATGTGGCTGGTTGGATTCTAGAATTAGACCGTGGCGAAGGTATTCCATGGAAAGGAAATTATTCTTCCTGGCTAGATCAGAAGCAAAAAAGGCTGGCCCAAGAAGAAAAAACAGAATCCAAGCGTCAGAAGACATTGGAAAGAGAGTTAGAATGGGTCAGAATGACACCGAAGGGAAGGCAAGCCAAGGCGAAGGCGAGATTGAGCGCTTATGAAAAACTATTAGGTGAAGACGCTAAGCAGAAGGAGGAAAAACTAGAATTATATATTCCCGCTGGTCCTAGATTAGGTGAAAAGGTCATAGAAGCCCACGGTGTGGCTAAGGCTTTTGGAGACAAATTACTCTATGAGAATCTGGAGCTCAAGCTTCCTCAAGGTGGTATTGTTGGTATAATAGGCCCGAACGGCGCTGGTAAGACCACTTTATTCAAAATGATCACTGGAGCAGAGACACCGGATCAAGGTACTTTCGAGGTAGGGCCAACCGTTGAAATCGCCTATGTTGATCAAGAGCATGACGATCTCAAGCCTGAGGCTACGGTTTGGGAAGCTATTTCAGAAGGAAACGAACTCATCAGTCTAGGAGATAAGCAGATTAACTCAAGGGCTTATGTGAGCCGATTCAATTTCGGCGGTAGTGATCAGCAAAAGAAGATCAAAGAGCTATCAGGAGGTATGCGTAACAGGGTACACTTGGCCATGGCTTTAAAACAAGGTGGTAATCTGCTACTATTGGACGAACCTACCAACGACTTGGATGTCAATACCCTAAGGGCGTTGGAAGAAGGGCTGGAGAACTTCGGAGGATGTGCCGTTATCATATCTCACGACAGGTGGTTCTTGGATAGAATTTGCACCCATATTCTGGCTTTTGAAGGCGATTCTCAAGTATATTGGTTTGAAGGCAGCTATTCTGAATATGAAGAAAACAGAAAGCAAAGATTGGGAGATGAAGGACCCAAAAGGATCAAATACAAAAAATTGGTTTAATCCATAGATCATCGAATAGACAAAAAGCTCAACATCAACGTTGGGCTTTTTTATTCATTCTATACCGTACTATTGAATGTGGTTTCCCCCTCTAGTGCCAAAGAAGAAGTAATTCTATTGACTTCACCATCATAATAAGCCATTCAATCCATCAAAAATCCCGTTCACAACTGCCCACCAACAAATCATTCTGACTATCGGTTACATATAATAGACACAGGGGTTATCAGTTATCTCACTTAAAGATCAACATCATGGGTTTTGTCTTACTTAGTCTGTCAATAGTTAGAAATAACTTGGCGTTACTTAACAGGCGTAGATACATGAGGGATAATCCTTACCACCATATCTACAGCAGAATGCTCACTGAGGATCATTATCAAGACCTCAAAAAGTGGAGGATTATGCGCCAATCCAAGCGAGTATCGATCAACTATCAAAAGGCATTCATTGCGTTTGCTTTGCTGATAGTTACTATGACAATCGTCATTCCCATCATGTTTTGATTTAGGGTTAGAGGGCTTACTGTTTATTTATAACCCTAAACCCTTGTTATTATGAGTGCCGGAGGTTCATTAAATGCGATGAATAAGACCATAAGTGCTAATCGTGCTTTGGTCAAAAAAATCAGTGCTTTTGAGAAACTCAAAAAGTACGAATCCACTTCAAAATCTAAAAAGAGGACATATAACTATGTGCCTGCAACCCCAGAACAATTGGCAGCTGTAAAAAGTAAATTAGCCAAACAGCAAAAAGTTGCCCTGATCAAGAAAATAGCGGTATTCAGTTTTTCAGTAGTCATCACCGTACTATTGATTTACCTAGCCCTTCAATACTTTGGCATGACATGGTAATCGACTGATAGGCAGTAGATTGGGTGAATTTCTACTGACTCAATATATTGACTTTTTGGTACTTTATGTTAGCTTCGCAATGCTTAAAGCCAGGAAGTGAAAGCAATCTTCAAATATCTACGTACCTATATCTCAGAGCATTTTAATGCCAAGCTGTATTTGAGTTTTGCTGTGTTTATCAGTGTCCTGATTTCCATCAATTACTATCTCGATTTTGAAGATCAGTACATTGACCAATTCTACGGTAGTAATCTGAGGATACCACTCTTTTTTCTTATTCACGCACTAGGATACTATGGTACTTTACTGATCGTCATTATCACCACTGGCAGAAAGGAGTTTATTTATCAAAAACACTTCTGGGTCAAAAGCCTTTTAGGTTTTCTTATTTTAGGGATAGATAGGTCGTTCCACTACCACATGCAGTTAAAGGATTACCTGGACCTAGAGATATTCTATTTCGCCTTTAGAATTGCAGGGTACCTGTCCCGTTTCCTCACCATATTCTTTCCATTACTGATTCTCTACTATTTCTATGACAGGAAGGAAAAAGCCAATTTTTATGGTTTGACGACTGAAAATGTTAACTTCAAACCTTACTGGGCTATGTTTTTTATCGTTTGCCCATTCATATTTGCAGCCTCCTTTCTTCCTGATTTTCTCAAACAATACCCGATATACAAATACGCACAAGGTCATCTCCTGGCTCACCATTTGGAGGTAGATGAATGGGTTCCTATTTCTATTTTTGAGACTACCTATTTAAGTGGGTTTCTACACATTGAGCTATTCTTCAGAGGCTTCTTGATTTTAGGCCTTGCCAGGTATCTCGATAAGGATGTCGTGCTACCTATGGCTGCTACCTATGCCGTTTTGCATTTCGGAAAGCCTCTAGGCGAAACCATCGGTTCTATTTTTGGTGGCTATATTCTGGGTATAGTGGCACTGTACAGTCGAAATATCTGGGGAGGGATATTTATTCATATCGGCGTAGCATTTTTCATGGAAGCCTTCGCTTTCATGCAACATCGATTGTTTAAGTAGCAAAGTCTATTTAGAAAACATGCATGCTGTCTTCCCTAATAAAGTAAGGGCTCCAATTGACTTTACAGTTTATACTTTTAAAATTAAGGTATGAAAACATTATACCTGGTTCGACATGCTAAGTCAAGTTGGGCTGACCCCTCTCTATCCGATTTTGAAAGGCCTTTGAACGGTAGGGGTAAACGGGATGCTCCAGTTATGGGAGGAAGGCTTAAGCGCCGTGGGATTATGCCTGACCTCATGCTCTCAAGCCCTGCAAAACGTGCTTTCAAAACGTGTAAAGTAATTGCTAAGGAAATCGGCTACCCTAAGGAAAGTATCGTGCGCGACCGTGCTGTATATCACGCAGATGAGGATGAACTGCTGGAAATTATGCAACAGCAAGATGATAAATACGAGAGTATCATGCTTTTCGGACACAACCCGGGGTTTACTTATTTCGCCAACGAATTAGCCCATACAGAAATAGATAATATCCCCACCTGTGGCGTATTTGCGTGTGAACTGAATATAGAGCAGTGGAGTGAATTAAGATTTGGTACAGCTAAAATGCTATTCTTCGATTATCCTAAAAAGCTTGTTTGGTAGGTTGACTATTTTCGAGCAAATAACTTAGCCTTTAGAAAGCCTTTTTCCTTAAATCGGTACCCGATAAAAACTTTGATGTTTCCTGTCAGGCTTTCAACCCTGATATCATCGATGGTGCTCTGCACATTCTGGAAAACCAGGCTGGCCCCAGCGAAAAACTTATCACCATTATAACCTAACGCAGATCTCAAATTACTGGTCATCGTAAATTGCGCATCTTCTACTTTATTATCGCCCAAAGTGTAATCCTCCCATTGATAGCCTGTTCCAAAAGCCAAGGAAAGGTTAAAATAGAGCGTTTTATAAACGAAGTTATGGGCATATCCTGGCATGAAAGCCAGCGTGGTAAATCTCCCATCACTAAAGTCACCGGCCTCAGAAAACGTGTCTCTTATCTCGCTTGGCACCAACGAGGAGTCAGCCGATACTGAAAGCTGGGTAATAGAGGTAAAAACCAATAAAGAGCCTTTGCTTCTCAATTGACGATCTGCCTGGCTGTAGGCGGAGCGAAAAGAGAAGGTGTCGTGATTGAAAATGTAGAAAATATTAGCTTGGGTATTAGAAAGGCGCAGGTCACGCCTTTGGGGAAAGTTATCAGTACCCGTCCAACTCTCGAAAATTTCTCCCGGATTACGGATAAAGAACCCCTTATAACGTTGGTAGTTGACGTCTACCCCTAAGGCCTTGGTGTAGATATTGGCTTGGAAGTCGAATATTCTTGTTCTTCCAAAACGTTCTGGGTTCATCTGGCTGTTTTCCGGAAGTCGCAGAGAAGCTTCTAAGCCGATATCAAAGAAAAAGATGCCTAAGCCGGCATACCTCGTGCCATTAGGCTTATAATCGACTCTTTGATCAGTTATTCTATGAGTCAATTCAAGCTCCAGGCTTCTTATTGTCAGCAATGGTTTGATGTAAAAACGATCAGGATACCTTTTGATATAGGTATTACTTAATGAATCTTTATCACCCGTGAAGCCAAAAGAGGAAGCACCTAAATGGACTAATAGTATGGTAAAAAGCAGAGACCGAAGAACTGCAGGAAGCTTAAGCAATAGATGAAAAAATTTGATCTAACCTCAAAGTTAGAATA
>JBCBSS010000210.1:0-9219 GCA_039819065.1 Bacteroidota bacterium
GATTTCAACAGTATCCTTTCCATCTATTAATACATCTCCATATTGAGCAGTAGCAAATGTGTCAAAAGAGGTCATGAAGGAAATACAGAAAAAAGCGGAACTTAATATTCTCATAAGTTTTATTGCTTATAACATTAGTGTAACACACACCTTGTGTATTACCTACCTTTCAAATATATCATAGGTTTTTTATGAATTCTATAGAATTCATATCTTCATATAGTTTTTACGTTACTCACATACATGTATATCTCGGCTGTATTCGAGATATTGTGCTCTGGAAGAGTGTGAACGTAGCATAGAATTAATACTCAAATTCAAATTACAATAAGCTGAGTACCGCTGCAATTTCGAAATTGTGATTTCTGGCTATTTGTATTCCTCTCTATAACCTGAAATATGCTCCCGCCAGTATTTAGTTATGCTCAGAATTTGGTTAAAGTCTAATTTTGATTTCGTCCTTAGCTCTATGTCAACACTTTGCCCCTGATAATTAAATTTAAATCGGCTTGCGCGTTGAGAATCATTACGATCATCTGCTTTGAATGGTACATCCTTGACGAATACCATTTTTTTTATTTGTGAGACTTCGAATATGTGTGACCGTCCTCCTTTCAACAACTCAATCCTTTCTTCGGATATGCGTACCTTCCCAAGGTTATACAAGGTTAACCTTGCTAGGGTTAAGTAGAGAGTCCCTGTTACTAATAAACCCACCCAGCCTATAGTTCGCCAGTGTCTTGGAAGATTAAACAAAGTTTCGGCTATTGTATCGTCACTGTTCCTACCTTCGAATGCACAGGACAGAAAGAAGAAAAACAATGGCGCCAAGATTAGCAGCTCCACATACCTGACAACTAGCCTGCGTTTACGGTCTATGTAGTCAAGTTCAATCATTTTTAATGTAAGAGATGTATGACCATAAAAAAACCTGCTGGCGTCACAGCCAACAGGTTAATATCTTATCTCGAATAAATTACCCTTCGAACTTTTTGAAGATCGTCGTGGCGATATGCCCACCAAAGCCGAAAGTGTTGCTCATAGCGTAGTTGACTGTTCTTTTGGCTGCCTGGCCTAAGGTCACGTGGAACTTGCCTGCGAAATCCGGTTCTACTGTTTGAGAATTGATGGTAGGAGGAATCATATCCTCTTGTACTGATTTGATCGAAGCAATGGCTTCTATAGCTCCTGCTGCTCCCAGTAAGTGCCCAGTCATAGACTTGGTAGCGCTGATGTTCAAATCAGGATTAGCCCCAAACACTCTTTCTACTGCTTTTAACTCACTTACATCACCGAGTGGTGTAGAAGTAGCATGTGTATTGAGGTGGTCAATGTCCGATGGCTGAATATTGGCATCTTCCAATGCCGCTAACATACCCAGGTAAGCGCCTTCACCTTCTGGGTGTGTACCTGTCAAGTGGTAGGCATCGGCCGCCATACCACCACCGACCATCTCAGCGATGATGGGAGCACCACGTTTGATGGCATGTTCATATTCTTCTAGAATAATGGCACCGGCACCTTCACCCATTACGAACCCATCGCGATCTACATCGAATGGACGTGAAGCTGTAGCAGGGTTATCATTTCTAGTAGATAAAGCCTTAGAGGCATTGAAACCACCCACTGAACTTTCGTTGATCGGTGCTTCAGAGCCACCTGTCACAAACATGTCGGCTTTGCCCCAACGGATGTAATTGAATGCATCCATAATAGCGGTGTTGGAAGTAGCACAAGCCGATACGGTGGCGTAGTTAATACCTCTCAGGCCATATTTGATGGAGATTACCCCGGCAGCAATATCCACGATCATTTTAGGAATGAAGAATGGATTGAAGCGAGGGGTACCATCGCCCTCGGCGAATTCCAAGAGTTGTTGCTGGAATGTGCCAATACCGCCATTACCAGAGCCCCAGATTACACCAATTCTATTGATATTAAGCTTATCGAAATCAAGCTCGGCGTTCTTGATGGCCTCATCGGCTGCTACCAATGCATATTGTGTAAATGAATCGTATTTTCTCATTTCCTTGCGATCGAAGTGTGCCGCCGCATCAAAGCCTTTCAACTCACAAGCGAACTTGGTTTTAAATTTTTCAGTGTCAAAGTGGGTAATAGGTCCGGCACCACTGGTGCCTTTTAAAGAAGCTTGCCAAAAATCTGCAACGTTATTACCAATTGGAGATAGAGCCCCTAGGCCCGTTACAACAACTCTTTTCATATGCTTATTATTTTATGAAGCAAAAATACTTACTTACTAGTAAGTAAGCAATATTGCCCTCAAACTAGTTCATTTCGGGGGCCTAAATTAAGCTATATTGACTTATTAGTAGTGTTACATGCAAAATTAGAATGAGTGGGGTGTTCCTGAACGGTATGGTTGGTGATAGTTGTCACTGTCATGATGCGAAAGTTCCTTCGTACCTTTCTGCCTTTGTTAGTCTTGTGACCATTAAGTTTGTGGGTGGTATTTTCACATCTTTTTGTGCATGCTTGTACTTGCTGTAGAAGATCAAACAGGTTTATGTGTTTGTGAAGCATGTGTAGAGACATAAGAGAGCTTCAAGCTACTACATTCTTTTTTTCTTCCCACTCTTTAGATTTCTATTGGCCTCATGCTCCGGATTAGGCTGAAATTCCGATATCAATTATTGCAATATGCAGGCGGCTTAATTGGCTCATAATTCAGAAGTATTACTATATTTAGTTACTAATCAACCCAAAAAAAATCTCCAATATGAGCGATGTGAACGATAAACCAAACGACTCTAAACGAAGAGAATTTATCCAAAAATCAGCAGCGGCTTTGGCAGGAATCAGTATCCTTCCCAGCCATGTAGTATCAGGACTCGGCCATACTCCTCCCAGCGACAAATTGAATATCGCAGGTATAGGAGTTGGAGGCATAGGATTCGCTAACCTCAAAAACCTCACCACTGAAAATGTGGTTGCACTTTGTGATGTAGACTGGAAATATGCTAAAGGTTGCTTCGATGCCTACCCCAAGGCAAAGAAGTATTGGGACTTTAGAAAGATGTTCGATGAAATGAGGGATGATATTGACGCTGTGGTGATTGCTACAGCCGATCATACCCATGCGATTACAGCTGCACAGGCCATTACCATGGGTAAGCACGTCTATTTACAGAAACCGCTTACTCACAGTGTGTATGAATCGAGGTTGTTGACTAAACTAGCTAAAAAATACAAAGTGGCTACCCAAATGGGTAACCAGGGTGCGTCGGGTGAAGGAGTAGCGAAAACTTGCGAATGGATCTGGAACGGCGAGATCGGTGAGGTTAAAAAAGTAGAATCTTTCACAGATCGACCAATATGGCCACAAGGCCTGAATACGCCAGAACAGGGACAATGGGTGCCTGATCACCTCAACTGGGATCTGTTCATTGGCCCGGCTAAAATGAGACCTTATAATGAGATATACCATCCATGGAATTGGCGAGGATGGTGGGATTATGGCACAGGTGCCCTCGGGGATATGGCCTGCCACATTCTACATCCGGTATTTGAAGCCCTCAAACTGGGTTATCCTACCAAGGCCCAGGCCAGCTCTACCTTGTTACTGGAAGGTTGTGCACCTACCGCTCAGTCGGTGAAATTGATATTTCCTGAAAGGGCAAAAGTAGGTCGCGTAAAAATGCCTGAGGTAGAAGTATACTGGTATGATGGCGGTATCAAGCCAGAGTTGCCTTCGAATTGGCCAACGGGTAAGGACCCCAATAAATATGGGGGAGGTACTTTCTTCTACGGTACTAAAGACATCCTGCACGTAGGTTGCTATGGTGCTGAGCCAGAGTTGGTGTCTGGAAGGGTGCCAAACGTAAAAGAAACAGAACGCAGGGTATCCAAAGAATTGGGTATTAAAGACAGTCTGCACGAACAAGACTGGGTAAGAGCGTGTAAAGAAAGCCCCGAAAATAGGAAACCTACTACTTCTGACTTTGCCGAAGCTGGTCCGTTCAACGAAATGGTAGTAATGGGAGTAATGGCCGTCAGGCTTCAAAATCTCAACAAAGAATTAGAATGGGATGGTCAGAATATGCGATTCACTAACATTAGTGATAGCGAAATGATCAAGACTGTCATTAGAGACGGTTTTAAAATTCACGACGGGCACCCTACATTCGATAAGACCTGGACTGATCCTGTTTCTGCTAAAGATTTCGCAGCAGAACTGGTCAAACACACTTATCGAGATAGTTGGTCATTACCAGATATGCCTGCATAATTGAATCTGCCTTTGCGGCTGCTTGCTCCATGGCTAAAGCTATTGACGACACGCGATTGGCAGATGAGATTTGCCTTCGCTAAAGCTTCGGCAGACGAGAAGATTGTGATTTAATTTCTCGAGGCCTTGTCCCGGAAGCTCGGGTTCGGGTCTCTATCTTGGAGTTTTATGCCATTTATGATGAATAACTACTTAACCTATTAAAAACCAAATTTTATGAAAACTAACAATTGGCTTATTGCGATTATAGCTTTGGCATTTCTTGCCAGCTGCAGTCAACCAAAAAAAGAAGAAACTACTGAAGAAGAAAAAACTGAAACTACGGAGCCAACTGAAGAAGTGGCAGCACTTAATACCCTTACAGCACAAGAAACGGAAGATGGCTGGACACTGCTGTTCGATGGAAAGACCTCAAACGGATGGAGAGGCTATAAGAAAGAAAGTTTTCCTGTTGCCTGGGAAATTGACAATGACGCACTCCACATTCAAGGGTCAGGACGCGGTGAAGCTGGCGCACAAGATGGCGGCGATATTGTGTTCGATAAGGAGTTTTCTGATTTTCACTTCAAAGTAGAATGGATGGTAGATAGTGCGGCCAATGCTGGTATTTTCTACCGTGGTCGTGAAGAATATGACTACATCTGGAAAACCGCTCCTGAAATGCAAGTACTAGATAATATGCACCATCCTGATGCTAACTTGGGAAAAGACGGGAACCGACAAGCTGGGTCTCTTTATGACCTGATTCCAGCCAGCCCACAGAACTTCAAAGGTCACGGCACTTGGAATCAAGCCGAGATAATTGCCAGAGGCAATGAGATTATACACATTCAAAATGGTGATACAGTGGTGCAATACACCATTGGCTCAGAGGAGATGCAGGCACTAATCGCCGATAGTAAATGGCCGGGGATCAACGAAAACTGGGGAAGTATTTCGCCTCAAGGCTTGATCGGTTTGCAAGACCACGGTGATGATGTTTGGTTCAGAAACATTAAGATCAAAGAGCTTTAAGCACTTATTTTATCAATCAAAATGATAAAGCCGACTCATTTGGGTCGGCTTTTCTTTTTTACAGATCCAACTACCTAGTGCGAAACCCACCTAGCGCGAAAGTTACTTTCGTGCTTCCATTCTGTTCTTAGCTGCAGTTTGTGCCTGCCTGCCGATAATGGTAGGCCCCATAAAAAGCAAATTGAATACAAGGGATATAAACTAGCGCCCTGAGGTCTCTTGGTCGGCACAGACTAACGATCTCGGCTCTGTTTCTGCCATAGGCAAATAAGATTCTTTCAGAAAGACTGAATGCTGGAGATTTAATAATGACCTGAGCCGGGCGAGAATAGACCACCAATTTCCTGTCATGTTTTATCTAATCTTACTATACTTAACCAACCATTAATAATTGCCTTATGAATAGAAAAATCAGAATGGGGATGGTCGGTGGAGGATTGGATGCCTTTATTGGTGCAGTACATAGAAAAGCCGCTGCACTGGATGGTGAGATAGAATTAGTATGTGGGGCGTTCAGTAGCAAACCTGACAAATCCAAAGCCACAGGGGAAGCCCTTTACCTGCCCGCCAATCGGGTTTACGATAGCTTCGCAACCATGATCCAAAGCGAGAAAGAACTACCTGAAGGGGAGAAGATGGACTTTGTATCGATCGTGACGCCCAATCACTTGCACTTTGAGCCTGCCAGAATGGCCCTGGAAAATGGCTTTCACGTGATGATCGATAAGCCGATTGCCTATTCACTGGATGAGGCACAGCAACTGCAAACTATGGTTGATAATACAGGCCTACTTTTAGGCTTAACGCATACTTATACCGGCTATCCGATGGTCAAGGAAGCACGGCAAATCATAAGCTCTGGTCAGCTCGGCACCATCAGGAAAGTATTTGTAGAATACCCGCAGGGATGGCTTTCTACACCGTTAGAACAAAGCGGTCAGAAACAAGCCGATTGGCGTACCGACCCTGCAAGATCAGGTAAAAGCGGTTGCATGGGTGATATCGGCACGCACGCTGCGAATCTGGCGGAATACATCACCGGACTGAAGATCTCACAACTGTGCGCAGACCTCAATACCGTGATTGAGGGTAGAATGCTGGACGATGACGGTGCCATATTGCTACGTTTCGACAATGGAGCGTCTGGTGTATTGATAGCCACTCAGGTGGCTGCTGGTGAGGAAAACCCCTTGAGAATAAGGGTTTATGGAGAAAAGGGAGGCTTAGATTGGCTACAAGAAGAACCGAATACTTTGACTCTTAAGTGGCTCGATAAACCAAGAGAAGTGCTAAGGACTGGCGCTAATTACGCTCATCTGTCCAGCTATGCCTTACACAATGCTCGCTTACCCTCAGGCCATCCAGAAGGCTACCTGGAAGCGTTCGCCAATATTTACAGGAATTTTGCTCTATCACTTCGTGCCATTCAAAATGGGCAAACACCATCTCCGGAAATGCTGGATTTTCCTAAGGTCGACGAAGGCGTCAGTGGCATGGCGTTCATCGATAAAGTCATCGAATCGAGCCAAAGCGATCAAAAATGGACCAGTATGTAAACGTTTGAAGGCTATCATCATGATCGGTTTGTGGACCACCAGGTTGAAGTACAAAGAAACTACCAAATGAAGCCTTCCTCCTGTTTTTCTGGGAGGAAGCACAAAAGTAGCTTGTGTGCTAGGACAGACCATTTCAATTTGCACTACAGTCATTCTGGCGATTGTCCCCCGCTGGCGGGGGTAGGGGGTGGACACAAAGTAATTAGATTACTCTCAGTAATCTAATTACTTAGAAAATCAGAGCACCACTCGCTACATATCCACAAATGATTATACCGGATATCATCAATTGATCATATAGATTTTGCACCTTTTAAGGCCAAGAATGTTCTGTCCAATATCAATTGATCGACCGTTGGATTCAATACATTTCTATGGTATAGTGTGGTTTAAGGTCATTTTGTTGGCAAAACTTATCAAATAGTTAACTATTATGGCTGCAACTATTAGTACAGAGTTAGATATATTTGTTTATGTTAATTTTTTAATTGTCAATTCATGGATAATACAGCCTTAAAATTCAGCCCAGGGGTAATTACCGGCGATCAGGTAAAAGAGATTCTTGACTATGCCAACGATAATAACTTTGCGTTACCCGCTGTAAACGTAATAGGAACTAATTCAGTCAATTCCGTATTAGAAACCGCAAGAGAGGTCAACTCTCCGGTGATCGTCCAATTCTCTAACGGTGGTGCCGCCTTCTTCGCTGGAAAGGGGCTTTCTAACGAAAACCAAAGGGCCAGCATCATCGGTGCCATCTCTGGTGCCCAGCATGTACATGCACTGGCCGAGCATTACGGTGTTACCGTAATCCTCCACACTGACCACGCCGCCAAAAAGCTTTTGCCTTGGATTGATGGTATGCTTGATGCCGGCGAAAAGTACTTCGATGAGCATGGCAAGCCACTATTCAGTTCTCACATGATAGATCTTTCCGAAGAGTCTTTAGAAGAGAACATTGCCACTTGCAAAACCTACCTGGAGAGAATGAGCAAAATGGGTATGACCCTCGAGATCGAGTTAGGTGTAACCGGTGGTGAAGAAGATGGTGTGGATAACACGGATGTAGACAGTTCTAAATTATACACTCAACCTGAGGAAGTTTCTTTTGCTTATGAAGAGCTTAAAAGTGTGAGTGACAACTTTACCATAGCCGCTGCTTTTGGTAATGTGCACGGTGTTTATAAGCCAGGTAACGTGAAGTTGGAGCCAGTTATCCTTAAAAACTCCCAGGATTACATTCAGGAGAAATACGGCACTGGACCTACTCCTGTGAACTTCGTATTCCACGGAGGCTCAGGATCATCTCAAGAGCAGATTAGAGAGGCCATAGAGTATGGCGCAGTTAAAATGAATATTGATACTGACATGCAGTGGGCATTCTGGGATGGTATCAGAGGCTATTATGAAGATAAGAAAGGATATCTGCAAGCTCAGATCGGAAACCCTGAAGGTGATGACAAGCCTAATAAGAAATTCTACGATCCAAGAAACTGGCTAAGAGAAGGAGAAAAGAGCTTTGTAACCAGACTCAAGCAAGCTTTCGAAGATCTCAATTGTATCAATAGAAATGCCTAAGGCATATTAGGAAATAAAAGACAATGAAAAGCACTTCGTAAGAGGTGCTTTTTTGTTTTCAACCATTTATACATACTGATTGTTTTCTGGGCCTCATTGCAAGGTTTATCGTGGTAATCTTATTGATTAACGAAGCATTTTTCGCTTTCTGGTTGTGTATTTGCTTCTAGAAAAAGTGATCAGATAGACAGTTCATAGTTTAGCTCATCAATGTATTTTCTCAAACTACGGCCAATGGGTTCTTCTGTAAAATCTTTCGCCACCTCAAAAGGGTCAACTACAGCGTTTTCTTTCCCTCTATTAAAACCTCCTACGACATATTTGAGAAACGTTCTTGAATCACGCTGTTCATTAAGTAGCCAGTAACCATCAAATCTTTGAACTGCCCATTCACCGATAAAGTATCCCATGATGGTCAAAAGCCAGTTCCTGTCACCTTCTTCAATCTGTTGCAGTGATAAGTATTGGTCTAGCGAATCTACAAATTGTTCCGCATCTAGTAAGACCATGTGTGGCTCTTCATAACCTAGATCAGTCATAAACTCAGTGAGGATAGGCATCCTTTCAGAAAGGAAAGATTCAAATCCTGCTTTTCTTTTTTCGAGTGACGCTTTTATTGCATCTGACAGGTCATTATTCATAGACTATGATGATAACTCTATTTTCGGACAAAGACTTCTTAACTTAGATGAAGAGCAGCCTTTTAAGCACATATTGTCCTTTTGGGTGTCAATCAGTATTATGTACAAACGCTGGTTCAAATAAGAGCTATGATGGACTAGCTTTTCATTAAAAAAAACAAATCAATTTAGGTACTGATCGACA
>JBCBSS010000211.1:0-9036 GCA_039819065.1 Bacteroidota bacterium
ATTCAAAAATAAACTTCTCAATGTACAGTAAATGCCATGTTTGTGTCGACCTGTTTACATCATTAAATATCAAATTGACTTTTATTGCAGTCTACATTGACCAGTTCGAATCTGATAATTAAATGAGGTAATATCATGGGAAACATCGTTGAAGAAACCGACAATATGAGCCGTCTGGAGGAGTTAGAGGGTTATGCTGAGAGCCTTAATATCCTGAACAAAGTAGGGCAATTATACAACCAGACTGAGCAGTATGAAGAAGTATTTAAGATCACTGCCAAATATACACCGACCATTATTAAGACCGCCCTTCGTGCCAGTATAGTGCTAGTCAACGAAGGAGGGGAGACATACTCTGTTTTTGCTTTAGAAGGAAATGACGCTATACCCATAGGCGCGAAAGTACCCCTCGAAAATACAGGAATAGAAGCTTGTATCCAGGCAAACGAATTAATCAACGAGAGTGACGCCAGATCCAAATCCTATACAGATTATCAAATGCTATCCAGTAATGGCATGTGCTGCATCATGAACGTTCCACTCGTTGATGGGGGTAAAGTACTGGGAACCCTCAACGTAGCTGGCAAAAGTAAGTTCAACTGGAGGGATGAAAAGCTATTGACTAAAATAGCTTCACTTTTAGCCTCTACCTTATCGAGCCGGCTTCTGTTTTCTAAGTTGCAAAAAGCACTCAGTCAAATCCAGAAGAGTATCAACTACGCTCAACGTATTCAAACGGCAGTTTTGCCTTCTGATGAAGAAATCAAAGACATCTTACCGAAGAGCTTCATATTTTATGAGCCTAGAGATGTAGTGAGCGGTGATTTTTATTGGTATACCAAACTTGATAACAAAATTTTCTTTGCGGTCGGTGATTGTACCGGACATGGTGTGCCAGGCTGTTTGATGACGATGCTAGGATATAATACCCTTAACCAGATAGTGCGTGAGTTAAGGTTCGGCGACCCATCTCTCATCTTATGCGAACTTGATAGTCGCATCAGACATATACTCAGACAGAACGATAAAGATAACCGCATACATGATGGTATGGATATCATATTTTGTGTGATTGACACTGACACCAACAAACTCACTTTTGCTGGGGCAAAAAGATCTTTAATTATGATCAGGGATGGAGAACTGCATGAGTTCAAAGGTGATAAAAACCCAATCGGAGGTGGTTATTACAAGAGCAAGAACTTCACACTCCAGACTATTGACCTGCGTGAAGATGATTCATTCTATCTGTTTACCGATGGTATAACAGATCAATTCGGGGGTGACGTGCATAGAAAGTACACTTCCAGAAAGCTCAAGGGTTTTATCCAAAGCATTCAAAGCCGCAGCATGGATACACAAGGTATTTACATTGAGAATGAATTTTTGAAGTGGAAATCCAGCTATCCTCAAACAGACGATGTGCTTATTGTAGGATTCAAACCCGTTTTTAACTAAGAACTGGAAATGAAAAGAGGTTGACTCACAACTAAGCTGTTTTGAGCCAACCTCTTTTTTTGTACTTATAGGTTCTAAGCCTAAATCTCTATTTCATCCAGGTTGATGAATTCTACCTGGCCTTCATCGTTTACATCGATGGCTACCACGCTTTCCTTGTGTACTTTGCCAGCCAGTATTTCCTTAGAAAGTTTATTCAATATTTCTCGCTGTAGCACTCTTTTCAAAGGCCTGGCACCGAATTGCGGATCAAAACCAATATTACCCAAATAATCTAAAGCGCGATCAGATATCTCCAGTTTGATACCGCCTTCTTCCAGTCGCTGTTGAATTAGCTTAAACTGAATGTCAACAATCTTTCTAATATCCTCAAGCGATAATGGTCTGAACATGATGGTTTCATCAATCCTGTTCAAAAACTCCGGTCTTACTGACTTTTTCAACAACTCGAACACCGCAAGCTTAGTTTGCTCCATGATTTCATCTTCAACCTCTGGGGTCATCTTCTCAAAGCTTTCCTGGATCAGATGAGAGCCGATGTTGGTAGTCATTATGATGATGGTATTCTTGAAGTTGGCTATTCTCCCTTTGTTATCAGTCAACCTACCATCATCCAGTACCTGCAGGAGGATGTTGAATACATCAGGGTGTGCCTTTTCGATTTCATCTAGTAGAATCACCGAATATGGCTTCCTGCGCACTGACTCTGTAAGCTGTCCACCCTCATCGTAGCCGACATATCCCGGAGGTGCTCCTATCAGTCTACTTACAGAATGCCTTTCCTGGTACTCAGACATGTCAATCCTCACCATGGCATTCTCATCATTGAAAAGGTACTCAGCTAATGCTTTTGACAGCTCAGTTTTACCTACACCTGTGGTGCCCAGAAATATGAATGAGCCGATCGGTCGTTTGGGATCTTGCAAGCCAGCCCTACTTCTACGTACCGCATCACTCAATGCCTCAATCGCTTCTTCTTGCCCAGCAACGCGTTTGCCTAATTCCTCTTCCAAATACAACAACTTCTCCCTTTCACTTTGCAGCATTTTAGAAACTGGTATGCCAGTCCATTTGGCCACCACCTCTGCGATGTCTTCGCTATCAACCTCTTCTTTTAGCAGTGAATCGGCTCCCTGCATTTCGCTCATTTTGACTTTCAAGTCCTCCAGTTTCTGCTCACTCTCCTGGATTTTTCCATAACGCAATTCTGCCACCCTGCCGTAGTCACCCGC
Organism: Bacteroidota bacterium; assembly: GCA_039819065.1. GTDB lineage: Bacteria > Bacteroidota > Bacteroidia > Cytophagales > Cyclobacteriaceae > JBCBSS01. Next base: position 2,691 of record JBCBSS010000211.1, read on the forward strand.
TCTTTCTGCCTGCTCAGCCTCCAACTTGTACTTTTCTATATTCTCCTTCTCAAGCTGAATGCCCTGTATGACGCCTTTTTCGTTTTCCCATTTGGCTTTAAGCTCGTTACGGCTATCGGTTAGTTCAGCAATTACCTTATTGAGTTGACTTTCTTTTTCTTTATCCTTTTCCCTCCGTATCGCTTCACGCTCGATTTCCAGTTGCATGATCCTTCTTTGCAACTCGTCTAGCTCTTCCGGTAGGGAATCTATCTCTATCCTCAATTTAGCCGCTGCTTCATCCATGAGGTCAATGGCTTTGTCGGGCAGATACCTATCGGATATATAGCGACTCGATAGCTCAACTGCGGCTATCACAGCGTCATCTTTTATTCTAACACCATGATGCAGTTCATATTTATCTTTAATGCCTCTGAGGATAGAAATCGCATCTTCTGGACTTGGTTCGTCGACCATCACTGCCTGGAAACGACGTTCTAAAGCTTTGTCCTTCTCAATGTACTTTTGATATTCCTTCAGGGTGGTAGCACCGATTGCATGTAATTCTCCACGTGCGAGGGCAGGTTTCAGTAAGTTGGCCGCATCCATGGCGCCTTCACCGCCACCACCGGCTCCGATCAAGGTATGTATCTCATCAATGAATAGAATGATCTCACCATTTGAGTCGGTGACCTCTTTAATGACCGCTTTAAGCCTTTCTTCAAATTCACCTTTGTACTTGGCTCCGGCAACCAACAAACCCATGTCTAGTGAGATGATGGTTTTGCTGCGCAGGTTTTCCGGTACATCCCCATCCACTATCCTTTGCGCCATCCCCTCTACAATAGCCGTTTTACCTACGCCCGGTTCCCCTAGTAGAATGGGGTTATTCTTGGTGCGTCGCGATAGAATTTGAAGCACCCGTCTGATTTCTTCATCTCGGCCAATAACCGGGTCTATTTTACCCTGCTTGGCTAATTCATTCAGGTTATTAGAATACCTCTCCAGCGATTTATATTTTGATTCAGCATTCTGGTCAGTCACACTATTTCCTCCTCTCAATTCTTTAATGGCAGTGATTAGTGACTTCTTGTCAAAGCCGGTATCTTTTAGCAACGTGCCTACCTTTTCTTTACCGGCAAGCAATCCTAGTATAATATGTTCAACTGCAATGTATTCATCTGAGAATTCTTTGAGCATGCCTTCTGCCTTTTGCAGTGCAGCGGCAGAATCATTGGCTAAATAAGGTTGTTGACCTGATACCTTGGGATATCCGGTGATGATCTCTTCCAACTTACTTTCAAGATGTACTTTGTTGACATTCAGCTTTTTAATGAGAAATGAAATTACATTTTCATCCGCCAAAAGTACCGCTTTCAGTAAGTGACCCGGTTCTATAGCCTGTTGGCCATTGCCCATGGCTATCTCTGCTGCTTTTTGTAGCACTTCCTGTGATTTAATGGTGTATTTATCAAAATTCATCGCCTTAAACTTATTTCAATTCAACATCTCTTCTAGCTGATCAAAAGCCAAACCATTTGCTTATTTGGCCAAAAACCGGAAATTTTGACTGAAAAAATAACCAAAATCCCTCAAAATAAGACATTTTGTCATTCTTTTAGAATGCTCTTTTTGTTCATGAGAACAGATAAGCTCTGGAATAATTTTAAAAGTAATAATGGTAGAATCGCTTTGAATGTTTTGCCGATAGCCGTGCCCGCAATTTGGGGTAATGTATCTTTTGACCGATCATCTTATTTTTAAGGAAAGATTAATTAAACTTAAAATGCACCTTTTTTGATGGCTGGAATTGATTTTTCTTGAATTATAGAATAACTTAAACTTTGGCTAAAGATCAAACTGATTATGAAAAGAATTCTACTTACTGTTATAGCTTTTACAACACTAGCTTCAGTAGCTACTGCCCAGAACGGTTGGAAATGGCCTGAAGATAAAGCTACTGCTGAAGAAAAGAACGCCTTATACACAGATGCATTAAGACTGGAAAACTACCCGGATGCTATTGAGCCATTACAATGGCTGATAGATAACGCACCTGATCTTAATTCATCTCTTTACATCAATGGCGCCAAGATCTACAAGAAACTGGCGAATGATGAGGGAGACAAACAGAAGAAAGTAGCATATCAGGAAAAGGTACTGGATATGTATGATCTGCGTATCAAATACTTTGGTGATGAAGCTGAGGTATTGGATAGAAAGGCCTACGATGCTTATAAATACTATAAGGACAGAAAAGATAAGTACAAAGACCTTTTTGAACTCTACGAAAGAACATTCGAGCTGAACGGAGAGAATATAAGCAGTAATAACCTAGTGGCCTATATGGATGTAATTAGGCGCTATAAACTCACTGGCGGTGATATCAATGACGATCAGGTACTTGAGCGTTATGACAAGATCATGGTGATAGTGGACAAGAAGATAGCCAATGGTGAGAATGCTGCAAGACTAGAGAAGAATAAAGAGTTTATAGATAAAATGTTAACCTCGGTTGTTACGGTTGATTGTAACTTCATTGAGAACAAACTAGGTCCAAAATTGGATGAAGAGCCTGATAATGTCGGTTTAGCCAAGAAGATTATAGGTCTTTCTTTAGCCAGTGATTGTAGTGGTAGTCCTATCTTCATTAAGGCGGCTAAGGTAGTTGACAGAATTGAGCCTGACTTTGGAATCGCCAAGAATATCGCGATCAAAGCGGCCTCTGCCGGCAATATGGATGAAGCTTTGACTTACTTTGAAAGAGCTATAGAGTTAGCTGATACTGACGAGAGAAAAGGGGATGTATTGATCCAAATAGCTTCTATCATGCGTGGTAAAGGTAGAAAGTCCGATGCACGTAAATATGCTAATCAGGCGGCAGCGGCTAATCCAGCGGTTGCCTCTAAAGCTTATAAACTGATTGGAGACCTATATTACACTAGCTTCGATGCGTGTAAAAAGGGTCAGGATAAAGTAAAAGACAGAGCAGTTTTCTTCGCTGCATATAAAATGTATCAAAGAGCAGGGGATGCTAAAAGTGCCGCTTCTGCCAAGAGCCAATTCCCTTCTATCGAAGAGATATTTGAATATAACTACAAAGAAGGATCTACCATTAACGTTGGATGTTGGATCAACGAAACTGTAAAGATCGAAAGAAGACCGCAGTAACACTTATTAGACCTAAACCAAACAAAAAAGCCGTATCCAACGAGGATACGGCTTTTTTTTATTGCCTTAAGCTAAGTAAGGCTTAGTGTATTAGACCTGGGCGCCAGATAGCTCGCCCGTCGGCATTACTTCAATTTCTTCTCCATTGACATTACAGATTACCATTTGGTCGGATAAGTTGATGATATCAACATTGTCACCAGCCACTTTAATCTGTAGAACAGCTCCTCTAAAACGAATCTTGAAGCTGAATCCCTGCCATTGTTCAGGTACAAAAGGTCTGAAATGCAGTATGCCATCTTTGATGCGCATACCGGCAAAACCTTTAATGACGGCCATCCAGGTACCAGCCATACTGGTGGTATGGCAGCCATCTTCAGTATCATTATTATAGTCATCAAGATCTAACCTTGCTGTGCGTAAGTATAGCTCGTAAGCCTTTTCTTTATAGCCCAGTAGTGAAGCCAAGATCACGTGTACGCAAGGTGAAAGTGAAGACTCATGCACGGTCAAAGGCTCATAGAAGTCAAAATGCCTTCTTATGGTTTCGATGTCATAGTCATCTTCGAAAATGAAAAGCCCTTGTAGTAAATCAGCCTGCTTGATATAGCATGATCTCAAAATTCTATCCCAAGACCAGTTCTGATTGATAGGTCGATCTTCACGTGTAAGCTGGTCAACAGGAATGATTTCTTTATCCAAGAAGCCGTCTTGCTGAAGGAAAATGTTACGCTCTTTGTCTTCAGGATAATACATATTATCAATGATATCCTGCCACTTGCCTATCTCATCCTGTTCGTTGAAGTTGATCTTGTGGCAAAGTGCTTCGTATTCCTCTTGTGCAGTATTTTTAACATAATCCACCGCATCCTGAGTGTAAGCCATTGTCCATGTAGCAATGGTATTGGTATACCAGTTGTTATTGACATTATTCTCGTACTCGTTGGGGCCGGTTACACCAAGCATCACATATTGCTGCTTTTCTTTCGAGAAATTAACGCGCTGAGCCCAGAACCTTGAAATAGCAATGAGTACTTCCAAACCGTATTCTGTCAGATAATCAAACTCCCCGGTGTGCCTGATATAATCGAATATGGCGTAAGCGATGGCACCATTTCTATGAATTTCCTCGAAAGTGATCTCCCATTCGTTATGGCACTCTTCTCCGTTCATCGTCACCATCGGGTAAAGCGCCGCACCGTCTTTGAAACCTAACTTTTCGGCATTTTCGATGGCTTTTTGTAAATGACGATATCTGTAAATCAGAAGGTTTCTGGCCACATGTTCGTCGGCCGTACTCAGGTAGAATGGAAGGCAGTAAGCCTCTGTATCCCAATAAGTACTACCTCCATACTTTTCACCGGTGAAGCCCTTAGGTCCGATGTTAAGTCTTTCATCTTCACCAGTATAAGTCTGGTTCAGTTGGAATATATTGAAGCGGATACCTTGCTGTGCAGCGATATCACCTTCAATAATGATGTCACTTTCTTCCCACTTCGCTGCCCAGGCGTCGGCCTGTTCCTGCAGCATCTGTTGAAAACCCTTACCTTGTATTTTGCTTAATTCGGCCTTACAAACATCTACCAGATTTGATTTATCATGGTTTTCTGATGTGGTGTTGGCCGCGTATTTGTAAACTGTAACTTCCTGACCTTCAATAACCTGGAGGTTTACTCGGTTGCCAGCATATTTTTCTTTAGTGATTTGTTCTGTTTGAAAAGCAATAGTCTCGCCGTCTACCGTAATATCGAAGGTCATACCTGAGCACACGTGAAAATCAAGTTTCTTAGTGCTAGCTGATACCCATGCGATCTGGTTTCCGCTTTCTTTGCTCAGTTCATTCCAGAACTTCTCGTCATAGTTAGAATCTTCGTTAACGACATCCGCATCTATATAAGGTGTTAAAGTCAATTCTCCGGAGAAGTTCAACGGCTTAATGCTGTATGCTACAGCCCCTGTTTCGTCATCCACAATGCTACATAACCGTTTTGAATGAATGGCTAATTCTTTACCATCGGCTAACCTGACGGTGCTAAATCTTTCCAAGTAGCCTTCTTTCATATGTAGCATGCGCTGGAAGGACAACACCTCACACTTGGCTAGGTCAAGTGATACACCATTGGCTTCTACATCAATACCAATCCAGTTGGGTGCGTTCAGCACTTTGGCGAAGTAATCAGGGTAACCGTTTTTCCACCAACCGACCCTTGTTTTGTCTGGATAGTAGATGCCGGCCAAATAACTGCCTTGTAAACTATCGCCGGTGTATTGTTCTTCGAAATTGGCACGTTGACCCATACGGCCGTTGCCAATACTCATTATGCTCTCCGATATACGATTATATTCCGGGCGGAATCCTTCTTCTATGATTCGCCACTCATCGTGTTTAATGTAGTCTTTCATATTTCAGGTAATTAGGCGCTTTTGGGTGCTGCAAACGTTGAGATTTTTTTGAGATTGATATCTGCCAATGAAGATACAACCAGATCAGCTTTATTGAGTACTTCGGGTTCACCTATTCCGATAGTATCTATACCAGCTGCTTTTGATGCCTCTACTCCGGAAACAGCATCTTCAAATACGATACAGCGATCTTTGGCAGTGCAAAGTAATTCTGCACAGAGATTAAATATTTCAGGATCTGGTTTCGTGTTTTTGATCATAGTACCGTCTATAATCACGTCAAAGTACTCAGTGATGTTGAGCTTATTCAACACCGGCTTAGCGTTCTTACTAGAAGAAGCAAGACCTATTTTCAACCCTTGATCCTTCAATTCTTTCAGAAATTCCCCAGTCCCGGGCAGCAAATCTGAAGAGTCGACTCCTTCTATATACTCCAGGTACCAATTATTCTTCTTTGTTGCCAAGGCTTCTTTTTCTGCGTCATCAATTTCGACAGTACCTTTAGATAGTATAATGTCCAAAGACTCTAAACGGCTAACGCCTTTCAGGCTTTCCTCATCACTATCTTCAAGTGTAATGCCTAATTCTCCGGCCAACCTTTTCCAGGCAAGAAAGTGATACTTCGCCGTATCGACAATTACGCCATCAAGGTCAAAGATAAACGCATCGTAAGGAGTGGTGATTGTGCTTTTGGTCATGATGTTGCTATGACTTTAAATATGATATTCCTTTTCAAAAAATGTGCTCAAGCGAAACAAGTTTGTGAAACAAAGCACGCTTTTCAGTAACACAA
>JBCBSS010000212.1:0-8950 GCA_039819065.1 Bacteroidota bacterium
TCATATTGCACTTTTATTGTCGCTCCTAAGGAGGTTTGTATATCTGTCAAAGACCACGCGTCCACATCTAAAGATGATTGATCACTCACTTCTCTTGCCAGGTTTTCATTAGTCTCTAATATAGTTTGGTCCAGATCAGATTTGTAAAAGCCCCAGCTATCATATGCTTCCTTGTTATACGAAGGATTTTTGGCGTATCCGAAACGTAACTCAGGTATTATGGAAGCTTCATTTTTACCCAAGAACTCCAAACCCGCCAAAGTAAGTTTACCCAGTTTCGTTTCTGGTGCTGTAACATCGAAGCTATTCGATGTTTCTGGCATCAATGTATTATTATGATCGAATTCAACGGCACGTACGATGCTTTCCGTTTCTTTTATAACCAGTTCAATTTTATCCAACTTTTTTAGTGGCCTTGGACCATAACCCAAGAATTCTCTACACCCCTCTCTACAGCTGGTCTCACACCCATCACATTCTTGTCCATCTGGATCGGTTTGACAATCGGTACAACCCCCAACGCACGCGTCTTCACAATCTGGGTCCACGTCACCAAGAATACTGAATCTTGCAAAACCTCCAGAGTTTAAATTAGACACCTCTCTACCGTCCAAGCGCTCAGAAGTAATGAAGTCGGCTCTGTGAGTTTTGGAACTAATTTCGCTCAGATAGTATATTTGTTTTTTGCCATAAGAATATGTCTCAAAATTGGCATCCAAATCTTTATGAGCCCCAACAGGTGGATTACGCCATTGAAAATCATCTATCCACTTATCGTATTTAAAGTTTATCCAATAGCCCCAGTCTCCATCATCTAATAGTCCGTCGAAGTTTCTATCTACATAGTCAGGACCTGTAACAGCTGTTAAGTACCAAGTATATGCATATCGCATTGGTTTTCGCACTGAATTAAAAGCATCAACAGTTTCGTTCAAATTAGTCGTTTTTTGATATTCATCATAACTGTATGCGGGAAGGGCAAAATGATATGTAACACCACTAGAGTTTGTTATTTTAAACCCTCCTATCTGGCTATCATCAAGTCGAGAAAACCCATTGGATTCTGTGTTAATAAAACCTAATATCTTCGAATCGCCTGATATTATATCTGAATTGGTGAAGTATTCAACATGCCTCGAACCGGCCAACTGATTAGTCTCCGCATCATAGCCTATAGATCCATCTCCAGCTTCAACTTCACCTAAAAAACCATAAGCAATTGAATTTTCAGTGGTACTAAAACCATAAGTGGTATTCAAAGATTGGTCATTAAATTCTATATGATTTGAAAAATCTCCTACAAAACGGAAATGAGCAGGTTTCACGTTATATCCCAGAGGCACATGCTTGACATCATAATATCCTTCATCTTCATTATATTTACTTTGTCTCGCTAGGTATCCAGTATAATAATAAGGTCTCATGTTTCCAGAAAGACCCTGAGCATTCACAGAATACATATCATAATCAGGAAATGACCCTCCTAAAACCTTGGCTGCATCAGAGTTTTCAATTATTCCTCCTTCTTCATTAGGATCCAATAAAGAGTATGTATCATAAGATGAGTATCTGTAATCATCAGGATCGTTATTACTAGTAGGATAGTATAAAGAACCATTCGTATGAGTCACTTCAGTTTCATCAATCCAATAACGCTGATATTTATAACCTAAACGTATCAGAGGTAATGGTAAAGTAAAGCCAAATGAAGAAGTACTTACATTACCAGATTTACTATTGTGAAGAGAAAAATTAGCACCTCCGAATCCAATCGCTGTGGCTGAACCATCATAATTTGTAGAAATAGATGCACCCATACTGGAAAATGTAATACCTTGATCGGTCGCAGAAAGTGAAGTTCCTCTGTAACCCACAGAAGCGGAAGAAGAGCTTTTAATTCCATTGCCATCAAAATTAGTTGATAACCCTGTTTGGGCTCCCAAACTAAGGCCTTTCTGAGTCGTTTTACTTATACCGATACCAACCCCCATACTTTGATATGGGCCTCCATAAGGAGATATACCAAGTGTGGCATTGGCCTTAATTCCTACATTATCTATGACATTGAAGCCTGCCTCCACGCCCATGAAGGAACCAACCCCCATACCTCGATGCGTATCATTTGATATGGACAAACCTGCATTTACGGAAACGGCTCCTGATACCCCAAGAGATACTCCAACCTCTACTGTTCTGGTCTCACCACCATCCCAAAAAGTTCTGGCAATTCCATCGACATTGTCATGATCATCAGGAAATCCACTCACGCTTCTTGAAATAGAACCAGGGTTTAATGTCCACCCCATCCCAACCCAACTTGATTCTTGATTTGGTTGTATTCCTCCATGATATGATAGTGAAAGTGGATATCCGCCTGATGGGCCAGGCACTTCTAATAGTGGAATATTGTACACAAAATCCCCTGTAGCGAGGTTGACCATATCACTGGTATCGACCGGTTCGAAGCTGGTCGCCTCAGGAGCAGTTGGCCCTGAGGTCAAGGCATAAGAGACCAGTGGGTGGCCCAAATCGAAGAGCATCTCCAGCAAAAAGAACATAGAGATAACTTTGATGAGTTTTCTTTTTCTAAACATCCTGTAGTAGTTAGTATTAAGTAATTAGTTGTTTTTAAGGTAATTGGTGGTTAGTGTTAAATTCCATTGAATTTGATTTTAGGTGCTCCGTCTAGGTCTTCTTTTCGAAAGCGGAAGTTTTGGTTGCCGAGTCCCAAACCGAATTCTTTAAGATTGAGCTGTACCCATTCGTCTCCTTCTGCTTCTTTTTTGTTGAAGACAAACATCAGATTAGTTGCGCCTCCCATGCCATATGTTCTGGGAAACACGTAATCGGCCACTTCAATGGTATCTCTTCCTGCGGTGGTCATGTTAACATGATTTGCCATTCTGAATGACAAGGTCTGTACCATATCGCTGAATTGGTCGTAACCTCCTCCGGTTTTGTATAATGCTTCTTTATTGTCTCTTGATAAGCTGAGAATGAAGTAGTAGTAGTCTTCGTACTTTTTGGTCAGTTTTTCCAGTTCTTTGACATCGACTTCCGTTGCTCCTCTGGTTTCCTGGGCGATCAGGAGGTCTTGAGGACGGTAAGTCACTTGTACCTCATATCCTTTGAATGCCTTTTTCTTGCTTAGGCCATTGTCAATGTCTTGTACGTAGGCTTGTAGTTCTTTTTCACTAAGGAATTGTGGTGTGCAGCTAATAGTAACTAACAATAGCAAAAGTGACACTGGTATAGTCACTTTTGCATATTTAATTATATATATCATTAAGTGTATTTGGTTGTTGGTTAATTGCTTATTCATTGTTTTAGATCAATTGGCTATTGACCAACTGATTAAAGTAAGATCCTGATAAATCGGGATGACAGTTTGATAGAAGATCGTAGTCTAAAATATCTTAGCATTTTCTATTGTCCGGTGTATTCTTTATTCAACCCTACCAAAACTTCTTCAGTAATGTCCAATCCATCTTCGGCATAAGCGATATTGCCATAGTCAGTAGCAGCGAGAATGATGTGGTAGTTATGCTCTTCTCCATGCCCTTTTAAGTAGGCATTGACCTGTTCCAGTACCATGGAAGTCAGTTGCTGATCTTCTTGCACCGCTTTTTCGTTCATCGCTTTCTGATAATCGGCTAGTTGTCTTTGTTTGGTGCGGATTAATTCTTCAGAAAGTTGTTTCTCTTTCTTACTCATTTTACCCTTACCGGCTTCATATTCACTAATCGCTTTCTGGGTTTCACTGGCCAAAGTGTCGATATTGGCCTTCCAGGTAAGTGTTTTCTGCTGGTAGCCTTTACGTGCATCGATCATACCTTGGTATTCGTTAAGTAGTCTGGCAGAGTCCACATAAACCGTCTTTTGCGTGGTGAATTGCTGGTAGTAAAGAAAACCCATTCCAACAGTGAGGATAGCCAAAAGGGTCAATTGTAGTTTGTTGTTCATAACGTTTACTTGTCTTTTATTTTACTGTTCTGATACATGTTGCTTTAGAGGCATGAAATGTTACGGCCTCAGCTCAACTTTTTTTACTTTTTTTCTTACATCACCTCGGGACACGGAACTTTTTGATTGGCCATGCTCAAATTGTTGTGTCAATTATTCCTGCAATCATTGGGAGTTAGCTTTTATGATGTCTTAAAACTACAAATTAGTTAAACTAAAGTCAACCTCAGGTAGTAAGATCAATCTATTACGAAAGTGAGAAGAAACGAAAAGCTTTCTTTCCTGTTATCTTACCAAACAAGAAAAAATGAGCTCCTCTCCCATCAAGAATGTCATTCCTTTAGGTTTTCCTTGGAAAACGCAAGACCCGTTTTTGTTCTGTGTATATCACGCTGATGATTACCCCAAGGGAAATGACGAGATGGGGCCCACCGCTTCTTTGGCTGGTAGAAATATTGGTCAGGACTTCACGATCAAAGATGGGTGGCGCATGTACCATGGTCAAAAGGTACCCGGCTTTCCTCAGCACCCTCACCGAGGCTTTGAAACTATAACCATTGCCCAGAAAGGCATGGTAGATCACTCTGACTCACTGGGCGCGGCAGGGCGCTTCGGCAATGGCGATGTGCAATGGATGACTGCTGGCAAAGGCGTTCTACACTGCGAGATGTTTCCTTTGCTTAAAAAGGAAGAGCCTAACCCGTTAGCCCTATTCCAAATTTGGCTCAATCTACCGAAGAAGAGTAAGTTCGTAGAACCTCATTTCGCTATGTTATGGCAAGAAAACATTCCCAAGTATGTTCATACCGACGCAGAAGGTAAACAGACTGAAGTGGATGTAATTGCCGGGATCATTGAAGACACCAAATCACCAGATTCCGCTCCTGACTCATGGGCAGCAGACCCCGAGCATGAAGTAGCGGTTTGGACTATCAAAATGGAACCGGGTGCTACTTGGGAGCTTCCACTGGCCAGTGCAGATGCCAACCGATCGTTATACTTCTACGAAGGCAGTAGCCTATCCGTAGCCGATCGGGATATTCCTTTAGAACACGGCGTGGAACTTAAGGCTCATGAAAAGACTGTTGTAAAGAACGGTGACAAGGAAGCGCGGATGCTTGTTCTACAAGGTCGTTCTATCAATGAACCGGTAGTGCAGCATGGCCCGTTCGTAATGAACAGTGCCGAAGAAATTCAGGAAGCCTTCATGGACTACCAACGTACCCAATTCGGTGGTTGGCCCTGGCCGTCTGATGAGCATGTGCATGAAAGAGACAAAGGAAGATTTGCCAAACATGCTGACGGTAGGTTGGAAGAAAAATAAACCACCATTCATTTGATAGAAAGGTGGTCTACCTGATAATAGCTTAATTGTCAACTACGTCTCGCCTGACTCATCTTTTAAACAATATCTGTTTATTAATCGGCGAGTCTGAGCTAGAAAGTTCTCTGGCGAGGCTTGCAAAGTTCAAAAAAACGAAATTTACTGATAGTAATTGAGTACTTTTTGAACTAGCGTAACGAAGCCAGAGGGCTCTATAGATAGACTCTAGTTAATATTGTCTCGTAACCAGAGGGCATCAAGATGCCTCCATGTATTTCCATGCACATCCCATACTTTAATAGAAGGTCTAAGCCATACCCTGGAAGGTGGGCCTGGAAACACGTTTGGATAATCCAGGCGATTCAGCGTTCGCCCTGTAGCTCCATCGATTACATTCTGGTTCTTTAGATCTGGCGAGGAGCCACTGCCTGCTTCATACCATATCACTTCTGCTCTGGCAGAGTCCTCTGCATATCCTAGCCTGTTGACGTAATCATAGCCTACAGTCCATGTGTTATTGTCGAAGTCTACCGTAACATCATTGGCGAAAGGTTTCATCGGATATTCTCCGGGAGGATAAAGCCTCGCCAATTCATTATAAACTGTCTGATGCTCCGTTTCGGTAAATGTGCCAAACTTCGCAGCAGCAAAAAAGAAATCACTGTGAGAGCAATTATTAGCTGTACCCAGTGCCATTTCCCTGATATTTCCACTGCCGATGTCAACCATACCGGGAATTTGTTCATTGTTGACCCACATCATAGAATTGGCTCCATCAAACCTAATTCTAATAATACTAATCTTATTTTCCTCTAATAAACCGGACCCGGGAGCAAAACCAACAGTCTGAGATCCGGTACCCAATCCTATGGCCATGTGGGTTTTCTTGTCTCTTAAATTAAAAGCCTTACCATTCTTCACATAATTCTCTCCTCCTAAGCCCTGAAGGTCGCGGAATACATAATAGACATCAAATGGCTGTGGAATAGCTGCAAATTGTCCGGGTGTCTCCCAGTGAATGTTATTCACGTTGGGCAAAAAAACATATCCACCTTCATCACCATAAAAGTGAGGCGGTTCTCCTATTCTAGTTGGTGTAGGATTGCCATTGTAAACCATGTCTTTTGTGCCTATGGCATCCTGAAAGTATCGAATGGATTTGCCATCGGTAATGGGAATAGTACCTGCAAGATCCTGAAAACCCTCACCTGGTAAGTATAAAACGTCAAACATCGTTTTAAGATCTGGGTGAGGGAATTGCGAAAATGCAATATTACCATCATAAGTACTGTTCGGTTGATCTGGCAACGGATCTTGAACAGATTCATTTGAACAACCGGCCAAAGCGAATAACGCGGCCGGTAATAGGGCAAAAGTCTTTCTCATCTTTGATTTTTAATTAGTGAAAAGATTTGTTTTAGCCCCTGTGTTAGTCTATTTATTGGGTTGAAATGGTTCAACCCTAATTGAATGTCTGTGGAATACAAACGCAATTATAATCAACTTATTACTATAGACATCTTTTTTAAACCTTATACTTTCATTGCCGTCCGACGATATTACTTACTTTTGATAGACTAAGTTTGTCAAAACACAATCAAGTACTTAATAGTTAATGTTTTACACCACTCCATTTACCATAAAATATTCAGCGAGTAGCATTTGCCGTATTGTTGGTATAATAGCCTTGCTTTTTACTAGTATAAATTGCCATTCTTTTACCCAGGCCTCAGCCGACACTGTTTTAGCCAACAGATTCTTTGCCAAGGGTGATACCCTGCTTAGAAACGGGAAATATGACAGTTCAATACTGTTTTACCAAAAGGCGCTCAAAATTTATAATCAGGCTCAGCTATGGTATAAATACATCAATTGCTATAATAAAATAGCACAAAATCAATGGAGATCCAGTAAGATAGAAGAGTCTATTCAGACATCGAAACAAACCCTGGCCTTGAGTCATGAATTGCTGGGTAAAGATCATGTTTTAGAAGCAACTACACACGCAAGCCTGAGTATTGCCTATATGGACGGAGGAGATTATGACCAGGCTATTCAAAGCATTAACGAGGCCTTAAGGATCAGAAGGGTTAATCTAGGTGAGGACGAAATTGGAATGGCTCATTTCTATCATAACCTAGGTAATATTTATTATTATAAAGATGATTTTGATCTCGCCCTGGAAAATTATAACAAGGCGCTAAAAATCAGACTTGACAATCCGGAAGGTGAAGAGCTAAATATATCTGCTACTTACAATAACATTGGCGGGATACATTATTTAAAGGAAGAATATGATCTTGCACTGCATCAATTCCAGAAATCGTTAGAGTTACAGCAAAGCATCGTTGGAGAGTCTCACCCTCAAATAGCTGGTTCTATAGGGAACATTGCTTTGGTTCATGAATCGGCAGGCAACTATGATTTAGCTTTAAAGTACTACCTGAAAGCATTGGATATGAAGGAAGAAACACTGGGAGGCAGACATTTGAAAGTGGCAGAAAGCCATTATAATTTGGGGCAATACTATGTATTAAGAGGATCGTATGAGCAGGCCATATGGCATCATGAGAATGCCCTTAGAATATGGAAGGAGATACACACTGATGATCACCAAGATCTTGCTGATGCTTACTCTGCAATTGGTGATATGTATTTTCAATTTGCTGCTTATGACAAGGCGTTGGCGTACCAAAAACAGTCTGAACGAATATATAACAATATAGGCTTGGAAGTAAGCCAGGGCAACGCCAATATACTTATGGCAATGGGAAGACTATATTTTGAAAGGAGATTGTATGACCTCTCTCTAAAATATCAATCAAAAGCACTTGAAATATTAGTTCAAGTATTAGGAAAGGACCATAGTGTCATTAGCCAGGTGTACAATGAACTAGGCAAAATATACTCTTCCAAGTCAGATTTCCAAGAAGCATTGGCATATTACGAGTTGTCCTTGAAAAACAGAAGCACTAATCAAGGTGAGGATCATATACGCAATGCAGAGACCTATTCCAATATTGGCGATATGTTCCTAATGCAAAAGGACTATGACAAAAGTCTTAAAAACCATAGCCGGGCATTATCAATTAGAAGAATGAATTTGGGAGAAAAAAACCCTGATGTCGCGGCATCTTACAATTCGCTGGGTGACGTTTACAGGACCATGGGCAACTTATCTCTGGCTATGAATAATTATCAGCAAGCACTTGTAGCTAATGTGGTAGATTTTGAAGATAAAAATACGGAAGCCAATCCGGCCCTGAAGAACTATCTTGATCAAGTTACTCTATTGAATTCACTAAGGCATAAGGCTCAAATATTCAGAAGGTTGTATGATAGCAGTAGATATCTGGATGATTTAAAATATGCCGACCAAACTTTCACTTTGTGTGATTCGCTTATCAGTAAAATCAGACAATCCCGCGGTAGGTATAAAGATAAAATTTCTTTAGGTAAAACTTCGCTTGAAATCTATCGTGAGAGTGTCAGTTCAAGCATGCTATTGTATGAAAAAACGAATGATAAGTTTTATTTGGAACAGGCATTATCACTAGTAGAAAAAAGCAAAGCCTCCGTTCTATCGCTCAACCTATCAGAAGTTTATGCAAAGAACTTTGCTGATCTTCCGGATTCTTTGCTGAGCTTAGAAAACAAATTAAA
>JBCBSS010000213.1:0-8936 GCA_039819065.1 Bacteroidota bacterium
ATCCGCTGAGCTAATTATGCTGAGTTCTTTTTGATTGTGTTCTACAACAGGACTATTTCCGAAACCTTTACCACGTATAATAACCTGCTCTCCAATATTTGAGACTGTTTGTGGAGAGAATGAATTGATAATAGGACTTTTGACAACTAGTGTATCTATAATTCGAAATGGCGTTCCTACGACGCCTACTTCCATCACAATAAGATTATCAGAGTTCTTAAGATTACGTAGATCATTGAGGGTCGGGAAAATAAATTCTAATTTTTCTTGTCCGTTCGATTCTAGGTTTAAACGACGTGATTCCTTTCTGATATTGCTCTGATACTTGATTATTATTTCGTTCTTAGTAGGATGAAAGTTTTGAACATTAAGGGTAACTAAATCTTCAAACTCAACTGTATCAGAAGATGTACTCAGAATCTTCGGTTTTTTAAATAATGCCTCGTTTTCGAACTGCAAAAGAAAATTGGCAATTTCAAAATAAATAGATGCTGTTTCCTTATTTACAATAAGATCTTCAGGGACTACGAAAAATACAGAATCTTCATAAGTTTCTAATAAATCAAACCGCATTCCGTTTAGTAGTAGCTGTTGGAAGTTAGTTTCTTGGTAGAAGTTTTTAACTGAAACCTTGATGGTGTCACCCCAGGTTATGGTCTTAGGCTCAAAGTCGATTAGTTTGGGTTTTAAATACTGAAATGGTGTTTCATCATTTTGATGTGCCACACGGACTTTGACATGACTTGATTCACTAAGCCCACCCGGAACAACAACTTCGAGTGTATCTATTTTAAAGTCAACTATTTCTGCCCTTCTGCTCTCAAATAGAATTATTGGATGTGCTTCGCTTTTGCCAAAATACTCTCCTATAATTTGTAATGTATCATAAGTCTTCCCGAAATCTTTTGATATAGATTTAATGGAAGGAGGTAAAAGTTCAAATGAATCACTGAAAGTTGTGATATTTCCATTAATCTCAACTGAGATTTTAGAATTGGTAAGCCTCAGTAAGTCTGGAACCAAGCATGTTATAGTTGTATCTGTGCTTGTTATTACATTAGCCTCGATGCCGGAAAAGAGTACTTTATTGTTATTTCGAACATAGCTAAAGTCTCTACCAATGATCTCCACAGTATCACCTAATGTTCCTTGAGTGGGAGCAATGGATTCAATCTCGGGAGCACTACTCCCTAAACTCTGAAAAGATACATTTTCTCCATATACAAGAAAATCAGGTGTTTCAATGAAAGCTCGGACAAAATAATCTGTCCCTTCTTCCAAGGTGGTTCTTATTACCTTGGAAAAATTATCGTTTAAAATGTTATCGGTATAAACTACTCTTTCATTACTTTCAACTAATGGGTTTTGAGTCTCTGACCAAACAAACCCATAATTAATTACTTCAAAATCCCCCCTAAATGTTATCTCTGCACTGAATTTTGCCCCTTCGGATGTAATTTCAGTGACTGATAAAGTTCTAATCCTTGGGTAATTTCTCTTAGTAACTTCCTCTTCACTACAGGTCATAAGCAGGCATATCAAGCCTACTGAGACAATATATTTAGAAATTAACTTCATTTCTTAATTAGAATAAAATTGATTGAAAAACGACTGATGTCAGATGTGAACCCCACTGTTCTATTAAATTCTGACATTTGAAAATAACGTAATGCGATACTTGCTCGAAAGTCAGAAAATGACCTGGTAATCCCTGCTCCGCCCCAGACTCCGATTTGGCCGTTGTTGATAACGAAGGCTGAAGTCTCAGTTGAAGTGTTTACTACATTGTCAAATACAGATTCGGTTATCAATCTTGCCTCCGCACGCAGATTATAATCATAACTGATGCCTGCTTGAGCATAAAGCGTATATGTTTTTTCGAAGAAAGTATATTTGAGAGAGACAGGAAGAGATATGGTACTAAGGTTAATGAAGGTATCATGAAAATCAGTCGTAGACCCGACTAACTCAACCAGAGATGAATAACTGAATCTACTAAAATGAATTTCACCTTGAAAAGCCACCTTTTCAGATATCCTTGGTGAAGATATAATTACCAAAGCGCCTATCGACGGATCAACGGAAGTATATTGATCATCTAGATAAGTAAAAGAACCAGGTTCAGTTTGAGTACGTAATACAGAACTAATTACACCAACCGAGGCACCGAACTCAAATTCAGTCCATGGTTTTTCTATCTTTAATTCAGTAAATTCGACACCTTGACATTCATTATACTTGACCACTAATCTGGTCAAACTCTTTTCCTCAAACCGTAAATTAGATACTGACTGACTTGCATTGGGAAGGCAGTCACTGACTAAATAGGAAATGATACCTCGTAAGCGATTATTTTCTGCATATAAAGCATTTCGATTTCGTTGAACTTTGATCCTGGCGGGTTCAAAATCATATAGGCTCGTATCTTTTTTAATATGATACTTATCTTTTGACTTGTAAAGGTTCATTTTTCCTTCAACCAATACTTCAACAAAAGAGCCGGTAACGATTTGCGAAGAGAACAATTTGTTGTCAGCGTAGCCGAAAGCGTTTATTTCTCCAGGTAGATACTTTACAACACCTTGTTCACCCTTGAAGATGCAGGATTCGTAGTTTTTCAAATTTGACCGGTAGTCAATCTGCCCTCTAATAGTGTCATTGTCTAGTGTGATTATGAACCCATCCCTAAAATCATCTCTGAAATCATTCTGTCCGAGTAAACTGGTATATGCTAAGACTATGAATAGAAAAGCGAGGTATATATTTTTGCTCATGGTTGTTGATGTCAATCGACTCAAAATTAAGCGCTAATAATCACATGTTCAATACTTTTTTACTTTGGACATACTTATTTTTAGGTTTAACAAATGTTAAAACGCTAACGTTGTTAATCACGGCTAAAAATGTATCGAAATGGTAACTCTATAGATGATAGAACAAAGGTTTTTACAGAATGGGGAGGATTAGTATGCTTTGGTACTACGTCGGATTAATCCTTTTCTTAACCACCAAACGACTCCTAAAATCAAAAATGCAGCAACTACCAAATACCAGTAATAATTTGCCCAGCTAGTGTCCCTGAAGGTAATTGGCGAATTATCTCCCTGAATGTAAAAAGAACCCCAATAGAATGGATGGGATTTGATGTCATCTGCGTTTTCAAGGAACTCCAATTTGGCTTGTCTCAAGGCCTCTGACTTACCCTTTCCCTTTTTAAGTTCACGATAGAAAACCCGCATAATGTCTGGTGCTATCGCGTCAGAGACTTCCCAATGAGAAAGTAGGAGGCTATTAACGCCTGCATAAGAAAATGCCCTGCCCAGGCTCATTACTCCTTCACCGGCTAGGACTTGCCCTGAACCTGTATTACAAGCACTCAGTACCGCTAAATCTGCATTAAGTTCCATATTGTAGAGCTCAAAGGCGTGAAGCAAACCGTCTTCCAACGTATCACCTTTAGCATAGAAATAGAGC
Source organism: Bacteroidota bacterium (assembly GCA_039819065.1). Lineage (GTDB taxonomy): Bacteria > Bacteroidota > Bacteroidia > Cytophagales > Cyclobacteriaceae > JBCBSS01. The sequence goes on from JBCBSS010000213.1 coordinate 3,475, forward strand.
TTCGAGTTACCTGGTTCTTTGTCATCCGTTTCACCATGTATAGCCAGATGCAAAATGTGATAATCTCCAGCGATATCTTTAAACTGCCGCTCATTAGCTCGATTGCCAAAGTAGTAATCTCCATCTATGAAATCGGCTATGGACTTGATTTCAGCGAGACTTCCTGGTAGGTCGCTGTTGGCTGAGCGTAATTGTTGCAGGGAAACCTGGTTGCTATGCTCAGGGTCAGTTTCTCCGAAAGAGAAAGCCAGCAAGTCTTTTGATGGTGATACTTTGGGGCTATCTGAATTATTATAAAGTAAAGTAGCCGAATAAGCATGATGTACTGCAATTTGTCTAAACAGATAGCGGAGGGTTTGCCAGTTGGTGCTTTCTTCTGGTTGAGCGGTTAATAATAGATCAAAGCTCAGATTACCCAGTGGGCCATCAGGCACAATAGTCAATTGCGATAATCCTGCTGGCAAGTCGTTTATGATCGGCCTGAGCACGTGCTCATAAACTGAGCTAGATAACCTGACGAATTCTTGATAGTCGTTTACTTGAGGTTTGGAGTGCTTAGTTAACGCAATCAACTGAGTGAGATCAGCCTTGGCCGTTGAATCCAATGGCATTTCTTTCATTAAGAATTTATCACTACTGATACCAAAGGCATATAAGGTGCTATCTCCCCAGAAGTATTCAACCAAAGCTTGGTTGTCAACAAGTTGGGTCTTTATATCTTCCACAGACACGGTACTGGTTTCATACTTGAGCTGGTGATATTTGGGAAAGTCCTGCTCCAACTGCTCACGTAACTGATCAAACTCCCTTTCCAGATCGAAGAGACGATTTTCGAATTCTGCTACCAGTGTGGTATCATAACCTTCTTTGTTATTCTTACGATCAAGGATATCCTTTTTGTAAAAGGCAATGTTGATCTTAAGTGTTCTTTCCTTTTCTGAAAGGCTATCTGGAATCGCAAAAGTGGTTGATAACCTACGCTCATAGAGGGATTGATTCAAGATAAAAGCCTTGGCCCTTTCGGCGATTTCAAAGGCTTGATGGAGATACTTTTCATCACTTGTGGTTTTAAACAAGAGCTGGGCTACATCAATAGCACCATCGAATATGGCTCCATTTTTTTCTGTAAAGTCTTTTTTCGAAGCTTCTCTGTTATAACCTATTCGTACCTTGTCTAACAAGTCAATAGCAAGAAGGTATGTTTCAAGTGATGCTTCAAGATATTTTAGATCTTGATCATTGATATATAAACACTTTAGAGCGTCTCCTTTTGCTCTAAGTATTTGAACGGCCTCAACACGAAATTCAATATCACCGATTTTGGGATTTTTAAAAACACCTTTTGAAGAATGTGGATCACCTGTTGAAACAAATAAAGCTTTTTGATAGCTATTGATAGCATTTGATGTATGACCTAAATTTAGATGTGCTATTCCCAAATTATAATAAGATTTAATGACACCTATATTTTGTGTCCCAAATGTCAAATGGTGATGTTTTAATGCTAAAGTACTTGTTTCAATTGCCCGCTTGTAAGCCCCTTTGAAGTTCCATATCTCCGCTAAAAGTGTGTAGTTATAAGCCAGTTCAGGATGACCATTAATTGAAATGCCGGAATTTATCTTTATCGCTTTTTCTAGGTAATCAACAGCTTTTGAATAGTCTTTCTTAGCCTTCCATACTTCGGCAATATTTGCATAGTCAATGGCTATATCGCGGTGTTTTTTTCCAAGTAATTCTAATCCAATTGCTAGTGATTTCTGATGAAAATTTAGTGCGGTGTCATACTCTCCTTTGTTACGCCAAGCAATGCCCAAATTACCGAGAGTACCGGCGCTTCTTAGTTTACTTTGAGATTTTAGAGCTCTGTTAAAGTAAAGTATCGCTCGGTTGTAATCCTGAATATCAATATAAACCAAACCAATATTGTTGTAAGTGTGTGCAACTATTTGGTGGTCATCTCCATAAGTTGCTATTTTCAACCTTAGAGATTTTTGAAAGTTTATGATAGACTGATTGTAATCTCCGAGATTATAGTTAATCAATCCAATGTTATTGTACAGTTTTCCCAAATTCTTGTAGTTCTCACTTTGAGACTTCATCCATATGCTATGTGCCTTTTGATAATATAGTAATGCACTTTCAAAATTGCCTTGTTCTTGGGCAACACGGCCAATTATGGCATATCCAATACCAGTCTTAGGGTGAGTCTTACCATATACGTTTGCCCATATCTGTATGGCCTTTTGGTTCTTATCAATGGCTTTGCTATACTGACCCATGTTTGCATGGATGTTACCCATACTTTTGTAAATATCAGCAAGGACAGGCGGTGGAGAATCCAAATTGTTTCGAATAGAGCTTTCTGCCCTTTTCAATATATTTAGACCGTCTCTGTAATTATATTGCTCATTTAAACTAATACCCCAACCATTCAAACTCGTAGCGTACCCAATATGAGCGTCATGTAGCTTGTATAGGTTGGCTGCTTTTTGGTAAAAGGCAATAGCCTCTTCAAAAGCGGCATCATGAAATAGAGAATCAGCAATTACCAAATACTCTCCGGCTCTGGTGGTATCGGCAGTCAGGGTTTGAGCTTGTACGGATGCGTAATTAAGAAATGATGAAAGTAGCGCAAGAACGCACGCCATTTGCGTCACGCTCCTCACTTTCCCAGTTTTAAGTGATAGCATTGTTCGTATTTTGTGATGTGATAGGATGTTTCAGCTATATAGACTTATGTCTACAAGGGCACTTCGAATCTAGTCATTTTAGGCTACTTTTCATACCCCTTGGTAAGTGTAAAACGACCGTAGGAAATAGTCGTCGCTTAAGTCAGACAATCAAAGTAAACCCCACCATAATACACTATCATCTATCAGACCTGCCGTTGCGGTAGAGTTGTCTGATTTCCTCTTCGGTGAATTTTGGGAAAAGCTGTTTGGCCAATATCACGGCTTCGTCTTCACTGTTCACTTTATCGAGGTTGTTTAAGATGATCTCTTCTTCTATTGCCTTGGCTTTCTTTTCACCAAGACGGGTATTAATGAGAGGCAAGGCCTCGACGGATGCTGCTACAATTCTACCCGCAATTCTACCACGATCTTCTGTGAAGGTGATAAAAAGAACGAAGTTGTCCCGATTTTCGGTATCAATCAGACGATAATCGGTTGAATTCTGATCTAGTGCTGTTGGGACCGTCTTATACTTTAGCGATGTCTCGGTCAGCAGCCGCTCTGCATGCTCTATTCTTTTGAGGTTTGAAAATAACGCTTGTAAAACACGGTAGAGTTCGAAGTCAATAATCTCCCTGTTTTGAAGGCCAAGCGCGTACTCTATGGTCTGATAGTCGTACTGAGGGGCAATAAATCTATAGTTCGAGAAATCAGCATAAGATCCGTTGGCTTTTACTTTTCTAAGTGCTACGAGTTCGCGTTCAACGCTCAGTGCATTTTCATACATTCTGTAGCGGAAAGATTCCAATTCAAACTTAAGCGCGGTTAATACCACATCCCTCTCCTTATTGGTTTTTTGGCCCTCCGCATAGGTCTGTATAAGAAAGGCTGTATATACACCTATGATAACGATCATGAGGTCGATGATGACCCAGGTGAATTTATTGTCTGAAGAGAATATTTTACGCAAAAACATGCTGTAAACTAGTGAATGCGGTTTCTTGAGGCAATAGTAGGTTCTTTTTTTCTAAACCCGCAGGTAAAGAAAAGTGATGCCATTAGAATGAGCCCAATTACCGAAGCCATCAGATCGTTGACATCATATACGTTGTTGCCGCCAAGGTTATGGAGTTTGAGCTCTTGGGTGATGACATAAATGGAAGCGAATGAAAGCGAGATGGGATAGACCAAAGCATCCTTTACTTTGTGCCGGAATGCATCTTTGAGACTGAGGGATATCGCTGTTGCCACAATTGTTCCTAGAATGGCCTCAAAGAAATTGGGGATAGAATACACTATCATCTCAAAAAACGCCCCAAGCTCATGTTCCAGCACCCAAGTTCTCAGGTAGATTTTGTTAAAAACAAAGGCAAGGAACACAATTACGAACAAGTATCTGATGTAAGGCTTTGCCTGCATGCCATCATCTTTTTACGATATCATCCAAATAACCCATGACCTTTTCTTCAGTTGTTCTATTCCATGCCACGCCTTCCTTAAATAGATCAGACCTAAGACTTCTATACAAGGCTATAGCACTTTTTAGCGCGTTCAAAATGGACTGTTTATCGTAATCGGGAATAGTATATTTGAGCGCCTTGAAATCCATTGGTCTTAACGAGGTTTCTACTTTTCTCACTCCACGTGGTAGGTTCCCGTTTTGGATGTGCAACAGAGGGCCGAAAACCATTAGCCTTAAATAAGCAAGGAAATCAAAAGCCTCCATCAGCTCACCTCGTCCAATTTTCAATAGTGCATAATGTACCCAGGTCCAGAACCGGTCTTCTATCCATTGATAGTCCGGATAGGGAAATGTGGCTTCTGATTGGTCGAAAGCCTGCTGCAGTTGATTGTCTCGTTGGAATAGGATATGTGGGTTTTCAATCCTTGGATTCAATTCATCTATGGTCAAGAATTTGATGTCTACGTGTAGCAGAGGATCGTCATATAGGCAGATGAGTACCCTTGACTCACCTACATGCTCGCCAGTAAAACCTGATAGTAAATTGCCAAGTCGATCTGCATATGCCAACATCTTTGATTTTTGATCGGAGAGCTTATGTTTCGTCACCAGTATGAGATCCAGGTCTGAAAACTCATCCATTTCACCGGAAAGCCAGGATCCGCCAACCGCCAGGCCGATGACGTTTGGATCTTCTTTTAGAATTGTAGCAGCTTGTTGAGCAAATAATTGTTGGACCATTTTTAGTCAGTACAGGTTAGGAAATTATGAAATGTACGGGAATATAAGGCTCTGGTTGCGATAACTATATGGCTGAACAGAGATTCTTGCCCTCTTTGGTGTTGTCACCATAGCGTTCTAAACAATCCTCAAGTTCCCTTGCTGGTAGCACTGAGGAGGCATTAATATGTGGTCAAATGGCCGGGTGGAAACACCAGGCTGCACGTGATTGCGCGTGTAATTAACGCTATGCTTTTGTTGGTGTTTTCACCGGCTAAACTGTTACATGGACTTGTTGGGGACAACTCCAACAAGGGCTACAAATCCATTTAGCTTCTTAGAAAGTGCTTCTTCGGCATTCTATGATGGGTTTTGAACCTCAAAATTTTCATTTTCGCTGAGTTTTCGAAGTTTTGCACATTGCTGAATAGTATTCGGCCAAGGAAAATTCAGATACTTCGATCACCAGATAGCCTTCATCCCGACTTGTCGGGACGAGCAAAGAAAAATCAAGCCAAAATTTAACCTTCAGCCCACAGGCTCACGCTGGCCCGGAATTTTGGCAGCCAGCCGCACTCGTACTAGCCAAAGAGTCTTTCGTAAGC
>JBCBSS010000214.1:0-8897 GCA_039819065.1 Bacteroidota bacterium
TGCTTGAGGTGTAACTAACACATGTTAGTTATAACAGGTAAATGTCAAATTTTCAAAACAAATGCCTTAACTTTTTAAATAATAGTATCAGGGTTACCAATGTTGGCTTCTAAAATCAAATATTTATAAATTGAAAAACGAACCTTAAAATCTCACGAAATGAAAATCATTATTAGGATGGCTTTGATCCTGATCGCCTGTTACTTAATGCCGGAAGTAAGTCAGGCACAATTCCTTAAAAAAGCCAAAGAAAAAATTAGACAGGGCAACAAGATCATCAAAGACGTACAAGGGAAAGGTGATAAAAAGGATAATGGCAGCGGCGGCACATCAGGAAACCCTTCATCAACCGGTGGTAACAGTGGTGGTGTGAGGAATAACAAAGGTGGAGGCTTGAAAATGACCCCTCCGGACGTGATGGAAAATATAAACGATGCCAGTTCTTCTGTCGGATCTAGTAACTATAGAGATGCGCGCTTTGCGATACAAGAGGCGCTTAGAGGTGTAGAACTAGAAATAGGTCATGAAATACTGAACTCATTCCCCTCAACGGTAGAAGGTATGCCATTCAATGAAGATAATGATGAGATAGTCACCAACGGCGTTGGTTTTGTAGGATTGAATATTGGTAGAAAGTATACGGGCAATGATGAGGAAGCCAGAGTGGCGGTGAGCAATAATTCTATGATGATATCTTCTGTGAATGCTTATCTGACCAGTTCGGCATATGCGAATTCATCCAACGGTGAGTTTAAGAGAACCAAAGTGCAAGGCTTTAGAGCACTGCTGGAGTACTCTGATTATGATGGTTACAAGTTAAGTGTCCCTATTGGGCAGTCGGCTTTGTTCTTGCTGCAATGTGTCAATTTTCAATCAGAAGATGAAGTGATGAGCGCAGCGAACGCTTTTAACTTGACCGAGATCAAAAACCTGTTGGGAGAAAACTAAAGACGAGCCATGAAAAGAACTACCATTCTATTATTGATATGCCTGATCAGCGGATATGCCTGGTCACAAGATGAAGTGAAAGCTAAATTAGTTGAGGCCAGAACATCTTATCAATCTAAAGATCTTGAAGCTACCCGTTTTGCACTTCAGCAATCACTGTCCGAACTAGATGTGCTAGTAGGTAAGGAAATACTGAAAAAGTTACCTACCAGCGTTAATGGCATGGATTATATTCCCGAAGAAGATAATGTAGTAGGAAGCTCAATGGGTTTCACCGGCGTTTTCGTTTATAGATTCTACAAAAACGATCAGTCTCAGGTTGAAGTAGACTTGGTGAATGATTCACCTCTGATGGCTTCGTTGAGTACTTTTCTCACTAACCCACTTTTTAATGTGGCCGACGGTTCGAGAAAAGTGATCAAGATTGACGGTTATAAAGCTGCCATAACAAGAAACGAAGGCGAAGGTCCTGCTTCTTATGATGTGCAAATACCGATTGATCAATCACTCTATACCATAAAGGTGGAGGGCGTAGAAAACGAAAATGACGTGATCGACATAGCGAAATCTATGAAGGTTGGTGATATAGCTAATATGCTCAAATAAGTATGTATCAAGCTTATTGGAAGGGGGCGTCTCAAAATTAGCGCTGTGTAGTCATCCCGATCAATCGGGATGAGAAATCTATCTCCCTATTAACCAATGTCTTAAATCAAGATGTATTTCTGAGGCCTTCTTGGGATTTATCTCCAATGAATATTGAATACGCTGACAAGAACTTGTCGGAGACAACTCCAACAAGGGCAAAATATAAGAACTTGTCCGAAAGGCTTATCTTCGTGAGATAAGCCTTTTTTTGCCTAAGACTTTATGAACTACCCAGTAAAAGTAGATATTGATGTGGCATGGGGAGAAATGGATGCTTTTGGCCACGTCAATAACATCATCTATTTCCGCTACTTTGAAACCTCCCGTATGGCGTATTTTCAAAAGACCGGTATGCTTCAAATGATGGAGAAGGATGGTATTGGTCCTATTCTGGCCCACACGTCATGTCAATTCAAAACACCTTTGGTATATCCTGATCAGGTCACATGTCAGGCAAGGGTCAAAAAGGTGGGTAATACCAGTTTTGTGATGGAGTATTACATTGAGAATCAAGCCGGCAAAGCAATAGCTTTGGGTGAAGGTGTTCTGGTCATGCACAATTACAAAACGGCGCAAAATGTCCAGATTCCAGAGAACATCAGATCGGCCATTTTGAACTTGGAGAACGGCAACTTGGCAGACTAAGACTCTTTTCTTGCTTGCCGCAATGCTTTGATGAAACTCAATATGAGCTCGGAGTCTCCAGCGCTGGCCAAAAGCAGCCTGTCTTTCATCCGCTGAAATAGAATGGGTTTATCTTTCAGATTGAGCCATTCAGCAATTTCGTCGAACTCTCTTTTCAAAGCAGATTGTAGCTGTTCGTTGGCGCCTTCCTCTTTTTTATTTTCGGTAGTTATATTCAAACCGGACAACTCATAAGCATAGACCATCACGCTCTGGGCCAGGTTTAATGATGGATAAACGGTGGCCATAGGTACGTAGGTCAGCCAATCACAAAGTGCTATTTCCTCATTAGAAAGCCCACGATCCTCTCTTCCAAATAATATGGCAGCCGATTTCATAGCGCCTCTCTTCAGATTCAAATGGGTCAATATTTCATTAGGTAGCAAGTATTCGTAACGCGTGTTACGCTGTTTGGCAGAAGTGCCGATAATGATATCTACATCTTTGATCGCTTCTTTCAGTGTATCATACACCGGCGCACTTTTGAGAATATCATGTGATTCATAAGCGGTTTTTAAAGCTTTGCTGGACAAGTGCTCGTTAGGATTGACAAGCCTCAAAGAATCGAACCCCATTGTTTTCAGTGCTCTGGCACAAAAACCAATATTCTCAGGTACGGAAGGTTCTACGAGGATAAAGTGTAATTTCATCTATTCTATCGCTCACTGATAAGTGATTGGGTACATCTGGAATGCAAGGTATAGCTCTAAATTAAACCGCATTGGTTACCAACTCACGTTTTTATTCAATAAATGATAATTAGTTGGTAAAGCCTTTCCATAATTAGATACCTTGACTTGCTAACAAGTTTACCTGTGACGCTAAAGCGCATAAAAGCTTAAATACTTAAGAATCATTTCGTAATTTGTTCAAACTGAGTTAAACACTTAACACCATGGATTTAATTCGTAAGCTGCTGGTAACTAATATTTTGTTGTTGATTATTGTGATGGGGGTCAATGCTCAAGCCGAGACCTACCATATCATTCACATTAAAGGGACTATGAAACTCCAAGAAAGTGGTGAGTCTCTTAATACTGGAGATAAGATAAACGCTGATGACGCCATAGTTTTTGGTTCGGATGAGGACTTGGCCGCTGTCATCAGTAGTAAGCAAGGACGCAAAATCCTCAAACCTGTGAAATCGGATAAAAAATCAGGTGATGAATTAAGCTACTTTGTGAAGGAAAACCTGCTGCCAGTTAGAAAGCATACCACCACTAGAAGTGTGCGTATATTTAGCAGCTTAGACGATCTCAAATATTTCTTCACACTCAATAACTTCTTGTTGCTTGCTGAAAATAAGTTTAGGGTTAATTCATACATTTTTCCCCTCAGCGAAGAGCAATTCTTCTATCTCAGATACAAGCATAACGGTGAAGATGTAAATAAGAGGTTATCTTCAGAAAAGCAAGATTTCATCATAGATCGGGCCGAACTTTTCAAGGTTGATGATATCGTCATTAATCCAGAAGATGTATCTGATTACAGGCTTTTCTACTATAATCAAACCAAAGATACTTCTGTGCAAGTGGCTGATTTGAAGCTGCTTATACCTGAATTGGACGATCTGAAAAAGGAATTGGAGATCGTAACTGAAGTGTCAAAAAGTAGCGGGCTAAAAGAGGGCGATATCAAAAGAGAAATTGATGCCTACTTAAAGGAAACGTATGGTCAATATGACGCCCACGGTTTGTCGCTGCTTTTGAAAAAGTAATCTCCCCGTTTTATGAAGCTTTGGAAAATAGTCGTTTATAGTTTGGTCAATGCGGCCATTCTTGTTTTCCTTAGTCTGCTTCTGCAACAACAACCGTATTTATATAAGGATGAGGAATTGGTGATACAGTTTACCAAGGTACTCAAAAAAATGACCCTCAAGCTTGAAGACAAACCTCCTTCTGAGCGGTTTCTTTTTGTCAATACCTCATTTGATAATCAGCTGATAGATAAGATGGATGAGACCGGTTTCTTTCCCATGGGAAACCAGGTGATCACGGATAGGTCAAAGCTTGCCCAATTCTTTCATCTATTGGCTAGAAACCCCAATCACGAATACTTGATTTGCGATATCTTCTTTAAAGATGTTTCTCCTCATGATAGCCTTTTGGCTGATGTAATAAGTCAACTGCCCAGAACGATATTACCATATCACTTGAATGAAGCTAATCAACGGGTACTGCCTATTTTTAAAGCCAAGACGGGTTACGCCACTATAGAAACACTTGATGATATATTTCTGAAGTACGATCTCACCAAGTACGATTCTTTGAAGTCCGTACCATTGGTGATGTTTGAAGAGTTGCACGACACCAGTATCAAACCAGGCCGGTTCGTTTCCAAGATGGAGGATCAATATGTGCTCGATTACTTCATTCTTGACTTCAGAATAAGAAACTATGACCTGGTCGAGAATCAAACCTATCCATTGGTCAATCTCGGTGAATTACTTTTCTTAGGCGAAGAGGCAGTAAACGAGTTGACCAAGGATCGTATCATTGTGATTGGCGATTTCTTGTTCAATGATTCAGTCGAGACACTTACCGGCGAGATGGCGGGGCCGCTGGTACTGCTCAATGCTTTTCTGGCGCTTGAGGCTCATGACAATCACCTTCAATTAGGTTTTGTTGTGTTTCTCATCATAAGCTTCTTTTTAGTTTCGGTGTTGGTCTTTCATCCCAGTGATATCATAGAACGACTGATCAACAAGCTAAGCAAAAAGAAGTGGACGAGAAGGTCGTTTATTGGTCTGAGCTACTTTACCATTCTAATACTTATCTCGATCACCGCATACTTCGCTTTCCAAAAGCATATCAACATTTTCTTCCTTACTTTTTACCTGTTCGGCCTTGATATGGGTGTGCAGTATATTGGCAGGCGCAAAGCCAAAAGACAGGCGCAATCTTCGGTAGAACCTGTGTCTCAAACGCTGTCATCTCGAACGCAGTGAGAGATCTTACTCAAGATAAATCCAGAATTAATGCTGTTTAGATAAGTGTTGATTTGGGTTGAACCGTTTAACTACCACGCCTTTAAAGGCGTGGTGCCGGGGGTACGATCTGTCCGACGGCTTTTAGCCGTTCAACACAAAATTAGTGTTTCCGTTTAACTAAACACTTTCACCCAGCCTTTTTGACTTCTGACTTAAAGATGCTAATACTGAAAGCTTTGACCAGATGTTAACATTGTTTTATTATTATTATTCGGGCTAAAGCCCGGCTGGTTGTGCCTTGTCCAGACTATGGCCTAAAGGCCATAGCAAGTCAATATCCTAGTTGAAGTAATGCGCCTAACTAAACGGCATTGAATTTGGGATAAAGCTATGACTCTGACTACTAGGGAGAGAGGGGCCTTTGAAATGGACTTTTGATACCCCCAACATCCTGATTACCAGACCCTGAAGTCATTGCTAATATTCTCAATCCGTGAAGTAGGGCGTTGTTTTCCTTCTGTAAGTTCTGGTACCGCTTGTTGCAGATAGCTTTGCAATTCTGATATTAGGATGATACCGTCTTCATTGAGATCGGCCTTACCTTCCTTTAACCCGGATAAGAGGCAATAAGTGAATACACCATTCTGCCAATCTTCACCTTCCAAGGCGTATTCTACACCTCCAGCCGATGATATGACCGTCGTTCCTGATCTTCTTCTCAAATCTGAAAAAAGTTGCTTGCTGAGGTTAAAGGAGTTTTCTAAGCCAAGGTTTGATTGGTATTGAATTGTTTTGTCGCTGGCATTTCTGAAACTTACTTTACCCACTTCAATCTGGGTAGAGGCAGTCACTTCAACAGCTTCTTTGTCAAGTTCACCAGAATGGCATGCATCAATGAATATGGTCTTGTGGCGTGCTGGAATACCATCTAAAAGGTTTTCTAACTCTTCGTAGGGTAGGCCTTTGTCGGCCGGATTGGCAAAATTGACATCATAGGTAGCGAGGAAATAATCCAGGTGCTTGTCCAATAGCCCATGCCCTGATAGGAAGATGTAAACCTGATCATCGACATTCGTTTGCAGTAGCTTTTCCTTGAGCGCCTTTACATTCGAAACGGTCACTTCTTCATTCAGCAGTTTATGAGTAATGAGGTTGTCAAAACCGAGGTTATCCTTGTATTTGTAATTGACGAATTCCTTTTTACTTGAGAATACCTGGATTACATCTTCAGCGTCCTTGGTAGCGTACTTCAGGTTCATCTGCTGATTTTTGTACTCGGAGGCGGCTATGGTGATCAAGTGAAGATTAACGGGAGGTGTGTCACCTTCATAATTGACCTCAAATGATTCTCTTAAGGATTCTACCCCTTTTTCATTGAGTACAGATACCTGTATTTTGTTGAGCCCCCTGACCAGTTCCACCGATAGTTTTTCTTTGATTTTGCTGACATTCTTTTTGCGCAAATCCCTTCCATTGAAGCCGAGAACAGGAATGCCGTTTACAGTGAGTTGAACACGGTCCAGGTTGTATTTTTCGTCGATTGCTTCTATTGAGAATTCCAAGTGTTTTTCATGGGTAGAAGAAGGAATATGATCGGCAAATAAGCGTAAAGTGGGAATGTGAAAATCTTTGTCGAAAGCGTCTTCATTGAAGTTGAGCCTTTTCAGCCGCTTCTGATAAGACCGCTTCAACGCATTGATAACTTCAGGAGAAGCGTACCCGATTTTTTCCAGCACCTTATCTGGCCGGTTGTATTGCAGGTCGAATTGGTCAAAAGGGAAGACTTTGTCCTTGTACCTGAATGCCACTCCTGAAGTGCCGTTCTTGCTGGTCATGTAGTATAACTCAGGTGTGGTGATAATGAAGTCTTCCTGGTTGAGAGAGATAAAAGTGACCAGTAGATCGCCTGTTTTGACATCCCAAAGTTTGATGGTGCCGTCATGGCAGCCGCTGGCCAGTATTCTACCATCAGAGGTGAAATCTAAATCCGTGACCTGATCTTTATGACCTATTATCTTTTTCGTGATAGTGAAGTTTTCGGTTTCACGGAAAATGATGGTATCGGCTTTAGCAGTGGCTAGAATTTGTCCGTCCTCACTGAAAAGAGGGCTTGTTTCCCTGGTGCCATCAACGTGAAATAGGGCTTCTCCGGTATCCACTCGTCTGATATAGAAGTCATTGGATTCAGGCGCGGCGAAGATTTGATTATTGGGGTGGAAGGCCATTTCATAGATGTAGTAGCTGGTTGGTAGCGGTTCCAACTCTTCAAAGGTGCTGGCATCCCACCGCCTAATCTGTTTATAACCGGCTGTGAAAATGGTTTTACCATCGGCGGTAACACCGACACTCCGGTTCATCACTTTACCCGCTGGCAGTTCCGCTACCAGCTCGCCATTAGAAGCATCCCATACCCTTGACTTTCCGCCGGTATTCTGAATGATATGCTTGCCATCAGGAGTGAGTGCCAGGTGTTTGGGCTCTTTTCCACCCTTAAACACCTTAAACAAAAGCTTACCCTGATCTTTGTGCCAATTGAGTATTCTACCCTGGATGCCGTTGTAAATCGTCTGACCATCTTTGCTGAAAAGAACGGATGAGAATATATCACCTCTGTTGGTATAAGAACCGTCTAGATAATTCTTAAACCCAAAGGCAGAAGCCAGTTCCCAAATCCGGGTGGGACGTTGATAATTGCCACTAAGCAGATGCAAATTATCAGGGCTGAATGCTATGTCTTGAATACGCCCGGGATAGCCCTTCATCACTTTGATCCGTACGCCGGTTTTTACATTAAAGAGACGGATAGAATTCTCTTCCTTGCCATTTTTCCCAGCAACGGCCATTAAATGTTCATTCTTACTGAAAGCTACCGCTTGATTGGAGTAATAATCATCTTTTATGTTGTAAAGCGCTTTACCGCTTTTGATCGATTGCATGGTGATTCTGCCACCACAACCGGTGAAGATGTAATCCAAGTGGGGACTGAATAGGGCAGGGCATGGGGTGCCGGAACCTAAACCCTCAAATTCCTTCACGATCTCGCCACTTTTAAAATTGCGGATGACCACTTTCCCCCGCGAGCCTGTGTGGTACAGCAGATCACCTTTCTTACTGACAGCTACCGTTGAAGCGTAACTTTCCGTGCCTTTCAGGTCAATCTCTCTAACCAAACTGCCATCACTGACCTTCCAAATGCGCACGAAGTTATCTGCAGAACCAGTAACAATGAATTTGTCGTCAGGGCTGAAAGCAATGCTCTCCACCGTATGTTTAATGGGTATATTGTCATAGGCCTTTCGCCGGCCATGAACGTCCAATACCATTTCCTTAGTACCAATGTTCCAGACCCGGAATTCCCTATATGATCCCGTGGCTAGCAAATCACCTTTATGGCTCACGGCCATCGATGAAACTGAACTGTGTGCGTCTTCAATCTCTGCCAGCTTTTTTCCTGAGAACCAATCCCAGAATATGATTGAAGCATTGCGGTCGTCAGATCCACTGATCAGGGTTTTGCCATCTGGAGTAAAGGCCAGGGAAATGACTTCACCTTTATGACCTCTAAGGCCTCTGAATTCCTTACCGGTTTTGATATGCCATACTTTGATATTCTTATCTTCAGAACCGCTGACCACGTACTTGCCATCAGGGCTAAAAGCGAGGCTCTTAATGGGTTTAAAATGTCCTT
>JBCBSS010000215.1:0-8871 GCA_039819065.1 Bacteroidota bacterium
ATATTGTTTTTACCTTTTCAATTTGTAACACTTCTGCTCAAGGTAAATTTCCTGAGTCCTGGATTGGCAACTATGAAGGTGAGATGAAGATCGGTTACTATGATAAACCTGGTATGCTCACCCAGGTAAAGTATTCCCTTCAGGAGATCATCAAAGATTCAGTGTGGTCTCATAAAATGATATTTAATAGCGAGCAATATGGAAAAGTGATTAAAGACTACGTGATCAGGGCCAGTAAAAGAGGCGATCATGTGAATTTTATTCTAGATGAGCTGAATGGGGTTGAGATGGAGATGAGCTTTATGAATGATTGCTTTTATAGCTTTTTTATGCTCAATGAAAGTTCCTACACGACAACTTTTAGAAGGTTATCGGACGGGTCATTATTATGGGATTTATACGTCACCCCACACGGCACTAAAAAGGTTGATGTAATAGCGTCCGGAGAAGGAGAGCAGAAGCGGACATTCGAGGTAAGTTCTTTTAAGCCGTCGCTTCATCAGACTGTAATATTCCGAAAAAAGAATTAGGGCTGAGCGTTGATTTTTGGTGGATGCAAATGTGCCTTCTAAATAGAGATCGTATCAAAAGCTGTCTTTTCGACCAGAGGGAGAAATCTTACTCGATGCAAAGTGTTGATTATCAGGAGAGTAAAATTTCTTATCCCGATCGGGATGACATCAAAACGATCTTTTGAAGCGGCCTCACCAATACTAGCCCTTCTCATACTCAATCTTACGAACGTGCCACACGAACTTGGCAATCTTGGTTTCAACGATGGCTTCATCACCTACTTTTTTATCTAGCAGGGCTTTTGCCATAGGAGAATCCATGGAGATGTAATCTTTATTGCCAATCAATTCTTCATACCCAACAATACGTAATCGCTTTTTCATCTTCTTTTGTACATTTTCTATCTCTACCCACGCACCAAAATTGACCGCACCATCCATACGAGGGTGATAGTCGATTACTTTGAAGTTATCTATACACTTTCGCAGATAATGTATCCTTCTATCGATTTCACGAAGACGCTTTTTGTTATAGTGGTAATCAGCATTTTCAGAGCGATCTCCGAGGCTGGCAGCCCATGAAACCTTATTGGTAATGTCAGGCCGCTCCACACGCCATAAGTGATCGAGCTCTTCTTTCAGGCGTTCCATGCCTTCCGGTGTAATCCACTGTGACCTCATTGTATACTTTATCGCTTAGCTCCCTGATTATTCGAAACTCATCATTTCAACGTTTCATCCAACCATTTGTAAAACTCTCGCTGCCAGATGACCCCGTTTTGGGCAGTTAGCACCCAGTGGTTTTCTTCTGGAAAATAAAGGAGCTTGCTTTTGATGCCCCGAAGCTGGGCAGCTTGAAAAGCTTCCAAGCCCTGACCAATGGGGACACGATAATCTTTGCCACCCTGGATGATCAAAATGGGGGTATCCCATTTTTCTATCATGTTGATAGGGTTGAATTCATTGTATGCTTTAGAAGCTTTCTCATCCCAATAGGCGCCGCCAAAATCTTTGTTGACGAAGAACAATTCTTCTGTGGTGCCATACATGCTGCGCATATTAAAAATGCCATCATGAGCAATGAATGACTTAAACCTTCCTTCGTGAATTCCGGCTAGGTAGAACGCTGAATAACCTCCGTAGCTTGCGCCAACACAACCTAATCGATCGTTGTCCACATAGTCTTCCTTAGCCACGTCGTCAATGGCAGCAAGATAATCCTTCATGTTTTGACCACCCCAGTCACCGCTAATCTGCTCGTTCCATTCTACACCATATCCTGGCATACCCCGCCGATTAGGAGCGACCACGATATATCCCTGGGCGGCCATCAGTTGAAAATTCCAACGGAAAGAATAGAATTGAGAGAGTGCTCCTTGAGGCCCTCCCTGGCAATAAAGCAAGGTGGGGTATTTCTTGTTCGGGTCGAAGTTTGGCGGATAGATCACCCAGGTGACCATCTCTTTGCCATCCGTCGTAGTGACCATTCGCTTCTCCACCTTACTCAAGCTCATTTTATTGTAAGTATCATCATTCTGGCGTGTCAGTTGACTCATCTCACCATTCTTCAGGTTAACGGTGTAGATTTCCGAGGCATGGTTCATATCCGTTCTAGTGACCACGAGGGTTTTCCCAGACAAGCCTACCAACCCATTTACGTCGAACTGTCCATCCGTGACTTGTTTGATCTCTGCCTTGCCTTTTTTGGGAATGGGTAGTTCGAACAATTGTCGCGTGCCATTAACCGGAGCAGTGAAGTAGATTTTCTTGCCATCTTCTGAAAAGATGAATGAGAAAACGGTACCGTCCCAATGAGCAGTTAAATTGATGGGTTTACCATCCTTGAGTAGAATGATGTCATTCTTGTCTGATTCATATCCTGGCTCATCCATTTGCAGCCATGCCAATGTGCCATCTTCAAACACAACTGGATGAGTGTCATACCCTTTGTTGGATTCGGTGAGGTTAGTGGTCTGCTTGGTTTTCAGATCATATTGGTAAATATCTGTGTTGGTGCTCTGTGCATAGGCCGTCCCATATTCTTTCTTGCAGACATAATATACCTTAGACCCATCGTGATTCCAGGTGTAGTCCTCTGCACCACCGAACGGCTGTTGCGGTACGTCAAACGATTCCCCTTCGTTGAGATCAGTCTCTGATCCACTTTTCAGGTCTTTGATGAACAGATGACTGAAATACCCGTCTTCCCATTTGTCCCAATGGCGGTAGTTCAGATTATCATAGATATACACATTAGACTTTTCCATCTCAGGATAGTGCTCTGATCCCAAGACCGGTACAGTTTTCACCTCTTTGGTGATTAACTGATAATTACCATCAGGAGAAAGCGCAGGATTGGTGTGGATATTAGCGTAATCACTTATCTCAACAGCAGCCCCACCCGTAATCGGAATCGTATAAGTTTTAGAAGACCTGGCGTTGGCTTCAATGCTGTACTGACTGACGCGGAATATTACCGACTGTCCATCATTAGAAAGGGCGATGGGTGAAACTCTTTTTAATTGCCACAATAGCTCTGGGGTCATGACTTGTGCCTGGGCAGCAAGGGAACAAAAGGCCGCAATGAGTAAGGTTAGAATAGACTTCATTTGGTTTTGGTTAAGGAGGGTTAAACTAGTTAATTCTATAGAACTTATCTACCGGAGCAGTCAATTATGCTGTTCCATCCAACAGCTTTAAGTCACCGCAGATGTAGTCAAGTAATTCGCATGGATCAGCTCCTATGGCTTTGGCGATCAAGTAGAGTTCGTCTGCTCGAAGCTTAGTGGTTGGATTCAAAGCCAACTCACTTAACCTCTGTTTACTAATGCCTGTCCTTCTGGCTATCTGTGATTTGTTGACAGCTTTGCTATCCAGATATTCACCTAGTTTGGTCATCTTCATTCAATTGATTCTGTATAATTATACAGCTTGATATGACTAATGTAAACATTTTCTTGATATAAATTTCATGTTGTCAATATTTTCTGTATAATTGACAATAAAATATTGATTAATGAATTTCAAGAATCACGCAAAGTCATCCAAATCCATAGAAATTCGAATTACAAATCAATCTCACCTTGAAAGCTATCAGAAAGGTCTACTCACGCTTCTTGGGCAAATCGACATAAACGATCTTGATGAAGCGCTCAAAAATGAAGTCAAATCAGTTTACCGCCTGTTGATGGAAATTGAAAATAATATGGAAACAAGTAAATAATACTAACTGCCATTTAGATGAATCCCACATCGGAAGAGTTAACCCTGCAAGCCCTACTCACGAAACACAGCGCAAAGGAAATCACCACAATCTTAGACGAAGTACTTTACATTTTGGTACTCTATGCTGATCTATCAGAAGACACCCAAAGACTGGCTTCGAACTATCTGTTGATCAAAGAATTGAGGGATGCTTTTCGAGAGAGTGAAGGTGAGGGTGTTGGTTGATTGTGTTTGTTGATGTATGTGTTGTTTAGAACGAATTACTCGTTTAAGATTTAGTGGTAAGAATTAAATAACAAACCGGCTGAAGGCCGGTAGATTTGATTTTGCCAAAAGGTGGATATAGTTGATGAGCAGATGAAAATTTTGCTGTTTGAGTCCCGACCTGAGTCGGGATGAGTTTCAAAATTTTCTAGATTTTTTGTCTACTTTTTCACTTGCTTTCGCATAGCTTCAGCGGAGCAAGGTCAATGGAAAAAGTAGAAGCCACCCGGCTTGAGGGAAAAATACTAAAGTCTTAGCCTGAAGTCGAGGGATTTTCTTCCATTCCCAGATGGTGACATTAATAGCGTATAGCTTCATTCACTTCAGCACCAATAGCTTCATACCTCTCAGATTTTGGGTACATGTCAACACTGCCGGGCTTTTTTGGTATTTTAGTCGGTTGTGAAATACATCTCCATTAACCTATATCGTAAAATGATCAACCATGCCTTGGCTGGAGGCATGACCCGCGATGATTTCAAAAGCCTCCCCACCTCTATTGATTCTATGGAGCAAATTCAGGCGGTTCCGGCCGATCATTTTTTTGAGCTTCACGAAATGATAGACCAAAGGCTAGGCCCTGGGTTTTCTATCCGGGTGGGGCAGGAGATGAAAATGGATGATTATGGTGTATTGGGGCTTTCCTGGAAAACATGCTCAACAGCGGGTGAGATCTTCGAGCGCAGCGAAAGGTATTTTATGCTCCTTTCAAACACCTATGTTTTTAAAGTAGAGAAGGAGCACGACGTATCTCATGTTTATTTAAACAGAGAAGCCCATCGTCGAGGTGTAGAACTGTCAAACGAGGCTACCATCTCCGCGACGGTCGTGGTGCTTAAGGCCATGACTGATAGTAATATCTCTCCGGTTG
Organism: Bacteroidota bacterium; assembly: GCA_039819065.1. Taxonomy (GTDB): domain Bacteria; phylum Bacteroidota; class Bacteroidia; order Cytophagales; family Cyclobacteriaceae; genus JBCBSS01. The sequence goes on from JBCBSS010000215.1 coordinate 4,873, forward strand.
AAGTGGCGTTCAAACATGATCCTCCCAGTAACCTCGAAAGCTACCAAGCAGCTTTTCAGTGCCCGTTGCTGTTTAACCAGGCTCATAATCGCATTTCTTATAGAACATCGGACTTTGACATGCGCACAGCCAAGGCCGATGCCAGCATCAACAAATTCTTGCTAGAGAGAGTAGATGAAGAAACCCAGGGAATAGAGGTAAGTGCTAGTAGAATAGCCGTTGATGTCGAAGACCTGATCAAAGACGCGCTGCCTAGCGGGATTCCCAGTATCACACAAATAGCCGAGCACATTGGCATGAGCAGCCGCACCCTTACGCGCAGATTATCCGAGAATGGGATTACTTTCAGAGACGTAATCCGGAAAACTCAGGAGCAGACTTCCAAAGACTTGCTCAAGAATCTATCCTTAAGTGTTGCCGACGTAGCCTTCCAAACAGGGTTCTCAGAACAAAGTGCATTTAACCGCGCATTCAAGCGCTGGACGGGCCAATCCCCAGTAGAATTTCGAAAGAATTGATTGGAGTCGGATTTGAGTTAAACCTTTCTATTTGAATTCTAGAAAACAAGGGTGTCTCGTAATGCCGTACTTGAAGTCATTTCGACCGTAGGGAGAAATCTTACTCGATTCAAAGTGCTGATTATCAAGAGAGTAAGATTTCTCATTGCATTCGAAATGACATAAAAACGAGTTTTGAGGCAGCTCCAAAAGTCTTCGCCGCCTCCGTGCGTGTCTCACGCACGGATCTGCCTAGCTTAGTCGTTTGTGGGAACTTGCCTTTGCCGGCAGGCAGGCACAAACCACGGCGAAAGGTCTCGAAACTACTCCCATTTTGTGCACACTAAATATGGCGATTTAATCCTCCTTCATACCACTTCAGATTGATTATTTGACCCAAAAAGCCACTTTGGCTTAAACTGTCAAAACATTGGCTTGAACGGTCAAGCTTAAGGTAGCTGCTCGTTGCAATTTTACTTCTGTATTCAACACGGAGGTAAAATGAAAAAGCATTCTACAAAAATCTTAATCATCGGCATACTAGTAGCAGCCATCATTTTGTTGGCTTCCAATCATCAAAAATCATCGGCCGCTGCTTCAAATCATGCCTTCTCTTATGACTTGCACAATGAGGCCTTAAAAGCTGAGGCTTTCGAAATCCTTAACACGAAATGCAATACATGTCATAGAAAGCAAAACCCCTTCATGGTCTTCAACAAAAAGAACATGGAAAAGCGGGCATCGAAAATCTATAAGGCGGTTTATATCCAGAAGAAAATGCCGAAAGGCAATGATATCCGCCTGACCAATGAAGAATACACCACACTTAAAAAGTGGCTGTTCACTCAAAACATATTCTAAAATGGAAATATCATTCAAAACCATCTCGCTCTTAGTATCTATCATCTTGACAGGGCTTTCAGCCGGGCTATTCTACGCCTGGGAAGTATCAGTAATTCCCGGAACTAAAAGAATCGGCAACGAAGCCTACATCGAAACTATGCAATCGATTAACAAGGCCATTATCAACCCAGCCTTTATGCTGATTTTCATCGGGTCGCTGGTAATGCAAGGCCTGAGTGCTTATCAGTTCAGGGGAACACAGGTTTTTTGGTTCGTACTGGGCGCATTGATCATCTATGCCTTAGGCACCTTTAGCGTGACCGGAATGGGCAACGTACCGCTCAACAACACTCTGGAAACCATCAACGCCAATGGCCTCAGCAGTAATGAGTTGGCAACCACTCGAAGCGATTACGAACAGCCATGGAACAGGCTGAACAGGATTCGGACTGTCTTTGCGGTGCTGTCCTTCGTGCTGCTCCAATTGGCCGTTTTTCTGCCCGTCAAGCAATAGCCATTCAAATACCAAAGGGTCAAAAACCCAAAACTCAAATATCATTAGTTCAAACATTTTAAACTTAAAACCACAAATAGAATGAAAGATAACATTTTAGTAATCGGAGGAACTGGTAAGACTGGTCGCCGAGTAGTAGAAGGATTAACTCAACTTGGTCACAATGTAAGTATCGGAAGTAGAAGAAGTAACCCCTCATTTGATTGGGAAGACCGTTCTACTTACGCGCCAGCCCTCAAAGGCATGGACAAGGCCTACATTGTGTACTACCCTGACCTTGCCGTGCCCGGTGCAAAAGAAGCCATCGATGCATTGACGCAGGCTGCGCTCAAGGAGGGGTTGGAAAAGGTAGTGCTACTTTCTGGCAAAGGAGAAAAAGAGGCCGAAGCTTGCGAGGAAATTGTAGCCAACTCCGGCTTGAACTATACCCTTGTCCGAGCGTCATGGTTCAACCAGAATTTCAGTGAAGGTGCATTCCTGGACTTTGTATTGGCAGGACATGTGGCACTTCCGATGCCCGATGCAGAAATCCCGTTTGTCGATGCTGACGACATCGCCGAAGTAGTAACCAAGGTCTTGGTAGACGATGCCTACAACGGCCAAACCATCACTGTAACCGGCCCTCGAAAAATGACCTTCAAAGAGGTGGTCGAGACCATGGCTCAAGAGATTGGTAAAGAAATTCAATATCAGCCCATCTCGATCGAGGAATTCAAAGAAGGGATGAAAGCCGCTGGCTTGCCGGACTCTTACGTATGGCTATTTGGCTACCTGTTCAAGGAGGTGCTAGGCAATCCCAACAATCAGGCGGTTTCCGATGATGTGCAAAGAGTACTGGGTCGAAAAGCCACTGACTTCAGTGAGTACGTAAAGAAGACAGCCGCTACCGGTATTTGGGATCAATCAATACCGCAATCCATCTAAATAGCGCGAGTCTGATATGACATTTTTATTAAGGCTTTTGCGGCGCACTATACTCTCGTAAACCCTAATTCATTTTAAATAACTAAAAACATGAAAAATCTCAATATCAAAAGTGCTGTTATTTCAGCCGTTATAATATGGGTCTTAGGAGTGACTGCATTTGTGGCCTCCTACTTCTTGCACATCATGGAAGATCCGGAAACACAAGCCAATTGGGTGCTGTCATTGGCGCTTATTCCGGCAGTGAGTTTAGGTGCTTACATCTATTATAGAAAAGGCTACAAAACCAATGCGTTAACCCTAGGCGTTGCTATGTTCCTGGTCACCATTATACTAGATGCACTGATCACAGTGCCTGTTTTCATCGCGCCTTATGGAGGAAATCACGCCAGCTTTTTCGGAGACATTACTTTCTGGGTCATTGGCCTAGAATACATCACTTTGGTCTCCGGATACCGGCAAATCGAGAAATCTCTTAAACCGACAAGTATGCGTAGGGCTTAATCGCATACATCATTCAAAAAAGGACAGCTTGGGAACGGGCTGTCCTTTTTTGTTTTTGGGTGATTGGTTGGGTTCATTAATAGTTTAGGGGAGGGGTTCAACATTAATTAAAAAACTGCACATCATTTCTTACAGATACGAGTACTTTTTTGATACTTCCTGTTAGCGAGGGACATGGGGCAGTGTCAAGTGTGTGCGAATAATATACTAATTCTTAAATTGAATAATGAACATACGAAACAACCTCATAAATAGTATATCACAAAAGCTTGCAATACTGCAAACTCATGTTGAATTAAATAATTCGTTGAGTTTGTATGACTTAAATATTTATGCTGAAGATTTTTACCGAGTTCTTTTGAATAAGGTCTATGGATATAATTTGATAAATGTAAATGTTGTCAAAAAGCATGCTATTGCAATTGACCTGTTGGATGCAGATAGCAAAATAGCGATTCAGGTAACCGCTGATAATTCGAAAAACAAAATAGTTGATACAATAACTAAGTACACCTCTTCTAATAATTATCAGGGAAGTAATTCCCTTAAAATTCTGATCATTAAGCCGAAGATAAAACGTAAAGGTATTATCAGTGTTAGTGATTATAACTTTGACCTTTCAAATGATATATTGGATGTAACAGAGATTCTGGCACATTTAAAAAACAGCAAGAATGTAACTCAATTAGAACAAATTGATAATTGGCTGACAGATGA
>JBCBSS010000216.1:0-8622 GCA_039819065.1 Bacteroidota bacterium
GCACTTCACGCTATTGTGTCAGGATCTTTAGTGAGGTAGAGATTCTAAACCAGTTACTTGACGTGCATACATTCAAGCATACGGGGTTGTAATAGATTGGTAACTTATCTGTTAAGCAACGTAGGTCAGCTATTTACAGGCTTAATGAGGTAACTAAAATGTGAACAGACGAGGGTAAAGGTTGAAATAGCAAAATACTGTTCAACACTTCTTACTCAAAAGAAGAAACGATAAGTCGTTGGTGGGTACGTTAAAAACTGCGAATTTCGATATCATAAGTAACCCCACGATCTACGTAATTTTAAAAGAGGCAAATTTAAGGGTGGGATAGCCTCTGTTGGTTGCTGAGATAGAAATGGCTACAAACAAAAAAAGCGGGCCAAGCCCGCTTTATAAATCAATTATAATATTTTTTAATAAGAGAACGGCACTTCGACGATGGTATTTTCCCATCCCATCATCATATGCGCACCTCCATCTACTTTCTTAAACCCTATAGAAAAGGCTTCTATATTTTCGTCAGAGCTCTGCACATTTACATCATACCTAGCGACATCTTGGCTTTGATCGTAGGAATAAGCACCCCATGTATCCAGTTGAGTACTCACAATGATCGTCCACTTGTCTTTGTTAGGAATTGTAAAAAGCGAGTAAGTACCAGCTTTAATGGTTTTATCGCCCATTTTTACATCTCTGTAAAATTTGATTTCAGTGGCTTCGTTAGCACCAGTTCTCCAAACCTTACCAAAAGGCTCTTTGCCACCAAGCATAGTTCTACCTTTCTTTTGAGGTCTAGAATAAACTACCTTCATAATAGGCGGTTCACTTCTACCCTCTCTGAAGTAGCTAATGTCAGCCGGGCTTCCATCCATTTTAGCAAATTGGGCTTCGCTAGAATCACAAGCAATTAGAATAGCCCCTAGAAACAAAGTGAATGTTAAAGCTAATTTTCTCATTTTAAATGTGTTTGGTTTCATGATTTAATAAATGCTATTACCAGTAAAACGACTACGGATAGCAAAGGTTATTGAGTACGTTTTTGTTCCTGACCACCGGGCTAATTCAGTATTTATGTATGGACGCTCATAATCGTTGATAAACGGTAAAGTGATCCATATTGAGTTACCCATACCCGCTAAGTTCGATGCTTATTTCTGAGGAATAACCGTACCCAAATCCTGCTTTAAATGCTCCTCCAGATAATCAACATATTGAGAATACAACAATACATAGCTCGGCCCACTATATGCTACTCCATGGGCACCAGGAGGATAAATTCTAAGATCGTGATCTTTGCCATTGTCAATTAATGCTTTCACTAATTGCATGGTATTTTGCATATGCACATTCTCATCCATTGCGGAGTGAGCGATAAACATCTTGGCTTTTAAGTTCGGAGCATGGGTAGTACTGGCACTGCTGACATAACCTTTTTCATTATCTGTAAGCAGGCCCATGTAACGCTCTGTATAGATGCTATCATACAATCTCCAGTCCGTCACAGGTGCACCAACAAGTGCTACTTTGAAGACATCGGGGTGGTTCAGTACGGTATAGCTCGACATGAAACCTCCATAGCTATGGCCTCTGATCGCCATATTGGCTCCATCCACCCATTCTTTCGAGGCTAAATATTGGGCAGTCTCTGCAAAGTCCTTGCTCTCCCACTCACCTAGCTTGCCATATACCCGCTTCTCAAACTTACTTCCATATCCACCACTTCCTCGATTGTTCACACTCGCCACGATGTAGCCTTCTTGCGCCAGGTATTGTTCCCAGCCATTAGTGGCAAAGTCATTATACACACTTTGTGCACCAGGGCCACCATAAATATTCAATACCAAAGGATAAGCTTTATTCGGGTCAAAGTCCGCCGGTTTGATCAGATAGCCATCCAGCTTTTGACCATCTGAAGTAGTGAAGTTGAATAATTCTTTCTCAGCGTATGTCTTGGTCTTGATGAAATCACTGACAGCCTGATTCTCTTCGAAATTCTTAAGCACTTTGCCACGTGTAGTCCAAAGGTTCACCTGGATTGGTGTGCTTACATTGGAGTAATTGTCGATGTAATACTTGCCATTAGGTGATACATTCAATCTGTGTCTTCCAGCTTCTTTGGTCAGTTTTTTCTTGTTACTACCATTGAAGTCAATCGCATAAAGGTGTCTTTCTAGCGGAGAAGCTTCTGTAGAAGTATAATAGACAGTTTTGCTTTTGGCGTCAACTGCCTCTACTCTTGCTACTTCCCACTCTCCCTGCGTCACCTGGTTAAGTAACTTACCATCGTAGTCATATCGGTACATATGGCTCCAGCCGTCCCTATCGGAGATCCAAAAGAACTCTTCGGCATTCTCCGGAAAGAAGAATAGATGATTGATTCCTGCAAAGAAGTCGAATACATCGATCCATTGCTCTGACTTTTCGTCCATTATGATTCTTCCTTTTCCTGATTGGGCATCATTGAAGAAAAGCTGCAAGTGGTTTTGCTTACGGTTCAGGTGTACAATGGCCAATTGCCCTTCCTTGCTGGTCCAGTACAAACGTGGAATATAGCCATCATCCAATGACACATCCATCCATTGCTGGCTTTTCTGAGCCACGTTCACCACTCCGATTTTCACTTTTGGGTTGGCATCGCCAACTTTAGGATAAGGTATTTCTGTATAATCGGCGTGCTTGCCGGCGTAGTCTGTCATTTGAAAAATAGGCACTTCACTTTCATCCGACTGCCAATAGGCAATGTACTGGCTATCATGCGACCATATCCATGCCTGAGCAAGCCCAAATTCCTCTTCATAAGCCCAACCAAAACGACCATTATAAACGTGCTCGCGTGCATCATTGGTGAGCTGGGTCTCTTTTTTGGAAGCCAAATCATAGGCATACAGATTACCTTCTCGCTCATACCCCACTTTGCTACCGTCAGGAGATACTTCAGCGGTGAAGGCATCCTTGGCCACTAGCTTCAACGACTTGTCTTCTACAGAATATATGTAGTAGTCTGATACTCCTGACCGGCGCCAAACAGGTCTGAAGTTGGTTTGGAACAAAAGGTATTTAGAATCCTTCGTCCATTGGAAAGACCGGTACTGAAAAGGTTTATCGGAATCGGGAAAAGTAATGCCCTTACCATCAAAGACCAATTCATCCTTGCCGCCCTTGGGGGCATAGGATCTTATTTCCTGCCCTGCTTGACTGGCTTTAATGTATGAAAATTTCTCTCCGCCATTTATCCAATTGATATTCTGAGGACCACTTCCTCCTCTTAATCTTCCTGCGGAGAATAAAGCCTCACGTAGATTAGCGTATTTCTGTTGTTGGGCCAATGCCGCCTCGATCATAAAGACAGAGGTCAACGTTAGCGCTAATAATAGCATTCGTTTTTTCATTGGTAGTTAGGTAAATAGGTTAAAGGATCGTTATAAGTAACTATCAACTTAAAGATAGCTAAAACTGGCATAATCTTCGTTTCAAGATCGCTGGGCAAACTTGAACCTGAGGTATTTTATATCATGGCCCTGATCATTGAACTTCTGCTCGTAGCGCGTTCTAATACCATGGCATTCTTCCAGGTATTCGGAATGATATAAATCGAATGTGCTGTGCAAGTCTAGAATGTCCTTTCTTTCGGACAACACCTCGAGTGTGTACTCGAACAATGGGGTGTTATCCGTCTTAAACCTGAACAGCCCGTCTTGCTTAAGGATCTTTTTGTAGATGTCGAGATATTTCGGATAAGTCAACCGGCGCTTAATATCACGCTTCCTGGGCCTGGGGTCTGGAAAAGTAAGCCAAATCTCATCCACCTCACCTTCGTCAAAGAAAGATTCCAGTTCCAGAATGTGTGTTCTAAGAAAAGCAATGTTAGAAAGACCTTCTTCGATAGCGATACCACTTCCTTTCCATATCCGGTCTCCTTTGAGGTCAATGCCTATATGGTTCCGGTCTGGAAAGAGTCGACCTAAACCTACGGTATACTCGCCCCTGCCACAAGCTAGCTCCAGCACTATGGGCTGCTCATTTTCAAAGTAATCACTCCGCCATTTTCCCTTGATCTTTTCGTAGATCTCTTTACCGGGTTCCAGCACATTATCTCTCAGCGCGTTGTCTTTGAAACGATCTAATTTATTCCTCATTTATCAGGTAAAATCAATGATTATAATTCGTTAATCTCCGCGACCACAAATGTACTACCTCCGATGAATATAACATCTGCTGGTTTGGCCGCTCGTTTCGCTGCTTCGATCGCCATGTTTACCTCCGAATAGGAATTACCAATAAGATCGTAAGATTTTGCTCTTTCCTGAAGTGTTTTCGCATCTAATGCTCGGGGCACTTTCGATTGTGTAAAGTAATAAGAAGCCTTGGGTGGCAGCAATTTCAATACTTTCTCGATATGCTTGTCTTTTACCATACCCCAAACGATATGGCAATGTTCGTGTTCTGTTGACGCTAGTTGCGCTAAAACCAATGAAATGCCTTCTTCATTATGAGCTGTATCACAAACGATGGTTGGGTGCTCACCCAGTATTTGCCACCTTCCTTTCAATCCGGTATTGGATGAAATGTGTTGCAATCCGAGTCGAATATCCTGATCAGTGATCTGATAACCTAGTTCTCGAAGTTGGTCGACGACTGCCAATACCCCGACTAAGTTTTTGGTTTGGTACTTCCCTTGAACGTCCATATTTATATTATCCAAGGTAGTGGTAGGTGTCTTTATTGATAGCTTTTGTGCCTCCTCCGAGATATGATATTCAGTTGAGGCGTTAATCAATGGAGCCTCCTTCTTTTTGGCGGTCTCGTAGAATACCGACCATATTTCTTCTTGATATTCACTAATCACAGCCGGTGTGTTTTCCTTGATTATACCCGCTTTCTCCGCGGCGATTTCAGGTAGCGTTTCTCCAAGAATGTCCTGATGGTCATATCCAATGTTGGTAATCAATGACACCTCGGGCTGAATAACGTTGGTAGAATCCAGTCTCCCTCCAAGCCCTACTTCAATTACGGCTATGTCCACTTCTACTTTCGCAAAATAGGCAAAGGCCATGGCCACCGTCATTTCGAAAAAAGAAGGTTCAATCTCCAAAATGGAGTCGTGACAAGAATTCACAAAGGCAACCACTTCCGATTGTGGTATTTCTTGCCCATCTACTCTGATACGTTCTGTAAAGTTTTTTAGATGAGGAGAAGTGTACAGACCAGTTTTGTAACCAGCTTGCTGTAGAATGGAGGACAATATGTGAGAAGAGCTACCTTTTCCGTTGGTACCTGCAATATGAACACTTTTGAATAGTTTATGAGGATTACCAAGCGCCGCTACGAGCTTGTATGTATTGGTTAGATCTTTGGTGAAAGCCGATTTCCCTACCCTTTGGTACATGGGTAGCGCACTGTACAAGAAATCTAATACTTCCTCGTAGGTGTTCAACTACAATAAATCTATTTGGATTTGAAAACGAATGTCATCTTACCATCCGATTCCGGTGGTGGCAGGGTATTAGATGCATCAGGGCTAAAAGAACAGGCATAGACTCTTTTTTTAATAAGGTCTGCGACCGAGCTGCTAACACTTCTTTCAATTATGCTGACGGATTTCACATAACCTTCATCATCAATTTTCACCTTTAATACCAGTCGACCGCTCTGGTTGACGATATCATCAGTTTTTGGATTTTCATCAATAGACCAGCCATCAAAGTCAACAGAAAGTCCACCATCACCTCCTCCACCTTGTCCTACTAATGCCCGCTTATCTAAATCTCCATCAGGTTTTCCTTTGTCGCCAACCGCATCCTTATCATCCCCATGATTAGCGGCTTTATCATCTTTTGCATCGCCTTCTCCTCCTTTACCAGCATCATCTTTCTTCACCTCTTCTTTCTTGGTCTCAACCTTCTTTTTAGTCTCTTCGACCTTCTCTTTAGGAACTTCTTCTACTTCTGTCTCTTTCTGTTCTTGCTTAGTGCCAGTTTCCCCTGCTTCTACAATATCTGGGCTATCTTGAGTAGTTTCTGCTCCTTCAACCACTTCTTCTGTTGTGGACTCGGTCGTTTCTTCCACCACCTCTTCTACAACTTCCTCTTGTGTTTCTTGGGGTACTTCTTCAGTTGGAGCTGACTCTTCTGTACTCTCACTCTCATTGGCAGGCTGATCCGGTTGTATAGGGCCAGTACCTTGGTCATCGGTACCAAAGTTGATTTCAATGCCTATCTCCGGGTGCGGAGGGTCAGGTTCTCTCCAGGCCAGTAAAAAGAAAAACACCAATAACAGCAAGGCATGGGCACCAATGGTGACCATAGCACCAACTTGCTTGTTTCTTTTCTCCTTATCCTCAGCCATGTCTTACTTAGTTAGGTTCAGTAGCGAGCGATACTTTGGCTTCTAGTTTAGCTGCAATACCAGCAACGTAGGCGAAGTCCTTCACTTGAACTTCTTCGTCAATATGAAGTACAACTACTCCATCCTTTCCGACGAGTTTGCTACGTAATTCACCTTCTATCCTTCCCCTAGTTATCTTTTTATCATTAACGAAATATTGACCGTCTTTTGTTACAGTAATCGATACTTTTTGGATTTCCACCCTTGATTCAGCGGCCGATGGTAGATTTACTGGAAGGCCAGATGGTGTGATAAACGAAGAGGTCAACATGAAGAATACCAACAACAGAAAGATGATATCAGTCATCGATGACATACTGAAAGCAGGATCTACTTTATGCTTTGACCTTAAATCCATAATTATCTCGGTTCTTGTAGCAGGTCGATAAACTCAATGGTACTATACTCCATCTTATGAATTACTTTCTGTACCCTTGTTACAAGGTAATTATACCCCAGGTAAGCTATGATACCTACAAAAAGGCCTGCAGCGGTGGTCATCATAGCCGTATAAATCCCTTCAGACAACAGTTTTGGGCTCACAGAGCCTTCTTCCTGTGCGATGGCAATAAACGCGCTAATCATACCAATGACAGTACCAAGGAATCCCAGCATAGGGGCTGCTCCAGAAATAGTCGCCAACAGGGACAAGTTCTTCTCCAGCCTGAAAACTTCTATTTTACCTACATTCTCGATTGATGCTTCTATGGTTTTCAAAGGACTACCTATACGGCTTATTCCCTTTTCTATCATTTTAGAAACGGGTGATTCATTTTGCGCGCAAAGCACCTTGGCGCCGTTGATATCTCCATTCTGGACAAGTCCTTTGACATTATCCATGAATTGATTGGGGATTTTAGCCGCCTTTTGGACGGTCATTACGCGTTCCACGAAAATATAAACTGCTACGATTGAGAGTATGATGATTGGTATCATCATAAAACCTCCTTGAAAAATGAGGTCTATTACTCGTACTGCTTCCTCCCCTCCGGCTGCTACACTGTCAGCCGCAGCGGTACCCGCTTCTTGAAAAATCATATTAATATTTTAAAACCCAAACTCCTTCGCCATAAGTGCCTCTGAGATCTGCTGCACCTCCTTCGGCATCAGCGAAAGTGTCATAGTCAGCAACTGCAACACGATAAAAGCGTTTTCCTCCAAACGGTGGAATGACTTTCGAGCTAACTCCTCCCAAACTCAATTCCTTAGCATAGTCAGTGGCAAGATCTCCATCGATGTTACTTGCAACAATGACATAGTAACGACCCGTACTTGAAGAAATTGTTTCGACAGTACCAGGTTCTGGAGCCTCTTCTTCTTCCTCTTGAGCTTGTTCAGCTGCTTGTTGCTCTTCTAAAAGCCTTTGTGCCTCAGCCTCTGCATCAGCAATCTTTTTTAATTCAGCCCTTGCAGCTCTTATTTGTGTGTCAGGACGTGTTTCGTCCTGCTTGGCATTTTTGGCTTCTTCGTATTTGGCAATAGATGCTTTGTACTTCTTGTCTTTGAATAATTGATCGGCCTCGGTTATCAGCGTATTGTACTGTTCCTTAGCTTCCTGCATGGGTTTCCACCATAGGAAAAAGGCCAATGCTCCGCCAACTAATACCAACAACAATATCAAGGTGATAATGAGCGGCGCGTTGCTCTTATTCTCTTTATCGGAACGATACTTGGGTGTGTACTCTGTATTCTCTGTTTGTTGATGTACTTCTTCAGGATGCTCGTAATCATCTTCGTAGTCATCACGATCATCAGAATCATCCCCATAAGATGAAGATGTTTCCTGCGTATCATCGTCAGCATCAAAGTTTGAAGAAAAGTCTACATCATCATCGTTACTGTCTTCCTCTTTCCGTTCAATAGGATCATAAGATATATCTGGTAAACCGAAATCATCACCAAACTCATCTTCATTACCCTTATTTTTATTTTCGTTTTCTTCCTCCTCTTTATTATGATCTATATCACTCATAGCTAACTTTTTAAGGTTGTGGTATTAGTCCAAATGCAATTTCACAAAAATAACTGAATTTCCAAGTGAGACAAGGCCTTCTACGGGCTTTAAACGACGTTTTGACTGGTTTCGAGGGGAAACTCAGTGGTTTTTCTATATTTTAGAAGCTGTAGGTAATGCCTGCCAATACTTGCAAACCTCTGGTCGGATAATTCAAAAGAAGTTGGTATTCGTTAGAAAAAATGTTGTTGAAAGATAGAAAGGCTGAAAACTGATTCGATATG
>JBCBSS010000217.1:0-8572 GCA_039819065.1 Bacteroidota bacterium
CAGGAAAGGTACTATAGAGGGTATCAAGAAGGATATAGATTTTGTGGGACCGGCGGTTTGGATTCTGGTGTGTTCAATATTCATCGCTTCCATAGGTTTGAATACCAATTCGGCGGCTGTGATCATTGGGGCCATGCTTATCTCCCCCTTAATGGGCCCTATTTTGGGGATTGGCCTTGGGTTAGGTACTAATGACTGGCCAACCGTCTCTAGGGCTTTAAGGAATTTTGGAATAGCAGTGGCAATCAGTCTCATCACTTCTTTGGTGTATTTCAGCATAACACCATTGACCGATGCGACACCCGAAATGATCGCCAGAACAAGGCCTACGTTTTTGGACGCAATGATCGCCATTTTCGGAGGTTTAGCTGGAATAGTGGCGGGATCAAGAAAAGAAAAGAGCAATGTAGTACCGGGTGTGGCTATTGCTACCGCATTAATGCCACCATTGTGTACAGCAGGATATGGTTTGGCTTCGGGGAACTACGAGTACTTCTTCGGCGCTTTCTATCTGTTTTTCCTGAACTCAGTATTGATATGCCTGGCTACAGTAGTAGTGGTGCGCTACCTTAATTTCCCTGTGGTACACCAGGTGGACGAAGGTCGCGAAACTCGATTCCGATGGTTCCTTACCATCTTTGCTTTGGGGATTATTATACCAAGTGGATACCTATTCTACAATATCATTAAGGAAGAAACTTTTAGAAGAAAGGCGGAAGAGTTTATCTCAGAAAACATTAAATATGAAGGTTGCTATAAAGTGAAAGATGAAATCATCTATAGTGATTCTATCAATTTGATAGAAGTGATTATGATGGGTCAAAATATCATCCCCGACCGACAAATTGCTACTTGGCAAGCACAATTATTAGGTTCTGGTTTAGCCAACACCAAGCTCGAGGTTTTTCAGCCCAAGGACAACAGCATCGAATGGGAAAACAAGCAGCTTGAGTTGCGAAATGAGCTGCAGGATATGGATGAGAAAATCAGGGTGGGCATGAGCATATATCTTGAAAAAGATGAGCAAATCCGGTCAAATGAAAAGAAAATAGACTCCTTGGAGCAGCAATTGAAGCAAATAGAACATGAAGGGGTGCAGTTTGAGCTCATTCGGAAAGAAGTGAAAATCCAATACGAACAAGTTGAGAAATTCGCTTATGCCAATTCTATCGAAACAGACTATGAGCACAAAACGGACACGATCCATACCTTCTTGGTTCACTGGGCATCAAAAACGTCAAGATCGTCCCGTAGAAAGAATGAGCAAAAACTGGCTGAGTGGCTCAAGGTTAGAACTGAATTCGATTCACTGAGAGTGATTAATTACTAAGATTTGAAATATATGATAACCTATTCCTGTAGATGACATTTTTGACCATTTGGTTTAGAGGGTCAACGACAGGGTATAATCAACCTAACAACGCATTATAGGCTATGTCAGAAAAAGATCAGCATATAGAAACACAAGATCAAAAGCAGGTAACGCTTGAGGGAGGCACTTATGAAATATTGCGCAATCGCCTCCAGAAAAGCGGACAAGAGCTTAGGGAACAATTGGATAAACTGAATGTAGACCGAAAAGAGGTATTCGGCTCTATTGAAACTGCATTGAAAGCTACTGAAAGGGTAACAACCCAGAACAACTGTATCCCCTGGGACATGGTGCCAATCGGGAAGTTGTTCATTTTTGGATACAATGTGCACCTTGGCCTTAAAGTAGAGACTGCCCTATCTGATGTATTCAGTATTTACGAATACAAAGACCACGCTTTCCATGAAAAGCCGTTGGATCTCATCAACAACAAAAGCTTTGTTGATGACTTTCAGAAGCTCTATAAATACTACAAGAATACCCACTTCGTCAAGTTTGCCAGAATGGGGCCATTCCTGCACATGGTATTTAGAATTGGTAAGGAAGTCACAGACATCAAAACCTTTAAATGGCAAATAGATGGTGACAAGATCACTTATGTAGATAATAGAAGTGATCATGAATTCAAGTTTCCCGAACAACACGAGTTTAGGTGGAAGCGTACGACTCGTGACAATTATCGCCAGGGTAAATACCCTCATGTTTCTATTGAGGACATGGTCTTCGTAGAGACCATTGGTGGAGACTTAACTATCAAAATAGAGGATAACACCGAGAATGGCTTAGGCATCTATAACGAAGATGTGGAACACAGAGACCAGACGCTTGATGATGCTGAAATCTATTATACCGTCATCGGGAATATCATCATTCTTAAGATCAAGCCCTACCAGGAAGATTATAGATATATCGTTTATAATTCTAAGATCCAGGAAGCTCGTAGAATAGACGCAATAAGTGAGTCGTGTATTCTACTACCTGATGACCACGGAATCATCTTCACCAATGGTTACTATCTACAAACTGGCGAGTTCAAGCAGTTCGAGAATGAGCTCAACAGCATGATATTTGAAAGGCGAATTGCTGCACCTAATGGAGAAGATTTCCTTTACATATTTTACAATCGCTTATTGGGAGTATACCTTCTCTTACACTATAACCTAATAGAACAAAAGGCTGAGAATCCAACTATCTGTCATGGTTACTCGATCTTCGAGAATGGTGAAATGATACTTTTCCGCAATGACGATGAGCCGAAGAAGCACCATGCCATCCAAATATGGCAGACACCATACACCTCTCCTGACTATCAGGCGAATACGACCAGTGATTCTTTCCTATTCAAAATTGGTAATAAAGACATCGTAAGGGCCATGGCCGAATGCCATGAAATATTGACTCTACTCAATAAGGAGGACACTTACGCCAACCTCTATGTAGACCTGATCAAAATGTCTACGGATATTCTGGACTCTTACCACTGGGTGGCTAAGAAAGAAGCGCATTCGCTTTCCGAACCGCTTCAGGCCATTCGAGAGACGTCTACATCTGCTGTCGATGAGTTTGACAAAGTGACCAGGATAAAGCAGAATACCTCCCAACAGGTAGCCGAAGTCTCTAAGAAAGCAGAGGAAATAATCGCCACCGTCAAAAAGACAAGGGCTAAGCACATCAATGATTATGTACAGTTTCTGGCTGGCTTGAGGGAAGTAAGGGGAGAGATCATATCGGCAAAAGAGCTGAGGTATGTTGACCTACCCAAGCTGGAGAATTATGAGAAGGAGCTAGAAGAGTTCACTCAAAAGACCTCCCAAGATTGTGTTAGGTTTCTACTCAAAAAGGAAGCTTTAGCTCCATACGAGGAGAAAGTGAAGGAGATAGAAGCTAGCATCGAATCAGTGAAAAAAGTGGTCGATGCGAATACCATTGAGGAGAATATTGATAAGGTGTCTTCTGAGTTGGAAATGCTGATCGATATAGTAAGTAACCTAAACATCGAGGATGCCACAGAAACCACAAGGATCATTGATAATATCTCCAATATCTACAGCGGCTTCAATCAGATAAGGGCTTCTCTAAAACGCAAGCGTAAAGAGCTGCTCAGTGTAGAAGGAAAGGCCGAGTTCAACGCACAGATGAAATTGATCGATCAAGGAGTTATCAATTACCTGGATGTATGTGATACGCCAGAAAAGTGTGAGGAGTATCTCACTAAGCTGATGGTGCAGTTAGAAGAATTGGAGGGTAAGTTCTCGGAGTTTGATGAGTTCATAGAAAAAGTCGGTACTAAGAGAGAGGAGATCTATAATGCCTTCGAATCGAAGAAAGTCAGTCTGGTAGAATCCCGCAACAAAAGAGCGAATACCCTGCTACAAGCAGCCAACCGTATTTTGAAAGCGGCACAGAGCCGGGTAGCCAGATTTGAAAGCCCAACGGAAATTAACGGCTATTTCGCTTCTGATATGATGATCGACAAGGTCAGGAATATCGTGGAGGAAATGGTAGAGATTGGTGACAGTGTAAAAGCGGATGATATACAAAGTCGTCTCAAAACCGTGAAGGAAGATGCCATCAGGCAGCTCAAAGATCGCTCTGAATTGTTTGTCGATGGAGAGAACATCATCAAGTTTGGCAATCATCAATTCACCGTCAACACACAGAATCTTGAGCTTACGATTGTGTATCGTGACCAGACCATGTTCTATCACCTTACCGGTACCAATTTCTTTGAAGAGATCAAGAATGATCAGTTCTTATCCAGCAAAGAGGTTTGGGATCAATCAGTGGTATCAGAAAATAAGTTTGTCTACCGTTCTGAGTATCTGGCTTTCAAAATACTGGAGGCCGCTCAAAATGTTGAGATACATGGTCACAATGGTGAAGAATTGCAAACAGCCAATGTTGAGTCATTGTATCAAATGACGGACGAAGAGCTGAAGGAATATGTCCAGCAGTTCATGGCAGTGCGATACAATGAAGGGTATGTGAAAGGGGTACATGATCATGATGCTTTGATCATTCTAAGAGCGTTACTCAACTTGATCCAGACGGCGGACTTGCTCAAGTATCCTTCGGTAGCAAGAGCAGCTGCGGCACTGTATTGGAAAGTATTCATTGATGAGGAAGGCAAAAAGACGGTCAACAGCCAACTAAAAGGTGCTGGTGTCATCCTGAGTGTTTTCCCAAGTACAAAGGAATTCGATAACGTCATCAGTGACCTGCAGGATAGCATTGCGAACTTCATTGATGAAACGAAGCTATTTGATCCTGATGTAACCAGGGAAGCTGGAAGGTATCTGTTCTATGAGATATCTCGCGGGGATCATTTCGTGATCGATAAAGAGACAGCTGCATTGCATCAGGAATTCAATCAATTTCTAAAGTCAAAAAATGCTGCCAAGCCATTTAGGGATTCCATTCAGTCATTGAAAACCAATCCTGTTCTGGCTTATGAGCAAACCAGGAACTGGCTACGCGCATTCATCAGGGAAAGTGGACAGAATGAGTGGGATGAATACTTAGATGAAGCCGCAGTTATCCTGTACATGGATGATTTCCATCAGAATAAGATTGTACATGTATCCCTCAAAGCGGAGTTGGAAGGTTTGCAGGGAACACATGACATCATCGCTGAACAGAAATATCCACTTAGCTACAACAATTTTATGTTGAAGCTTAATAAATACGTCCATCATAGTGTGCCGCAATTTGAATCATTTACGGCGTTGAAGAAGCAGTTGACAGAAGATTTCACTGAGGAATTGCGCCTGAATGAGTTCAAGCCTAGAATCTTATCATCATTTGTAAGAAATAAGCTCATTGATGAGGTTTATTTACCGTTAATCGGTGCCAACCTGGCCAAGCAAATTGGTGCGGCCGGTGAAGGTAAGCGTACCGACTTGATGGGTCTATTATTATTGATCTCTCCTCCGGGATATGGTAAGACCACTTTGATGGAATATATTGCTAATCGACTCGGGGTGATATTCATGAAGATCAATGGCCCAGCCCTTGGACACACTGTAGTATCCCTTGATCCCAGTGATGCCCCGAACGCTGCTGCTCGGGAAGAGCTTGAAAAGCTGAACCTGGCTTTTGAAATGGGCGACAACGTGATGATCTACCTGGATGATATTCAGCACTGTAATCCGGAATTGCTTCAGAAATTCATCTCACTTTGTGATGCCCAGCGCAAGATCGAGGGTGTGTACAAAGGCCGAAGCAAAACCTATGACTTCAGGGGCAAGAAGGTCTGTGTGGTAATGGCTGGTAATCCATATACTGAAAGTGGTGATAAGTTCAGAATACCTGATATGTTAGCCAACAGGGCCGATATCTACAACTTGGGTGACATCATCGGGGATTCGGCCAATGCGTTCAAATTGAGTTACGTTGAGAACTGCCTTACTTCTAACACTATTCTAGCCAAGCTCGCGGGTAAAAGCCAGAAAGATGTGCATACCCTGATCAAGGTGGCTGAGACAGATAGCAAGGAGGGCATGGATTTAGAGGCCAACCACTCCCCTGAAGAGATCAATGATTACATAGCAGTACTCAAGAAGCTGCTGGAAGTAAGGGACGTCATTCTCAAGGTTAACCAGGAATACATCTACTCGGCGGCACAGGCTGATGAGTATAGAACGGAGCCGCCTTTCAAACTGCAAGGTTCTTATCGGGATATGAATAAGATCGCTGAGAAGATCATCCCGATCATGAACGACAAAGAGCTTGAGACTGTGATCCTGTCGCACTATGAAAGTGAGGCGCAAACACTGACCACAGGAGCAGAGGCCAACTTGCTGAAGTTCAAATCGATGTACGAAAGGATGACCAAAGAGGAAGAGAATCGATGGAACGATATTTTGGAAAAATTCCAGGAGAAACAAAAGGCCATGGGCTACGGCGATGGCAACCAAATAGGCCATGTTATCAATCAAATGGAGTCCATTTCCAAAAACCTCAGCGGCATAAGAGAGGAAATGCTAGTATATAATTTAAAACAGAAACCGGTTAAGAAAAAACAATAATTATTATGAATACGAGACAGATAGTAATGATCGTAATTGTGATATTGATCGCTGTTGTGGTGATCAAGTACCTCTACAGTTTCATTTTCAAGGTAGGCATTCTCATACTGCTTGCTTTAGGTATCCTATTCTTATACAGAAAGCTAAAGGAATAGTCAAGCCTTGATAAAGAAAGGGTCTATAGCTGGTATTGGCAAGTTCAAGTTTCCATCAAAGTGGCAGATAGGACTGGCTGTTGGTGTAAACGCCACTTTCGCTTATGTGCTCTTTCTTTTTTTCTATTATCTATCAGAGGGTTTAAGGGTTAGTGCATACATTTTTGAAGAGCAACTCTGGATGTATGCCGAAGATGAAGCGCTATTTCAATTGATTATAGTAGCCGCTTTTTCTTACTGTATAGCCCAGGGCATGTTCCTACTGTTTTTCATGAAGCAAACCACTTCGCTTGGAGCTAAGTTGAGGCTTATTAGAAGAAGGGTCATGCAAGATCAAATATTCACACCTTTCATGTGGCTCGGCTACGGTGTTAAAGTAATGCTGATGTATGCGTTGATGTCATTGTCGGCACAGATGTTTTACAGCTTCAATCTGTATGACGATTATAAATGGATCTTCGTGGCTTTGATAGTGGTGCTTTTTTTGGATCAATGGAAAGCCATCAGGTTACATTTTAAAAGCAACACATGGAAATGGATGGGCATTTCGTTGGCCGGATTAATTATATTCTCATTGACAACGGGGTATGTCACTTACAAGAAAGGAAATTGGATTGATGAAAAGTACAAGGCTACTGACCCAATGTACGCTTTAGCTATCGAGCTTCCCGAACGTTATGGAGATCGCTTTAATCACGTTTGGTCTGGTTGGCTCACCATTAGTGTTCATGTAGGCTATAGAAATGGTATCGATAATCATGATCAATTCCCTGAGCTGACGCTTAACAAGAGAAGTATTGGAGTGAGAGAGCTAGGATTACGGGCCAATGAGGCCAGAATGAACGTCCGTGAGTCGGAACAAGGGAGAATCACAGTTAAAATCCTTATTGATAGAGATGTGAAATTTAAACACGTGGAGCAGGTACTCGCCCGATTAAGAATGGAAGATTTTAGGAAATATGTTTTTGCCACCATTCCAGAAGGTTCCTCCTACAGCGAAATGATCCATAACAATTCAGGCTTAAATGTGTATTTGACGCCATTTTGTAAGGATTTATCAATTAAGTATAAAGAGTTAATACGAACCGGACAAATCGAGAACACTGATATTCATGATCCAGAATACACCTGTTTCACCGACCGTTTACATTATTTGGCATCTATTGACACGAAGACTATCATTCAAACTGATAGCCTCGACAACTTATACTACAATGGTGAACTGGTTGACGAAAATGAACTATACTCCAAAATTCAAGATGAAGTAACTGAGGCTGAGAGAAGAGGAGAATATGTATTTGTACTAAAAACAAACCCGGAGGCAAGCTATGATGGCTTTATAAAAGCACATCATTATGCTATAAAGGCGATAGAGGATATCAGAAGAACATATGTAGCGGCAAACTATAGGTTAGATTATGACAAGCTTCATCCCTATGACCCCGACCATCGGCCAGCACTTGACTATGTCAGGAAAACCTATCCACTAAATGTAGTGTACTTGAATACCGCAGAAGCCGCTTTTGTGGAGTATATGGAAGCAAATGAAACAGCAACCGACCAGTTTAATTGATTCGTGATTACAGCCAAATTTACAATTGTCGCACTTATACTAACACTGACCTTTCCGGCTGTCTTGGGTCAGAGCTATAAGGACATGGGTATTAGTACTGAGGGATACATTACCGATCACTCTGGCTTGTTAACAAAAAAAGAAATCGACTTCCTTAATTATCGGTTTTTGAAGTTAGAGCAAAAAACAGATATAGACTGCCGCATTGTAATCTATGAAAACAGCATACAAGAGCTGGGATTTGAGAGTAACAACCTGATAGTACTTAAAAATTTTAGTTTGTTCAATGATGATGAAATGGTAGTAGTCATCGGGCTTAAGGACAAAAAAGGTAGAATAATACTCAATCAATACCTGTCTGATTATATGACCGTCGAAGAAAAGATAAGTGTAGAATTACAATTTATAGAAGAGCCTCTTAAGGTTAGTGATCTAAAAACATCGG
>JBCBSS010000218.1:0-8483 GCA_039819065.1 Bacteroidota bacterium
CAGGTGGAGGATAATCAGAGTAAAAAAAGCGGATATCTCAACGAGCACCATAGGCTCAGGGTGTCTTTATTGCGCACTTCCTATTGGATCAGGGGGCATTTCAAAAAGTTCTTCGATCAATTTGATCTTACCCAACAACAGTTTAATGTGCTCAGTGTCTTGAGTTCAGAGCACCCCGAGGCACTTACCACCAAAGAAATCACACGCTGGATGCTCGACCCATATGCGGATACCTCCCGCGTAGTTGATCGGTTAAAGAAGAAAGGGCTAGTACAAAAAACCGTTAATAAGACCGACAAACGGCTGGTAAAGGTTACAATCACTAAGACGGGGTTGGAATTGGTTCAAACGGTTTTTAATCAATTCGAATCTTTGGACTCACTCACTGATAAGCTCACTCCGGAAGAGATGGAGCAATTTTTTTCTTTGCTCAAGAAGCTAAGAAAGTAAGCAGAAAAATCAGCTAACGGTCAAACACTGACCAGACTCACTTAAAACCGTATTCTGACACTTACATTAGGCGTAATACCCAATAAGGGCTTTTCCAATTGGATTAGTCCGACGGTATCTTCGTCGATGTCATCTATGGTGAAAGTCCGGTTAAAGCTGTTCCTGGTATTAAGCAGGTTGAGTATAGAAAGCCCGATTTCTCCTTGAACTTTAGATGTGGTGAGCTTAGGGAATTTGTACCAGGCAGAAACATCCACTCGGTGGTATATAGGCAATCGGCTGGCGTTGATATCATCGTACTCAATTTCATAGAAAGGCTCGAATTCCTCTTCTTCGCCGGGTTCAGGTTCATCTATAAATAAGAGCTGGTCGGCGTCGGTGAAGGGGAAGCCAGACTTGAGTGTATAGCCTAATGAAAGCTCATATCTGTTTAAATTAAGCGTTTGAGAAACCTGCATTTGATGCCTGATATTCAAACTAGAGGTGAAATCAAAAATGTCTAACTCAGGGAGTTCAGCGTTAGAATCCTGGAAGCTGTAGCTCAACCAGGCGCGATAATGCTTCCATCTTCTTTTAAGGGTAAAGTCTAATCCTAAAATCCTTTCATTACCTACACTGAAACCGAAATCTTCATCTATGCTGGGGCCAAAATTTCTGGCGATTTGACCATTTACATTTTTGTTGTAGAGGTCAAGGTCGATTAGCCAGCCTGATTTATCGAACAAAAAACCAATCACCAACTGGTCGTTTACTACAAGCGGAACAGACTCCTCTTCATCGGCTACTATCCATTGCTGTTCTATAGCGTTCGAGAAAGTGAACTCAGCTTCCTGCAGCGCGATCAAATACTGACGGTATTTTCCCCAAGAAGATTTGAATAGCAAATGCTCATTGATCTCATAGGTTAATCTTAATTGTGGGTCTACCGCTACTTCACCCGGTATTCTATAGTTATTGAGCCTCAGACCTGCTCCTAGCTGAAGTTTGTCTCCGACTTTTCGAGTGTAGTCCGCGAAAAAGCCATGGATGCTACCTCTCGAGTCGATATTCTCGGTAAAATCTTCCTCTAAAAAGTTGTTCTCAACGATTTGGAAGAAGACATCCAGCCAATTGTACTGATAGCCAAAGGTCAGCACTTGGTTTTCAGTTATGGCAAAGTCAGTAGTCAATCTGACTTCCAGGTTATTGAGTGTGTTGAATCGTATACGTTGATCGTTGTCTAGATCGTCCTCTTCGTTACGCGAATTGGTTAAGGAATACTCCATGTCATAATCTGAGTAGGACGCACTAAGATTGGTTTGCCATTTCGCTCCCCAACGATGATCCCATTGAAAGTTGAAACCCGTGTTACTTACATCATGCTCTTGATTAGATGAGTTGATCTCTTCTTCATCGGCAGAGCTAAAATCCAGATCATTCAAAGACCTCATGGCACTGATCTTAAACCTGTCCTTTCCACTTGGCTCATAAAGCCACTGCAGGTTGATATCTGAAAATGAGAGCTTACTATTAAAGTTAAAGTCTCCATCCGTTAGGTCTAGCTGAATGTCCTGAGTAATGCTGCCATCAAATAGCTTGTCGCTAATGGCGTTGAATGTGGGAGTCAAGAAAAGGTCATTGAACGACCTGCGACCAGCTAGCATCAGGCTCATCTTATCTTTTACAAGTGGAAATTGAGCGTACAAATCAGCATGAGTAAGGTTGATGCTCGATTCTACTTGTACCTCAGGGGCAATCTCGTTTCTGGATTCTACCAATATCAAAGCCGCGCTGGCACCGCTGTAGTCTACAGGAATGTGATTTTTGTAAATATCTACCCTGCCGATAGAGGAGGGGATAAAGGCCGAAATGTTCCCGAAATAGTGCGCAGGTTGGTAGACCGGGATGTTATTCCAGTAGATGAAGGTATTGTCTCTCGAGCTGCCACGTACATTTATCCCGGAAGCGGACTCATCATTAGAATTGATGCCAGCTAGAATTTGAGAAGACAACAGTATATCTCTTTCGGATAAGCCGGGTAAAATCTCCATTTCCTGCGGCTTGATGGTGATCTTGGAAGCCCGATCATCGGTGGTGATACCGTTATTCAAGTATTCTTTGACCACTACCTCTTGCAATTCCTGTACCTCGGCCCTCAATGCTATTGAAAGTCGCTTTGACCCG
Source organism: Bacteroidota bacterium (assembly GCA_039819065.1). Classification (GTDB taxonomy): domain Bacteria; phylum Bacteroidota; class Bacteroidia; order Cytophagales; family Cyclobacteriaceae; genus JBCBSS01. Next base: position 2,614 of record JBCBSS010000218.1, read on the forward strand.
TCGTAATTCGCTACTGCCAGATCATGGGGCAGATATCCGAGATAGGAGAATTCGAGTACGGCATCTAAGGGATTGTCTACTATAATATTGAAATCACCTTTCTCATCAGCAACAGAACCTAAGTAGGTGCCTTTTCTTCTAACTGTAGCAAAGGGCAGCGCTTGGCCGGTTTCGGCATCAACTACTTTTACGCTGACAAATGCTGATTGCGGCTTGATAACCGCTATAAATTTAGCTTCCACCAACTCATACTTTAGTGCATGTGGTTGAAGTACAGCGGTGAGAAAATCTGTCAAAGGCTGGTTCTGCGCACTGACACTTGTTCTTTTGCCCTTTAATTCTTGTGGCGAGAAAGCGAAATGCAGATCGTACTCTTTTTCCAGATCTTTCAACACCTGATTGAGCGGCTTCTCATTCGCTACATAACTTATGGATATTTCCTGACCGAATAGTGTTGTCGATATCAGGAGGAAAGAAATGCCTAAAAATGATTTGAGCATTATGGATTCAAGCCTTTCACTATCAGTTTTCGGGTACTGGGATCATAATCGTACGCGATATTCAATGGCTTCAGTACCAATTTTATTGCCCCTTCTGCGCTGTCATGTGGAAACCCTCCATCATACCTGATCGTGTCCAATGAATTGTCATATTCAACCTCAAGACCAAAAACATTTTGTAGTTCGTATAATGCAATTACGAAAGGAACGTCATCTAAATCCGTCACTCCATTAATCCAGGTTGGTGTTTGATCCAATACCAATTTTTCCGACCTGACCAAGTTGCCCTGTTCTAACCGAACTGTCATACCCGGTGTCAAGTCCTGTGTTAAGTTGGCACTGGATACATTGACTTTTCCAGTATAGCAAATCACATCCAACGTCTTACCTCTACTTTTAACATTAAAACTGGTGCCGAGTACCTTCACAGACCCACCAGTAGTTTCTACTGTGAAATTACTTCCTTTCTTCACCTCAAAAAATGCCTCGCCAACCAACTTCAGTTGCCTGTTTTCTTCCCATGACTTGGGGTTATAGGAAATGGAGGATTTTACGTTGAGGCGAACCTCTGACCCATCAGGAAGCAATACAATTTCCTGCTGGCCATAGTCGGTGGATATGGTAGTATCACTAATGCTCAACAGATATGCGATGGTAATAATGAGTATGACCGAAGCAGCAATCACTGCCCTGAAAGCCGGCCGCATCCAAATCGATTTAGCCTTGGGCTTCGGCGCTTCGGCAATGCGATTTTTGAGCTTACTCAATTCACCTCGGGCATCATACTCTTTGGTATGAAGGAGTTCAGATGCCCCCATCATGGCCATATAATCTTTGCCCTCAGGAGAAGCCTCAAAGGCCTCCTTTTCTTCAGGGCTAAGCTCTCCGCTAAGCCACCTGCTTAAAAAAGTATCGTCTTCTTCCCAATGGCTCATAATTCTCTAATTCATTTGTATATACCTGCGTTTGAACAATACCCTACCCTCAGATTAAAATATTTTTGACCTCATATCTCTTTGATGATTTTTCTCAACTTCACCAAAGCCTTATGCATACGTTTTTCTACTGCCTTAACGCTCACTTCCAATACTTCAGCAATCTCCGTGTATGTCTTTTTATCAATTCTATTCATTAGGAATACTTCTCGTTGACCATCTGGCAACTGCTCAATAGCCAATTTCAATTTATCGCTCAGCTCTTTGTATTCCATTTGGTACTCCGGGCCTTCAAGTTCGGTATGGTCAGTTTGCAGTGATAAGTGCTTATCCCTTACCTTATCCTTGTCCAATAACTTAAGAAATTGGTTTTGCGCCACTTTGTACAAATAAGCCTTAGCCAGAGGAGGTGTCACGCGCTTACAATTTTGCCAAAGTATATAGAATGACTCTTGTACGATATCCTCCGCTCGTTCTATATCACGGAATTTGTAAAGCAAGAAATTCCGCAAAGTGGGGGCAAGCTTCATAAACAGTCCTTCATAGACTGATTCTTCGCATACATTTTCTGATGATGATTCGCTCAACGGGCCTTAATATAAATGGCTCTAAGATAGCAGTTTAGTTAAAATATTCGAGCGATAGGCGGCTTATGATGGTTGTTTGACACTTTATTTAGTTGCGTCAACTGGACCTGAGGAGAGGTCTTCCTTCCTTCAGAGTGAGATGCCTCCATATGTCGACATGACATAAAGGCACTTAAAATATTTTTCCCAGCAGGGGTAGGGTAGCATTCTACCTTCCGGTTTGTAGTAGTAAATCTTTCGATTATGAATCAAAGCGGATTAATTAAGTTGGTTTCTATAGTGCTCATAGTGAGCCCCATTATCCTGATAGCCTTCAGAATAAGTGCGAACCAGGATTTTCGGGAGCTCACTCCCGGGCACAAATATGTAGTCAATTATCACTTTGAGGTGAGCGGAAATCCCGAGTACCGGTTCCGTACTTTTCTTCCGGTAAACAACCAAAGGCAAACGATTTTCTTTCCAAGCAATAGCGAAAATGCCAAGTCCACCATTGCTTTAGAAGGAGACAACAAAATCATCCGCTGGAAGGGATTAAGTGATTCTACGCTTACGGTCAAGTATACATTTGAGCATCGTGGCAAACCAGTCATTTTCTCAATTGATCCTGCCCTAACTTATGTGCCAAACACGGATCCATCACTGGCTGATTACCTTCGGCCTACATCCTTAATTCAGTCAGATGATCAGCGTATTCAAGAACTCGCTTATCGCCTGAAGGCGGATCATACCTCAACCGTGGCCATTCTAAAAGCTTTCTTCGACCTTGTGTTTTCCATTCCCTCTGCTTCAACCAGTCAACTAACAGATGCGTTGATGGCTTTGGAGAATTATGAAGCTTCTTGCAACGGGAAAAGTAGGTTGTTTGTGGCGTTATGCAGAAGTGTCAATATACCTGCCAGAGTAACCGGAGGGTTGATTCTGGAGGATACCAGGAAAAAGACTTCCCATCTCTGGGCAGAGGTGCTGGTGTCAGATCAATGGATTCCATTTGATGCGTTGAACGGTCATTTTGCATCCCTCCCCGCCAACTACCTTGAGCTTTACAAAGGAGATGAGTTTTTAATTACCAGAAGCGGTAACACTGATTTTAACTACATCTATGAAATTCAAAAGGAGAGAATAAACCATTTTCCTGAGCTTGCCGCTATCAACTTGTGGGAGATTATAGACCATGCTAAAATACCGGTTGACCTCCTCCGAATGATTCTTTTGCTACCGTTTGGAGCCCTTCTGGTAGCTATATTCAAGAATGTCATTGGTATAAAAACGTATGCCGTATTTCTGCCGGTGCTGATCAGTTTGGCACTGATAGAAACAGGGTTGTTACCCGGCCTTGTGCTTTTTAGTGTCATTATCACCGTAGTGGCCTTGGTAAACTTCCCACTAGAGAAGTGGGGGGTACAACACAATGCCAAAGTGGCCATGATGTTGACCGTAGTGGTGATGTTCGCTTTGCTAGTGGTCAAAGTGTTGTACCAAACCGAGTGGCTCAATGCCTCAGCACCACTATTCTTTCCTATTATCATTCTAACTATAGTCAGTGAAAGGTTTGCCAAGAAAATAGAAGAAGAGGGGCTGAAACCGGCGGTTGTACTTTATTTATTAACCCTGTTGGTCACTGTGGTGATCTACTTTATTCTCTCCTCTGAGGCCATCCAATACTTCGTGATCACCTTTCCTGAGATCATCGTGTCAGTGGCCGGCCTTAACCTGATGCTGGGGAAATGGATAGGGTTACGCCTATCTGAATACTACCGATTTCATAAAGTTATTAACGCAAGATGATGAATGTAATTGATCGAATTAAGTCCATTAGGCGTAGCGTGATGGGATTGAATCAACGGGATTTAAACTTGATTTACCCCAATAATGCCCGCAAACACTATAAGTATGCAGATGATAAATACCTGGCGAAATCCATTATGGAGGAGAACGGGATTGTATGTCCCAGGACCTATGCGACTGTGGCCACCTTTGGAGGCATTGAGGATGCCTGGAATGCCGTAAAAGAGTGGAACCAAATGGTGATCAAACCAGCAAAAGGTGCAGGAGGTAATGGCATCATGATTTTAAATAAAAAGGGAGGTCAGTGGTTCAAAGGAGGGAAGCCAATTTTTGAATCTCAGGTTTGTGCACATATCGCAAACATCATTTTCGGTGTATTTTCTTTTGGCGATACGGACGTGGCCTTGATTGAGGAGTACGTGCAACCACACCCCTTTTTTCATGAAATATACCCCGAGGGAGTACCCGATTTTAGAATCATCCTGCTCAAAGGCATCCCCTTAATGGGCATGCTCAGGGTACCCACCTCAAGATCAAATGGGAAGGCTAACCTACATCAAGGAGGGTTGGGTATTGGGGTGGATATGAAAACGGGTAAGCTTAAGTCTGCCTATGATGGTAGAAAACATGCCGATCATCATCCTGATAGTGGCAGCCTGATACAGGGGAAAAGTATTCCCTTCTGGTCTGAGCTTTTGGAGTTGTCTATTAAAGCTTCTCAGCATTTTCCACTGGATTTTCTGGGGGTCGACCTGGTCATCGATGCCATCAAAGGCCCAATGATCATGGAAGTCAACGTGCGCCCAGGGTTGGGTATCCAATTAGCGAATCAGCAAGGCCTGAAGGAAGTAATCAATGAACTCAATCTTAATTTCAATGAACTATAAAAAATCAAAATTCATCTATCTGTCCGTGCTGGCATTTTTATGTTCGGTGGCACTTCTGGACAGAATAAGTGGCGTAGAGACTAAACTGAAAGTTTATGTGACCGCCCCATCTGAGCCGACAGTCGAATTCAAGCAACTCACGGCATTCAACAATTCAAAATCATTCCATCAAAAACCATATAAAAATGCAGAAGCTACTGGCCTTTGTCCTGTTATTTGTGATTAGCCAAGCTGCCATGGCACAATGGCAAATAAGCCACAAGATTGGCTTTGGGGCAGGGCATGAATGGAACGTCTTTTTGAACCCCCGTACGGCGGTTAACGATGGTGAGACTTTGACCAATGAAGAACTTTGGGACAACGGCACTTTTCAATCTGTATTCTTCAACAATAGTTTCAGGTATGATACCGGGCGCCATAGATTGAAATTCAAGGTCAATACCAGCGCCGGGCTATACCAAACGGAGGAAAGTGCTAACCGCTATGCCTATGACCTTGGCTTTTCTTACCGTGTGAAGTATGCCAAGAGAAAGTATTTCGAGTTTGCCCCGGAATTGAACAGAAGGCGAAGGCAAGGTATTAATGAGGCCGATGCCGTCTTGAGGACACCGTTTTCATACACCATATTGACCATTCCGGTTCATTTTGATTTCTATCTGAGCAATAAAACCTGGCTCAAAACTCAGGCAGGGTATTTATCCAAGAACTATGATCGTGAAAATGGAGAAGAATTGCTCTACCGAGCACCATTCTTGACGGTTATGATAAGTAAAAAGTGGCAGACCAAGTTGCTTACTAAGAAGCTCAGTTTCAGCCATGGCACACAGTTCAGAAACTACTTTGAGTTAGAACGCAGCACTCCATTTGATCCCGAAGAGGAGGAAGAAGATTTTGAGGAGATAGAATTGGAGGAGAAGACCAGGCAATGGAATTACTTCAGAAGCCATATTGAGTACCAATTGACCGGCGCTAAAAAGGACTTTGATATAGTATTTGGATTATATCATATCGCACGGTTGGATGTGGATGAAACCAACAGCTATAGCGAGATTGCTCCAGGTATTCAATTCAAATATGGTTTCGATAGAATTAAGTTCACCAGTAGCACGAAATACGCTATTCGAAATTATCAGAACCTGTCGCCGGGTGCAGGCAACGATTTACTACTACGTTATA
>JBCBSS010000219.1:0-8321 GCA_039819065.1 Bacteroidota bacterium
TTGTTTTTTTGAAAGTCGTTCTATTTCCTCTTTTGGATATTGATAAGTCGGGTCCATTGCAAGTGCTTTCTTATGCCATTTTATAGCCTGATCTATACTATCCAACTCTTTGTATGCATCACCTACGCTCGATACCCACCCCGCGTATTCAGGTTCTACTTCTACCATGAACAGAAATACATCCAAGGCTTGTTTGGGGTGTTTTCTGTCAATGAGCCAATATCCAAGATTGTCTAAATACTTAGCATCACATAAATAATCTTGATTCTTTTGTTCCTCTGCCCGATAAATCTCTCTTACCTTTTCAATTCCATCGGTTAATATGTGGTCTTTTAGTTTGAAGTGAACAGGTCCCTTAGGACGAATACTATCTTGAAACACTGAGTTCTTAAGAATGCCTACGGCAGCATCTAATCTCCAAAATCGATCGGAGTTAGTCATCAAAACAACCGCTGTTTTCTTCTCTGGCATAAACCCAAAGAATGTATTATAACCAGTGTCTTGACCTTGGTGGTAATAAATGGGTGAGCCATTAATTCTGCCAGGAAACCAACTTAAACATACTTTTCTTTCATCCTCTGGTGTGTGAATACTTGTTAGCAAATTATATGAAGCTTCACTGAATATTTGTTTTCCATTTATCGTTCCTTTATTGAGGTATACTTGAGCCCAGCGTAGCATATCTTCAACATTTGAGTGCAATGTAGAACTACCTGCATGTCTTCGATTATAAGGGTAGATCTTACTGATTTCAACTTGAAGACTATCCCCTAAAACATGTGGTGTGGTGGCTAATTCTTCTGGGACGTCTGGTTTGTAAAATGTACTATTCTTCATACCAATCGGGTCAAAAATATATTGCTTCATATATTCCTCGAAAGTCATTCCTGAAGCTTTAGCAATAACATCACATAAAATATCAAAGGCAGGATTGCTATAATTGTATTGCTCACCAGGTGAGAAATCCAGTTTCAAATCCTTATGACTTCTCACATACCTTTCAGCTGCACCATCATCATATTGTGGTTTGTCCCATTCATAATCACTGGTGTTTGGAATTCCCGAAGTATGAGCAAGCATTTGTTTGATTGTAATATCTCTATATCGCTCATCTGCCATGGTAAAATAAGGGAGATACTGGGTCAATTTTCCATCCAAATCTATTTTCCCTTTTTCTATCAATTGAACAATTGCGGTAGCAACAAAAGGTTTAGAAACCGATGCCATATGAAATAAAGAACGTGAAGTCATTGGTTCTTTTGTGTTCAGACTCTTAATACCATGTGCATCAGCATAGATAATTGTATCATTTTTGATCAATCCAAACGCAATTCCCGGAACATCAAATAATTCCTTTTGCTTTAATAATGAGTTTTTAATTGCTAGTGCTTCTGGTGATAAATTTTCTTTTATTTCTTTTTTGCAACCCAATAAAAAGATTAGGCAGGTCATTACTGGGAGAAGCTTATTCATAGTTTAGGTAGTTTTTAATAGTTAAACTAAGGACTAAACTATTGATAGAATGTTGCACCCTCACTGAAATAATATTTCTCTGCGAATTCCAAAATTCACTTTGGAAAAAAAGCGTTTATAATATTTACTTTTATCCAATAAAAAAGCCTTTTCAGAGGCTCATACTCGTTTTTTCACATACAAAGGCGGTATCAATCAGTGCGGTAAAGTGCGGATTTTGAATCTTTTTGTGTTGTTTCCGAAACGGGCGACCACAAGACTTCCTAAATGACCTCACCCATCTTCTTGAGCCGGTTAACTACTTGCGGTAATACCCTCTCCTGAAGGAGAGGGCGGCACAAACCCGTGCTTATTCTACGGAAGAAATTGGGTGAGGTAAAAACCCTTCACTCGCTTTGGAGTTGTCGCCAAAGAGTCACTGGATACTCATCGAGTGTCTATTGAAAACTTTGTGGTACTAATTCAAAAAGAGCAGAACCAAAACCACCACAAGATGTATGAGAGATAGACCTCTCCTTCGTCGAGGTGACTCACGAAATAAGGGTTTTATCTTGACTAGCCGATATTGATGGAACCTGCCTTAAACATGCTTACTTTACATCTGTGCGTCATTTCGAACGCAGTGAGAAATCTATCTCTTTTTGACTCTCGTTTACACCTGGCTATCGACAATGACCTCACTCATCTTGTTGAGTCGGTTAACTACTTGCTGTAATGAGGCTGTCTCAAAAGCCCGTTTTAATGTCATTTCGAATGCAATGAGAAATCTTACTCCCCTGAAAATCAACACTTTGAGTCGAGTAAGATTTCTCCCGATGGTCGAAAAGACAGCTTTTGACGCAGCCTCGGCACAAATCCGTCACTACTCTACGGCAATAGTTGGATGAGGTAAAGACCTTCCGCCCTCTTTGGAATTGTCTCCAAAGCGCCTCCAACTGATATAGTGCTGCTGAACGATTTTTAGTGATCACCAAACCTTTCGGTGATAACACCGAAAGGGGCAGAAAAGAAATCCAACACCCATTAGCATCACTGCTGATATCATACTTGACCAGACACCCATCCTGATAGGTCTTGGCAATCTTTTATCTAATGGGTCTTTCAAAGAAAGTCTCTTCCAATAAAAGAGGTAGGATCTCTAACCTTGAGGCATGTCAGAGTAAAAAGCAATGTTCATCTTGCTAAAAGCTTTTTCTCGATCTGGCACCAGTTTGGCGTACGCTTCGCTTTCAAAAACAGCATGAGCGGCTTGTTTTGCCTCCTTACCATCAAACTCTACAATCATCGACATGAACGTGTCTGTGTGACCAACCACTGATTTATCCTGCTTGATAATTTTGGGTACAGATCCGCCTGCTTGCATTAACATAGGAATTATCCCTTGAACATATCGCTCCAGTGCGTCATGGTGTTCCATTATGGGCGTTGCAGTAACAAATAAGTAGGTTTTACTTGTCGGTTGAGGGTCTGGAATCTGGAAGAAGTTGACAACATCGGCACCTTCATCCCACCTAGGGGTCATTTCAATAGAGCGGATCTTCCAACCCATGTCGGTCTCAATGTAGCTACAGGTGTAGAAGGCATTTAGGTTCATCACTTCCTCCCCTCTTTGATGTCTGGCAAAGACATAAGTATCACCTGATGCCTCTCTACCATTTACTTCGACAAGTGTATTGGTCATATAGTGTTGAGTGACCAATCCTTCTGTTGAAAAGAGATACTGAACCAATTGGGTATATTCATCAATGCTCATTTCCTGACGATCACCCATTCCCCACTTTGAGTAATCTACAGTAATGGCATCGTGAAAGATCGACCGAAAGACTTCCCAGTCTTTTTTATCGACCCCTTGAGCATACTTGTAATGTAATTCTTTGATGGCCTGTTTGGCACTAAGGATTTCAATATCCATTAATAAAGCATTTAAAAGGTTGAATTTTATTTTTCGTAAATATTCACCTCTCAAACACGAATACACTTAACAAATGATAATTAAGCACTCACCGTTTAGCCCATCGAATTTTCCTAAGTCTACTTAAGGATACAGGAGTGATCCCAAGAAATGTTGCAATGTCCTTTAGTTGAAAGTGTTGGAAAATCTCGGGCTGGTTCATTTCCAGATACTCGTACCTTTCCAGGGAATCCTTGCTTAGCAACATTTTTCTCAATTCAAACTCTTCAATATATTGGTGTTCCGCCATGACTCTTCCTACTCGTTCGATTGCATGAGATTCGTTATACAATTGGGTTAGTCCGCTGTATGGAATGACATCAAATTCGCAGAACTCTTCACAAATAACTGCCATGTTGGAAGGTTCCTCTCTTAACAAGCTTTTATATACGGTAAACATAAAAGGCGCTACATAAAAATGAGTGGTCTTTATGTTTCCATCGATATTATCAATCTTTCGAACAGCCCCTTTGCGTAAAAACCAAATGTCTTTGCAGACCATATCAAAATCCAGCAACACATCCCCTTTATTCTTTACTTCCTGGCATGTCAAGGCTTCGAAAAGGTTCCAGTCCTTGTCTGGGATAGTACCGGTTATTTGTTCAAGGTATGCTCTCATAGTTAAGCGGTATGAGCAGCGAAGATATGAAAAGAAGAAACGGAAGTATGAGTACTTCGTGATTGATTTCTATGACTGCTGGCTTAGTGTCTCTTAACGATCCCGCTAAGTTGAGTGTGTCTACTATTTGCAAGTATTGTGAAGTTTCTCAATGGAGCTTACGTATTTACCGGTTTATGTTTGATCATATACTCCGGATCAATCGTAATGCCTGCGCCGGGCCCCGTAGGAACCTTTACTTTTCCACCTTTACTGGTAAGATCCGAGGTCGGGCATTCGAAAGGCAGCTCATTATTCAATCCTTTGAATTCATGATAGGGTCCTGCATTGGGTACCGCCGAAACGAAATGCGCCATGTATAGATAGCCTAGCCCGCTTCCGGTTATGTGTGGAACACACATCTTGCCTTTCGCCTCAGCCATCCGTGCTACACGCATAGAACGGATCATGCCACCAAAGTAAAAGATGTCTGGTTGCACGATATCCAGCGCATCGTGCGCAATGAGCCACCTGAAGTTTCGCATACTCGGTTCCTGCTCACCACCTGCAATTGGAATGGATAGGCTTTGATTGACTTGAAGTGTTTCTTCGTACCAGTCAAAAGGAACAGGTTCTTCGTAGAAGTCAAATTGATATTCCTCACAGATCTTGCCAATTCGGATAGCTTCTTCTGCATCATAGCTTCCATTGCTATCCGCGTAGATGACCATCTCAGCGCCAAAAGCCTCTCGCACCATGGGGATGAGTTTCTCAGACCGACCTGCTGGTTTCTCCGCGGCACTCATCCGGCCTCCAAGTTTGAACTTGACTGCTTTCGCCTCGCTGCTTTCGACATTTTTAATGATCTTATCTAGGCTCTCTTCTGCGCTTTTGCCTCTGTGATTATTGGCTTGGTAGACTGAAATTTCCGGGTGATGCACCCCACCTAGTACTTCACCAATGGAAAGGTTTGCGACGTTTCCCAACAAGTCGAGGATGGCAAACTCCAAGGTTGCGAGCGGTACCCATATGGCCAGGCTCTGAAGCTTATAGTTACTTTTGTGTACGTACACTTCCTCCAGCAGCTGTTCCAGATCACGTGCGTCCTTACCTTCAAAAAAAGGCTGAATCCTGTTCACGAAAATGGGGTAAAGTGAGACCATCTGCATGTTGTTGCTGACTGACATGCCTTCAGCGCCTGAATTAGTCCGAACTCTACAGATGAAGTTGTCTTCATATCGAAGCAATTCAATTTTATCCATGATTAAAGGTTCGGTAAACTTGGATGTATTAATGATGGGTCTTTTGGCTGCCGCATCAACAGGCCCGTAATCGATTGCGGATGAGGTGGAGACGGACGTAGTCGATGAATCACATCCTGCAAGCAATGGTAATGCCGCGCCTGCGATGGTTGATTTTTTAAGAAAGCTTCTTCTGTTGGATGTTTTTTTATTCATAGGTCTCCGATATATATTGAGTCATACTCGTTTCTTTTCTTTTTAAAGACGACTTTTTACACGACTCACCATTACTTCACGGGGGAATTTGTATTGCGTGTGAACCTGTACGGTGACACAATCAGTACTCCTATATAAGTTATGATTTTTATTTTTCGCCCGCTTTGGAGTTGCCTCCTAAGCGTCTTCAATTTATACCTGCTGTTGGGAAATTTTAAACCTTTCGGTGTTGTCACCGAAAGGGGCAAAATATGGCGTCGGTCAGAGATAGACCTCTCTCAGTCTGCTGGCTGATCGAGGTGACCCATGAAGTAAGGGTTTTAGACTGATTAGCCGATATTGATGGAACCTGCCTTAAACAGACTTGCTTTACATCTGTGCGTCATTTCGAACGAAGAGAGAAATCTATCTCGTTTACACCTAGAATAACCTCACCCATCTTCTTGGGTCGGTTAACTACATGCTGTAATACCCTCTCCTGAAGGAGAGGGTGGCACAAATCCGTGCTTATTCTACGGAAGAAATTGGGTGAGGTGAAAATCCTTTGCCCGATTTGGAGACAACTCAAAAGCGTCTTGAACTGACGTAGTACTCCTAAGCAATATTGAATGAACAAGAAACCTTTCGGTAACAACACCAAAATGGCAGAAAAGGCTTAGATAATCGTATCGCCTTTAACATTCTGTTTGTATGTAAGCGTGCTGAAGCCGTAATTGACAGAATGTAAATCAATAAAAATCCTACTCTTAGACAATTAATTCTTAGTTATTTCAAATAAAATATCAATTAGATAATTGAATTACTCGAAAAGCAATTGATTTAATATGTGAATGATTTCGATACTTTAGACAACCGATAATTAGAAAATTCTTAACTAGAAATCATTTTTCATTGCCGTTAATGGCTTATTAAGAAAGACCTTGTTAAATTTAATATAAGTTTAATGATTATGAACAAAATGTTAATATCATGAATCAAGAAAAAAATAAAAATAAAAAAGGTAAGCCAAATACTTCTAAATCGATAAAGCCAGGCCACACATTGCTTTTCAGATCTTTGGAAGAATCCTATCTAAATAGAGCAGCAGATACTGTTCAGATTAGCTAGTACCGATAAAATACATTCCTATCGATTTGAATGATGACGTTTTTTTTGCTGATCCAAGTGCAAAAAATGCTCTCACAATAAGGTCAATTTTATACGGTTCTCTCAAGAATCAATTAGTAAAATTATTGCCTCTGGTAAGTGAAGTTATTCCTAACGCCATTTATCTTAATGGAGATATTAATATCCTCAATAAAGAATGTAAATGGTCTCCTAAAATATTTGCAGCATACCATATCATTTCTAACGGAATAAAGGAACAAAATGCGGGAAGAGTAGCAAATGGTATCGCTTACTTGCGGAAGTGTTTTTTAGAAGATACCGTTTACATTAAAAGTCTTTCTTTAGAAGCGATTAGTTCAGATTTTATTGATGCTGAAATTATCAGTTTCTTATACGGCAAGGAAGGTCCAAGAACCCCCGAGGGAGGTTATCCTGAAATATATCCACCATCGTCAAATGAAACTAAAGAATACTCCAATGTGCTGATTAATACTTTATCAATTCTGGGAGATCTGGATAACGAACTTCGTAATGAATTTGAAACTTTTGTAGGTGAACTAAGGCATTTTCGGGGTAGAGCAGCAAGAGGAATGACAAGCGTAAGGTGCTTTGGGAGAATCTATTTAAGGTGTCCAGATCATGGCAGAGAATCTGATGACCCCGTATTATACTACTTGGATCACATAACCCATGAGTTAAGTCATCTGCTTCTGCATGGAATGATGAACATAGATCCACTCATCATGAATGATGATTCTGAAAGGTATGAGGCTCCGATTAGACCTGATCCGAGACCTCTATTTGGCATTTATCATGCGACTTTCGTTTTAAGCAGAATAGTACACGTTCTAGGCAAAGGAAAAGAAGTAAATCGAGCATGGAAGGTTCCACTAGAAAATGCTTATAAAAAATTCTCGAAGGGTTTACAAGTACTAAATACTCATGCAGATTTGACTTATAACGGGAAGAAATTGCTAAATGATTGTACAAGAATTGCGGAAATTGCTATGGGATGAGCTAATGAATCTCCCCTTTTCTGTTGCCAAATGGGATCTTCCATTTGGAATGACCAACTACAGATCTGGTATTGTAATAAACTTCAATGAGATAGAATGTAAAATGATTGGATCTGCTTGTGCTCGCTCACCGTCAAATGCACTTCTTAGAAGCAAATGTGAGGCTTTGGAAAGGTTGATTTCAAGACTTATACGAGATTATTCATCTGACTTTATAATCAACAAAGTCAATCGTAACGGAGAAGTAATAAAGGAAAGCGGTTGCAAGTATTCTGAAATTTTTAGGATTAAGCAGAACGAGGATTCGACTGGTATTGCACTCCATAAAGACTTAAAGGAATCATTGCAGCATGGATACTTTGAGCTAATTGAAAGGTCTTTATTGGCTGAGTTTTGGTATGGAAATGGTTTACCACTTACCAAAGCAAATGAGGAGAAATTAGAGGGTGCTGTCTTGACAACTTGGATCGCAAAACTCAGATCAAAAACACTTGCGATTTGCGAGATTTATGATTCAAAGAATGGGTTTCAGACATTTGGTTCCGCAGTAAGAAACAAGACTGAAGATGCAATGCAACACTCAATTCAAGAAGTTCTGATGTTATATTCTTCATATAATCGAGCGGAATTTCCATTATTTCATACATCTTCAGTCTTGTTTCTTACTGCGGAACCAAATGTCTGAAACCCATTCTTTGAATCATAAATCTCGCAAATCG
>JBCBSS010000220.1:0-8117 GCA_039819065.1 Bacteroidota bacterium
CGTCGATTAATGTCAATTGAACCCTATCGTCTGTCTCTTTTAGTGATACAGCATGCCGATAAGGAATGACCTCGTCGTTCTTTCCGTGGAATATATAAATGGGACATTCGACTTCCTTGATGTATTTTTTTGATTCTAGCCTATACTTCAAAATTACTCCTGGTACTATGGGCACCTTTTCCCTGATCAGTTGCTTTAGACTGGCATAAGGGGCATTCAATATGAGTCTTTCTGGGTTATTGCTTGCTGCAATCTGCACCGCAATGCCGCTGCCAATTGAGGTACCAATAAGTGTGATATTCGATTCTGAGTATTTAGCTTTTAGGTCATCATAGATCAGTTGAGCATCAGCAATTAATTGTTTTTCACTTTCTATTTTTCCTCCGCTCTTACCATAGCCTCGATAATCAATATAAAGGACATCATAACCATTGCGCAGGTAAGTCTCGGCCCCAGTCCCCCAGCCATAGATAGACCCACCGTTTCCATGAAGATACATGACCACTTTTTCACCTTTTGCAGCATGGAATAAGACGGTATTGATTTTTACTCCATCGGCAACTTGATAATTTATCTCTTCGAATGACATAGGAAACGAAAATTTGAAATCTTCCGGCAGTCGTTCGGGAAAGAAAAGTAACTTTTCCTGGAATAGAAACAGTAGAATGCATATCACCAGATAAAGTGATGCAATTGTTATGATCGCTGTTACCACCTTCTTTTTCATGTTTTATGGGTACTTCATGCTTAACAATATTACTGCTGACGTTCACTATATTCTTGCAGAAGCATATCCTATTAAGTTGTTGATGGCCTAAACTAAGTAAGTGCTTACGGGCTCGCAACAAATTAAGGCAAAGAATTACCAGTCATTTTTTATGATTGAGCATATCCTTTTCATCCATTCAACTTATCAATAAGTTAAATAACTTAAAAATAAGTTGTAAAACTTAGAATTAAGTTTTAAGCTTGTATTGCTGATTAAAAACTCATAAGCATATGGTTACTTTAACTAAGGCAGAAGAGAAGATCATGAAGATCCTCTGGGGTATTGAAAAAGGTTTTATCAAGGATATCATCGAGCAATACCCAGACCCCAAGCCCCCCTATAATTCTGTTTCCACAATTGTAAGGGTATTAGTACAGAAGGAAATTGTAGGCTATAAGGCTTATGGTAAGACTTATGAGTATTATCCGATGATTACGAAAGAAGATTATAGCAAGGGGCAGTTGTCTCGCCTCGTTTCAGAGTATTACGATAATTCGCTGAAGCAGGTGGTCAACTTCTTTTCTGAAAGCGAAAAGCTGGATGAGAAGGAGTTAGATGAAGTAATGAAAATGCTTGAAGCGCTGAAATCCAGAAAGAATGATTGAGTTAACAACCTATTTGATAGAGGCTAGTGCTGTTTTAGCGGTGCTCTACCTTTTCTATTTCTTGCTTTTGAGAAATGAGACCTTTTTTGACCTCAACAGGTTTTTCCTGATTGGCATTCTAACAGTGTCTTTGGTCGCTCCATTGATGAGTTTTCAGCTTTTTACAGATAAAGGAAATGTATTTGACCTGCCAGTCGAGGGGTTTCAAACTGCCAGAATTGGCTACTTCGATGCGCTTTCTAACTGGATGTATGAGGCCCGAAGTGGCCAAAGTATAGATTCTGTTAAGGCAGCAGAGGCTTCAACGCCGTGGGATTTAAAGCAAATATTATTGATATCACTGATTATCATTTATTGGGTAGGAGTGATGGTCGTATTGTTCAGGCTGGTTAGGGTATGCTATCGTATTGGCATGCTTTTGTACCTCCATTCTGTAGAAATGATGCAAGGGGTCAAAGTAGTACGAATCACCCATAAAATACCTCCATTTTCCTTTATGAACTATGTATTTGCTGATAATCAGTTAATTGATAGTGAGGAGTTTATACCCATTCTGGAACATGAAAAATCACACATCAGGCAGATACATTCATTCGATTTAATTTTTGTTCAACTAGCCGGAGCCTTGTTATGGTTTCATCCTGTGGTATGGTTTCTGGCCAAATCATTAAAAGAGACACATGAATACATAGCAGACAAGAAAATGATCACCAAGGGTTATTCCTTAGTTGAGTATCAAACCTTGCTTTTGAGACAATTGATCAGCAACAACTCAACCGGGTTGGTACACAATTTCAACTTATCATTTATCAAAAAGAGAATAACCATGATGAATAATAGAAAATCAGGATGGTTTGGCAAGGCCAAAGCCACCGTGACCATATTTGCTACCATATCGTTGACATTGTTATTTATACAATGTAATTCTAGTCTTCAGGAAACCGAGGCTGAAAACTTGCCGGAGGTCAAAACTGATGAACTGGAAATAGAAATGCCGGTTCTGCCTAAAGTCCAGTCGAGACACCTACACAAGCCAAATAACGTATTGCACGTCCGTATAATGGATGATAAGATATTCATCGACGGAGCGAGGCGCAGGTTGGCGGAAGTGGTTTCTGTCATTGCCCAGTCTGGATTATCGGCTGAAGGTACAATCGCCTTAACCATAGACAAAGCGCAACGCATGGAGCTGGTGCGCGACCTACATACCACGCTTAGAAAAGCTGACCGTAGAAAGGTATTGTACTTTGGACGGACTAAATATGGTGAAGACGTAGAGATGGCCTTTTTACTGCCGCCAGTCCCTGGAGGAGTAGATGGTAAAGGCAATGTTTACCCTAATATCGATGCCGAATTTCTACGAGCGAATAATATGGACATGTTGAGCGTCCGGTTGGGCGAAGATGTAGGAGAGTTAAATCAGAAAACGGTTTACGACTTTGTAGTTGAGCAAGTAGCCAAAGAAAGGCAATATGTGGTAAGTGTGAGCTTTGAGGATAGTGATACCTATGGTGTGTTTCTGAAAAACCTGGCTCATGTGCAAGAAGGAT
Organism: Bacteroidota bacterium; assembly: GCA_039819065.1. GTDB lineage: Bacteria > Bacteroidota > Bacteroidia > Cytophagales > Cyclobacteriaceae > JBCBSS01. The sequence goes on from JBCBSS010000220.1 coordinate 2,925, forward strand.
TCAACAAGCTCTATCAGGAGCGCGCGCAGCAGATGTTTGGTGAAGACTTTTTCAGTCTAAGTTACGCCGATTATAGTGCTGTGAGGAAGGGTATGCCAAGAGCAATTTCACTGGCGGATTGATACGTTATTGAAAGATGATACGTAAGCTGCTCATGAAAGCAGCTTGTCCTAAAGAAGGGGCACTAAAAGTCGCTCTGAAAGTCATTTCGAGTGTTACGAGAAATCTATCTTGATTATTAGTCAATTAAATCAAGATAGATTTCTTCTAAAGTCTAAATGACCGTTATAATGATCTTTCAAAATCTACCTTAGCATTGAGTATCTCACTCAATTGATCGGCTTCGTTCATGATCATAAAATGGCCTACGTCCGGTACCATAATGGCATTAGTGCTATCATTACAATAAAGAAGCCTGTCCTTACTACCGTGAATCCTGATCATGTTCTTAGGCACGACTCGATTATCCCAATGTACAATTTCGTTGGTCGCCCATCTCAAGAAACCAATATCGGTATCAGCGATTATCTGTCGTAGCGCTCTTTTGTACTTCGGCTCTGAAACACCAAAGAACCAGTTGGCAATGAATGGGGGAGGTTTCATCAAAAACCTTGGTGTTAACTTCAATAACCCAGCCTTGCCAAATACCCTGAAGATACGAGGTATATCATTCTTACTTGTAGCCGAGGAGATTAGAATGATTTGCCTGGGATCGAGTATTTTATTCAACTCGATAGCCATCATACCACCAAATGAGATACCTATGATCGAAAATGGTTGATCTGTCTTGATTTGATCGGCAAACCGTTGGGCATATTGCTGTAATGACTCGTTGTGCTTGGCTTGTATCCATGGTAGGGGAGTGATTTCGAATTCGAGGGTCAGTTCAGCAAAAACCCGCTCATCTACTCCCAGTCCTCCTATTCCGTATACCCTCAAAGCTTAATACGTGGTTTATGACGACTTGAGCGGTAGCCTACACTAACGCTCTCCGATCGGCCAGAGCGAGAGTTATTTACTAAGCCAGTCACGTTTGTAGATGATGTAAGTCCAGTTTTGCTTCGGATTCTTGAGTAAGTGGCTCAGTTCAGCGTCTGTTATTTTGGTGGCGCCTAGTTTTTCTACTGCCTTTATAGACCTTGTATTCACTTTGGCAATGTGAAAAACGACCTGCTCATAATGTCGGAAAGCGTGATCTATCATTAATTGCTTTATGGCCATGTTGTATTTTCCTCCCCAATATGCTTTCGCCAGGAAAGACCATCCTATCTCTAAGGTTTTCGAATCATTCGGAGCCATCTGATAGCGAGAGCTGCCAATCACTTTACTGCTCTGTTGGTCAATAATCAACAGGGCAGCGCCAGACCGCATAGATTTTATAAACAGTTTGTTGAACTGTTCTTTTTGATATCGATCATGGCTGGGGTGCTGTTCCCAAATCTCTTTGTCACTGGCCACTTGGTACAACGAATCGAAATCACTTTCGAGTAGCGGTCTTATGCTGACTATGTTATTTTCTAGGGTAGGCTGTAAGTGCATTTAACAGTAATCATTCAATAAACGGCACAAGATAGTATTTGCTGTAGGGAATGCACAGCATAAAATGATTATCAATTACACAGTTGATAGTTTCCCAACCTTGATTTCAAACAAGGCCAATGCTGCGACTAGTATTACCTCCCCCACTATGTAAGCCCAACCTAAATAGGAAACGACTTCATTATGGTGTATCGCCAAGCCAATGGACAGGCAACAGTACCCAAGGTTGAGGTACCCAATCACGTACAAAGGCGTTTTGAAAAGTATTGGTTTTTTGAAGAAGAAGTAAATGTCCAGTAATGCAAAAATGCATGGTATCAGCGCCAATAAGTAGAGCGTTTTGATCGGGATGCCGAAGAGATGCTCAAATTGCACCAAAATTACGCCTAACAAGAATGCCGAAACCAAGGCTCCGATAGCATCGATTAGAAAAATTTGCCTGGGGTTGGTTGTGAGCCTATTTACTAACGCTTTAGACATAATCGGTTCAGGAAAGATACTGGTGAAACATTAGCCCTAGTTATGAGGAAAACAGGTGACATAGCTAAAGAGTTGTGATAAGAAGGTATAAGCATGGAAGAAAAATAGTGAGCAGACTATGTATCCCCGAACTTCAAACCTTTACTTACACTGTCCATCATTTGTAAGATTCTTTTGGCCTTTGTCTTATCAGTCTTGGCTTCATATATCCAATCGATATAAGCCTTCTTTTGTCCTTCAGTATAGGCCAAGAAAGTATTCAGGATTTCCTTGGGTTCATTTTGAAAACACTCCATTATTTCCGTCGGAATCTCGGTAGGCGATTAGTCGGCATATAGAATAATATGTACATAATCCCCTTCTTGCTTTTTGATTTTTTTTCTTATTTGAGCCTTGACAGGAAGAAACAATTTGCCGCTGCCCATAGGCATGAGTTTGTATTGCTTCAGTTCGAAACTGTCAATGCTACCTTTTACTTTGACCCACCCGAAGGGGTTGTCCTTGTTCTGCACTATCTCGGGTATTTCAGCGTAAGTCCAGCCACCTTTACCGGGAAATTTTTTGAGTAGGTATTTATTATCGACTAGTGGTTTTTCCAATGCTTGCAGAATGTATTAGAAGGTGACAATAGATGTACAATTTGTTAAATCAGTATTATATTTCTTACTCCTTCAACCTCCCTATTGTTACGATTTCGCCATAACCAACAAATTTTTGACCTTCAGCATTGGCACCAATGTAATACCATAGATTGCTTGTTCTGCTCCCCGTAAGCTCATTACTAGTGCCCCAATTATTAGCATCGGTGAAATAGACGTCCTTCTTCAAAAGCCCATCAGGGCATTTATACCATTCCTGAAATTCGTTGTTGTTGAATGGCCTTTGGCCTAAATTCTTTTCGACCCATTGATTTCCTTCTAATATGAAGCCTCCAAACTCAATAATCTTTAAATCTTCATTCAACGCTTTCACCGAAGTTTGGTATTTCCATTTGAATTTGCCTCCGCGTTTTAAGTCTTTATTTGGTACTGCGTAGACCCTTTTCGCACTGTGTTTTACTTCTATGCCCACCGGTAGTTTTGAGATTTTGGCAGGAAGTTCGCCTTGACCTTCTCCTCGTGGTGAGCAAGAAACCCAAAGGACTAGTGCTAAAGCTAGAAAGTAGGTTTTTTTCATTCTGATGATGTCAATAGTTGATGAGCAAAAGCAATAGCGTCTATCTCAAAAGCTGTCTTTTCGATCCCGATTGATCGGAATGACATTAAAATGGGCTTTTGAGACAACCGCTTCTAAATTAGTAATTTGATAGTTGTTATTGCTACACGATCAGTACTTGTCCCATTACTGATAGCTACTTGTGATCAATCCTCCATTGGTATGATATCCGAAGCGTCTACCGGAATACTATCGTATTGGTGATAAAGCTTTGAGAACTTATCAGTGTCCACTGGATTTTCATTGAGTATTTCATGCAAACCTCTGAAGAAGCCTTCCCGCTTTTGGCCTGGATTGAATATCAACAACAGCTTTACATTTTCACTGGAATCGTTGCGAAATCCGTGCGCGGTAAATCGTGGAACATACACTACCGTGCCTGGTTCAGCTGCATATTGTTCTTCTGCCAATTGGACTGTCAACACACCTTCCTTGACGATAAAGGTTTCATCCATGTATCGATGGTAATGCAGTTTGGCTCCAATGGTCATAGGGTTGAGCTCTATCTCATAGACGCCCAACTGGTCATAAGAGATCTCGCTTGTTACTTTGAGTGTCACGGTGACACGATTGGCGGTCAAGCACTCTCCTTCGTCCGGCCTTACTATCACCGCATTATCTTTCAATACATCTTCAAACACGTGCTTTTTCATAGCGTAGTTGGTGGTTATATTGTTCTACATTAATTAGTCGTTGGCTTCAACAAATGGGAAGTTTCCAATGACTTTCCACTCTCTATGCTCATCCATGACCAGGGAAATAAAGGAAATAAAGGTCAGTTGCTCACTTCGTAAATGTGCCTTTACCATAGCGATGTTTCCGACTATGTCCAGAGAGACTATCTCCATTTTTCTTGGGATGCCTCCAAACGTGTGGTCTGATATGAGTGATAGGTATTTGTCCTTATCGATGACGAATATGCCCTTTTGGTCAAAGAATCCATTTTGAACGTTGGAGAACTTTTCGTGCAGGGCCATGTTCAGCATCTCTAAACTGCTGCGATCGCCACCCTCAATGAAGCTCGTAACTTGTCGAATGATTTTCTCTCTGTTTTCCATTTTCATGTCTTTTTATGAAGTACTCAGATATGTCTGTTAGAACTTGTTTCGTGTTTTCCTCCACGAGGTCTTCTCTGGCAGTTCCTTCAAGTGAGAACAGCCGTTCTATATGTATGCCCATGTAGCCCAAGATGGCGGCTAGGTAAGGCTCCTGAAAATCATACTTTTCCATTTCAGTTCCTTTCATTACCCCTCCTTTGGCAGTTATGATGTAGGTCTTAATCCCTGAGAACAGTCCATGAGAGCCATTCTGGTCGACTTTGAAAGTGTGTCCAATGCGCACGATATGATCTATGTAGGCCTTGAGATTTGAAGGTACCGTCAGGTTGTACAATGGGCTGCTGATCAATACCTCATCGGCAGATTTGATTTCCGAAATGAGCTCATCGGATAAGGTTGTTGCCTTAGCCAGTGTGGCATCCATTTGTTCCGTTGGGGTATAAAACCCTTCGATGGTTTTGCTGTGAAGGTGAGGCAAGATCGTTCTTGCCAAATCCCTATAAATTACACGCCCCGCATTTGTATTCCTTCTCCATACTTCTTCAAAGTAATCAGCAAGTTTTCTGGAATACGATCCTGAAGTTCTGGAGCTGGAGTCAATTCTTAACAATGTTTTCATCCTATTATGTTTTGTATAAGAGGATGACAGACTACCCGCCTCAAACGTGACTGTGTCAGATTTAAACTAACTTAAATATTGGATAAGAGACCCAAAAAACTTGTCATCCTGACCTGTCGAGATCTCTCTTTTTCGAAGCTTTGAAAGTTTTCCATCAGTCGGCTGACTGATACCTATGACATGCGAAGTGATTCGAGTGATATAATCTTTACCCTCCCCAAGTCTGACAAGCCAGACTTTTCCCCTCCCTAATTTTAGGGAGGGGGTAGGGGTGGGTAAGAC
>JBCBSS010000221.1:0-7757 GCA_039819065.1 Bacteroidota bacterium
TGAATGGCGTAAAGTCTTTGGTGTTATTCTTACTGATTTGAATAAAGCTGGATATGGAGCAACTCTTGAAGGTTATAATTCTTTAACTATATAATTAGCAATCTCTACTTCAATTAACACAAGCATTATTACTTGTGCTGGCAGATAACAAAGAGCCCCAGCATCAATGCAGGGGCTTTTCTTTGATCCAAACGGTACAAGAATCGGGTTATCTACACGTATATTTTACTTAAGTAACGAGAGCAATACGCTCAACTATACGTACTTTGACGATTTGAAAATAGTGCATAAAGCCTCTCCTGTGGTGCAAGTGGATGATTACTACCCCTTTGGTCTGACTTATAATAGTTGCCAAAGAGCGAATAACCAGGAGAATAGCTTCTGGTACAGTGGTAAAAACGTAAAATGAAAACAATCAAAGGATTTATAATAGCGAGTTTGTTTTGGGTGATTACATCCGGATTCGTAAGTCCCAGATATGATAACTGCAATATTCTATTATGTTTCGTCGACGGAAAGGTTTACAAAGAAAAAGTGCATATTCCGAAAAAGCTGCTAAAGCTCTATTGGAAAAAATATGAGTATAAGTTAGTTATTGCAGACCCAAACGAAGACTGGAACAAAACAGATTTATTGTCAAAAAAGGATAAGAATAGTCAACTGATATTTGGTGGAAGTTATGACCAATCTGGTTTCGTATTTCTTAATAAGGGTGGAATAGGGCTTTCAAAAAAGTGTATCATATACAATCTCGAAACTGACTATCTCGAGGTTATTGGAGTCAACCCAAATGTATCAACTGAGAAAGAAGTTAAACAAATAATTAAGACATATTTGAGTTGCAATGACTAATTTCTAATATCACCTACTCAAGTTCCATTACTCGAGTCATCGGACAAAAAGTGACCTTACAAAGATGCAGGTACTTTTTATCTCATCTAAAACAAAGCTTAATGCTTCCGGCTTATCACTTACAATAAGTAAGTTGAAATGAAAAAGAAAATCATAATTACAGCACTTGCAATTAGTGCGATAGTCTTGTTCTTTTCTCTAAAGAAAAATAGCGTGACCGTATATATAGCAAACGGTGATAATAACCTATCGATAGATTCTTTGGATGTGGCACTGACTATTGATGATATACCAATTTTTCAAGGCAAACTTGGAAGTCATAGGTATGCGATTGAAATGTTTGAAATCGACATGAGAAGTGGTGTTCATTCACTTTCTATAAAGACTGAAAAAGGGAATGCATTCCAAGAGGAAAAGTTTTTTATCGTCTATGACCAACATGTTGTCTTAGAATTTTATTCGAACTGCGAGAAGAATGGAGAAGGATGTTTTGACGTGAGAAATCGCTTCAGAAAGTTTATGTTAGAATAAGTCAGTAGTCTTTCATATTGGTCGGTATGAGGTTTTGAAAGGTGCAAATATCAAAAAACTCCTATGTAGCTACAAGGGATTTTTCTTTCACTGTCTTGTCCTGAAAAAGGTTGACCTTTCTCAGGGTGGGACACTATTTCAAATCACCAAAGGAAGGTAAAATTAACACGGTAAAACAAAGACGCACACCGCGTGATAATTAACATATCAAATGATAAACCAAATTCTATTTATATTTCTAAGTAACCCATTCATAACGAGTTTGGCTATTGATCATATACAAAATGTCAACCAAAATAAAGTTTGTGACTTTGAAAGACATGAACATGAAATTGGCATTAAGGGTCTCTTAGGTTCATTCAAGAAAGAATCAAGTTCTTTCTATGAGAGCAACAACGAATATGACATACTATTTCTTCAATCCAGAGATGGGGAAAGAAACAAGCAACTATCAATTATTTCAATACATGATAAAATAGTTAGACACGCCGTTTTCAATCAATCTATTGATGATGATAAAAAGTTTTCTATAAATAGTGAAGAGTTTCTGTTAAATCTAAGCGCATTAAAGCTTGGAGTGCACATATATAATTGCCCTGGGCCATTAGCTCATAATTACACAGAAGCTTTAGTTATTAGGAAAAATGGGAAGTCTTTTTATCAATTGATAGTTCATGCGGATGAACCTATTAATGTAAATGAAGAAAAAACTGAAATCTTGAATGCGCTTAATCTAATCAACATGATAAAAAGGAACATAGAAAAGGAATAGCTATCAACAACAAGTGATATCTGATTATATCCCCCCTGATCGTAGGTTAAGCGCAGCGGTCCCACGACTATAACTAGAGATAAAAAGCCCTTGAAGCAATGCAGAGACTTTATTTTAATTTTTTTTGTGCGCTATGCTGCTGCAAAAAGCCTGTCTGGTTATTTCAGGCAGGCTTTTCGTCTTACATGGAATAGATGAATATATCAACTCGTCTTCACCTTGAGCATATCACCCATATCGAAGGCACCGTATATACCGTGCATGATCTGCTCCAACTGATCATTATATCCTTTGATGTGATCTCCCATGCCCATGTTATCAACCACAGTTCTCATCGGTCGTTGTCCCGCAGGGGCTTCCGCTAGGTCAACAATAGCATCGGCAACGTTCTGAGGGTCTTGGGCAGGATTCGAAGCTAGTGCTTGTTCGAAGCCTTCAAGTAACTGTTGTGGTGCATTCGCCATTTCCCCGTAGCCTTCATTTCTACTGTCATCACTTGGTCTAAAGAGATTATCCATGAAAGATGTGGCAAAACCTCCTGGTTCTACAATACAAGAGTCAATGCCAAAACCAGATAACTCAACTCTGTAATTCTCAGCCATGGCCTCCAGCGCCCATTTAGTAGCATTATAAGGACCATAGAATGGAAGTGTCATTCTACCTAATAAGCTGGATACATGAATAAGCAAGCCAGACTGCTGTGATCTGAAATGGGGAATGACAGCCCTGTTCACACGCTGTACGCCAAAAACGTTGACTTCAAAAACACGCTGCCAATCTTCTGGAGTAAAGGTCTCTTGTAGACCGATCACCCCTACTCCTGCATTATTGACTAAAACATCCAGTCCGCCTGCCAATGCAATGGCTTGCTCCACTCCTTTATTTACACTCTCATCGTTGATGACGTCCATTTCAACCACATGTGCTCCGGCAGCTCTCAATTCGTCTGCTGACGCTTTATTCTTTCCTTCAGTACCGCGCATTGACGCAACTACAGTATGCCCCTTCGCTAAAAGTGTGTTAACGGCCAGTTTTCCGAAACCTCCGCTTGTACCTGTAATTAAAATCTTTTGTGACATTGGAATTGATATTAAGTTCTAAATAATGATAGAACAAAAAAACACCAATATTGATAGGTAATTGTGAACGATTTCAAAGGAAAAGTGACAAATAGCAAAGAGTCAGCCCTGAGTTACTTCCTTTCGATACTGATTAGGTGTGAAACCAGCGTGTTTTTTGAAATAGCTACTGAAATGTGTCGGCTCAGAAAAGCCCAGCTGAATACCAATTTGTTTTATCGAAAGAGGGGTATTTTTAAGAAGCGCTTTGGCTGATGTAATGGCCTTTTCTACAATCCAAAGGTTTACAGATCTTCCTGTTTTGCTTTTAATTACATTACTAAAATAGTTGGGGTGCAGATTCATCTGATGTGCCAAATCCTGAACCTGTGGCAGAAAATCAATCTCGCCATTGTGCAGGGCACGAAAGTGAGATGCAAGCTTTTGTTTGAAATGCTTTACGATCTGAGAGCTTCTATCCCCTTCGCTGATAGGGTCATAGCCTGACCAAAAACGCTCTTTGATCTTCAGTAGCATCACCACGAATAGGTTACCCAGAATCTTGTACTTATAACTGGACCGTGCATTAAACTCTTTGAATATCTGTAAGTACAAATGCTCGTAGTCTTGGAATTCTTCAGCGGAAAGGGTCTTGGGAGGTACCGTCTCAGCTAGGAGGAATGGGAATTCATCAAAAATATCCTGATGTACATATTCCTTTAGAAAGGCCTCTGTGAGGGTAATGATGTAAGCATCCTGAATCTCCTCAATGCGAAAAGCTTTTATATGTCCCGGGTTGGTAAAATATATGGTCCCCGACGAAGTGGGATAGGTCTTTTGATCAATGGTGTAGGTACCTCGACCGTCTTTGATGAAGACAAATGAATAATAATCAGCTCGAAAAGTAGGTGATTCGAAAGGAACATGATCATGGATTTCCGGCAAGGAATGAATGGTAAAATCCATTTCTTGTTCTACTGGCAAGTTCAATGCTTTATACAAGTCCGAGATAGATCGGTGTACAATCAGGTTGTCCATTGGGCATTAGATTCTGGTTGAAGTTAACACAAGCTAATGACGCGAACACAGGAAACCTGATCAAATGTCATCCTGTCGATGATTTGACTCGTAGAATATAACAAACTTCATTTTGTAGCCTTAGCTTGTCGACCAATTTAAACGAGTCAAAATCCTTATGAGACGCACCATTTCAGCCTTCTTTCAAAATTCAGTTTTCCTTACCCTGTTGCTGATCTTCAGCCTGTCACTGACGGCTTTCGCTCAATCAGTAAAGCAAGAAAAAAAGGAAATGGCCGCCATTCATCAAACGGTAATAAAATATCACCAGGGGTTTAGTGAAAACAACCCTGAAATGGTTGGCGCGGTACTGGGTAAGGAGTTGATCATGTTCAATGGCAATTTTTCTTCCGACCCGATCAAATGGCAGGCACACATGTACTTGACCGGGAATCATCTCAAAGAATGGCCTAAAGCATTTCTAGAGATGGCGGCTCCTTACCAAAACGAATTCAAAGTGCTCAGCACACATATCAATGGTGAAGCAGCTGTGATGGTCACCGAAGATACCGGACGCAACAAGTATCGCATGTGGAAAAAGGAGCAAGTTACCTGGCTGCTGGGCAAAAGTGATGACCAATGGAAGATCATCGGGTTCTACATTAAGGACATTGCTAACCCAGAGAAGCACGAGCGGTAGAATTAGACAATCAAGAGCCAAGGGAGAGCTTAACTGATAAGTGTCTGATCAAGGCATCCCGTTTTCTTAACCATCATCTTTTGTCATTCTGAAAGAATCTTATTCGCAGTTAGCTAATAGCTAGATTCACAGAATAGCTGACTGAGCAGTACTAGCCTTGAGGCCTTTATTCATAGCGCCTAAGCAGAAGTTCCATAGCCAATAAGATTCTTTCAGAATGACTTACAGAACGGTATTTGGCGTGAAGTCGGGTATTTCTACCCGATGTTTGAGCAGGAAGAATAAACAACTGGCTTCCATAACTAGCGCGATCTGTCTTTCTGAAAGAATCTTATTTGCAGTTAAATGCTTACAGTGGTTTACAGAATAGCTGACTGAGCAGCACTAACCTTGAGGCCTTTATTCATAGCGCCTAGGCAGACGTTCTATAGCCAATAAGATTCTTTCTGAATGACTTTAAAAGAAGGCATCTAGGAGGCTAAAGATATTACGGTATTACAGTCTGCTATAATCATTTCAAAGTAGCCAACCACCACACATTCCCTACCGGATCTTGGACTCCGGCGGCTCTTGCGCCGTAACTTTCGTCATATGGTTCTCTGATTGTAATACCACCGGCTTCTATCGCCTTCTGATAACTTGCGTCAGTATCGCCAACATAAATGTAGAGGTTAGCAGGCATGGCTTTAAAGTCTTTGGTTGCATCTGCCATCATGACGGTACAGTCCGCTATTTTGACTTCGGCATGCATGATTACGCCTTCAGATCGATCCTCTTGATGCATCACTTCACCGTCAAACGCGGCTTGTAGAAACCTGATGAGGTTGGCTGCGCCTTCTACAATAAGGTAAGGCATAATGATCTGGTGATGTTCCGGGATTGGTTTTGAGTACTGTGTCATAGATTTTAAGGTCATATCAACGCTCAAATTTGTATTCTTTTGCTTTTCCAAAATTGTACAAAATCGACATGCTGCTTATCGAGTCCAAAACTCATTCAAGGCTTACGAAGTTGTCGGCCACATGGGTCAATGACTTGAAATAGACTTTGGGACTGAGTCCGGAGAAGGCCTTAAAATCCCGAATAAAGTGTGACTGGTCACTGTAACCCGTTTGCAAAGCGAGCTCAGTCAAATTCCTGGCCGATTCCCCAAGGGGTGTAGTCAAGGCATCTGTAAAGCGTGTGATCATGGAAAATAACTTGGGGTTCAAGCCTGCTGATTGCTTAAACAGTCTTTCCAACTGCCGCGTTGAAAGGCCTGCTGTATCACATAAACCGTCTAAATTGACATTGCCGCTGTTTTCTAGAATACGGTCGATGCAAAAATGTAATCGGCGATCAATTGGTTGCTGTGATTTGGACAAAAGCGAAATGATATAATCAAATGCATAATTCACTCTTTCTTTATGCCCTACAGCCACCGCAAGCCTTTCCTCAAGTGGTTCGAGTCCACGTGTATCCAATACATCAAGGGGAATAATAGTGTTAGTGATTTCACTGGCAGGTAAACCGAAAAGCAATTTGGTAGCTTGAGGATAAAGATAGATGCCCAAAATACCGAATGGCCCATCGACCCGCATATCCTCAAATCCTGTACTCTGCCCGTGCAATACAGCGTCATGAAGGTATGAGCCAGGCTGCCCTCTCTTTATTTCCCTGAAATGGTTGCGATAATGAAACACGAGGTTGGCACAGTTATCCGCAAAGAGCCTGTGATTGAAAGCACCATTGCCCTCTTCATTGCCTTCTACAATCCAAATGGAACGAACGATATGGCTTATCTGAACCGGAGGATCAAAGGATTGGTAGTACATTTCCAGAAAAAACGGAATTCAGCATTTAATAGAAATTTTCAAATAAGTTATAAGTCCTCATTATTGCGCAATACTATTGCAGCTTTGTAAAGAAGTTTAAAAAAAAGAAGTTCCTTCACTTTTTGAGTACCATTTGTCAAATCGTGTGCACTTAAAACCTTTGCCGACACTTCTTGACCACCGAGCCCATTAAACTCTATACGATAACTGTAATGAACATTTAACTCCTGGTCAATATATTCATATTCTCCAACCATTAAGGAATGATTGTTATGATCAATTATCAATAATAGAGCTCCTATTGCATAATCTCCCCCTAATCCGTTGTAATGAGTTGTAACGGCGTCCGAAACCTCACTCAGCTTTTTAATAGCATTTATTAAACCATCTGAATTACCAAATAGGGCTTTTAAAAAGTTTAGAGCAAGAATTATTGAATAATTCCTAACCAAGTTGAAATCATTCTTTGAGAAAATGCTAACGGTATCACGTTTCACTTCATACTCTTGGTCTAGCAATCTTAGTAAAGACCTAAGATTTATACAATGATTATTTATCATGGCCAACAACACCAAGTAGACGTGATTACCAGCTGAAGTTTTATATTGAAAAGAAAATAAATCGTTATCAATTCCTTTAATTGTAATTCTGGAGATCACTATTCTTAGAGTTTCTTTTATAGCCTCAGAATTATCAAAATAAAAAACTTCTCGACTGTAGAATTTATCTATGTATCCGCTAAAATCTACACCTTGTCCGTATTTGTTTTGAAAGATTTTCCTGATGTTACTAATATCAAAAACGAATATCACATGATCAAAGCCAAACTTATTCTCTTTCTTGTCGTCTACGTCAAAGTGTGCAGCAAATACGTTTAACAATCGAAATATGTGTTCAGGGTCTACTCTATCTAAATCATCTACAATCAGCACATTTTTCTTTTCATTGTCTTTTGAAATTTTAAGAAGCATTTTCGAAATGAGCTCAGTGAAAAAATCATTCTCATATAATCC
>JBCBSS010000222.1:0-7725 GCA_039819065.1 Bacteroidota bacterium
GAGAATACGAAGAAACCGAATGGAAACTAAACAAAAAAGTACCGCTACTCATTTTTGCCTCCTCTTGGCTAGATAAAAAGCATAATTTCCATAGGTTCTGCGGAGTGGTAAACCTGAAAGAAAATGACGAAAGAACTCAGGAATTGCTAGATTACTCGCCGAATTACATCGTCATAAACTACAAAATATCAGAAGTAGGAAAGTAACTGTGCTTAACAACAGCCACACACTAGTGTCCTTCGATATGCAAGTGCTAATAGCCGAACTGTTGTGTCCTATTTGAAGATAATCCATTCACAGTACTGTAAACATCAAGAACTTGTAGCACAAGGATAAAGACATGTTACCCTCAACTATGCGAATTTCAATAACTCTATTGCTTACTATAGTTTCGATTGCTCTTAATGCCCAAGAGTACGAAAGCCTGTATATCGAAAAAACTAAAGATCCCGATAGTGACAACAAGATATTCACATCTGGCAAAGGGCTCATCTATCAATTGTCGATTTACGAATCAGGGGAGAAGAAGAGATTAGTTTTTTCTGACAGGGATTGGGATTTGATACAAGCCTCAGAAGAACCATCTGCTAAAGATGTTGAAAGGATAATCTACTTGACCGCTTCTGTAAAGAAATCAAAAAGAACCAATAAAAGGCAGACGGAAGTCATTATTGCTTTTGAACCAAACGGAAGAACATTTCAAAATACAGGCATTGTTGAAAACGATCAAAACATTTGGTTACATCCCCCTAGGAGTCGTTTCTTCAAAGTTTTGGAATTATGTCCATTTCCCTACGTAAGACTATCTTCTGATAGTTTAGCCTGGACAGATAAATTGAGTATTAGTCAAAGGTGGCAAGATGAGCGTTGGGCAACTTGGGAAGGCGAACAAGTACTTGATTTGACTTACAAAAATGAAGGGTTTGAAAATATAGAAACGAATCTGGGAGAAATTCGCTGCTTGATAACCAAAAGCAAGGCAAAGAGTACTATCGGCGAGACTTTTTTAACTACTTACTTCAACTCGAAATTGGGGTTTGTCAAAATGGAATATGACATCTTAGGTAAGTATAAAGTGATTTTCCAACTTGCTGAAACTAAAGAATTTGGTGAAATACAAAGCCCGCAAGACTACATGATAAAGAATAGAAGATAATAAATGCCGAAACGCGGCAAGCCGACAAGGTGCATGCCATTTCAATAGTCATTGTCACATCTGCATAATAAGCCCTTTGACGGAAAAAATTAACAACCAGCCTTAGGTATTAACTATTAGTTGTCTGAAAATCAGATACTTATGGTGTTTGATATGTACACCGATTTCAGTTGAAAGTTGGTGCCAGTTAAGGAAACGAGCTAACTCCATGCAGTTGTTGCGATAAGTAACCAATTTGATTTCATTGTAGTATGGTTATGAAAAAATACCTATCTTGAATTCAAATAAACAATTCATCTTTTCAAAGTGATGCTAAAGTTCATAGTAGCCTAATTAATAGCCATTAGACCCCCGGCTAATACTCCCTCGTTCGGATACTCTTCTGAACCAGGACTCTTATAATCAATTTTTCGTGTGTTTATTAGTCCCGATGGCACCTGTTAAAGTCTATCAATTAAGTTTTTCAGGTGCTTGAGGGTCAGAGGTGGTCGACTCAGCATTGACAGGATTCGATTTGCCATGACATACGAATCTCATATCAACATATCATTATTTATGAAAAATCAAGAAATTAAAAAGAACCCAGCGTTTTTGGAGTACGTCTTCGAATTGAATGGGGATATAGCACTTAATGAGGCATTACGGATAAGTCTAAATCACATTGATGAATTAGACATAGCGCAATTGAATCGAATTGGCTTGAAGACTTATGAAAAGGATAAATGGACCATTCATAAAATATTGCAACATCTCATTGATTGGGAAAGGATTTGGTGTTTCAGAGCGATCATTTTTGCTCGTGGTGAAGGAGCTACCCCTGATGCACATGATCAGGAAATAATGGGTAAAAATTCAAATGCAAATGAACTATCAATTGACCAATTGGTAAATGAGCTTCGCATTGTACGTCAATCAACAATCATGATGTTTGAATCTTTTAATAAAAAGATCCTGGAAACCAACTGTGTGTTTTTTGAATATGAGATGCCCTTGTATACAATTGGATTGACAGTAACAGCGCATCAGATTCATCATTTCAACATAATAAAAGAGAGGTACCTCCCTTTGGATAAAGAAATGATGAATGATGATCGTTAAAGCTTAAACCTCATTGATAACAAATGATATAGCGCTGCCGGCCCAAAGCAAATCGGGTCAGGTAGTGCTATATTTAAACATAACCGATAAGCACAATCAATGAAACGATTTAATACTTTAAGTGCATTCAGCAAATGGGGTATTGCCATCGCTTTTGGCATCATTCTGATTATCATTTTGTGGGTTTGGGTTAGAACCGTGAGCGAGTCCAAAATTTGGATGCTCCTGATCTTCCTTATGGTGCCGGTGATCCAATTTCTAATCACACCCCTTTTTACACTGCTTAATTTGTATACCTACTATTCGCCAATGGTGGTTTCACTTGGAAATAATAAGAGATTCATCGACTTGCACAATGGCACCTCATTTGATTATCTACTGGAAATGTCCAAAATAAGCCCCGGTATCAAATGGAAGAATAAGATGCTTGCTCATTATTTACATGCACTTCTTAAGATCATAGGGCAAATGGAAAGTGGACACTTATCAAGCACAACCGTAGTAAGAGGAAGCTCATACTTTTTAAGTCAACGAAGTGCAGAAAAACTAGGCTTTAAGGTAAACAGCGCATCGATTGCTGAGAAATTGAATATCGTTTTAAACTATGTTGATTTGATTTGGATGTATTCTTTAACCAATGGAAAATTGACATTTCCCAACTTGACCAACATAAGCACTGTAAGCATTACCGGCAGTGACTTGGCAAAAAGAAAAGACAAAATACAAGCATTGGTAAATCGGTTGGAAAGAAACGACGCCAACAGGTGATCAAGCCAATAAGGACATAAGTGAAGTATGGCTGGCTTCTAAGTGTATTGCTTTGACTGTTGCGTGCCATATAAATGAAACAGAGATTGATAACGCTGCAAACATCAAAAACTCACGACATCAGGTTCAAGACATAGGGTAAATAATCTCAATTGTGTTTATTTGGGTGTTAGCGATAATAAATCATCATTCCTTACAATTATCAACTTAACGTGAAAATAACGCCAAAAGCTAAAAGAAACATCTCCAGGATTATTCCCTTCGCGATAATCTGGGTATTAAGTGGATGGATCACTGATGTAACTGAGATCGGCATAACACGTAACCAAAACCTTAATCCGGATACTGATATTTCCTTCACCATCCCTGTACTGATTTTTGCCAGTCTGGCGAATGCCCTGGTTGGACTTATTGTAGGGGCTTTAGAAGTGATTTATCTAGAAAAGAGATTTTCAAACCGATCACTTTGGGTCAAGCTTTTTTACAAATTCTTGATCTACCTCACCTTAATTATCATCATCATCGTCATCTTATATCCTTTGGCCGTTTCTCTCGAAACAGGTAGTAGTTTACTAGCAATTGATGTCTGGCAAAAATTGGGTAGATTTCTCATAAGTATCACTTTCCTTGTTACTTTATTTCATTTGTCCATAAGGGTTATTTTTAGTTTAATCTATTCCGCTGTCAGTGAAAACTTAGGTCATCATTTGTTTCTAAATTTCTTTTCGGGAAAATACCATCAACCCAAAATTGAAAAACGTATTTTCATGTTTCTGGACATGAAATCTTCGACTACAATAGCCGAAGCACTGGGTCACATCAAATACTTCAGATTACTGGATACCTACTACAAAATTATGTCAGACCCCATCATCAATTCTTTGGGTGAAGTCTACCAGTACATAGGCGATGAAATCGTGATCTCATGGAAACCTGACAAGGGGATTAACCAGGCAAACTGCATCAAATGCTTTTTTGACATACGTGATCAGCTCAATGAACAAAAAGAAGTTTTGTTTAATGAATTTGGCTTTGAAATTGGTTTCAAAGCAGGGATTCATTTCGGTGAAGTCACTATTGGAGAAATTGGAGACTTAAAAAAGGAAATCGTATTTACGGGGGATGTCTTAAACACAACCGCTAGAATCCAAAGTCTTTGTAAGGAATTAAAATCTGACTTATTGATCTCAGGTGCAATTAAAGAATTACTACCCCATGCTAACTATCAATATAGCTCTAAAGGAGAGATAGAACTAAAAGGAAGAAATAAGAAAGAAGAACTGTTTAGCGTAACTTTAGAAAAGAAATCAACAATCCCTGACAATATGTAGAACTGCATTAAAACGCCGTTTACACTTAACGTTAGCGGTAATCCTAAAATTCTAATGTCAACTAAAAAAGATCTAAGAACAGGAGCAATCTTTGAAGTTAAACTGGATGATAATCTAGGGTTCGGATATGTTAAATTAATAATTTCCCACGATATCGATTCGGACGATACATTTAACCTGTTTATTGTAAAGCCATACAATTATTACTCTAGATCTAGCATCAAAAAATCGTTTGACCCTCAAATTTTTGAAACAGATGATATTATATGCTTCCCTCAAAACATGTACTTCAGGCCTAAATTGAGAGGAACAGATGCATGGAATTACATTGGGATGAGTAAGTTAACGGAGGAAGATTTAATCCTTCCTGATTACTTCATACTTCCCAACGGGTATTTCTGGTACGAAGGATTAAAAAAAGCCATACACGATAAGGCTGAAATATGGATAAGGGATAGTCTTAAAAAAACAGTTTCCAGAAAAGTAAAGTCACACTTAAATATTGATCATCTTGGCATTTGGCCACATACTGGATCACAGTGTATTAACAGATTTTTAAGTATGTACTGGATGAAGGACAAAGGACGTAACCATTTAGATTTTTATCAAAAGTATAAGTCTGGAGAAAGTTATTATGAGCGAGAACCCTATGACTATATTGGTGGTGGTCTTTTAATTATGAACAGAGAAAATCATGCATTTCAACAAATGAATAAGGTTGAAAGGTTGAAATACCGCGAACAAACGCTATGAATGAGTTTCATCGGTCAGAATATTTTCGTGGAGATCGGAAAGTCCGCCACAAGTTTTAATTTTAAATCAAGGCATGGCTATGTGCGAGACGAGAGATTGGTACTTTCTAATCCCCACTCATCGTAGATAGGCGTTAAGTATCATAGGCTGCATGAAAAGAATAAGCATACTAATTGGACTCGGAATAGTTGTTCTAGCTGGTTTCATTGGATATCCGAGAATAAAGCAATTCTTCGAGATTGAATCATGCTTAGATAAAGGAGGGCGATGGAATTACGAGTTAGGTTCTTGTGAATTTGCAATTGATACTTCTGATGAACAAGAACCCGAATTAGAAGATTTAGCTGTAAACAACATATCGACAGATAATTTTCCAACTGAACTTGAAATTCAAGAGACATTTCCAGAATATGTAAAACAAACAATGCATAATCTACCTGATAGTATTTTGATTGATGTGGATAATGTCATTTATGGTGATTTCGACGGAGACGGACAGCAAGACTTTTCTTCTATTGTCACTAATCTCAAAGATGGTCAAACAGGGATTATAATTATTGAACATAGTAATACGAATCAATATTTAATTTTTGGAGCGGGTGTTGAAATCAATGGAATGACTAACCTGAGTTGGGTGGAAGTGTTTCAGACTTTACCAATTGGAAAAGTTATTGCCCCAACATTAGTGGATTCTGAATCGGGCGACATAATTGGGCCAGATGCATCTAAAGAATTCAAACTAATTGGAAATGGAATATATCTGACTGTTGAAGAAGGTCATGGTGGTGGCATAATGTTTTGGAACGGAACAAAGTACGTTTGGTATCATGTCGAATAAAAGGTGCTTAACATATGCTATGAATGAATGGGTTTCATCGGTCAGAATATTTTCGCGGGGACCGGAAAGTCCGCCATAAGTTTTAATTTTAAATCAAGGGCATGGCTATGTGGGAGACGAGAGTTTAGTATTTTCTAATCATCATTCATCATAGCTAGTCGTTCTAAAACAACAACCTAAAACCTATGAACAAGAACTGCTCACTCCTGCTAATCTTTGCATTCGCACTGAACGTTGGTGCTGCTCAAAAAAAGGAGGAACAACTAGTCCGAAAAAGTTTCGAAAACTACAAATCTGCCATTCTAAATGATAAGGGTGAAGAAGCGGTTAAATACGTGGATAGTAGGACTTTAAGATATTACTCCGACATACTTATTAAAACTAAAGGCGCTGATTCGATAGCATTGAATAACCTCGGTTTGATGGATAAATTGATGGTATTTTCGATTAGGCATCGAGCGACCAAAAGCGAAATCCTTTCATTTGATGGAGAGGGGCTTCTGATATATGCTATACAAAAAGGGATGGTTGGAAAAAACAGTGTCGCGAATAATGCCGTTGGAGATGTAGAAATAGACGGAACTTTCGCAAAAGGGCAGTTGATTGCCAATGGACAAAAAGCACCATTCTATTTCCATTTTTACAAAGAAGATGAGGTATGGAAAATTGATCTAACGTCTATTTTTCCCATAGGAACGGCAGCATTTAGAAGGGTACAAGAAGAAAGTGGACTTAATGAAAATGAATATTTATTCTCTCTCCTTGGCATGCTGACAGGTAGAAAGCCCGGTAGTGAGATTTGGATGAAAATAGAATAAACCATAACCAGGCATTAGGCTAAACTGGTACACAGGCTTGGCGAAATAATAAATGAGAGATATGAAAAGAAGTTCTGTTTTAATGCTTTCAGGGATAGTGATCATGTTTTTTTCATGTCAATCCGGTTTAGACAAAAAAGAGCTAATTGGAAAATGGAGAGTAACGGATATGCAAGTGGATATACCGAATGTACCCGATCAGCTCATTGAAGATGCCAGGACCCTATCCCTTTCCACCATTTATGATTTCAATGCTGATATGACCTTTCAGATGACAATCGCGAAGAATGAGATAGAAAATGGTAGGAAGCAAATGGGAGAGATTAAAATCAATAAGCAGCTTCTAACACTGGTGACTGATACTGTTTTCTTACGAAACAGAGATGACGAATGGGTCAATATCGACAAAAAAAGAGGCGCTGATTTTTTCGATCCGATACCTCTGACCCTTGAGAAAAAATCTGCAGATCAAATGACCCTTTCTGAAAAAGAAGGTAGTGGAAAGATCTATTATACCCTTAATAGGATAGAATAGAAGCATGCTGCCACAGAAACAGGTTTAAGAATCGATATAGCCTCATAGTAGGAGTAAGGATATACTTCTAACTGCCTTAAAACTCAGTCTCCAAAAAGCCTCCCATCGCACCATATACACTGATCAATTTTTGCTACAGCCTTTTTCAGTATTTTCTCAGTAGCATCATACACCTTATTGTTTACCTTTTAAGTGAAAAGGCTACTATAGTATGGATAGAAGCGTTCAGTTCACAACCAGAAGGAAATAAATGGTAAAGCACTGGGGTAGAACACCTGGATCAGAGCTTCCGGGGCAAAGCCCCGAAGAATTAAACCACAACCTTCTCTTCTGCCGAAGCTTTAGGTTAGGCAGATTAAATACTATTCTCATTTCTTCTTGTATAGCAATCAAAAAGATGCCATTGTGTTTAATCTGCCTAACCTAAA
>JBCBSS010000223.1:0-7701 GCA_039819065.1 Bacteroidota bacterium
TTGTAGAAGAGTGTATAATGTTGTCATTGCGGTAATAGTATATTATACCATCAATTCTTTCAACTTTAAGAACATCCCCTACTTCATAAGTTCCTACATCAAAGTCCTTTACCGCATTGGTTCTATCATATACATGAAGTTTACCATCATCCTTTAAGTCAAATGCATGATCGATGGAAAGAGGGTCATCATCCAGATTGGCAGATGCTAAACCAAAGAATAGCGCCTTATCATTTTCTGCGACTTCAAAACTTGCCCATCCATCTGCTCCAGCTTCTAAAACGGCATAAGATGTAGCGCCTGAGTTTCCCCAGCCGTCTACTTCGGTCTTTGTCACATTTGATCCATCCAACTCCAGCCCATTTACATCTTGCCATACTACTTCATACCCTTTACCCCTTTCAATGTAAGTCTTAGTTGAATGGATAAGGCGTCCGTTAAAATCATAAGACTGATCTAGTCTGGTGAGTACTTGTCCATACCCTTCTGTGATAGATTGGATCAAATCATACCTATCATTGTAATAATTGGCTTTTTTGAGAAACGTATTTCCCGAGAGTAACCGCGTTTTAGAGCCAGTGATTTGCCCTTGTACATTGGCGAAGAGGTCTGTATTCTCACTACTTGGTTGCTCAAATCTATAGCCTGCCCAGGTAGGATCGTTCAAGAACTTGTAGTTGTCATAATAATTAACATGAAGATAAGCTGATTCATCTTGGACTATTGGATAAGTTCGGTTTGTATAACCATGAACATTACCACCATATGCTTCATTGAGATTCAATGGTGAAAGGCTTTCATGGTGCTCAACCACTTGCTGCATTTGTGCCTGAGTCAAAGTGGCGGTAGTATCATGAACACCCGTAAGTACTACTCGATTTAATGCATCATATTTGGTAAATACCCACTGATTACGTAGCCTTTGATTCCCATCTTGCGTCAAAATTACCCTATCGCGTTCATCATACACATAGTATATCCATGACGAACCTGGTATTTTTTTGGCTGTCAAACGCTGCAGTTCGTCATATTGATATTGGAAAGCCCAATGATCCAACCAGTCATTAGTTTCTTGCCCAATCCTGCGAATGGCCATAGGAGGTAATACAAACCTGAGGTTCTCAAAATGGTCGTATACATAATAAGTCTCAAGCCATTCCCCTCCATCATCAAGTGACCTCTTTAATATTAGATTGCCATTTCGATCTGTCATTTCCTGGGAAACATTCCCATTTTCATCCGTGTTCTGAACTACCTGTAATTCCCCCTGTGAATATCTTCCTAATTCCGAGTTTTGGTGAAATGGTAAACCATTTGCGTCAATCTGCCACTTGATTACATTTTGTGTTGCATCATTGACTAAATAATCATATTTCACATACTTTCCATCAACAGTTCCTATACAGGCAGCCCATGCTTCTCCAGGAGCAGCCTCGGCAATCACCCTGTTCAAAGGAGAGTTGTCAAATTGACGGTAAGTAAAAGGTACTGTTGTATTCGCGACAGCATCGTCTCTCTCATAGAAATCAAAGACCTGCTTGTAAGGTTGAAAGGCAGGTCCACCACTATTGATTCCATAAGAAAAAGGCAGAAAATCCCTTTTTACACGGCCCAAGGCATCGTATTCAACTGGAGCTATTACATCGCGTTTATCAGGAGTGCCTTGTTTGGTTACCGACTGAATAAGCCGTCCTATTCCATCAATGTAGTCGGTATCTGTTTCAACTAAATCTGATGACATAGTCTCAGGGTCTCCCTCTAAACCTCTGTATTGATAAGAAAAGGTCTTTACATAATTCGCATCTGTGACCGTAAAATTGTTAACCTCTGTATTCTCAATAATATTAGGCACCTCGATTGCAGTTGATTTACCCCAACATCCTTCCTCGTTTCTTGGCCTTAAATAATAAACACCATGATTTTGAGGTGTCCTAAAGAACTGTTCACCGCCTATAACAGCATCCTTACCCTCCGGTGAGGTCTTCCAAAAGTATTCAAAGTCAGTATCTTGATCTCCTTTATGTAATACAAAAATACCATCTTCCGTCTTCGTCATATGAGGGGCACTAGGTTGATGGTTTTCAGGAGCAAGTATTTGGATCCTAATAGTCTTAGTGGTTACGCACAAATTAGGAGCAATACCCGTAACCGTCATGTTGAAGGGCTGCGAAATATTTCCTAGTCCCAAACCTTTGTCGATGGACAAAACATTACCGTTGTCTATATCTTTCCAGATATACTCGTTACTCCCGCCCCCTGTGATGTAAAGGGATGTGGATTCATCTTGACAAAGTCTGGTTTTACCGGCTATATCAAAATCTTGGCTTTTCTTCTCGAAGGTTATTTCCCTTGGCGCTGCAGGTCCCCAGCAACCTCCTTGTCTTGTCATTAAATAAACCCACATTCGTCCATCTCCATCCCCATCTTGATCAACGGTCACTTCAAAGCTATCCCCATTATTATCAAAGCTGGGGGCGACCGGGTTCAACTGCCAATAAACATTGGGATTCTCTACCTCTTTGTGCAATACAACCCTATCACACAATTGATCAACCTGCCCAAAATCAGGTGTATCGATCTCTGGGAAATTGACATTCAAGGTGCCGTATATTCTTCTTACTTGACCACATTGATCGACGTAATCTCCGGCTACACTATATTGCCCAGCGGCCGAGGGAATGAAGCTGAGTGCGGAAGAGGTACCTACCGTAACTAAAGTGGAAGGTTCCCTCCATACTACATTAGAAACTCCAGAGACAAACACGCTCACCCGATCGCCTTCACAGATATCAATACTTGATACTGTCTGGAAATTAGAACTAAGCTTAACATCCAATGAAGATGGTATCACTGGTCTATCATCAATAATGGAAAATGACTTTTTAGGGCTCCTACAAAAAGAAGGATCGTTTATATAAACGTCTACTTCATAATTTCCAAAAGTGAGGGTCGACCAGGTAGACTGGTATACACTAGTTGACTGCCCAGGGTGGGTTACTTTTGCAGCTTCTAATGTGCTAGAATTCCCGTTGCTGAAATATATAGTGTGGTAAACTTGTTTGCCTTCTGGGATGTTTCCCTCAGCGCTTTCAATGATTGTTGGAGGTATAGTACTGCATACTATGCTTCTATCGGTAATATTTGGTGTCGCCAAGACTGATTTGACAGTGACGGTTGCAGGGCTTGTATGCCCAAAACCGCAAGCATTTCTTACCCTCACTCGATACTCCCTTGTGCTATATCGGTTAATCTTATTTGATGGTAAAGTCCTAAGGCCAAAAGTACCACTTATATCTTCCCATGCGCCACCTAGTTTTTGTTGCCAGGTGTTGATTGACGCCGCGTTACCTGTTACCGTAAGCGTGGTCAAATCACCCGAACAAATAGTAACATCATCAATTGTACCGGCATAAGGGCTGGAATCACCAATGGTAACACTCACCGATGTACTGGTTTCCGCTAAGCAGTTTGAAAAGTTAGTGGTAGGCTGATAATACATTCTAATAGGCCAAGTCCCAGCGCTGGGGAAGTAACCTTTTATTCTGGTTCTATCAGTACTTTCCCAAGTCCTTACAAAACTTCCACCAATAGTCCATCTAACTTTGATGCCAGGTTGAGAGCTTACACTACTACTAGGGCAATAACCACCAGCAACTAGTTCGAATTCATTTGAAGGTCCAGTGCAATTTGCAGCTCCATTCAAAGGGCGAACTGTAATGCTACCGGTTTGCGCCAGTGTACTAGACACAGAGCATATAAACATGGTCAATACGTATATCCAGAAATGTCTTTGTCTTGTGATTGTCATTTCAGTCTTGCTTATATTGGTATTTGTATTCGTTGAGTTTATTCTTGTCGTTGTCCCTGACAATATCCAGTCGTTGAAGACCATCGTATTCATAGTACTGAGTCACGTTGTTGTGATCGGTCACAGAGGTAATCTCTCCAAGAAAATTGTAGGTATAAGTAGTCATTTGAGCACCTTGAGGATAAACTCGTATATCATCTATAGCATTACCACTTAAAAGGTTGATACTCGGATTATAGGGGATCTCACCACTGAAAAGCCATTGTCCATTGTCTCGGTACCAATAACTCATGAGTAAAGATGATGGGTCGGTCGGGCAGAACGGAGTGTCAGTTCCACATTCTTGTATTGTATAACTAGCACCTAACCAATAAACATTACCCGTTCTTGCATCAAAATCAGCTGTGTGATTTTCAAAACCGGTATAAAAGACATTTTCGGCACTCGCGTTTCTAATCTCAGCTACCGGCAGTGTATTTTGGTAGGCCCAGATATAACTGGTGTGATCATCACCTTTTGTTACCCTTTCAATTAAACTTCCTCTATTATCGTATTTGTTATCTACAATATTGAAGAATGTGATACCATTTAAAGACTGGTCAACTTTGTCCAAAAGAATTTTATCACTTGAAGGGTCGAAGTCATAGTGATTCACTAAACCGTACAGAGGTATATCTTCTTGATACCTCATCTCCCGGACAAGATAATTCGGCATGTGCTTATAGCCAGAAGAATTGACATCGATCATTTGAGATGGAACCACGGACGGATTATCAAGAGCGTAACTGAATGTGGTTCTTACTGATCTTCCGTGACTGTCAACAAATGTGGTAGAAGTCAACTGCTTATGAATCGGATTTTCATATGCATTAGAAGTAGAATAGGTGTAAACCTTAATGTTATCAGGGTTAGACCTGTCATACACTTTTTCCTCTGTTGAGGTGAGTTTCCACCATTCATAAAGGTTATCATAGCGACTGCCTTCAAAAAATGTAACATTATTATCAACCGGCTGGCAAGCCCCAGTTGTCATTAGCCTTAAACCTTCGACAGGGTTAATTACTTCTTCTTGATACTGATTAACCACTTCCTTGACGATTTGACAGTTCCAATCGAAATGTTCTTCCTTTGTCAAAAGACCATTACTAAAGCTATGAGTAATCGCTGGTACCCCTGGAACAAAGCCATCAAGCATGTTTTCGTCGGGTTCGTTATGGTAGTAGAACGTCGACTGGCCCCCTTCTCCATTTTCTCCAATAATTTCAGTCACTTGATCATATCCTATGAAATTACCCTGAGCAGAAGCTCCAAGAGGGATGTTTGTGCTCGACCCAGACATAATGTAGGTACAATATATAAGCGAAGTATGAAGTCCACCTGAATGGCCTGAGGTAAGATCCCCTCCTCCATCTCGCTCCACCGTTTGATAATCCCGTTGTGTATGGAAATAAGTAGGAGGTGACATTTCTCTTCCTGCAGACCTCAAAACACCATCATTATCCTGATAGTTATAGTTGTACTTTCTAATATTTTTGAACGAAAAACCGTCAAAATCTTTCATTTCCTTGATCCGGAGCCCTCCGCCCTTTGTAATTACATTATCGGCGTAAGAGGTGACGCGTTGATTAAGTTCATATTCTACTTTGAAGTTGGTGTTAAGTATCTCGTTGGATGTACTTGCTACTATCATATATCGGCCAGCTTCAAGATTGTACTCGTCATTCTCAATTAAAATTCCACAACCCGTGTTAGATACAGCATAGTCTGAACTTGAAATGCTACCACAATTAGTTCTATTCTCAATAAGACAAATAAGGTCGGATTCTAATGCCACAAATACCTCGTCTCCTGTGTCGATATTGACTATTTTAATGTACTTATGATTGACGTTAATGTCACTATGTGAGGGTTGAATAGGCCCGTTGGTACAGTTGTATTTTAATTCACCGGTTATTTTGACCGTAGTTCTCTCAGTAAGCTCGAAAGCCTGTCTGTAGTTACCCGTTTGTGTATCAACATTGGCAATAAAAAACTTCTTCGGCAGATTATCTACCCTGTCATCAGCATTGAACGTATGACTTTCATAATTAAAATGTGTTTCTCCTTTAGTAGGAAATATTATCTTCTTAAGCATCCCAATTTTAGCGAACTGCTCGTTAGACTCTCTATCTGCTCCTTCAAATATGGTAATGTCCCCATCAGCACCATTAAAAGTCAAAGGTGGAATTAAGGTAGCTCTTCTGGCCGGACCAGCTGAACTATTCTGAGCACCATTATAGTATCCCCAATGGTCTCTGGCATAACTGTCTTTCGATGGAAGACTACCAGATTCATATTCAAACTTATAGGGCTCTTTCGATACACCGTTTCCACTTTCCAACAAACCATCTAACCTCAGTCTTTTATTTTTAGCATCAATGGTTCCATCAACGTTTCCTCCAAAATAGCTTGTTTGGAAATCGAAACGACGAATTAAACCTCCTACATTGTTTAGAACTTCTATCGCTTCTAGTCGTTGGGGCTGTTGATAAGTCACATTATCATACCTATGATGATATGGTAACATGTCTTCCCTATCACTCTTATGGAATACCATACGTCCCCCAGTAAAATTGATTGCCTCCAAATAATGAATAAAGGATCCCATCATAGATCCTGTGTAGGTATTGTAATTTGGACAAGAGGCAAGATCTCCAGTAATAACCGAAAATGAGATAGGCTCCGCTCGGCTTTCAGAAAGTGATACGACACTCTGAGACGCGTAAGATGACCTACCTGTATTATGGTCAACATGATTATATTCAAAAGTTACTTCTTCTCCCAGTGGAGAAATAATCCTATCCAGTAACCAAGATGAAATGACTGTTTGGTTTACATCAGGGTTAAATTCAAGTTCCTCAGGCTCATCTAAACCTAGAGGGTGGTATCCGCTTGCTGACCAATTTTCTGTGTATTCCTTAGTTTGAAAAACATATTTGAATCCATCAGGTGTCCAAAGCGTCCATACTTTGCTTGATTCGTCGAAAGTGAATCTTATGTTCAAGTTTCCTTGATTGAATACTGTTATTTCATCCTCAGGATTGTTCTTATTTTTTAGAATGAACTTCCCTGAATAGCCCAGAAAGTTATAATAAAATATATCAGGTTCGGAGTCTATCCTGCCAATACATACATCCTCTAAGTACGTGTAATCAGCATTCAATTCTTCTTGAGAAGGTATGCTGGGTGAGTATGGAAATCCTTTTCGGCTTGGCTCATTAATAAAATCATCCAACCCACGAGTCGATCGAGTGATTGTACCACCAGTGTTCAAAATCCAATTCAATCCAACCCAACTTGCTTCTTCTTCAATTTTTATACCAGATGCGTGATAGCTAATATTGATAGGAATCGAAATATCCCTTGAGCGTATTTCATAAAGCGGGATATTGATGTTTGGTACCCCGGTATACTTACTTACTGGAAATGAAGCAAACTTACCGAGAGCTGCGGCTTCAGGAGATGGTGGAATTATTTGCCGACCAGTTGGGGGAGAAGTGATCTCATCACCGGCGCCAGACTGCGCAAAAGTATCTGCAGAAATAATGCCTAAGATGAAAATCAAAGTTTTAACCAATTTTCTCATAAGATGTATTCAATTGAATATATATTGATTATTGACTGATTCAAGATTTTATGTTAGCACTTCAACTCGATACTGTTTGACCTTTTATTAATAAAACTTGCAGCAGAGTAATCGCTGAAAAGGTCTTTTGCATCAAGCTGATCTTAACTATCTCGTTCTTTAGTACTCATTCCAATAGAAAGGTCTCATGTTTTGCTGAAAAAACTCTTTCTTCTAAAAATCAATTCTAGCCGACAGGCTAGCCAAATCAAACCTCTCTGTATAAAAC
>JBCBSS010000224.1:0-7618 GCA_039819065.1 Bacteroidota bacterium
ACTGAATTTACCTTTGTCTATTAATTTGTTAAGCCTTTTGATTTTCCGATTCAATCCTCTCATATGGCTCGAAATATCGTCTAGATGATCCCAAACTTTACCATATTTTACGATCGGCTTACCCGCCAAATCTCCAATTGCAGCGTTTAGGTGAATATCATCAATACCTTTAAAAACATTGGGAAGATTAGATTTGAAATCTGCCAGATCATCAGCACCCTTTCCTAAATCATCTACACCACCAACCAGTTTAGTTAGTTTATTTTTGGGAATGATGTCCAGCCCCTTAGAAACGGTCTGAATTGACTTCCTAATTCTCAACCCATTTACTCCGGCCTTAGCCGCTGTACCAAGTCTAGCAAGTAGGATTGCCTCAGCACCAATGAATCCGCCCATAACCAGAACCGTACCTTGCATAACCGGATGATTCCAAACATCATCTTGAGCTTGCCAAATGCTACGTTGAATAAAGAATGGGTCAATAATTGTGAGTTCCGGTAGCATTTGGTAGGTACCATCCCCACCTACCAAAGGACTCCAAGCATAGTGCCTGGCATCTTCTCGATATTTATCATATTCCTTGGTCAAGGGACATGTCTCACATCTAGCCCCATCTGGATCAATACCCTGTACTGGGGAATTACCCATTGAAACATATGGTGAAGGGTATTGTCGTTCAGGATCAACGCTGAGCCATCTGGCAATCACGGGGTCAAGTTGTCTCAACTCAAAACTATTCCACCCCGTTTCTTCATCTTTCTCTGCGAATTCTCCCTGGTAGCCGAAGCGGTACTGCTTGGTGTCATCTGCTTTCTCTTCCCTGGCTACACTTCCGAATGGATAGTAATCGGTGGATTGAGCAAGCAGGTTTAAGCTATGGGTGACCTTAAAATCGTCAAAGAGCGTTTCTACGTCGTCAGCACTTTCGGTCGCGACATAGATGTAAATATAGCCTTTCTGTTCTATATCCACGTCCAATGCCAACCTTTGATGTGGATTGGTGTCAGGTTCCCCAATAACCACCGCAGCCTGATCAGTGACCGGTTGATAACCGCCGTACTGGAAGACAAAGTTTTCATCGAAGAACAGGTAGTTCAGGTATGCTTTAGGCCGGTCATAACCATATACCTCGGTGTATTCCTCCGGCACAAAGGATGAAGCAGCGCCAAGTGCATTATCGAATATATCGAAGATGGCCTGTTGCTCTGTACTTCCACCATTTACACCACCAAAAGCCCCTGCCAGGGCATTCAGTACAGAACCCACTGTGCTAGTGTATTCTCCTTCTATTTCTTGCGTTTCCAGGTATTTTACAAACACTTCCATTTCTACCTTGTCACCGGGGTTCACAGCCAAGGATTTGGCAGGGCCTATGATATCCCCTGTAAACCCGTTAAGCCTGGCTACCTTGTTGGGGTTAGGTTCTGCAGGTGTCCCCGGTGTGTGGTTGGAAGTGGGTGCGGCGGAGGCCCTGGTCTCAGCAATGTTGTCAAACAATGCCTCTTCAATGGCGGCATTACTTGTCTCCATGGTAGCGAGATATTCTACCTTTTCCTTTCGAAGGATAGCACGTACATTGCCCAAATGGTCTGTCAATTCATAGTTTATGGCACCATTTTCATCAGGGTAATACATGCCCAGTTTACCACTACCGTAAATAGGTATTTCCTTTTGGACGGGCTCGAGGTTCATGCCATCTTCTTTTTCATACATGCTCATAATGGAACCAACTGCGTCCCTGAAGTACCAGGTCTCTAAACCTGTTTCATGGTTCTTCTTCATCAAGCGAAAACCCCGGTCATCATATTCGAAGGTGACCTTAAGTTGGGTCTTACCTGCATCACTATAGACTGCTATGACTTTCCCGCTGACGTCGTAATCCACATGTTGTTCGGTACCATCGGTCTTGACCTCGGAGGTCATCTGGCCAATGGCATCGTATCCATAGTGGCTCACATAACCTGATACACTTTGCAACTGGTTATTGAGTGTGCCTGATTCTAGATAATCATATTTAAAGCTGTGCAATAACTCCTCAGGTGCTTTGTACCTTCTCAAAGATTGAATATTGCCGTTAGGGTCATAAGCCAGCCCCGTCACACGGTACTTGTTCCCATCCATTGCCCATGTACGGGATGCAAAGTCAGGGTTGGCCCAAACAGCATTGGTCAACTGGTACTTTTCATCATACTCAAACATGTATATGCCTTTGGCCTCAGAATTTTCCACCTGGAACACTTCATCGGTTTGCCATGACATAGCGGTAATCGTACCGTTGTACAGTGGTGTGGCCCTATAGTTCTCATCCAATGGGGTATCGTGTACCAACAGCTCTATTTCCGGCCCGTAGATAATCTCTCCGGTCACCCAGTCATTGGTCATTTTTACCCTGAATATCCTGCCGTTGTCGGCTATGGTTACTTCACCTAGCTCATAATCGGATTGTGTGGCCCCGGGTATATCTGTCCATATACCACCGGTCAGTTCCTGCCATTGGTAAAGGGTATTTTCCCCTCCTTCAAGGTCGTTGATCAAAATGACATTAGATACACTTGGGGAGATATCCTCCCTTTCCTGAGGCAGTTGTTTCTGATCTGCATATTCAAACGTATTCAAGTTACTGCTACCTGATCCGGTAAGGTTTTGTTCTATGTCTCCGAAGCCTAAATAATTGTCGTCAACGATAAGGGATAAACGCCATGCGCTAGGTTGATCGGAGTAATCAGCCAAGCTGTCAAACCGGTTACTGCTAAAGTTGAAGTAGGCTGCTCCTGTTGATCCAAAATACGGAATGGTACCAGTCAGTTCGTTGATAGAAAGGTCAATATATTCTAGTGGCAAGTTGTTCATTGCACTTGGCAAATCCCCTTCAAGGTTATTATTGGCCAGATCCAGCCGTACCAACGAAGTAAGGTTCGTGATGGCCTGCGGAATAGGGCCGGTCAGATTATTATCGTTAAGGTGCAGTTGCCCTAATGACGTTGTATTTAGTACTTGTTCTGGTATCGCTCCTGATAGCTGGTTTTCTTCCAGGTAAATTGCGGTTAAGTTACTCGGTAAAGCACTGTTATCGGTAAATCCTGTGAGCTGATTACCCTCTAAGGCCAATACAAACAGGCCATTCATACCACTCAAATCAGGGATTTGTCCGGTAAGGTTGTTATGATCCAGGTATAGTAAAAACAGATTGTTCAGGCTATTGAGCGAAGAGGGTATTGTACCGGAAATGCTCGTATTGGTAATGTTCAGTTGGGTTAATGAAGTCAATCCACCTAATGATACGGGTAAGTCACCAATAACGCCTTCACCACGTACCGCGAGTGTCTTTAGTGACTTTAACTGGCCTATGGATTCAGGTATCTCACCTACAGGGTTTTGGGTAATGGTCAATGCACTAATGTCACCATTCTGCACTGTTACGCCACTCCAACCGGCAAAGTCAAGGTTAGTGGCATTATTGGGCCACTCTGCCAATGAATTGGGCCAGCCCGTTTTGTTGGTCCAGCCATCACCTCCCAGGCTATCGTAGACATTTCTAAGCACCGCTAATTCTATGGCGTCGGGAACTTGCCCCTGATCAATGGCTATTCTTTCCTCTAATACCATCGCATTGATATAACCAACCTGTGCCCCTGCGCCTTTGGTCATGGAAATGGTCACTTGACCCTGCGCGTTAGGTACTATTCCTGGTATGGTAACGGTATTGCCGGTATTGTTTTGTACATGAAGCGGTAGACTGATATTACCAATGGTGTACACCGTTTCACCGTTATCTGATACTGGATTGCTTCCGGTCCCACCCCAAACGCTACTACCAAAGAAGGTAAAGTCATAAATTTTGGTAGGGTCTAGGTTGTCAATTCGGATGTCTACTTGTTCAGGGCCACCGAAGATACCGAAGTAATAGTATTCGTCCATCACCGCATCCGGGTACACACCGGAATCATTACCAGTGACAGCGCCATCATTGAAGGCACCTCCCCAACCGGTGAGGAAGGTCATGTCAATGCCCGTAGCTGTCCCTGTGGTGTCCTGTAAACCAGCGAATACCTGGTTGATAGCGGGATTGCGTTGGGTATTGTTCCAGGGTGATGGGCCTGCCTGGGCATAATTGAAGTTGATCAATAGTTTAGATGATACCGGCCCTGTAGACGCTAGGGATATTGTGGTTTCATTACTGTACAAAGAGTAGTCGAGAGCATCATAAGCCCTTACCCTGTATTGGTACACAGCCCCCGGTAAGGCACTGGCATCTGTCCAGGAAGTGGTATTGGACGCGACAGTAGTGACTTGATTGTAGAGGCCACCGATAGTCCTGCGTTCTATGCTGTAACCTGTCTCATTATTGGCATTATCTGCCCATTGCAGTTGTACCTGGCCGTTGTTCTGGGCAGTCAATGTAGTAGGGGCGGCTATAGCCTGGTCATGTACGGTGATCACCATGGCATTAAGGTAACCAACCCGCGTGTTGGCCCCTTTCTCAAGGTCAATCACGATCTCGCCATTGGCATCAGGTAGGATACCGCTCATGGTCACTGTGTTATTGCCATTGCCTTGTACAGCCAGGCTATCGGTGAGCATACCAATCTTATAAATGGTATGGCCGTTGTCTGCGACAGGATCACTAGGTGGCCCCGGCCAGATACTGCTGGAGAAGAAAGTAATATCATAAGTATAGTTACCATTCAACCCGTCAAGCTTCATGCTTACTTGTTCCGGCCCGCCAAATACGCCAAAGAAGTAGTACTCTTCAATGACGTTATCGGGATACACACCTGAGTTATTGCCGGTCACTGCCCCATCGGTGAAGGTACCGCCTAGCCCTCCCCAAGCAGTTTGAAGTGTAAGGTTAATACCTGAACCATTGCCACTATCGTCATTGAGGTTGTTGAAAGACAGGTTGGCCACAGGATTGGACAACGTGTTGTTCCAGGGTGAAGCAGCGGTGTTATTGGCCCCGAAATTCAAGTAAACCTGATAGAGGGGCTGACTGGCTACTGGTACGGGTGTCAATAAAGCGTCAATACTTTGATTGCTGGTCAACTGGTTTTGGTTCGAATAGCCATGGCCATTTAAACGGTTTCCTTCCTTCGTCGGGCTGGCAACGACGTTGCCGTTGCCATAGGATAGCTTATCGACCTCGGCCGGTTTTTCGGTAACAGGAACCTTGCCAATATACTTCTTCAGGTTTTCGATTTGGCTATCTGCTGAAGCCAATAGTATTTGATCGTTTGAAGTAGTTTGTTTGGCCGGTAACTGTCCAGCCATGCCATAGATAGGCTGGGTAGCCAAGGTTGCACCGTGGGCAGTTATGACCGGCCGGGTCGGGTTGTAAAGCCTGGCCCAATCCGTTTTGGGCTTGTACAGTTCGTCAAGGCCATGATGTTTAAGCGGGTCATGCTGCGGCACTAAAGCGGCGGTTGGGAATAGCCCTGGGAACTCACTTTCGTAATAGTTCAGGGTCATGCTGAAAACATCGTCGCGGAAGCCACTATCACCTTGTCCAGGATTAGCGTGAGGGTCATTGATGGACTTTAACCACCCTTCTATGGTATAGGTGAAATCAATCTTCTGTAGGTCTTCCGCCAGTTCAATGCGCTTCAATGGCCCATGCAGGTAATAGACATACCTGGCCTGTAATTCGGCATAGTTCACATTGCCGTCGGTACTGATGGAAACGGTGCTTAAGCGTTTATCAGCGTCGTAGGTATAATGGTGATAAAACTGGTCTAATAACACCCCACCATCACTGGCAAAAGTTTTTTGTGCTATTGTTATTACATTCCCGAGAAAGTCATATTCATATTCTAATAAAAAAGTGCGATCTAGTGCTTTGGGTTTCTGGGCCATCCAAATGACCCTGCCAAACTCATCATAGCTATACC
Organism: Bacteroidota bacterium; assembly: GCA_039819065.1. Lineage (GTDB taxonomy): Bacteria > Bacteroidota > Bacteroidia > Cytophagales > Cyclobacteriaceae > JBCBSS01. The sequence continues at coordinate 5,886 of JBCBSS010000224.1, forward strand.
AAGTAGTGATGTTTTTATTTTCGGTAGATGAGACTGCTCCCATTAAAAAATCCTGGGTATAAATATCTGAATTCAAGCCCGTTTGGCTGTATAAACCTTCATCTGGGCTATCATAATTGGTTCGCACCCAGTCTTTCTTATCTTCTTCCACCCAATCTATTTGCGATGCTGTCAACTCAAGAATAGGTGACAAACTCAGGTAATCATAGTCGTAAGCGGACCCAACATATTCCCCTGATTCTACCGGTCGGTTCGAACGATCATAGTTCGTATAAGTAAAAACACCTTTCCCCCTTTGTAAAGCATCCTGAGAAAAGCGAACACTACCGTCTTTCCGGTACATAAACTCTGACCTGCCCGCATCTGGTTCCGTACTTGAAAGCAGCCATCCCGCATGATTGTATTCATACAGTTCTATAAATGGCAAGTCTTCTTTTTCATTGTAGCCCTCAAGCCCATTTTCTAATATCTCCATGACGCCATTAGGCGGGATGGATGCTACGAGCCTGTTAAGGTTGTCGTAAAAGTTGTAACTAATGGTACCTATCTCATTGGCAACTTCAATGGAAGCTCCACCAGATGTAACCCTGCATTGATAAAACCCTTTTGACAATGTACTTGGTGCCCCTGAAACTGCTCCACTATAAAGAAGGATATCATTGGCGATATCATACAGCTCTATTTGTGCTGTACCAAAAACAATTGGGTTATCGGAGATGCGATAATTACCGTTATCCAATTGATAAAAGTAAAAACTGAAAGATTCATCTTCACCTTCAATGACTTCAGCGATAATGTCTGTTCCTTCTTCAGCAATGGCTTCCATAAGGACATTTCCATTGGCATCGCTAATAGAAAGAATTGCCACACCGTTTTCATCAATCATTACTTCTTGTGCAGCTTCCGACGCTAATGTCGTTGGCCCGGAATTGAAGAATTGGTTTTTGACTTGGAGATAATGGTCCAATTCCCGGGTTACGGGAAAGGTACTTCGGGTTATTTCGTGCCCTGCACCTAATCGAAGTACTTCTCCCGGACCGGCTTGACGCTTAGGCTCCTCACTTCCATCTTCATAATACTCTGACCGGGAATAAGGGTAATTCGTAACAGGCACATTGTCTTCCCAGGTATTATTATCGCTATAATACCATCCTAAACTTCCTTGACGAGAATTGTCAACTGCCCCAGGGTTATACCGATTCGATGGAAGATCGAAGTCCTTGTAACCATAAGGGTTCAACTGTTGGTTTTGAATGAAATTAGGGTCATAAGAGAAATTTGTGCCGTTAATTGGAGCAGGCAAAGTGGCCAAAATCTCTCTACCCTTCAAGTCTTGAACCGTTTGCACGGCTAATATTTTGTTCTCTGTCAGGTTTTTGGTTTGTGATTGTAAAGGCCGTCCATCAAGACTGAAGTAGTTATAGGCTTCTGAAACAACTCCGGAGGGGTCATAGGCAATAATATGAGCCTCGTTAGGGGTGACGTATCGAAACTCAACGGTAAAATTGAACGTCTGGTAAATATTTGTTTCACTACACAGGTCATTTAAACGGCCTGTTACCCTGTATACCCCCTCTTTCTGAGCATTGAAACTGAAGTTAAAGCCGGTTCCTAACCTAATGTCGTCCGGGTCGTACCAGTCTACTTCTATGACGTTTGATCCTGTAATATGTCCTGATATAGCCCCTCCGGAGTTTACTAGTAATTCCCCATCAACTATACCGTCAATATTG
>JBCBSS010000225.1:0-7600 GCA_039819065.1 Bacteroidota bacterium
GCTTGCCCTGCAGTCATTCAGAATGAATCTTATTGGAGGTGAAGCACTACCTTCATTGAGGGTATAATCGATTGGCGATGGGATGGTTTGATGATGTGATGATTTGATGACGTGGTGATGAGCCACTTGGATGATTTGGTTACGGATCTTAAGAGGTTGGTTATTGGAAATAATGTAAGAACGGGCATCTAGCGTCATTCCCTTGCGACCTTGCGCAGCTTGAGAGACTTAGGAATCTATTATCTAGCAGGTAAGGCACTATCTCAATTGAGGGCATATGATTTATTGATGATGAGATGATGCACATACTTACCTCCGTTCGACCGACTTAACACTATTTGGTCATTCAGAAGGAATCTTATTGGCTATGGAAAGCATACCGAAGGTAAAACGGTTGTGTTTTGGCAGTACCATTTAATCAAATCTTTTGTACAAGTACTTATTTTAACTCTGAGCCACTAAGATTCTTTCAGAAGGACGACATGATGATGGCTTAACTGTGAGGTAATGATATGGTTTGGTGATGAGATGATGTATCGACGTACCAATTGACATTTGCTTACTGCCTACTTCTTCGTTCAAGGTTGAGTTTTCAATCTTTCTTATTACCTGTTACCCACGACTAATCTAGTACAAACTAAAAGACTACAATGACTTCCTGGGAATAAAAGAGAATGGGTTTTCTATTTTGCCGAACTTCCTTTCCAGTATCATATTGGCTACCGATCTACCCATCTTTTCGAAGTCAGTAGATATAACGGTGATGCCCTCGGCGAGGACTTCTTTCAAAGGCGTTTCATTATAGGATATAATACCAATGTCTTTACCAATCTCCCATTGATTGGTGCGAGCGCGCTTGACGAGGTTGACCAAATCGCTATCCTCTATGACAATGAAGGCTTCTCCTTTGCTTTCTACTTCTCTGCCGGGGGCAAACTCATCGATGACGTCAAATTTGAAGTTGTAAGCGACGCAGAATTTTCTAAAACCTTGTTCTATTTCCCGGGGATAAGGGTAACTCTCGTTGATAGGGAAAACCAGTACTAGTTTCTGGTATTTTTTGATTGTATCTAGCCCAGACTCCAACGCGTTGAAAATGTCATTCTTAAAGTCCTGATAGACCAAGCCATAATCACCTTCGAAGTTCTCAATGCGTTTATCAAGGATGATCAACTGATCTTCTGGTATCTTTTGCATTAACCTCATGCTTTCCAAGTCCATTTCCTGGAAGTGCGGCATGATGACATAATAGTTATACTCACCTATCTTTTTTACCAACAGGTTGTTGAAAACGTCTTTGTCACAATGATGTACATAAAGGTCGACGGAGGCCTTTTCACCAAGTGTGCTTACGATGGTGTTGAATATGATCTTTTTGTAGGCACTAAGCTTGTTGAACAACAGGCAAACGTTCACCTTGGAGATCAACTCCGCATTAGATACAAAATACCCCTTGCCCTTGACACTGGTGATGATATTGCGTTCCTTTAGAAAGCTGTAGGCTTTTTCTACAGTATCCCTAGAAAGGTAGAATTCTTCACTGGTTTCGTTGATAGAAGGTATGCGGTCTCCGATCTTCAAATCACCCTTCTCTATTTGTGTAATAATGAAGTTGATGATCTGCTTATACTTCGGAGTCTTGGATTCACTATTTATCTCCAGCCTCATGCTAAAACCGCCATTATTCATAGAAGAAAACCGTACTTGATTTAGGGCGTTAAGTTAGGCAGAAATTGCTGAAATGCACAGTAGATTCCCAAATGTCTTTCAGAAGACGTTAGCAATTCGTCAAAGGGGACAGTATAGTACAGGACACAGAAAGTGATGCCGCTAAATATATTTGGTTTAATTCAAAGTTTAATTATTTATGAGCCTTATAGCCAAATCTTTTCAATTCATTAAAGATCAATGGGACAAGACCAAAGCGCACGCCCTGGAAGGGGATGAGATAGCGCTTTTACTGTATAGATCAAACGTTTTAGGGTCAGATCTGAAGATCACTAACTATGGTGGTGGCAATACCAGTTGTAAAACCACTGAGATAGATCCGCTCACCGGTGAAGAAACCCAGGTAATGTGGGTGAAAGGCTCCGGAGGAGATATCGGTACACTTACCCGGTCAGGGTTGGCTGGACTGTATGTGGATAGATTGCATAATCTGAAAAAGCGATACCGAGGCCTGGAGCACGAGGACGAAATGGTGGAATTGTTCTACCATTGTTTATACGACCTCAATTCTAAAGCACCTTCTATAGACACACCGCTACACGCTTTTCTGCCTTACAAGCATATTGATCATCTTCATCCTGATGCGATTATAGCTATTGCTGCTTCTAAGGACGGAGAGGAAATAACCAAGAATATATTTGAAGGAAAGCTAGCGTGGATTCCGTGGCAGCGTCCTGGCTTCGATCTGGCTTTGCAGTTGGAAGAGTGTGTTAACCAGAACCCTGGCATAGAAGGGATCATTTTGGGCGGACATGGTTTATTCACCTGGGGTGAAACTGCCCATGAATGTTATATCAACAGTCTGGATAAAATTAACCGAGCGGCAAAGTATCTTGAAAGCGAGTACGGCAAAAAAGCGCCGATTTTTGGCGGCCCTGTTCGTGAATCATTGCCGGAAGGACAAAGAAGGGAACAAGCGGCTAGAATAGCACCGATTTTAAGAGGTATGTGCTCCAGCTATGCCAAAATGATAGGGCATTTCACCGATGATGAACGGGTGTTAGAATTCATTAACAGTGCTGATTTAGAGAAACTAGCACCATTAGGTACCAGCTGTCCTGACCATTTTCTAAGAACTAAAATACGACCACTCGTATTGCCATTTGAGGCGGATATGGATGTCAAAGATGAAAGCGTCGTAGACATCCTGGAAAAAGAATTCAACAACTACAGGGCTTATTATAAACAGTATTACGAGGAACACAAACGCCCTAATAGTCCAGCAGTAAGAGACCCTAACCCGGTAATTATCCTGTGGCCGGGGGTGGGTCTCTTCTCATTTGCCAAGAACAAACAGACGGCTAGGGTAGCAAGCGAGTTTTATATCAATGCGATCAATGTAATGAAGGGCGCAGAGGCCATATCAGAATATGTGTCCCTGCCTTTGCAAGAAGCTTTTGATATAGAATATTGGCTCCTTGAGGAAGCCAAGCTACAGCGTATGCCGACAGAGAAACCGCTTTCGCGCAGAAATGTGATCGTAACCGGTGGTTCTGGCGGTATAGGAAAAGCAATCGCCGACAAGTTCTCTCAAGAGGGTGCCTGTGTGTTCATTACGGACATAGACAAACAATCGCTTGAAGCGGTCATTGCAGGGTATGGTAAAGACAATGCCAGTTGTGCAGTGATGGATGTGACTGACCCTGAATCGATTGATCAGGCCTTTTTAGCAGCCAACTTATATTTCGGTGGCGCTGATATCATCGTGAATTGTGCTGGATTAGCCATCTCTAAACCTATGCTTGATACCACTGATAGAGACTGGAGCATCTTGCAGGACGTTATAGTCAAAGGACAATTTAACGTGACGCGGCAGGGTATGGAGTATATCAGGGCGATGAAGCTGGGCGGTGACGTCATTAACATTGCCAGTAAAAATGGTTTGGTTTCCGGCCCCAACAACGTTGGATATGGAACGGCCAAAGCGGCTCAGATACACATGTCACGCCTAATGGCGGCGGAGTTTGGTCCCGATAAGGTGAGAGTTAATGTAGTCAATCCTGATGCGGTGATCAATGGCAGTAAAATATGGGAAGGCGAATGGGCTGAAGGACGTGCTAAGGCACATGGTATCAAACCGGAAGACTTGCCAAAGCATTACGCCAAGCGCACACTCATGAATGAGATCATTGAGATAGAAGATATAGCCAATGCTGCATTTGCATTTGCCGGAGGCTTACTTTCTAAAAGTACCGGTAATATCTTGAACGTGGACGGTGGTATCGCACCTGCATTCCCGAGATAGTGCTATAATTGGGAATAATTGTTAGCCTATGCGCGTTGATAGAAATCAAATTGAAGACTTAAATAGAAAAGGATTAGCGAAGCACGAAAAGAACCTGGCACATCTAACGGCTGAACTGGAAGATAGGGGAGTAGATGTGGATGACATTGTTTTGACACTGTCGTCGTTTCAGGTAGCTGTGCCGAGTTGGGCCCTTGGCACCGGAGGTACACGTTTTGGAAGGTTTGCTGGTGAAGGTGAACCTGGTAGCCTGGAAGATAAAATTGAAGATGTAGGTGTTATCCATGCCTTGAATCAATCCAGCGGTGCCATATCACTGCACATACCCTGGGATATTCCTGAAGATACGGAGGCGGTTAAAAGTCTGGCCCAATCACTGGGGTTAGCCTTTGATGCGGTTAATTCCAATACTTTTCAAGACCAGGAAGACCAAATACACTCGTACAAATTTGGTTCGCTTTGCCATGTAGATAAGGCGGTACGTGCCCAAGCGGTAGCGCATAATTGTGAAGTGATTGATTACGGGAACCAGTTAGGATCCAAAGCCCTGACCGTTTGGTTGGCGGATGGATCAAGTTTTCCGGGACAACATTCATTTAAACAAGCCTTTCAGCATACACTATCCTCTTTAGAAGAGATTTACGAGCATTTGCCTTCCGATTGGACGATGTTCATAGAATATAAACCCTACGAACCGAATTTCTATTCCATGGTCATTCCGGACTGGGGTACATCACATTTATTGGCTACGAAATTAGGAGAAAAAGCTAAATGTCTTGTCGATTTGGGCCACCACCTGCCTAACACAAACATCGAACAGATCGTGGCGGTCTTAATGATGGAAGGCAGGCTTGGTGGCTTCCATTTCAATGATTCCAAATATGGTGACGACGACCTTACCGTAGGTGGACTCAAACCATACCAACTCTTCCTCATTTTTAGCGAGCTGGTTGATGGCATGAACAATGCTTCCGGCAATCCTCAACCCTCCTGGATGATCGATGCCAGCCACAACCTCAAAGATCCCATAGAAGACCTATTGCAATCCGTAGAAGCGATCAACATTGCCTATGCGCAAGCTTTGATTATTGATAGAATCGGACTACAAGAAGCACAGGCAGAAAGTGATATTACGAAAGCGCAGGAGATTTTGCAGGAAGCTTTTAGAACGGATTTGAGGCCTCTGGTGGCTGAAGCAAGACGAAAGTTAGGTGGCGCGCTAAACCCAATTACCGCTTTCCGAGATCTCGCCGTCCGGAAAACCCTCGTAGACCAGCGTGGTAATAAGGTGATTAGTACTGGTCTTTAGAATCCCATTTGTATGCAGGTAACGGCTATTTTTGATATTGGTAAAACGCATAAAAAGTTTCTTCTATTCGATGAGTCTTTCAATATCATTGCCGAAGAAGCGCGTCGTATTCCCGAGATAGTTGATGACGAAGGTTTTGCTTGTGATGACCTGACAGCCATTACCACCTGGATAAAAGAACAAATTAGGTCGACGCAGGAAGCTGGTCAATATACCATCACTAAGATTAATTTCTCTACCTATGGTGCTTCCCTTGTCCATCTCGATGAGCATGGAGAACCATTGACTCCTTTGTATAATTACCTGAAACCAATACCTGACGAGGTCAAAGCTTCTTTTTATGCCAAGCATGGTGATCCCAGTGAGATCGCTGCTCAGACTTCCTCGCCTGAATTAGGATTTCTGAATTCAGGATTGCAAATGTATTGGCTTAAGTATAGTAAGCCTGACGTCTATGCCCAGATTGATCGGACCCTTCACTTTCCCAATTACCTGGCCTATTTGCTGCATGGCCAAAAAGTGTGTGAATACACCAGCATAGGTTGTCATACAGCTCTCTGGAATTTCCAGCATGCCGATTACCATGCATGGGTGAAAGATGAAGGCATCAACGACAAGTTTCCGGAAGTAGTAGATACCCGAACGACCTACACCAGCGCTGATACGCCAGATGTAGAGATTGGAGTAGGCATTCACGATAGTTCAGCCGCACTGATCCCCTATATATTGCAATCGCCCAAACAGTTTGTACTGCTTTCTACCGGTACGTGGAACATTACTATGAACCCTTTTAATCACGAGCCTTTGGACGTAGAGGGGCTGAATAGGGACAGTTTGCATTACTTTTCATTCGGGGGCGACCCGGTTAAAGCCAACCGTTTGTTTCTTGGCAATGAGCATGACCGTTGCAATACCATGATCTCGTCACATTTCGGTAAGGATAAGCTCTATCATAGAGGTATTAGTTTTGATGAAAGCCTGGTGATGAAGCTGATGGCCAAAAAGGGATGTGCTGAACCATTCGATTTAACTGCCTATTACAGCTATACCGATAGTTTAGCACCACTTGGTGATGACCTTTCTTTCGAGGATTTCGACACCTATGAAGAAGCATACACCGATATGGTAATCAAGCTGGCCGCCTGCCAGGCCCAATCCATTATGTATGCCGTTGAAGGTAGCAACATCGAGGATATATTCGTAACCGGAGGATTCATAGACAATGAAATCTTCATCCGTTTGCTGGCCAAGCACTTCGTTGACAAACGAGTCTACGCCACATCCATACAACAAGCCAGTGCCCTCGGCGCCGCATTAGTCATGAGCCCCCAATCGCACGACTACTACCACAATATCTTCACCGCAGAAAAGGTCTGGTAAATAACCGCTGTCATCGCGAGGCACGAAGCGATCTCGATGTGCAGAGTAGGATTGAGATTGCTTCTTCCTCCTACGTCGGACCCTGTCCGGCCACTGACGGACGCAATAACACCAGAATTACGGGTGCAGCCAAATATTTCCACTTGGAGGCCTCAGTTTCTATTCTGCCTCTTTAGAAATGAGTGTTGAACATACATTTCAAGCACGAAAGTAACTTTCGCGCTAGGGTAGTAGCTGGGGTAAAGGTGTAAACCTGTCACTGTCATCGCTAGATACAAAGTGGTCTCCTAATGCATTGCCACGCCTTTCAAGGCGTGGCGCAAGAGCTCGGCCTTCCGAACGGCTTTTAGCCGTTAACACCATCTTAGCATTTTCAATACGGCCAGAAGTTCCCACTGAATCATCTAGTTTAATCTCAAATTATAGCAAAACAAGATTGATTATTGCTAAGGAATTTGGCATATTTCCTGATGAAACAAGGTTTATTGTTTCTTTGTGAGAGACAGCCCTGAATGAGTCAAACAGCTACATACGATACTTTTCTGAGCCATTCCCACGAGGATGCTGAATTAGTTGAACTTATAGCACATAAGCTTGAAGAGGAGCATGCTCTAAGAGTCTGGTTGGATAAATGGATACTTATTCCAGGAGAAACACTTCGGCAAGAACTATCTAAAGGCCTAGATAATTCGAAAACTTGCGTGGTAATTATTGGAAATGATACCCAAAAAGGTTGGTTCGAGGAAGAAATCAATAAGGCGATAGATAAACAAACCAGAGACAAATCTTTCAGAGTTATACCTGTTTTATTGCCAAATGCCAATCCAAGGTTTGTTCAAGACTTTCTAGAAAATCGTAGGTATGTGAGATTTTTTGAAAAAATTGTAGAGTTGATTGACTTGTTTTAAATCTTTCTTTAGGCTTAATGTGCTATTGTT
>JBCBSS010000226.1:0-7420 GCA_039819065.1 Bacteroidota bacterium
CTTCTTTCCTTTTGCCCGCATTAGAGTGGGCTCCAACAAGTTTAGATAGTAGTTTTTTTGGTGAGAACACCAGCAAAGGCATAAAACGACCTTATTGAAATTATCGCTTAGTGTCCATGATCAATTCCAGCGCCTTTTCCATTTCCAAATCCCTTCCTTCCAACAGAGCATCAACTGAATAATTTATCTGGTGATCCGGGATTACGCCGTGCCCGATAGGGTGTTGTTGATACAAATAGCCAATTTGGATGTTGGGAGAGATGCGTACCATAATTTTACTATTGGGAAGCTGTACGACGATACTTATCCCTCCGGTAGGGCCTTCAAATGTACCTCCGCTTTCTTCACCAATGAAAGTCGCATCAGTCGTCTTCTTTATACCCGCCGCCAGATCAGCACCACTGGAAAAAGTAATACCATTGATTAAAACATAGAGCTTCCCATCAAAAACATCAGGCTTTGGTGGTTGTAACCTCATGTTCTTATCGTATTCATAATTGTTGATCCAAAGATTGCCTGTCAACCTTCTCATGTACTCATCATCATTATTGAATAGCAGTTGAGAGGTATCCCTTTCCAGAATGACTTCCTTAAGTGGTCGAAAATCTATATGGCTCTGATAGATGTTTTGATACAGTTTGAACGGTTTATCATACAAGTATGATATTAATTCCATCTGTTGCTCCTCGCTGCCGCCTTCGTTATTGCGCAGGTCAATGATCAGATTGGAAACATTCCTTTCTTTTAATTGACTGAATGCCGCTTTTAAGAGTGAATCATAGTTGGGGTCTATTTTCTTATCATAGAATGAACGCGAAACGGTCAATACTGCGTAATCCTTATCCTTTACCAATTCAAATTGCGGTGAAGGGCTTTTGAACCACACTTCTTGATCTATCTCATACTTTTCCAGTAATTGTTGCTTTCGCGCTTCAGTAGAAATACCCGCTTTAGTGATCCGCTTGAGCTTCCCGGACTTGATGTGCTCGTATTCAATATCGAAGTTTGCGCTTCTATCTACATAGAGATGGTAATAGAGGTCAAACCCATGGTAAGAATGGTTGAAAGTGCGCTCAATCAACCTTCGTTTTCGCGTTTCTATATATCCATCGGTGGCAATGCCTGGAAGCATTAGCTTATAAATTTCCAATGCAGATTTACCATTGATAGCAATGAGTTTAGAGCCGTTTGGGATCCTATTTTTTGCAGAGACATCATTAAAAATGTAAAAGTCGGTTCCTACCAACCTGATGTAGAACGGTATCACCTTTTTGTCAAGCACTTCTTGCCTAAGTGCCTTCTGCGGTATGGTATAAAGGTGTCCGCAATTCACGCTTGCGTTTAATTGGCTCACTAAGCTTAGGAAATCGAGACCTGAAATGTCTTTGTTAATAGCATTGTATACACTATCAAATTGCTGGTCTACGGTTTGTTTATCATCGTATTTGTATAGCCTTGGATGTACATATTCTAGTGAAAACCTCAGCCATTCCAGGTCTTCCTGTGCTTCTGATCTTGAAAGTATCATTGGAGATTGTCCGGTGGCTCTCAAAATTGAGACAAAAACGATTACCAATAGCATTAGCGTTTTTCTCATTTAGAAGGGATAATTGATCATAGACTTGACGAAAATACGGCTATTAAATAGTATCCAACATTTGTGTGATAGATCAAGATTGGCAGCTCAATTTATGTTTTATCTCTTTTTAGAATACTATCTGGGCTTAAATTACTTTGAACTTACCCCTTATTGTTTCTTGGAACTGGTTTGTGAAATATTCTATCTATGAATGTGAAAACTAGTGCCAAAACCAATAAAACTGTTACGAGAAAGATTTCTTTCCAGACACTTTTTTCACATTTGTTATAGTTGTCCAAAGACAATATTGTCTCTGTTGAACTGATCCTTAGTTCAAAAACCTCAATTCTGCTATTGATACTTTCCCTAAGATTCCGATGATGCTTTTCTTTTACTTTAAAAGTCACAGAATCCCTGGACTTCAGGTTGGTCATTACTTCCAGATCTATTGCTTTTACACCACACGATTCGATTTTGAATTTTCTAGTATCTCCAATGAGCTGAAAACTAATGTTTGATGCATTATCACCATTTGTCTCTTCATACCCAGGTTGTTCTAATAGCAGTCCACTGATTTCAATAAGCGAGTTAGGCGAAATGTTTTTAGGCCGTAAATAGATATAAGTTGTATACCCAATATATATGAGGATTACGATGGATAGGAAGATGACTTCCTTTTTGAATTTACTCATTAATTGTTATACGAAAGTCAATTTTTGAGGTCTCACTCACCTTACTGAATGCCGAGCCTTTCTTGCTCAAAGCCGAAACTAGCAGATTATACAAGTTTTCACAAGTCTTTAGTCGACAAAAATGTTGTTCGTCTTGTTTGTGAAGTACGCTATTTTTAAGGCAGCCACTCCTCTAGCTGATGCAATGAAAAATCCCCTAATAACGGCTATTTCAATACCTTGATCCTGTTGTTTCAGAAGGCATATTTTCTTCTATAGTAGCCAAATCTTCTTTAGTCAATTCTACATTCAATGCACCCAAGTTTTCTTCAAGGCGATGGATTTTTCTGGTGCCTGGGATGGTGGTGATTTCGTCGCTATTGTTCAGTACCCAGGCTAAGGCAATCTGCGCTTTAGAAACACCCTTGCTTTGTGCGATACGCTCAATCACTTCTACAAACTTGAGGTTTTGTTTGATGGCCTCATCGGTAAAACGAGGATTGCCGAGTCGATAATCGCCCTCTTCCAGGTCAGCACGGCTTTTGATTGCTCCGGTCAGGAAACCTCTTCCTAACGGGCTATACGCGACAAAGGTGATCCCTAGCTCCTTGCAAACGTCTAAGATGGCTTCTTCAGGTTCACGGCTCCATAAGGAATATTCAGTCTGAAGGGCAGATATAGGGTGAACTGCATGAGCGCGCCGTATGGTTTCAGGGTCAGCCTCAGAGAGACCAATGTATTTCACTTTCCCCTGTTTGACCAAATCAGCCATGGTACCGACAATTTCTTCAATCTCTACTTCAGGATCCTTTCGGTGCATGTAGTACAGGTCAATGGCCTCAACACCCAAGCGCTGTAAACTATCATCACAAGCCTTTCTGATATAATCTGGTTTTCCACTTAAACCAAGAAATTCTCCATTTGGCCCTCGCATGATGGCAAATTTGGTGGCTAAAACGATTTCGTTCCACCGAGCTTTGAAGGCTTTATTCAGTAATGCTTCATTAGCACCACTGCCATACATATCGGCGGTGTCGAAAAAATTAATGCCCAGATCGATTGCTTTATGTAAGGTATTAATGGACTCATTCTCATCAAAAGAGCCATAAAATTCTGACATGCCCATGCACCCAAGGCCTATGCGATTGATATCCAGTGTGCTGTGTCCCAGCTTTGTTCTTTGTTCCATAGTTTGTTTTTTTAAGCAAAGGTCAAAGATTGTTGCCTGATAGAATGACCGATTGCAAAGAATGGATGATCTATTTCTAAGATACGCCGCTTTTGCGAAATTCACCCGCGGTGGTTGTCGGATATTGCTTAAATAAAACGGTTGAAGTGCGTAGGTTCACTAAAGCCCAATTTATAGGTGATCTCTTTGGCGCTTTGAAAGCCCTTTTTGGTGACAACACCAAAAAGGGCACAAAGTACTCTGTGATGGTATTCTAAAGCATTTCTTTTGTTTAGAGCGGTCCATTTATTTCTATGCCTAATCTTTTTGTTAGTCAGGTCTTACCAACCGGTATCTAATAAATATTTCATTTCCAATCTCTAATGTCTTGTCTTCCTTGAATCCCAATCGTAACAAGCCCTGAATTCTTGTTCTGGTTGGAGGGAATAATACGGTTATTGATTCCATATGCATTTCACCGAAGGCTCGATTGATGATTTCCTGGTACAAAATTTTTCCGATGCCCCAATACCCAGGGTGTAATACGAGCGCCAGGTCGGCTTCTCCTTCCTTATATTGTAATCCGCCCCAGCCAGCGAATTGGCCATCAACAATAAATGCCCACGGACCATAACCATGTTGAGCCCAAAGGCTCTCTTTCGCTTCAATAAACTTATCACAATCATCATTACCGAAATCGCCCCGCAACAAAGGCATTTGCCGCCTTACCAACTGGTTGTTCATCAATTCAATGATCTCGGATTTTTTAACTTCCGTTAGCCGCTTGAATTCGATGTTTTTTGTTTTCATGTCGCTGGTTGATTATACATCAGTCTCTTTCCTTTATTGCCCATTCCAACACGTTGACCTTTATGACCGTGAAATTCATGGATAGGCTTAAGTAATTTATCTAATTTTAATAACACGGAGTACATTTTACAGGATTACCAAATATTAGTTGTCAAGTCGTTTATAGAACTTATGCTTACTATTCGTTTCTAAATCCTCTACAGAGTGTGGAAAGATTTTTTAAAAAAACTAAAAATGTGGGTGATATTAATGCCAATAACGGAACATCATAATAAAGACAAAATCTATGCTTGTTGTTGAGGAATCAAATATCCAAACGCGTGAGGCAACCATCATCAGGTGGTACAAAGAGGTTTTTCCTCATGCTGCCGCCTATATTCAACGGCAGGGCGGAGACCTGGAAGAGGCCAAAGAGATATTCCAGGAGGCATTGGTAAGCTATTATGAGAAATGTAGTAGTAGCGACTTCCAACCAGCAGTGGGAGATCAGGCGTATCTGATGGGTATCGTCAAAAAGCAATGGCTAAAATATCGAAAAAGCCGGACGGGTAATCAAAGCCTCGACCATATTGAGGTGACTGAAGAAAAGATGCCCAAGCCCCAGGCGGAAAAGCTATTGCAATATCTAAAGAGGGCAGGGGAGAAGTGTATGGGCCTGTTGCAGTCATTCTATTATGAAAAGCTAACCATGAGGCAGGTAGCTGACCGGTTCAGCTACTCAAGTGAGCGGTCTGCTACGGTACAGAAATATAAATGCTTGGAAAAAGTGCGCGATGAAATCAAACAAAGATCATTGAACCATGAGGACTTCCTTGACTGAAACAGAACAAATAGAACAGTGGCTGCTCAAAAGAGGAGATACGGGCGAACTGTTAGTAACTGAAGCAAGAGTGTTATCCAGTCCTGAGCTCAAAGAGAAAGCGCGATGGCAGATGGCTACTTATGACCTTGTACACCTTTATGGGCGGGAGAAGTTGCGGCAGGAGATCAAGGAGGTTGAACAACAGCTTTTTCACCATTCCAGATACAGGTCATTTCAACAAAAAATAAGATCCATCTTTAAACGGTAGCTATGAATATCCAATCGAATTTGATCCCTATGGTCATTGACCAGAACAGCCGTAGTGAGAGGGCCTACGATATTTTCAGCCTGCTTTTGAAAGAGCGTATCATTTTCCTTGGATCGGCAATAGACGACCAGGTGGCTAACCTGGTGGTTGCCCAACTGCTTTTTTTGAATAGCCAAAGTAAGACCCAACAGATTGATATGTACATACAATCTCCCGGAGGGTCGGTATATGGAGGTATGGCCATTTATGATGCTATGCAAATGATCTCTGCACCTGTGTCTACCGTGGCAGTAGGGTTTTCCGGCAGTATGGGTACCGCCTTGCTCACCTCAGGTGCCAAAGGTAAGCGCTATGCCCTGGCACAAGCTACTATCCACCAGCATCCAACCAGCGGCGGAGCTAAAGGGTATACTGAGGACGTACGTATTGCTACTCATGAACAAGAGCGCCTGCAAACACAATTGTTTCATATCATGGGTAAGAATAGCGGCCATTCATGGAAAGAGATAGAGGAGCTTTTTCGAAGAGACCGCTTCATGAATGCCCTGGAAGCCAAAGATTATGGCTTTGTAGATGAGGTGCTCGGAGACACCTCCAACTTGGTCAAAATGGAAAGCCGTGATGCTGAGGTCAGCTTTTATGGACATTGAAAGTGGTATACCCTTAAACCCTTAACTCGCAGCATGCAAAGCATGTAGTTTTTAGTTTAATTTTTGAAAGCTTTTTGCGCCCATTCTTCAAACTGAGGCAATGTCAACCCCAAAACCTTCCTAATTTCTTTGGTATTGGGGTTAAGCAACTCTTGTCCTCGCGTGTCCTGATATTCATAGAACTCAGCATAGTCTTTTGCAACGCTTTCACCTAGAATGGGGGTGAGAAAGCCAGCCAGTTGATCATGAGTTATGGGGGCATACCGAAGGTTTTTGTTAATTACCTGGCCGAGCCTTTCAGCAAGGTCATAGCCCGTTATTCCTTCGTTTCCTCCGATTCTATATAGCTTGCCTTCAAGTACATTGGAAAACAAAGCAGCGCTGGTAAAGTGAGCCAGATCTGACCAGGATAAGTAGTTTACCGGATAATTGGCTGGAATAGTTTGCGGAATGACCCCGTCCGATTCAATCGTATGTCTGTAGGCGGTCGAGAAGTTTTCCAGGTATTCTGTAGCACTCAAGATTGGTGTTTTGGGAAGTTTGCTCAATGATAGGTTTTTCATTTCCACCCTCGCATCCACACTAGGAACACCAACCTTTGCATCAGGAAGGGTACTACTGATCACAAAAACAGTATCGGGATAATCTGCAGCCAGAATGGCATCAACGCATCTGGAAGTAAGACTCACCATTTCCGATGGCGATATTTGTGCAGGAATTTGCAACAGTACCTTATCCACTTTTTCCATTTGAGGAGATAAAGATGCGATTGAATAGTCTGTTTCAAATGCTGTGAATCCTTTGCTCTGTAATTCCTTCAGTCTCTGTGCTGATCTAACCGGTGCTACGATTTGATGCCCTAAAGATGTCAGATGTGCTGCAATGGTTGCCCCCTGCATACCAGTTGCATTGAATAACATTATCTTTTCCATAGTACTTTGATTGATTTGCCCAATGTTAGGTTATACTAGGTATAAAAAGTATAACAGTATACATTTGTATACCGGTATAAAAAAGTATACTATGGAGGCTGACTTAAACAATACACACGCAGATCATAAGTCCGAAATCACCAAGAAGCTTTTGCCTGTGATGGATACCATGGAACTGCTCAGTGGGCGGTGGAGGATCATTATCATGACGGCCCTTTATGTAGGTGGGGTGATGCGGTTCAATGAGCTCAGGAATAACATTCCTAGAATAACCGGTCGCGCATTATCGATGGATTTAAAGTTTCTTGAGGCGCATGATATTGTTTCCAGGTCCATAAAGGACACCTCGCCAATAACGGTGGAATATCAACTGACAGATTATGGCAAGTCATTAGATCCGGTTTTTCGCTCTTTGACCGAATGGGGTATTAAACACCGGAAAAGGATCATGAATAAGTAACTCAACGTGAATATCGGATAAGAAACTCAAAAAAACCTGTCTTTTCGAGTGTAACGAGAAATCTTTCTCACTCAAAATGC
>JBCBSS010000227.1:0-7418 GCA_039819065.1 Bacteroidota bacterium
CAGTAGAAGCTTTGGTATCCGAAGGTGATATGGAAGGAATAAGAACAAAAAAGAAGGAACTTACGGAACAGTTGAAAACACTGGAACAAGATATAGCTATGCTTGACTCTGTTATCAGCGCTAATGATAGTAATAAAAAACTACCATTGGTCACAACATTTGAAGCCAAGACAGAGCAATTCGATCACTACGTCGAGCTTCAAGGTAATGTATCTACCAAGCAGAATGTACTGATCTATCCGGAAATGGCTGGTACTTTGGTTAGGGTGAACGTGAAGGAAGGAGACCGCGTTAGTAAAGGCCAGGTGTTGGCGGTGATTGATAATGGAGGTGCTGGCAGTCAATTACAGCAGTTAAAAACACAATTGGCTTTGGCTAAGACCACGTACGAACGTCGTAAAAGACTCTGGGAGCAGCGTGTAGGATCGGAGATTCAATACCTTGAATCCAAGACAAATTATGAGGCACAAATTGATGCAGTTAAGCAACTGGAAACGCAACTGGATAAGTACAATATCAGAGCCCCTTTTACTGGTATAATTGACGATGTTATTCGGGATCAGGGCACTGTGGTGGTACCGGCAGGTCCAGGCTCTGAGGTGTTCAGGATCGTAAACCTCTCAGATATGTTTATTGAGGTTAACGTCCCCGAAACTTATATCGCCAATATTACGGCTGGTAAAACGGTCAAGGTATATTTCCCGGTTTTGAATGATACGATAGAATCGAAAGTACGTCAAACGGGTAATTTCATTAATCCTAACAACAGATCTTTCACTGTTGAAATACCTGTGCCAAACAGAAATGGTAAAATCAAGCCCAACTTGACGGCCAAGGTACAAATCAACGATTATGTGAATGAAAGCGCCATTCTCGTGCCGCAGAGTGTAATCTCTGAAAATGCTGATGGAGAACAATACGCTTATGTAGCCAAGGACATTGACAACCAAAACATAGGTTTAGCTTCCAAGAATATTATTAAAACAGGTAAGACGCAAGGTGACTATGTAGAAGTACTATCCGGCATCGCCAGTGGTGATAATATCATAGAAGAAGGAGCCAGGAGTGTTAAAGATGGCCAACAAGTCAAAATATTAAAAGCAAGTCTATGAACAGTGAAGAGAAAAAAGTAAACAAAGAGTTTCGTCTATCGTCGTGGGCGATTGACAATCCCTCTGTTATTCTTGTATTGATCGTAATTTTCTTTCTAATAGGGCTGTCGTCATATTTTGATATGCCCAGAGAGGATTTCCCTGAAATTAAGGAAACCAAGATCTACATCAGTACGCCTTTTCCGGGTAATACGGCAGAAGATATTGAACGTCTGATCACTGACCCGTTGGAAGACAAGCTTCAAAACCTTAGTAATGTGGTGGAAACGCTTTCTACCTCACAGGAAGATTATTCTATCATCACGGTAGAATTTGATGAGGATATTACGGTAGAAGCGGCCAAGCAGAAAGTAAAGGACGAAGTAGACAGTGAGGTTGCTGGTGAAGATTGGCCTTTGTTTAATGGTGCCAAAGTTGAGCCGAATGTTTTCGACCTTAACCTATCAGAAGAGATCCCGATCATGAACATCAACATAGCGGGAGATTATAAGGTAGAACAGTTGAAAGAATTTGCTGAGTACCTGGAAGACGAGATTGAGGACTTGGAGCAGATCAAACAGGTTGATATAAGAGGTGCCCAAGAGCAAGAGGTGGAAGTCGCTGTCGACATTTATAAAATGATGGCAGCACAAGTAAGCTTCGGCGATGTATTGTCTGCTATCAGCAATGGCAATATGACTGTCTCCGCAGGTAACCTTAAAACCAGTGGACAGAGAAGAACCATTAGAATACTGGGTGAAATAGAGGAGCCCAAACAGCTTGATAATTTTGTAGTGAAATCTGAAAATGATGCAGCTGTTTACTTAAAAGACATCGCGTCGGTCAGTTTCAAAGAGGAAGATAAAACCACGTACGCGCGCGAGTTTGGTCATAGTGTAGTGATGCTGGATGTGAAGAAGCGTGCAGGGAAAAACATGATCATTGCTGCTGACAAGATTCGTGATATCATCAAGGACGCTCAAGTGGATGTCTTTCCCCAGGATTTGGATATCTCTGTTTCTAATGACTCATCATCCAGAACGCTGAATCAAGTTGATGACCTTGTCAATAATATTATTTTCGGTATCATCCTCGTGGTAACTGTATTGATGTTCTTCTTAGGTTTCCGAAATGCCCTGTTCGTAGGGTTCGCGATACCAATGTCGATGTTCATTTCTTTCATGTTGATCTCGCTCTTCGGATACACGCTGAACACCATGATCCTATTTGCATTGATTATGGGACTTGGTATGCTCGTGGATAATGGTATTGTGGTGGTAGAGAACGTATACCGACTGATGGATGAAGAAGGTATGAGCAGGGTCGAAGCGGCTAAGAAGGGAATTGGTGAAATTGCCTTCCCAATCATTATTTCTACATTGACTACTGTAGCGGCCTTCGTACCGTTAGGTCTATGGCCGGGTGTTATGGGGCAGTTCATGATCTACTTCCCGGTGACGCTTTCCATCGTTCTAGGTTCATCGTTATTCGTGGCTATTTTCATGAACTCGATGTTGGTATCTCAGTTCATGGAAATTGGAGATAAAGAACTCTCAGTGAAACAGTTAGTGAGGCTATCAATCATTTTGGTTGGCCTGGGTGTGCCTATCCTCTTATTTGGAGGATCAATGAGCGGTCTAGGAACCCTTATGCTTGTTAATGCCGTATTGTTCTGGGCATATAAATATGGTATCAAGAGAGCGGCCAATTGGTTTCAAAAGAAGTTGTTGGTTCGTTTTGAGAATTTCTACGAAAAGAGAATTACTCACGCGGTAAGAGGTGGCAATGTCTATTGGTACTTCTCATTGACAGTGGTACTATTGATCGCCACTTTTATGGCCTTTGGTATGTCAGTTGGTAGTGGAAGAACCAAGGTAGAATTCTTCCCTGACAACACGCCTAACCAGATCATAGTATATATCGAGTATCCACAAGGTACGGCGATTGAAAAAACTAACCTTATTACCAAGGAGATTGAGGATCGCGTTTATGGCATCATTAACGATACCGACTATATCGAAGGCGAAAGAAATTTCTTGGTTGAATCTTCAGTATCACAGGTAGGTGAGGGTGCTGGTAACCCACAAACAGATGGTGGTTCAAATGCGGAAATGCCACACAGGGCTAAGATTACCGCATCGATGCGTGAATTCAAGTATAGACAAGGAAAAGATTCTGAACTGCTAAGGCAGAAAGTACAAGACGCTCTTAAGGGAATCTACCCTGGAGTAGCTATTTCTGTTGAAAAAGACGCAGTGGGTCCTCCTGCTGGGTATCCAATCAACATAGAGCTAGAAGGAAATGACTATGATGAGTTGATTACCACGGCTGAGGCAATGAGAAACTTCATCAACTCTAAGAACATTCCTGGAATCGAAGAATTGAAGATAGATGTAAATAAAGGCAAACCGACGATGCAGGTGGAAGTAGATCGTGAGAAAGCTGGTGAGCTTGGTGTTGCTGTAGGTCAGGTAGGTAGCCAACTGAGAAGATCCTTGTTTGGTGAAAAAGCCGGTGTCTTCAAAAAAGATGGAGAGGATTATGATATCAACGTCCGTTTCAATCAGGACTTGCGCTACAATACCAGCGCATTGTTCAACCAGAATATCATCTTCAAAGATCAAAATTCCGGTAAGTTCAAAGAAGTGCCTATCTCAGCGGTGGCTTACCAGAAGAATACCTCTGGATTTAGCGCCATCAAGCACAGGGACTCTAAGCGTGTTGTGACTGTCTATTCCGGGTTGCAGCCTGGTTTTACCGATGCAGGTGCTATAGTGAGGGAGATTCAATCGGAAATGGAAGAGTTCAAAGGAAAGTCTGCTTCTGTGAATATTGATTACACAGGCCAGATTGAAGAGCAAGAGAAGCAGATGGCTTTCTTAATGGGGGCATTTTTCTCTGGTCTTGGGTTAATTGCTTTAATATTGGTATTCCAATTCGGAGGTATTTCCAAGCCAATGATCATCATGCTGGCGATATTCTTGAGCTTCATTGGTGTATTCGGTGGGCTGATGGCAACTGGTTGGCCATTTGTGATCATGATGACCATGATGGGTATTATATCACTAGCCGGTATTGTTGTAAACAACGGTGTGGTGCTGCTGGATTATACCCAGTTACTTATAGATAGGAAGAAAGTGGAGTTGGGTATACCTAAAGAAGAAATGCTTTCTAAAGATGAGGTTAGAAAGATCATCATCAAAGGAGGAAAAGCCAGGCTTCGTCCAGTTATTCTGACGGCGATCACGACCGTACTAGGACTTGTTCCTTTGGCTATTGGTTTGAATATCAATTTCTTCTCCCTTTTCACAGAGTTTGACGCAAAAGTCTACGTCGGTGGAGATAACGTAATCTTCTGGGGACCTTTGGCATGGACTGTAATCTTTGGATTGATCGTAGCTACGTTCCTGACATTGATCATTGTACCTGTTCTGTTCAGTATAGTTTACAGAATTAAGTACTGGGTGTATGCGAAGAAGAAATCACCAATGCCTGCTAAAGTAGAGGTAGAAGTGGAAGTGGCTAAGGTAGCCTCGTGATAGACTGATTATTAAGCAAAAAGAGAGGGAGGCATGAATAAGCTGGTTGCGATTCCAATAATGTTGTTTTTGCTATTCTTGATAGACCTTTACGTCTATCAAGGAGTAGCACTGCTGGTCAAGAATAGTAGCGATGTGGCAGGTAAGATTGCCAGGTATGGATACTGGTCTATTACGGCCATTGCCTTTGCCATTATTCTTATTTACAATTTTGGTAATCCCGATTGGTTCAAAGGGAATTCCAGAAGCCTGCTAATGACCGGCTTATTCATCAATTATTTTTCTAAAGTTTTTGCCATCCTTTTCTTGTTTACTGACGACCTGGTTCGGGTGGGCAAATGGGTGGTTTCACTATTTCAAAACCCAAAGCCATCAGGTGAAGGCAATGCGATCACAAGGTCTGAGTTTCTTACCAAGACGGCTATTGTTGCTGGTACAGTACCTCTGGTCGCCATGAGTTGGGGTGTGATATCTGGTGCACATGACTACCGCATCAGAAGAAAGACCATTTACCTTCCCAATCTGCCCAAGGCTTTCGATGGGATAAGAATAGCGCAACTGTCAGATATTCACTCTGGTAGCTTTTTCAATAAGACAGCGGTACAAGGCGGTATTGATATGTTGTTGAGAGAAAAGCCTGACATAGCTTTCTTTACCGGTGATCTGGTCAATAATGAAACTAAAGAGGTAGAAGACTATATTGACATCTTCGCCAAGATCAAAGCACCTCTAGGCGTGTACTCTGTTACGGGTAATCATGATTATGGTGATTATCTATCTAGCTGGGCGCCAGGGGCCAAAGAGCAAAATTTCCGAGACTTAATAGAAGCTCACGGTTATATGGGCTATGACCTGTTAATGAACGAGCATCGCTTTATAGAAGTGGATGGAGAGAAGATTGCTATTCTGGGTAATGAGAACTGGGGTGCCGGTAGGTTTGCTAAATATGGCAAGCTGGATCAGGCTTATCAGGGCAGTGAAGAAGCTCCGGTGAAAATATTGTTATCTCATGACCCTAGCCACTGGGATGCTCAAGTAAGGCCTAAATACCAAGACATTGACCTCATGCTGGCTGGGCACACTCATGGTTTTCAGTTCGGTGTAGAAATCGGTGGCTTTAAATGGAGCCCATCACAATACGCCTACAAGCAATGGGCTGGGCTATATGAAGAAAACGGTCAGTACCTCTACGTGAATCGCGGTTTTGGCTATATAGGATATCCTGGCCGAGTAGGCATGCCTCCTGAAATAACAATTCTCGAATTGAAGCGCGAGGCTTGAGTTGCTTATGCAGTGAGTTTGAATTCCACCTTAAAGGTAGCGCCTTGGCTAGGTTCACTCTCACACCAGACTTTGCCACCCATAGCATCAACATAGGTTTTTATAATTGAAAGTCCGAGTCCTGTGGAGCTTTCTCCATCAGTCGGTTTGGCGCTGAGCGTTTGGTAACGCTGGAATATTTTAGGAAGCTCATCTCTTTGGAAGCCAGGGCCGTGGTCTTTGACGGTCAACCTAATTTTATCTCTTACCTCCTCTAAGGATACCTCTATCGATTTGCCAGCCTCAGAAAATTTAATTGCATTAGAAATAAGATTCTGTACTATCTGGCGTGTTCTGCTTCTGTCTAGCTTGGTGATATAGTTACCTTTAGCAATGGCCGTGTGGATATTTTGCGACTTTCTGGAAGCTTGTTTTTGGAACGATGCAATGGCCTTGTATAGCAACTCCTCGACATCTACATCTTCCAAATCCAACTCTACTTTCTTAGACTCGACCACTTCGATATCCAGTGTCTTTTCTAGGATATCGTTAATATACCCTGTTTCCTCAGCAATCATATCCATGTATTCTTGCTGATCATCATTAAGTGTGCTGTCATCTTGTTTGATGATATGTAGCAAGCCCAAAATATGATGTAGCGGGTTTTTCAGATCGTGTGATAACGTTCTGATGAGATAATTCTTTTCTTTGTTCAGTTGAACCAGATCTTTGTTTTGCTTTTCAATCAGGTCGTTTTTCGCATCTAACAGTTGATTAGAGGTTTTAATCTGCCTGTTTTGATAGTATAAAGCCAGAGAAATGGTAAATACAAAGAGCAAGCCTACCGCAATCACTACAATCATAAGTTTTTGATTGCTTAGCTGAGACTCCTGCAGTTGGTTTTGAAGCTCTTTTTTCTCTAGCTCAAGCTCTTGCTCTGCACGGGCTAGCATAAAGCGGTTTTCCGATTCCTGAAGTTCCTGGGCGCGGCGGTCGCCAGCTATTTCGATTTCTAGCTGGATGTGTTGTTGGTAGGCTTCGAAAAATGCCTCTTCATTATTTTGAGCTTTATATGCTTTGGAGAGTATTTGGTAAGCCTTACCGAGCTGGATTTTTTCGTTCAGTGTTAGTTTCCGGTTGTGGGTTAATGGAATAATATGATTTAAGTCTTTTATTACTTCTTTGTATCTCAATAGCTCCAGATTGAGATAATTCATATTAACCATAGCATGCAATCGAGACTTACTGTAACCATCGATGCCATGAATTTGGTTATGTGTTTCGATCGCATCAGCAAAGTACTCGAGTGATTTCTCATTTTCCCCCAACCTCTTGTGTGCTTCCCCCAAATTGTTGTAGAGTTTCGCTTGACCTTTTAAATCATTTAATTTGATACGTAGATCTAAAGATTTATTGAAGTGATGAACAGCCAAATCAAACTTCTTTAATTCTAAATATATATATCCGATATCTGAATTGGTTCTGGCAAGGCCGGATTCATTATTTTCACTTTGATGAATTTTAAGAG
>JBCBSS010000228.1:0-7400 GCA_039819065.1 Bacteroidota bacterium
AATCAGATATTTAGAAAAACCGATCAAGAAAACTATTTGAACCACTATGAAATATTACATGTACCCTATTAATTTTGAAGTTCGTTCGGCTAGTACAGTTGTCTACAACAACGGATTTTGGAAAGTAAAAAAATCACAAGAAACGCTTTCCTTTTGGTTTAACAAGGTACTAAGTATTAGCCAGGCAGGACTTTTAAAAGAAAGGTTCAATAAAGACAAACAACAACATTACATGGGAAACAACTACCAAATTATCGTAGTGATGCTATGGGTTAGCATCGTTATGACATTAACTTCATGTGGCACGCCTGAATATTTGAACGAAGAGGAACTGAAGGCTTATGTAGTAGATGAAGACAACCACCTCACTCGATTCAATGAAAGCAAAGGCTTTAGGCTCCAAGCTACCTACAGGCCTACGGATTTGTTGATCGCACAAGAACTAGGCTCGGTTCAACCGGTTGATTCCAGTGAACTTTCACGGCTAAAAAAGAAGTACCAGGATTACCATTACTTCGTGCTCAGCCTTTCCAAAGAAAACAAAGAAGCCCTTTATCAATCCGGTGGTGGTTTCAACCAGTTTAGTGATTTGGTGCAGACCCTTTCTTTTAGGATGAGTGAGTACGTTAACCTTGTCACATCTGAACAAGATACTATACCGGTTGGAGATTATATCTACCCACGTACCTATGGCATGGGAGGAGCAACCACTTTAATGTTTGCCTTCAACAAAGAAAAAACAAAGGATATGGATTGGGTACAGCTTAACCTGGAGGAGTTCGGTATGGGCATAGGCCCACAACAATTCCGCTTTGAAACCCAATACCTGGAAAACATACCTAGGATAGATTTCAAAATAGCCACTCTGAGCCCTCATCAAGGTGGGCAATATAATCCTATTCAAAAAGGGAATACCCAAGCGGTCAATAGAGATAACAGCTATAAAGAACAACAATAAAAACAAACCCTGAACAACATGATCACAGCAACCTGTCATAGCCCACCTTGGGGCTAATCCTAACAAAGCATATAACAGACATCAATACCTAAAATCATCAATGAAACAGGACTCCGATAGGTCCAGGGTGACCCCTTGAGCCTTCCCAGTCCTAAAACAAACCTCAGCACATGTTCAGAAGAAGAAAAGCCATCAAAATCATCGCCATGTTTTTCCTGGTGAATATGCTCTATAGCATCTTTTCGCCAACCATTAGCTATGCCTTGACCGCCGGGCCTTCCGCCCCTGAGTTCTCTAGTTTTGAACCGGTAGACACGACCGATATGGTCAACCTGGCTACGGGCGACTTGGTTTACAACCTACCATTGTTAGAAGTCCCTGGGCCAGAAGGTGGCTATCCACTCTCGTTGAGCTATCATGCGGGTATCAAACCCCAACAGGAAAGTTCATGGATAGGCTTGGGATGGACGCTTAACCCGGGAGCGGTTACGCGCAATGTCGATAACTTTCCTGATGATAATTACGAGAACAAAAGGGTCATTAGAGATTACTGGGATGGAGGTGAGAGCACTAGTAAGTCTTATAGTGTTGGCTTGTCTATGCCAGGAGGTGGGCAAGGTAGCACAAACTATACCCAGGTTAAAACCCAGGACACTTATAAAGGGTTTAGTACTAGTGCCTATAGTTCGTTTAGCAGTAGTTCAAGAATTTTCGATAATAACCCATTGTCCATGGCAAGCCCGTCAATGGGCTATAACCTTGGGTCAAATAGTGCCTCTGGCCACATTGCCGGCAGTGTATTTAGCCCGGCATCTAACAACGGAAACCCGTCTGGTATTTCATCAATAACTATTTCTAACGATATTTTTAATATCGGCGGTAGGTTCCTGAATTTTGGTGTAAGTGAGACATTTCATCGTTATTGGCAAGATCAAAGCGAGTCCATTCTTTCTGTAGGTGCATTGTACCCAGAAAAAGCCAACAGTTTAATCGGGCAAGATGGTTACATTAACCAGGAGCCATTTAATAACCAACTCACTTCTTATACCTTCGATACTTATGATGCTTATGATCATAACCCACTCTTCCCTGAAGAAACTGTTGATCCATCTGAGCAGTTAGGCGGGACTTACCCGGCTTATGATACTTATTCAGTAACCGGTCAAGGCATTGGGGGTGTAATGCAACCTGTAATCCTTGAGCATGGGAATATGAATGGCCAAAATGTTTATGAAAGAAATTACTATACCGGTCAGCCGGATTTGAACCTACCGATAAGAGAGTATATAGGCACTCAAAGGTTCTCCAAACAGAAAGTTGATTTCCGGTTCCTGGGAGATTTCAGCAATACAGTCGAGCTTGACCCTGGAAAGTTCGAAAGGACGGGAAACCCTTTTATTGTTGCCGAGCGTAATTTGACAGTTCCTTCCGATGGCTTTGATGACGAAGCTGAAAACCAGCACCTCGCCGGTTCCAAACATGTAGAATGGTTCACGAACGAAGAAATAGAAAATGGTACAGCTTCTTCTTTAGGGTTTATGGATTACTATCAAGGTGCGGAAAGCAGAAGGTTAAGCTACGAAGTATACGAAAACTACCTTCAACCGGAAATGGCCCTGCCATTCACTTGTGAGAGCTTCGGAAATGATATAAGCGGTGATGGCTCTGGGATGTATATCACAGATAATTACCAGGATACTGACCCTTTTCAGGCTTGTGCAGGAACCCCGCAGTATAAATCGCTTAAGCCAAAAACCGTTCCTCTGGACAAAAAAATTGGTGGTTTTATGATCACCAATGCCAGTGGTGTTACCTATCATTATGCGCTACCCGTATATGGCTACAACGAGTATAGCCGCTCTCAATTAAAAGAGCCTAAAGAGGGTAGGGCTACTATTAAGGAAGTCAAAAATGACGAGCCCTATGCTTACACTTGGCTGCTAACGGCTATTACCGGACCTGACTATGTGGACAAGGGAGGTGCAGGCAATGAAGGCGACGGTATGCTTAATGATCAGGATTGGGGCTATTGGGTAAAGTTTGACTATGGGCTTTGGACAGATAGCTATCAATGGAGGACGCCACACTCTGGTTATGCTTCTGATATAGGCAGTGATTGGGAAACATTCTCCTATGGTGTCAAAGAACTATATTATTTAGATGCAATAGAGACCAGGACGTATAAAGCACTCTTTGTGAAGTCTAAAAAGAAGGATGGAAGGGGTGTGACAAGCCGTCTTGAAGGTGGAAGCAAACCTCGTAAATATACTTTAAAATGGAATAGCAACAGTCAAACCGAACTTGGAAGCCTTACCTACAGTGTCAGCCCTGTCAGTACAATGAAGCTTGACGAGATATACCTGATCAAAAAGAGTGAATTGGAAAATATTAACCTTGATAAACAATCAGGTGATGCCTACCAGGAAGCTCCAATAGAAGACCCCCACCCTTTTCCCTATGTAGGTTCTGAATACCTTATGTATGAGGGTAGACAAATAGACAATAGGGTCACTATTAGGCAAGGGGAGGACTTTGTGAAAGTCAAATATCACAATGGACATAAGGTGCTGGATAGGTATGACCTCGAGAATGGTGTCAAGGATCAACTTACGAATAAATCACTCAAGATAATACGCTTTGATAATGATCATTATGACCTGGCCGATGGTACACCCAATAGCATTGGCTATTACTCGGATTTTTCTTCAGTCCTATGCCCTGATGGAATTGAGCGCGAATACCCATCACAGATACCTTGTGGCGTACCAATAGGGGGTAGTGTTTGTACCGTTGCGCAGGATGGTTCCCGACTTTTTGATTTTTACTCTGAAGACCCTCTTTTTGGCCAATCAAATCTAAACAATTGTACTTTGGTCGAAGGGTTTCTTGGAGAAGAGTTGGTCTACAGGAATTTGGGAAAACTGACATTAAAAGGAGTCAAATCACTGGGCAAGGCAGGTGTAGACATCATGCCCCCTACCCAATTCTCCTACCATGTTAATCCCGGTTACAGCGCGGAGGACTATGATTTATGGCAATTTTATAAAAGTGATTTTAATGGTCAAGATGAAAGCCATACGCGAAGGGCAACGCTAGAGTCCGCAGCAAACAAAAACGCATGGTCTTTAAAATCGGTGAAGACGGCCATGGGTGCTAAAATAAAATTCACTTACGAGTCTGATGATTTCATAAGGGCGTCGGAAAATAATTATGTAGTCCTTGCTATTGATAAAATAGAAAGGACTTCAGCTCTTAACAACTCAAAGATATATTTTAAAGAAAAGGGGTTATCGAATGACCAGTACTTTCAAATTGGCGATCAAATTGACCTAACTAGTTTAGTAGCGGATCGTGGGCACATCTTCGATGGATTTCGAAAGGACCATCCGATGGCAAACATTCTTGAAAGCCCGGCAAACGTCATAATTGAAGATGTCAGGGAAGAGTATATATTGGTCAATAACGCTGCCCTTTATGAGCAGTTGGGCAATCGTACAGCCACCTTTACCCAATTACCAGGTGAAACATTTGATGTCATTCCGCATTTCATGACTGGTTTTGTAAAGGTAGATGTTCCAGCGGCGCGCTATGGTGATGGTCTAAGGGTCAAGGATATTACAATAATTGACACTTTCAGTGGTCAAACCACAAAGAATATATACGACTACACAGACCCGGAAACAGGAATAAGTAGTGGTGTCACCTCTTATGAGCCATTTATTCAAACCAGTTTTGAGTTTCCTGAAGATGATCCGGTTTTTGAACCGGAATTAATCCCGGAAGGTCAAGAGGATGCCAAGGACCGGATAACAAAAGCTTTGAAGAACATCAGGATAGAATTCCAAAAGGTAATAAACAAGCCTTTTGGTAGGATTCTGGCCTTGAATCGCGAATTACCGCCTCCAGGTGTGATCTATGAATATGTCACTAAAAGAATGGAAACAAATGGTGAACCTTATCCAGGTTATGAAGTCAATCAGTTCCGCGTTTACAACCAAAATATGGTTACAGAAGATTGGTCTCCTTGTCTGGCTCATGACTGTGGAACAAACAAGGTCATTAACAAAGCCTTCGGTATAGGCAACCTGATCAGCCAATCACTTTATGGCAAGCAAGATCGCTTGTTGCAAAAATCCACCAACGATTACCTACTTGATGAGCAGGTCTCAACGCATGAAACTGATATCGCAGACAAGGACCAAGGTGTGGTCAAACAGGGTTTTTACAAAAGGTTTATTTTGAAAGAGTACGACTTTGATCCTGATGAAAATGGTGGGACACTCGAGCAGTTATCAAGCAAAGAAAGGGCGATTATTTCCGTAAGGGAAGAATATCCCGATGTACTGACCGCAACAACCATTTATGATGCCAAAACAGGCATCAGAGTCACTACCAAAAATTTAGACTATGACCTATATACCGGGCAAGTGACAAAATCACTTACAGCAGATAGTTATGGCAATCACTTCGTTGTGGAAAATTTACCTGCCTACAAAGTGGAAGCTTATTCTGGCATGACCGGTGCCCAGATACAAAGTGGCATGCTGGGCATGGGGCTTAAAGTAAAGAACCTGGAGAACAAACACATGCTAACACAAAGTGCTGCAACCTATCAGTACAAGGTAGACAATGACAACTGGAATAACCGAGAGGCTTTGTCCTCAGCCGAAGTTCAAACATGGAGTGACGAAATTACTACTTTGGAAACGTCTATTGATGAACAAAGGGGCAAATGGCGTAAACATAGGACCTACAACTGGCAGTCTCCACAATTGACCAATGAAGGTATGGCACCGCTTTTGGAGCCAAGCGATGAATTCAATTATAGTGTTGATACGCAAAACCCTTCGTGGGTAAAATTGAATGAAGTCACCCTATACACCGTGTTCAGCAAAGCCATTGAGTCGAAAGATATTAATGGTTACACATCGGCGGTACGTTTATCACCCGACAATACTCACGTGGCAGCATCTGTTACTAATGCTTCATATCAAGAATTTTATTACGATGGGCTGGAGAATTGGGAAGGCAATGTTCCACAAAGTGACGGTGTAGTAAGTTTTGCAGGCCAAGCGGTCCAATCGGTAGCACATACAGGAACTAACTCCCTTTTGACCGATACCCAGGGGGAAGTAGGCTTTAAACTCGACATTCCGGGCAATAGCGGTTTAAGACATGGCAAATATCGGGTAAGTGTTTGGCTGCATGAATCCAACGCTGAAAGTGCCAGGTTACGAATAATGTATAATAACAGTCCATCTACGGTGGTATACGTTCCTTTCAACGCATCCAAGAAGGCTGGTGCATGGTATTTGATGCAGGTTGATGTCGATTTTAATGAAGGAGAGCCTGTAAGTGTTTCTTGTTTCAACCAATCTGCCACGACTTTATACTGGGATGATTTCCGCTTCCATCCCTTAGACGCCCAAATGACCAGTTATGTGCATAATGAATGGGACGAGGTTAGTCACATTCTGGATGCCAATAACATGTATACCAGATACCACTTCGATGCTATCGGCCGCCTTGAAGGTACTTATGTTGAGTCCTTCAGCTATGGCGAGGTACATACCAATGAATACAGATACCACTACGCTGAAAAATAAGGACAACCATGAACAAGATTATTTTGAAGAAACGAAATAGAAGTTTGATGCCATTTTTCAAGAATACTACAGTGTTTGGTTCCAAGCTCGTGCTATTGCTGATGTTAGTCCAGTTTAGCTTTAACACCATGGCCCAAACAGATTGTGACAGTGGCACTTTACTAGGGGCTACTGATGTTTGCACGAATCAATCAAGCACTTACCAGATTATAAGCAGTACCGAAGACTGGGATCTTGTGAATATCACCGGTGTAGCCAATACTGACTGGACGTGGAATACGTCAGGAACCACAGTAACATGGAAACGAGCTGGAACTTATGTATTGACCTTTTCTGATGTGGGTGGCACAAATATCACCTGTTCTTCACGTGAATATACGATCAGTGTTATAAATAACACTGCGGTCTCATCTGTTCAGGGCGGCGGGGTTTGTATTGGTGAAGCTGTGCCACAAGTAAGGGCAATTGGCGTGGCCGGAAGAATAGACAAATGGCAAAGGAGATATGAAAATGGGCAATGGGAGGATATCAATGAGACCGATGCGGAGTTGCCTATAGAATATGTCTATACACAACCTGGTAGATCGGAATACAAAGTTTTTGTTTCGAGTACTTGCGGTAGTGTTACCAAAACCGGGGTAGTCAGTATTAGCGGGCCTGCGTCCCCCACTTTAAGTGCCTCCGTCAGTCAATGTGGGTTTGAATCGGGCTACAGCCCCATATCAGCGGTTTCCCAAGCACCGGCACCACCCATCTGGCATGTATACTATGACCAATTCATGCAGGAGATAACAACTATTCAGGCTACCCAGTCCGGCACAAGTTTTTCTTCCAGT
>JBCBSS010000229.1:0-7296 GCA_039819065.1 Bacteroidota bacterium
CGACGGATATATAAACCAGTAGGCATAATAAATTGGTCAATGCCAGCTTCTATTGCTGAGAGATGGAAACGAATACAATCAGGGTCAATAGAAGAGGTTAAGCCACTCTGGCCAAGAATAATGGGCATAGCTGCCGCAGTAACGATCCTGATCACATTGTCTTATCTGTTTTATACTCCTTCTACAAATGAACAGATAGAGAATGTAGTGGCCGAAGATATTACAGAGAGCGAAGTCGTTGAGGGTCGATGGCTTCTAAACCTTCTAAAGCATCATCATAAAACTCGGAGTTTAGTGATTCAGCCTCCAATTGATGCATATCACTATTTTCAAGATCACCTCGTAAATAAGCGTCTAGGTTCTCTTTGTTAAAAAGATCTTTTTTGTCAGTGCTATGTGAATGCTTCTTGTCCAATTGCTTAGTCTAATGAATCGTCATCTTTTTCTCCATACACAATTTTAAGTTACGTTTACCATTCTGTATGTAACTCTTAACCTTCTTCACTTCAAAATCAGTCACCGTCGATATTTCTAAATAACTTTTCTTCTCGATGTAGAATAATCGGATGCATGTTTGTTGTTCATTTTGTAGCTGTTTGATACAATCTTCCAAGCTAGACAAATTCTGTTCTACACTATCCATTTCATCATGATGCAGAAAGGCTTCAGTTTCCATAAACGAATTAGAAATATTTTCATCGATAGTGGTGGTAACTTGTTTGTTTGATCTTAAAGCCATTAAACAGTGATGCTTAGTTACTACGTGTAGCCAACTTTTGAAGTTTTTCACCTCATGGTCTTTGAGGCTCGATACCAATTTTTCAAATATTTGCATCACGGCATCCTTGCTCTCTTCTCTGTCCTGCAGGTATTTTAAACAAACACCGTAAACCAAGTGAGTATACCTAGCGTATAAATCCCCGAGAATATTGATGTCCTCAGACTCTTTGTATAAAGCGATCAGCTCAGCATCATTCTCTTCTCTATTCAACCGCTTTTTGAAAAACATCTTAACTACTTCTCTTTAGGGCTTAAAAGCCAAAATAGAAAAAGTTAATGTAAATAACCGTAATTGTAATCAGAATCAACACGGCAATAAAACCTGAAATGTTTTTGAGTAATTAAATTCTGAAGAACTCATAGCGCATAGCCGAATCATAATCAATTGATCATTATGCGTCGACAGTAGTAAATCCCATTGACAGCTTATATAAAAACTATATCAGCCAAAATGAAAGTTATATTTCTTATTCTAATTTCTGTTACAGTATCCAGTGCTGTTGTTAGTTGTGTTTCCGAAAGCGAAACCTCTGACCAACAAAAAAAAGAGCTAAAAAGTACTCTAGAACAATTCAATCAAGCATTCTTAATCGCTGATGCCGATAAACTATCCGATATGCTTACCGATAGTTATCTCCATTGCAATAGCGGTGCAGAAGTAGTGGGCAAGGAAAGATGGCTCAATTACATTAGAAGTAGAAAAGAGAGCTTGGAAAAAGGAGATTTAGCTATTCAGACTTATGAAATGTCTGACTTGCATATTTCCGTTTACGACAATGCGGCAGCAGTCAACATGCAAATTGAGGTCAAGGGTATTAATGAGGGAGAGCCTTTTACTTCTAGATTCAGAGCGACTCATACTTGGATATTTGAAAGTGGTAGATGGAAGAGAGCATCCTTTCACGATACGAAACTGTAAGGCCATAAAAAGAAAAAAGAGAGCTACACTCCCTTTTTTCTAAACTAAACCTAACCTACTTATTGAATTAACCTATCATACAAACAGGCTTTTTAAAATATTGTTATCAATATTATTCTTAGGAGAAAATTCTATTAAAAAAGGGCCGTAGTAACCGGGAAAGATGATTTAAGACGCAGTTCAAAAACACTTCTAATAAATGCCTTTTTATACTAGGGGTTCTAAAATGCACTAAACGTAAGGCTTAAGACTCATTGTTAGAGGGTAAAACCACACATTTGAGTTATCCCAAATATTATTTTGGCACTCAACTGTTTATATTTTTATTTTCTTATTTTTGAATATATGTCAGAAGTACAAAAACGAGGTTATTCTCTTGGTAAGAAAGAGGAAATTTTCGACCAGGAATTCCTTCCACATATAGACTCAATGTACAACTTTGCTTATCGGTTGACCTTGGACGAAGATGACTCTAAAGACCTTGTTCAAGATACATTTCTGAAAGCATATCGGTTTATTGACTCTTTTCAACAAGGAACTAATGCCAAAGCTTGGTTGTTTCGCATATTGAAAAACAGCTTCATCAACGATTTCAGGAAGAAGAGTAAAGAGCCTGCGAAAGTTGATTATCAAGAAGTAGAAACTGTTTATAATTCGGAAGATGTCGATACTCCGATGACCACTGACTTACGAGTGGAAACAGTGCAGGATATGATCGGTGATGAGATTTCCAACGCCCTAAATTCGTTGGACGTTGACTTCAGAACGGTCATAATTCTATGCGATCTTGAAGGTTTCAAGTACGATGAAATGGCTAAAATACTGGATATACCTATTGGCACGGTTAGATCCAGACTTCATAGGGCTAGAAACCTGCTTAAAGAGAAACTAAGTGAGTATGCAAAAAAAATGGGTTATAAATAATTGTTAACGTATGAAATCCAACTCTACCAACGAAAGTAATTCCCAGAACAATCAAGAATCAGGAAATCAACCCAACCATAATCAATGCCTGAAAATGCTCGAATTGGTCTTAGATGGGGAAGCGTCTGAAGAAGAACAAGAGTATTTTGAACAGCACCTACAGAACTGCATGCCTTATTATGAAATATATAATTTGGATAAAACCATTCGTGGTATGATCAAAGAAAAGTGCTGTAAGAAAGTCCCAGAGGGGCTAGCTGACGAGATCAGAAATAAGATAGGCGACATCACACAATAGCTTAATGTCCCAAAAAAAGGCAATTATTTTCTCCGCTCCGTCTGGTTCGGGTAAAACTACTATAGTCAAACATCTTCTGGAGAATAACAAAAATCTAGGGTTCTCCATTTCTGCTTGTACAAGAGATAAAAGAGGTAGAAATGAAGAGAACGGCCGAGATTATTATTTTCTGACTCCCGACGAATTTAAGGAGAAAATTGATGGGGACGAATTCATCGAGTGGGAGGAAGTATATGAAGGCAACTTCTACGGGACACTAAAGTCCGAAATTGAGCAGATTTGGTCTGAAGGCAAACATGTCATATTCGACGTGGATGTTAAAGGAGGCTTAAATCTTAAAAAATACTTTAAAGACAGGGGATTAGCCGTATTTGTAAAAGTACCTTCGCTTGATGAGTTAAAGTCAAGATTGCAGGATAGAAATACTGATTCCGAGGACAGCATTTCGAGAAGGCTATTCAAAGCAAAGTTTGAAATGTCTTTCGAAGATCAATTCGACACGACGCTTGTCAATGAGGATTTGGAAGAATCCTTGAAAAAGGCACAGAAGCTTTTCGACGACTTCACCAAAGAATAAAATTAATCTTGAAAATAGGTCTCTTCTTTGGTTCTTTTAACCCGATCCATGTAGGTCATTTGATTATAGCCAATGTTATGATCGAAACCACAGATATAGAAAAGACCTGGTTTGTTGTATCGCCTCAAAATCCATTCAAAAAAAGCAAATCGTTGCTTCATGAGTTTGACAGGCTAGACATGGTCAACGCTGCTATTCATGATAACTATAACCTCAAGGCCTGTGACATTGAGTTTAATATGCCGAGGCCGAGTTACACTGTAGATACACTGACCTATCTTTCCGATAAGTACCCGCAACACCAATTTCACCTTATCATTGGGCAGGATAATTTGGTTCACTTTCATAAATGGAAAAACTATAAAGCTCTGCTAGAGAACTACAAGCTTTATGTCTATCCAAGGCCTGATTCATCTCACACAGAACTAGAAGACCATCCGAACGTTAGAATGGTGGAAGCTCCTATGATTGATATCTCGGCAACGTTCATTAGAAAATGTCTGAAAAATGAGATGTCAGTGAAATATCTCATTCCTGACTCCGTATTAGAGATAATCGAAGGAAAAAAATTTTATATCTAATTCTTAAGCAACTAATCAATCTAAAACTGAGTCTGTATACAGACGTTTAAAAGCCAAGATTGCATGTTCAAATTTTCAATAGTCGCTGTATTTTTTTCAATTCTATCCATAATCAATACCCAGGCAGCAGGGGTAAAAGGTTACATAAAAACAGATACAGGTGAACTACTACCCTTTGCCACAATTTATGTTCAGGAAACATCCTCTGGTGCCATTGCTAATGCAGATGCATTTTATGAGATTAAACTAAAACCGGGAGTTTATAACTTGAGATTCCAATACTTGGGTTATGAGTCTGTAAACAAGAGGGTTGAGATCAAAGATGAATATATCAACCTTGATGTTGTGCTCAAGTCTCAAACAGTTGTGCTGGAAGAAGTTAAGGTAAAGGCAGGAAAGGAAGACCCAGCTTATACGATAATGAGAAAGGCTATTGCCAAAGCCAAGTATCACACACAGCAGATAGACAGTTTTTACGCTAAGGTGTATATCAAAGGCACTGGGCGTTTGAAAGACTACCCGTTCTTTGCCCGAGGAGCACTTAAAAAAGAAGGTATCGATTCTACAAGAGTGTTTATCACCGAGTCAATTAGTGAAATAAGATATAAAAGACCTAATACGGTAGATGAAAAGGTAATCTCTATTCGAAGCACTGGTGATGACAATAATACCAGCCCCAATGCTTATATAACGGGTAGTTTCTATAATCCGGAAGTCGGAGGCGCTATATCCCCTTTGTCTCCAAAGGCATTTTCTTACTACCGGTTTGAATATTTGGGCTCATTTACTGAGCGAGGATATACCATTAACAAAATATCTGTCAGACCTAGAAGTAGAGGGGATGATGTTTTTAATGGGCTTTTGTTTATTGTAGAAGATTATTGGAGCATTCACAGCCTTGATCTAAGCACTGTTAAGTTGGGCATTAAGTTTAAGGTAAGTCAGATTTACGAGCCAGTTGAGCAACAAGCATGGATGCCGGTAAGTCATAAGTATGAAGTAACAGGTAGTTTTTTTGGCTTTGAGTTTGTTTACAACTACCTCGCTACAATTAATGAATACAGCCTTCAAATGAATCCTGATCTAGAAGTAAGCTTTGAGGTTGTTGACGAGAAAGTTGACAAGGCCTTGGCAAAGGAAATTGAAGCAAGTATTGACTCGAAGACGGGAGATATCCAAGAGAAGCTATCATCAGGAAAAGAAGTGACAAGGAAAGAATTGCGTAAGGTGCTGCGGGAATATGAAAAGGAAGAGCAGAGGAGTGAAAAAGAGCCAGAAGTGATATCTAATAGAAGTTTTAAAGTCGATTCTTTGGCTTTCAAAAAAGATTCTACCTTTTGGGCAGATATACGACCAGTACCTTTGTCCAAGGCTGAAATAAAAGGATATCAAACGACGGATAGCATAGCTGCAGAAGAAAAGCGTATAGCGGAAGGGGATACGCTTAAATCAAAGAAATCGGGGTTTCAGGTTTTTGATTTTCTGGTCGGAGAAAATTATAAACTTAATGAGACTGATTTTTTGATATTTAGAGGCCCTTTGAGGTCACTTTATTTTAACACAGTGGAAGGCTATAACTTCAATACATCGCTATACTTCAGAAGGAGATACTCTGCCAAAAAACAACTTCAATTCGGTCCTACTCTACGCTATGCCTTCTCCAGAAAGAAATTGATCGGGAAGTTTGAATCACGGTATAGTTTTGGACAGAGACATAAAAGAAGTAATATTTCTCTGGAAGCAGGTAGGTTTGTTAGCCAGTTCAATGCATCTAACCCAATCCATCCATTAGTCAATACTTTCACCACATTATTTTTAGAAAGGAATTACCTCAAGATATACGAGAAAGATTATATACGCTTATCTGGGAGATACAGATTGACCAATAATCTAACTTTAAATCTTAGCGCAGAATGGGCAGAGCGAAGAGCTTTATCCAATAATTCGGATTTTTCAATCTTCGATAGTGAGGGGAGAGAGTTTACATCAAATGTCCCATTGAATCTAGAACTTGCAGATACCCAGTTCGAAGAAAATGTAGCGCTAAAAGTGAATGCTGGCATTGAAGCCAGGCCTTGGCAAAAATTCAGAATAAGAAATGGAAGAAAAACGCCCATATCAAGTTCATCCCCAACCTTCAAAATCAATTATGAAAAAGGCTTGAGTAATGCGTTGTCCAGCGATGTAGATTATGACCTTGTCGAGGTTGGTATTGATCACAGGTTCAGATTGGGAGTAAGAGGTAATGTACAATTGTCAGTTCAGGCAGGTCTCTTTGCAGATTCGCCAACGCTATTCTTCACGGACTTCAAGCATTTCATGGGAAATAGAAACCCTTTTCTAACCACAGACCCTATTGGGAGTTTTAGATTATTGGACTACTATACTTACAGCACTGCTGATAGGTATTTCAAGAGCCATGTTCACTATCAGTTCCGAAAGTTGCTACTCACCAGAATTCCGGTTATCAGACTTCTTGGCTTGAGAGAAAATGTGCTTGTCAATTATTTAGCTACTCCTACTTCTCTTAATTATACAGAACTAGGCTACAGTATTGACTACATCTTCCGGATTTTCAGGATTGAGGCTGTGGCATCATTCCAAGAAGGCCAGTATCAAGATTTTGGAGTAAGGGTTGGAATTGCTACAAACTTAGATAACCTTTTTAACTAGTAGAAAAGGTTATTTAGACTTTCATGATCTCCTCCTCTTTTTTTGAGATCAAGTCGTCAATCTTATGGCCATAATCATCAGTTAGCTTCTGTACTTTGTCCTCGGCTCTCTTTATTTCATCTTCTGATACGCCGTCCTTTTGCATTTGCTTGAAAGTATCGTTCGTATCCTTCCGTACATTTCTTAAACTGATTTTACCTTGTTCACCTTCATGTTTTGCTTGTTTCACCAGAACCTTTCTTCGTTCCTCCGTTAACATTGGAACATTAATGATCACTTGCTCGCCATCATTTTGAGGGTTGAACCCAAGATCACTGTTGATTATAGCCCGTTCTAGATCAGGTATAATTGTTTTTTCCCAAGGCTTAATTAATAATGTACGTGCATCTGGAGTGTTCACTGAAGCAACCTGATTCAATGGAGTGGGAGAACCATAGTACTCGACCATAATTCCATCTAGCATGTTAGGCATTGCTTTACCGGCACGTATTTTAGTCAATGCTTGATTTACGTGGGTTAAGGTATTGCTCATTAAGCTTTCAGC
>JBCBSS010000230.1:0-7160 GCA_039819065.1 Bacteroidota bacterium
AAGTAATGATTCCAAATATGATAAATATTGCGAATTTTTAAAGGAAAGCACTAACTGTTTTCAAAGAGAAAACCTTTGGTTAGGCTGGAAATACTTAGAACCACATATAAACTTTGAACTGTTTTCTGAAGAGCATACACTCAGACTCATAAATGAGCAGCATAGAAAGCAATACATTGAAGCTAACTGGAAAGAAATTCTGGACTTTATCCAAGTCTGTCAGAACGGATTAAAAAGTGGGCAATGAGTATTGGCTAGGCTGTGCTCAGGTTATACAACGAGAAACACTATAATAATTCATAAGGAGAGTTAGTAAACTAGAAATTACCATTAAAGCGTGTTTTACAACGGAGCAAAATGTGATATCTACATCGGAAAGGGGGCTGGGAAAAAGCTCTTGAATGACCTTCACAATGCCCGTGAATCCATTAAGATTGTCTCTCCTTACCTATCTCCCTTCTTAATCTCTGAGCTAATCAATTTTCAAAAAAGGAACCTGGCTATTGAGCTAATAACCACTGATGATATTGAGGATTTCTATGGTAGCTATGAAAGAAATATTCATAAGCTCATTATTCAAAATAAAGAAACTGACAATATGGCTGTTGAGAAACGAGAAAAGTGGAAAAAGATCATTAGAATATTGACCTATTCCCTCATTACCGTTGTAGTCATTCTATTAGCTATGGCTTATTTCACTTTTGATATCAAAGTCGTTTTAGGACTAATTCCAGCAATAATACTATTCCTCTTGATTAGGTTTTTAAAGCAGAAGGTTAAGTATATGCGCATTTATACTTATTGGTATTCTCAACTATTTCCCTTCAAAGTGTATATGTCGCCCAACACTACTGAGGCAAGCGATACGTTCATTCACGGCAAAATCTACTTGATTGATGACAAGATCGCATACTTGGGTTCATTGAACTTTACCGCCAGTGGCACTAAACACAATTACGAGACCCGGGTTCGAATAACTGATCCAAATGCAGTAAAAGAAATCAAGAACGAGTTTCATCAACTGATGAATTATTCTCACTTACTAGAGCGGGATATTCAATTGTGGGGCAAACAATTGTGTAGAGAGCCAATAAATTAACGTGAATATCGCCTAAGAAAGTCGCAGGATAGTACCTAAAACCCCAAAAACCTGTCTTTTCGAGTGTAACGAGAAATCTTTCTCGCTCAAAATGCTGTATTTGAATACTTTCGATGCTTCGAAAAAGAGAGATTTCTCCTAACGTCGAAATGACTCGCTCTTAGGACAGCCCTAATTATATATTCGAGAATTACCTACCTACTAATATTTGGCGGGTATTCCCTCGGCCGGGATCGATTTCTTGATGAAATCCCTCAAATGGTCGTTGGCGTTTTGCAGATCTTCTTTTCGGAGGTACATCATATGGCCGCTTCTGTAGCCTTCGAACCTTAGTCTATCTTTCATCTTGCCGCTGGGGTCGAGGTGCCACATGGTGTACTTGGCATTGAAATAGGTAGTGGCACCGTCATAGTAACCTGATTGTACCATCACATTGAGATAGGGGTTTTGGGCCATAGCTTGTCGCAGGTTTTCGCCGGTGTTGTCACCACTTCTATCCCATGGTCGCACAGGACCAAACATGTTGTATTTGATATCAGTTTTGTAGTTCAATTCCTGCTGCAGGTAATAATTAATAGCTGGTGTAAAGGCGTGCAACCAACTGGTCAATTCCGAATTGTAATCCGGTCTTTCTCCCGCTTCTGTTCTATCGATACCGCGATAACGTGAGTCCAATCGGCCCACCGTAAATCCTTCGTCTCTCAACAAGTCCTTCCAGAAATATGAGGTGGGCACATCCAAGTTGTGTTGAAGGACGGTCTTTTCCGATAAGCCTGAGTAATAGGCCATTTTCTTGGCAATGGCTTTCCTTTCTTCTGTAGAAAGAAAACCTCCCTTAGCCATGGCAGGAAGCAATTCATTCATGGTATATGCCTCTACTTCTGGCAGCAGTTCATCCAGATCTTTTTGCTGTAGTGCTGTTGGTAACGCCTTCTGATACCAGGCTGCAGCGGCAAAGTAAGGTAGTCGATTAGCGGCTTCTACTGGGCCATCTCTGTCTATGCCAAGGCCGGTCGGTGAAACCAATATCACACCGTTCAAGTACATCCAATGTGCGTTCTGTAACTCCAATGCTAACCCTGATACCCTAGTAGTACCATAACTCTCTCCGATTAAGTACTTAGGGCTTCTCCAGCGGTTTTGGCGGGTCACAAAGCTATTGATCCATTCCGCAAGGTACTTGATATCGGCATTGACTCCAAAGAAAGTCTTCTTATCCACCTCTTTGTCCAGTATTCTGGAATAACCAGTATTGACTGGGTTGACAAAGACAATATCCGCGACATCCAGTATAGAATGCGGATTCTCCTTTACCCCATAAGGCTGGACGGGGTAACCTTCATCATCGATTTTCAATATTCTAGGGCCTGTATAAGCCACATGCATCCAAACTGAGGCTGAGCCCGGTCCGCCATTGAAAGAGATCACCAATGGTCTGGTGGTTTTATCCTTTACATCAGAGCGCTCGTAATAGGTGTAGAATAGCGACGCGATCGGTTTGCCATCTTCATTCCAAACTGGTTGCGTTCCGGCCGTGGCAGTATAAGCAAATTGTTGCCCCTTCACAGTCACTTCATGCTTTGTTACCACGGTGGACTCGGTTTCGAGCATGCGGCCTTGGCCTAGTGAAAAGTTGATGGCAACAATTGAAAGTAATAAGATGGTAATTATAGGTTTCATGTCTAGACTCGTGTTGGGTTTGGTGCCGTATAGTAAGCTTGTTTGACTTCCACCCCCTACCCCCGCCAGCGGGGGACAAAGTGGTGCCGAACGAAACGGCATTCATATTAAGTTCTAATTGAGCGGGAAGATAGAGGTTTTACCAAATTGAGCAGCTTAACTTTTTCTGTAGTGCTTATAAATGCTGTGGAAGGTAGAAATGCGCCTGTTTTTGAGACATAACATTAACTATTCGAGAGGGATACCAAGGGCTGTAAAGAAGGGAAAAGATGTATATCTTATATTCCTGCGTTTGCCAAAATATTAATTTGGATGGCACCAAAGTGCCGTTCTTACTTTCCATTGTCCTACCTTTAAGAACCCCACCATTTCCAGCACAAATGGCACCCCTCAAATAGCTTATCTAAACAATTAGGTACAGGTATACAGTGAGTTGATTCCACCTACTAACCAACAGGAGCGAAATCGATTTTAAAGCAAAACATCCCTCAATTCTTTCAAAATGGAAGACCCATGTTAAAAATTAAAAAAATCACTTCAGAGGAGGTAACAATTTTAATACTTGGCAGACTAACATATAAAGGAGCAAACGAAGGATAAGGTAGGCCTATCAAAACCCGCATTTCACTCCTATATCATTTTAAAATCTAAATAAACAAAGATGAAAAAGAACAAGAAGTTATCACTCGAGAGTCTGAAAGTGAAAAGTTTTGTGACAGACATGTCTGCTGAGCATAAGAATACAGCCAAAGGTGGACAATATACAGTTTATTGCGTCGCTGGGGAAACTGATGAAAATGACTGTGAAACTGACACTTGGTATGCCTCTTGGATCAGATGCTAAGCAGGCTAGTGTTTGTGACGCTCTAAGATAAGTTTCTCATGCTCTTGGGTCTATGACTCAAGAGCCTTTCTAAAAAAGACAATCTGGCTTTCTGTCAGAGGTTCATGGCAAAAACTCTTCTAATAAATCACAGACTTTCCCAATCTAAACAGAACAGAAAAGTCTAGTTCCTCAAAGCCAATCATGTGTTGATATCGGCAGCCAATGAAACTGGGATACGTTCGAAATCATAATTTGCGGATGCACCATATTGCCATTCATTATGAACGCGCATGGCCCTGAAACCCAATGCTACTTTTCGTCCTAGCCTTTTAGCAATGCCTAACAATAACCCGGCATCTCGCCTTTGTCCCTCTATGGTGTTAATCGATTGATGAGCGTAGCCTGCGGTTAGCTTGAATCTGCCATACTCTACCTCAGGCGCTAAAGACTATTGGTTAATCTCCGTTCGCGATAATTCAATCTTTCTAAAACCACCCATCAATTGTAATTCAAACTCGCCTACCTTCAGTAATCTGTTTTTCCCCAGTTCGATATCAAGATAAATATTATCATTATGACGGAATCTGTAGGTGATATCTGTGCGAAAAAATGTTTTGATACTAAAAAGAGTAGGCGTCATAGCACTGAACCTAAGACCTACAGGATTATAATTGACTCCTCCGTTGTAACCGATTTTAGTAAATTGTAGAGGGACTTTTGTGAGATGTTCACCAAATTGCAAACCGTCATCACCAGGCTCCATCTGGATAATTCCTAAATCTAGTGATTGGACAT
Organism: Bacteroidota bacterium; assembly: GCA_039819065.1. Lineage (GTDB taxonomy): Bacteria > Bacteroidota > Bacteroidia > Cytophagales > Cyclobacteriaceae > JBCBSS01. The sequence continues at coordinate 4,401 of JBCBSS010000230.1, forward strand.
TGGGATTGTTAATGACCTTCTCAATTGATTTTAAGGTAATAAAAGAAAAAGTCAAAGTACAATAGGATGGTATACTTAGCTCAAAATTACCATCGACATCTGTGATGGTTCCTGTTGTGGTTCCTTTTACAATTACATTCACTCCAGAAATACCTTCCCATTCTTCATCAACGACTTTTCCGTAAACTTTGATCTCTTGGGCTATTGCATCGAATGGGCAACAGATTAGAGAGAAAAGAATCATTGCAAGTAGAGGGAGTTGAAACAGTATAGGTCTTTTCATAGGATCATTTTTCTTCATGATGCATTAATAGTAGGCATTCCATAAACATTTTGAAATCAGCAGAAAGTAGTAATGTTATTCAGCCTGACTACTTGAAAATACCCAAGGTTGGGTATTGTTTGGAGAAAGTGTTTTGGCTTTGTTTAAGAGAATAAGGAAAGCACTAAATAGTCGATTAAGTATGGAAAGACATAAGAAACTACTCATAACCTATGGACCACTAGTACTTATTTTAATCATTACACTTTTTAATTACCCATTAAAAGCACAGGACAAAGTAGCAACGTTACCAGATGGTCAAAAGGTCATTTTACATGCAGACAAAACGTGGGATTATTATGAAGGGATTTCTTATGACTTTGATTTTTCCACACTCGACAACAATAAAATTCCCGATTTTTTTAAGGCCAGGTATAAGCGTTGACAACAAGACTCTGATAGTCGCTGTGGAGATGTATTTACAAGGTTGGAGGTATACTATGCCTAGCCCCAAAAGCACTCAAGCATCATGGGGTAATAATGATGGTAGAACTACTTGGTGGAAAGGGTATTGGTATAATAATAAAACTCAAAACTATTCAAAGACAACACCCAAGAAACAGGCTAATGGGTATTACTACGGTGACAAGCAAAATAATAAGGGTTACTGGAGTAATGGTGGAAGCCCCAGGCGTCCCTCAAAAATTGATTGGCTGTTATCATCCTCGGGAGGTGTTAAGCCATACTGACGAATACGCCACTAAGTAAAAAGGAGGTTAAAAATGACCAATTCCGGGTATCACTTGGGGTGAGAATTTTGGGTTTATTAGAAAGTCAAGTGTGAGTATTATACGGCCCATTTGGTATGTAACACGAATAATGATTGGTATAACATGTTAGGAGCAATCGTGCATACCTAGGCGGTTCTGATCAATATAAAAGCTCAACATCTCATTTATCCAGTCCTATATGCAATCTTTTCTTTTCTAGAACTTAGTGAATATATTATTAAATAAAAATGATAATTATTTAGTTAAAATATTATATTTCCATAAATTATACAAGCTAGTTTACCCTAACTATTTTATATCAATCAGTTCAAACTAATATTATTTCATTATGAAAAAACTAATGTTGAAAGACCTCAAAGTGAAAAGCTTTGTAACAGATTTAAAAGCAGAATCTTCCAATACTGTTAAAGGTGGAACGGGAACGCTGGTCACCCTTGACGCTGGCTGCGAAACCAGTCCCATTATTTGTAACCTGATTACACTGCCTTTTCAGTGCGAGATCAAGACTTTAGCCATTCCTTGCTAAAAAGTTAGCTATTACAATAAGGGAAGCTGCTTATCATCTAGGTAAGCAGTTTTTTTAATGGAACTTCAAAAGTCTTTGAAATTTCCAGCAATGAATAAACAGCAGGATTAACCTTACCATTCTCCAATTCCTCAAAAACACTTGCTCACTCCTCCTCCAACAACTCCACTGGATAGACCAAAGCTGCTTTAGCAGATTGATAAAAAATACTCAAAAGAGCGACATGTATTGAACCCGATATGACTAAAAATACCCAAGCTTGGGTATTGATCTGGGCGAACGCTTTGATTTTCTTTAATGAAAATTAGAGTTATTGTCATGCATACATTGTGAGGAACAACATTTACATTTTACAAATGTAATAGACAAAAAAGAGAATGAATTGGTTGATAAGTCTTGACCCAAAAATTCAGGCCGCACTAATTGGAGCTATTGTGAGTGCTATTCTTACTTCTTTGACATTTGTATTCAAAGACTATTTAATTCCGGTCATCCATGAAAATCGACATGTTAAAAAAGAAAATATCAACACTTTAAAGACCTATTCCCTTCCTTTAACCATGAGCCTTGAATCTCTATGCTGGAGATTTAGAGAAATCTTTTTAAATAGAGGCGGGTATCTACTTGAGCATTCTCCAAAAAACAAGTTTAACTCTTACAAATTTTCGAGTACTGCCTATCGATTGTGTTCTGTCTTAGGTTGGATCAGAGCAATCAAAATTGAGTTCTCGTTCACCAACATAGATGACAAATCTAAATATGGAGAGATTTCTAAAGCACTTTCATCTCTAGAAAAGTCTTTAGCAGATGGAGAACACATGGAAATATCAATGTTAATATCATTATGCCAAATCTGGAAGTATGATCAAATAATTGACTTGAGTGATCTTGAAAAAAGTAAGTTGGCAATCTTATGTGAGAATATTGTCTATGAATATTTGGATAAAGATCAAGAAACGATCATAGCAAATGAGCTATCCGAAGAGCTACAGTATCAACTAGTTCTAACCCTTGCTAAGACGGTTGCTAAAGAGTTGGGGATTAAAGAACCGAGAGAAAAAGTAATTAAAGAATTGCAAAATTCAGCGATTGCTGAAACATCTAGAATTGAACAATGGATATATAGAGATTGGCAGGCAGCAATTGGTGATGTTATGTTAGTTGAACATAAAGATTCTTTA
>JBCBSS010000231.1:0-7084 GCA_039819065.1 Bacteroidota bacterium
GACTTATTGGTTTGTATTATTGATTTGGTCCGCGTGTTATTTTACATATCAATATTTCCAGCGTTCTAACAAAGCATTGAAACAAGAAGCGGCAATGACGGAGATAGAACTCAATAATCTAAAGTCTCAGCTCAACCCACATTTTATCTTCAATGCCCTGAATAGTATCAGAGCCTTGGTAGACGAAGATCCGGCCAAATCGAAAAATGCCATCACACAGTTATCCAATATCCTTAGAAATTCTCTAGCTTCGGATAAAAAGAGACTAATTACTTTCAAAGACGAACTAAAAACTGTTGAAGACTACTTAAGTTTAGAGAGCATAAGGTACGAAGAACGATTACAGACGGAATTTGATATACATCCTGATTCCTATAAGTTCCTTGTGCCGCCACTCATGATTCAGACACTAGTTGAAAATAGCATCAAGCATGGTATTGCTAAGTTGAAGAAGGGAGGAGTGGTTCAACTTAAAACACAAACAGGAAACTATTCTCTGAGAGTACAGCTTCGTAATACGGGGCACTTTGAGGTGAACGGCAAAAATGGTGCAGACCACTATGGTTTAGGGCTAAAAAATACGAGGCAGCGCCTTAATTTAATTTATGGTAATGAAGCCTCATTCAAGATAGAAAACGAAACTGAAGATATAGTTTTAACAGAATTGATCATTCCATTAACGACCGAAATATGAAGGCAATAATTGTAGATGATGAGCGTCTGGCAAGAAAAGAGCTGAGTAACTTACTACAAGAGCATAATGAGATAGAAATCATAGGAGAAGCTACTAATGTAGATGAGGCCTTTGACCTCGTAAATCAAGTAAACCCAGACTTGATTTTCCTTGATATACAGATGCCAGGTAAATCTGGTTTTGAGCTACTGGAGATGCTTGATGCCGTACCGACCGTAATCTTTACAACTGCTTATGACGAGTATGCTTTGAAAGCTTTTGAGGTTAATGCACTCGATTACTTATTAAAGCCGGTGCAACCCGAGCGCTTAAAAGATGGCATTAGCAAATTATTGTCTAGCCAAAAAGAAGGCTCAGAAGACAAGCCACAAGAAACAACTAAGAAGCTTGGGTTGAATGATCAGGTTTTTGTGAAAGACGGTGACAAGTGCTGGTTTGTAAGCCTGGCCAATATTAGGTTGTTCGAATCTGATGGGAACTATATCAAGGTTTATTTCGAGAGCAACAAGCCTATGATTCACAAATCCTTGAATGCCTTGGATGAAAAACTGGATGAGCGTAGCTTTTTCAGAGCAAGTAGAAAACACATCATTAATTTGAGCTGGTTAGAATCGATAGAACCGTGGTTCAATGGAGGATTGATGGTGAAATTGAAGGGAGGAGAAAAAGTCGAGGTAAGTAGAAGGCAGGCCGCTAAATTCAAAGAGATGATGAGTCTTTAATTGAAATTAAGGCTCTTATAAAACTCTTCGTCTATTTTCCAATCACGCGCTAACCTTACAATGGCTTGTGCTTCCATTTCGGTGGCATAGCCTTTTAGATGATTAGCTTCCCAAACCATATTAACATAATCTAAGCGTTTGGCTTTAGGCATATCACCAACAATATCATTCAGGTACTGACGTGCTCTCTCAAAAGAAGTGATGTAATCCTGAGCTATGAAGGCGTTAGCCCATGTCAATTCTTCTTGAGCATCTAACTTCTCAGCTGTTTCCTTTAATATTTTACTTTCTTCTTCATCCAATCCGTGATAGTGGAAAATCACAGATTTCAATAACATGTAAGCTTTTTTCTCCTGACTGGTCATAGTCTTACTTGGCCTCCTCGACTAGTAGAAAATTAAACCTTTGCGTCATGTTAAGCAAGAATCTCGTAAATAACGGGCTTACTAGGGCTCACGTCTAACTCCAAACTGGTCGTTTGCAGATTAAGCAAATAAACCCCGTCAGGAATGTCGTCTGGTACGTAGATCAATTCCGTAATAGTACAATCTTCCCTTATTTTATCAGGAAGACCCCAGAAGGTACGATGTGCCACTAATTTTCCTTCATCGACCTCCCGATCCAATGATGGAAGGTCTACTAACAAATGTTTGACCCCTTTTTCCACAAAAAAATCGATGATATCCTCGCTGAAGTAAGGTGGGTTTGTACCAGAGTAATTCCTGGTTAATTTTTCTTCGCTGTTAGGCTCTGTCCTTATGATCAACGCGTCAACCTCATTATTGATCAGCCTATGTGACATATCGTTTAGTCTAAAAATCAGATCACCATCTTCAGCTTCATGTGGAGTTATGGTAATAAGCCTTGCCAGAAAATGGGATTGTTTCAGGCATGCATTAAGCGTAGCCGACTCATCATCTGATATGTGGCCGTAGCATTCAGTGTGCGTGCCGTTCCCATGCGGTGTAATGATAACCTTGTTATGATTGACATTGCCACCAGCTTTAACACTACCAATGAAATTCTCTCCATTGATTGACTTAATGGAAACTGGGTCAGACCAATAACAATTAGGGTTATCGCTTCCGTGACGTATAGGTATTGAAATATCGATGGGCTTACTCAGGTCTACCCTGTAAAGCACGTTTCGATGGTTGAATTGAGCTATCATTTTCTAGACAATAAACATATCTGAGGCAATCTTATCTGCCATAAGCAGGCCTTTTTCTGTCAAACGCATACAATTGTTCTCCAAGATGATCATTTTACGGCTTTCTAACTCTTCAATGTATTTTTTGTGCTGTGTAAGAACATCCAAACCATAGTCTTTTAACTTATCTATCTCACACCCCCAGCTAGTACGTAAACCAGTGAGTAGATACTCATTGATCTGGTCTTCAACAGCGAGATATTCGATCTCATTTGGAAGCTCTTGTCTAATCAAGGCCTTAATATAAAGGTTATTGTTAGAGATATTGAAATGTCTTGAAATTTGATTGTAAGAATGTGCACTTGGCCCTAGGCCAAGATACTTTTGTTGTCTCCAATAATTGCTATTGTGTTTAGAAGCTAATCCCGGCAAACTGAAATTCGAAACCTCATAGTGATCATAACCATTCTCGCCTAGCGCCTCGCAAAGCATGTTATATTCATCTACCGCAAAAGCATCATTGACTACGCTGATTTTTCCTTTGTTCAGCCAATTGCCAAAAGCAGTCTTTTCTTCTATCGTTAAGCTATAAGCAGAAATATGCTCTGGATGTAGTGATAAACATTTTTCAAGGTCTCTTTGCCAACGTTTATGATTATCCTCCTTTATTGCATAGATCAAATCGATACTAATATTCTCAAACCCGATCATTCTGGCCTGCTCAACACATTCGAATGCCTCTACTGCATTATGCGCTCTGTTCAGGTAAGTCAGTATGTTATTATCGAAGGATTGGATGCCTATACTGAGTCGGTTAATGCCAGCACTATAAAGATCCTCAAGTTTGGTGCGGGAAAGGTCATCTGGATTAGCCTCAAGCGTGACTTCGGTATTTTCGTTGATTACAAAAGTTGACCGTAGTTGTTCAAGCTGTTTTGATATTTCTGATGATGATAACAAGGATGGCGTTCCACCGCCAAAATAAATGGTCTCTACAGTCTCGTTATAGAGATACTCCTTTTGTAAAGAAATCTCCGTTTCTATTGCTTCCAGGAACTTCTCTTTTAATGACAAGCTTGTGCTGAAATGGAAATCACAATAGTGACATGCCTGTTTACAAAAAGGTATATGAATGTAAATTCCTGCCAAAAGCGTTATTATTATTAAAAAACACAAAATTAACATTCTTTGGTGAGTGTCAGGTTAACATTTGTGACAGTATTCTTTGCTATTAACACACTGCTCTTTTGTTCTGATGTATTGGGGCAGAAGAATAGAATAGTCAAGGTCAGAGTGACGGATCCAACGTCGCTAACCAAACAACTGAAGTATCTGACAGAAGCGGAATTTGTTGACTCCACCCTGGCCAGTCAGAAATCACTTGAGATCATTAGGAGGCTACAATCAGAGGGACACCTTTTGGCTGAGTTAATTGCTGTATTTTCATCGGAGGACAGCGTTGTCCTTAAACTTCAGGCAGGCCCTGCCTTTGAATGGGCCAACTTGAAAGTCGAGACGATACCCAGAATATTGCTTTTAAAATGGGGCTATAAGGAAAATCTATTTAATGAAAAGCCAGTCAGATTTGATCGACTGCAATCCTTCATCAAAAAGTCGTTAGATTATAATGAAACACACGGATACCCTTTCAGTAAGCTGAGGTTTGATTCTATAGTAGTTGCAAGCAATGCGATATCAGCCAATCTGATTTACGAGCCAGGACCTTTGATTACCTTCGATTCATTGCAAATTATAGGAGAGGTAAATATAAAGAGGTCATTTCTGGCTTCTTATCTGGGTATAGAACGAGGTTCTCTTTACAATCAGACTAAACTCGATCAGATCTACGAAAAGATCGATGCCCTTTCTTATATCGAAGTCAGTCAACCCTTAGAATTGACTTTTCAAAACAACGAAGCCTCCCTGAAGCTATTCCTGAAAAACAAGAAAGTAAATACTGTTGATGGCATAGTCGGCCTACTGCCTAATGAACGGATAGATGGAAGGTTTCTATTAACGGGTCAATTTGACTTAAATCTTCAAAACCTATTTGCCAGTGGAAAGAATTTAAATGTCAAGTGGCAAAGCCTAAAACCACTATCACAGCTTTTGAACCTATCATATTACCACCCAAACCTTTTCCGATCTGATCTCAACTTAAAAACAACTTTCAATATTCTGAAAGAGGACACTACCTTCGTAAATAGGAATTTTAGAATAAACTTTGATTACAATCTTTCTTCCGAAAACAGCTTTTATGCCTTCACGGAATTCAGGTCTTCAAATTTGTTGAGTACTACACAGTTCAGGTTTAACGAAGAGCTTCCGGATTTTTCAGACGTGAGACTGAACAATTATGGCATTGGATTTCAGGAGTCTAATCTAGACACCCCACTTAACCCGAAAAGGGGCTTGGCACTACAACTAGAAGCGGCTCTCGGCACCAAAGAAATACTGATGAATGCAGGCCTGCCGGAGGAGGTTTATCAGGGAGTACCCTTAAACACTACCCAATACACTTTGCTTTTTGGTATTGATAAATATTCCCGTATTTCCGATCAATTTGTATTATTCAATTCACTGAATGGAGGCATAATTTTTAATGAACGCCTCTTTTTCAATGATCTCTTCAGAGTAGGAGGCCTTAATTCTTTGAGAGGGTTTAACGACAACTTCTTTTTCGCTTCCCGATACGTTATTTCCAATTTAGAATTGAGGCTTTATTATGAATCAGCTTCATACCTATTTGTGTTCTATGACCAATCTTTTCTTCAATATGACCTTGTTGAAAACAGCTTTGAAGACTATCCCTTAGGAGTGGGTGGGGGCATTAGCTTGGAAGGAAAAGGGGGTACACTAACATTGGCCTATGCACTTGGACGGTCACAAGATCAACCGCTCAGTTTTAACCTTTCCAAATTGCATATCGGTTATGTAGCTAAATTCTAATAATTTTGACTCAATAGCACTAGCCAACATTCTATGCTTATCAGACTTATAATTTTAATCTTAGTTATCTTTTCAAACTTATCACCTGCTTTGTCAGGCCGTCAGAATGAAAGAAGTGTCGTTCACGATCTTGAAAAGGAATGGCTGGTTTTCGATAAGCAATCAAATAGTTACGTGCCATACATAGGAGGGCGATTGAAAAACGGCGGATCGATTGGCTTTTTGTTGTCACAAAGTGCTGTAGGCAAATATTTGTTGATATCTGCTGATGAGCAAGTCTCTATTTTTGTCGATAACTCCCTAATTGCTACCCAGAAACAGTCGCAATATCAGTACTTCAACTTGGATAGCCTTCGAAGGGCGCTGGATTTAAAAGGCCGACTCTTCTTTGTCCTTTATGCGGACAAATTGGCAAGCGCAAACCTTAAGACGTTATTGGTTGATAAATCCTTAACAAATTTGTCCGACATCAGTGGTAAAGTACCAGCACAAACGGAACGTATCGAAGCGTCACTCACTAACTTCCTAATATTGGGGGCTGTAGTTCTTCTATCTTTTTTTGCGGTTCTCTTGAATTTCTTTCCAAAGATTCTTTCTGAATATTACCAATTAGATCGAGCTATTGCCTTAAGAGATCGAGAAGAAAACATCTTCAGAGGAAGGGTCTTCAATAAAATAAACATACTCATTTTTGGCTTTCACAGTCTGGCCATTGCTTATTTCGTAATTGCAATATCTAATCTATCTGACTTAGACATTACTCAGTTAACCTATTATAATTTGTCCACCACATTCTTGGTTTGGATAGAACTATCTCTGGCCATATTAGTAGCTATCATGCTGAAGTTCTTCTTGCTTAAGAATTTCACCGACCTTTATAATATGATAGATTTCCGGCCGGTCCATTTCTTCAACTTTCTCAGGATTTCAATGGCCATATTTATTCTATTGATTATTCTTTTGCTGTTGGCATACTTTGTTATCGAGGCGTTTGGGAAGACCATTTACAACGGATTGATTATCATGACTTTCTCCCTGATGCTGTTCAGAGTATTGATTCTGTTCTTCAAACTAATGAACTTCTCCTCCTATAGAAAATTTCATTTATTTTCATACCTTTGCGCGACCGAAATCGCCCCGTTAGCAGTGACTATAGGGCTGGTGTTAAGAAAATTTTAGTCGAAGCCTAATCCTTCAAAAAGCTAAGTAGAAGAAGATATGGATGATCTTTTAAAGTCGAGATTAACCGAAGTAAAAAGTATTCTGGTTTCACAGCCAAAGCCCAAAGACGAAAAATCACCTTACAACAAGTTATCTGAAAAATACGGACTCAAAATAGACTTCAGGCCATTCATCCAAGTCGATCCTGTAGGGCTAAAAGAGTTTAGAAAGCAAAAGATAGATATCTTAAATCATACGGCTATTATTTTTACTAGCCGTAACGCCGTCGATCACTTCTTTAATCTTTGCACAGAAAGCAAAATAGAAATGCCAGCAGATATGAAATACTTCTGCATTTCTGAGCAGACAGCGAATTACCTCCAAAAATATATAGTAATTAGGAAGAGA
>JBCBSS010000232.1:0-7076 GCA_039819065.1 Bacteroidota bacterium
AATCTATCGATGTAAAAGCTGTAGATAGATTTACCTTTATTTAGTCGACGGTTAATTGTATACTCATTGCGGTCAGATCTTATGACCATTTTGTCAAGAATCTTCTGCAACGAAGCGTAAATCTCGTTGCCTAGAAAAATGCTATTTCCTTTATAGTCTACCCTTACCGCTTCACCTAGATACTTCTCCATACCTTTCAGGGCTTTGAAATAGAAACCCATGGCTTGGATGGCATCGTAAGAACGCTCTGCCTCTTTGGCTTTTTTGAAAAAATCGAAGGCCAAATTGGTAGCGTTACGCTTTTCTTCCGCCTTGATTTCATTGTATCTGGCTTTTGAAAGCTGATAATACACCCAATAACTATTCTCATCCTCCCAGGCATCGACCAACTCATACTCCTGTATCTCGTCGGCAGCCGTCGTCTTAATCAGTGATTGATATTCTTCCTGAAATTCATAATTTCTATCAATCTGACTGAGTATCGAACTACTGGAAACGTTTACCTTTATTTCGGAGACCAAATCTTCTAATGCACTTTTCTTAGCTATTTGGATGTAGTTGCCAGAAGTTTTAGGACTGTAACCAATCCCTCTATAATAACCTTGGGAAAAAGGCTTTCTGGATAACCAATCGGGTTTGCCTGCAAATTCGCTTTTCGAACTTGACCCTGAAGGATTCAAGCCTGGAGCACAAGCTGTTGCCAAAAGGACAATGATCATTAAATGATATCTGTAGAACTGTTTCATAATTAATATGCTAAACCAAACTCTCCAGCGTTTTTAATCAAGCTTAATCATATTTGATGCCAAATTTAGCCGCAGTAGTCTTAACAGTCGGTCTCAAAAAATGAAATTTTGGGTAGGATTGACGTAAGTCATCAAAAAATACCTGCTCTTTGCTTAAATTTAAAATATATTTAACTTGATTGAAACGTTAGTCTCTTGAAATGTTCGTTAAGAAATTATTAGCGTTTAAAAGAACAATAATTTGCAGATAAGGATTATATAGATATGAGACCACTAACAACCAATAAACCCTTCAAGCACGTTCTGGCAATAGTGGTATTGCTGATAGGGCTAGGTGCCATATCTTCTTGTGATAACACGGCTGTGCAAGAGGAAGAATTCACCGGTAATGAAACGACATATACGCTGTTCCAAGGATCAGAGTTCGAAATAAACGGAACCATTACTTTTCGTGAGAAAGTAGATGGTAGCACAACAGCTATAGTAGAATTAAATGGCACTGAGGGAGATTTGCTCCACCCTGTTCATCTTCACATCGGGGATATTAGTGCGGATGGAGATATTGCAGCATTGCTCAATCCTGTCATCGGTAACTCAGGAATAAGTGAAACTGAGATTACCATATTAGCCGATGAGAGTAGAATTACATATCAGCAACTGATCACTCTCGATGCTTCTATTAAAGTGCATTTGGCTGATTTTGGCGACGGTGCCAACGTGGTCCTGGCAGGAGGAAACATTGGAGTTGCCCATGAGAGGAACCCATCACAGGGACGCTTCACTGGTAAAATACCAGTTTGCAAAAGCGATTTCGATTAGAAAGACAAATTTGATATAAATAAAAAAGCCATCCGTGAGGATGGCTTTTTTATTTTCCAATGCTATGTAGGAGTTACCCTGAAATCTTATCTAGTACGCTCATCACTTCTTTCACGTGAGTTCTAGAAGTTTCTAGTAGCGCTTTTTCATCACTGTTAAGATCTAGCTCGATCACTTTTTCTATACCATTCTTACCAAGAATAACTGGTACACCAAGATAGCAATCGTCAATGCCATATTCGCCGTCAAGCTTGATACAAACAGGGAAAACCCTTCTTTGGTCTTTTACAATAGCCTCAGCCATCTGAGCCGCAGCAGAACCTGGAGCATACCATGCAGAAGTACCCATCAGTTTCACTAATTCACCACCACCAAACTTGGTTCTTTCTATTATGGCGTCAAGTTTTTCACCATCTATAAGTTCAGTAACAGGAATTCCGCCCACAGTAGTATATCGAGGAAGAGGTACCATAGTATCACCATGACCACCCATCAATACGGCCTGAATATCTTTAGGAGAAACGTCAAGTGCCTCAGCTAAAAATGCTCTGTACCTCGCAGTATCCAAAATACCAGCCATACCCATTACGCGCTCTCTTGGTAATTGAGAAGTTAAGTGCGCCTGATAGGTCATCACATCAAGTGGGTTAGAAACGATTATGATAATCGCATCTGGAGAATGCTTTACAATGTTTTCAGTTACAGACTTTACTATACCGGCATTGGTTTCGATAAGATCATCACGCGTCATGCCCGGTTTTCTAGGTAGACCAGATGTAATAACTACTACATCAGAACCTGCCGTTTTAGCATAATCATTGGTCGAGCCAATAGTCCTGGAGTCATAAAGGTTAATTGGCGCTTTCTGCCAGATATCTAAAGATTTACCTTCGGCAACACCTTCTTTGATGTCCAAAAGAACGATTTCATTGGCAATCTCTCTATAGGCCAACACATCAGCGCACGTAGCCCCAACGTTTCCTGCACCTACTACAGTGATTTTCATGGTAGATATATTTTGAGTTAACAAATTGATTTAATGAATGGTGAGCAAATTTATCAATTAGGAACTACTAATTGAATTAATTATGTGACAATTGGTATGACATATTTCATGCTTTTTAAAATAGTTTAGCAGCTAATTAAAAAGTGTCTTTCAAATGTCTTGTACAGCTCACATATCCTTGGTTTCTCCATAGATGGAGCTCATATCGAAAAAGCCATAAGCGGTTTTATATGCCTTGAAAAGCCGCCGATTGTAATCGTTGTGAATCACAGCCAAAGCTTCCATCATTTTTACTTTGATTTCGAGGTTGTTCTCGAAAATAGTGAGGATATTATATTGGGGTATTACGTAGAAATCAGCCGTGTCGGAAGCAACGATTGCATTCAACAATCTTCGTGTGTTTTTCAGCAAACAACTTTCACCCATACAAACCACTCCCTCGACTGTAGTTAGTTTTTCGAATTTATTGTTGACCTCAATGTTAAGGGTGACAAGGCCTTCTTTCAGAATATATAAAGCCTGGCTTGGATCGTCTCTTAAAAATACCACCTCATTCTGTTTGTACTGCCTTTCATGAATGTGCGGAACGAAAAGCACCAACTCCTCCTCGGTTAGGTTAGAAAACAGTTTTACCTGGGATAAGAACTCAAAAAGCTTCAGTTCTTTTTTTGTATATGTCTTTTTAAAAAAATTGATCATGAATCTTTCAACGAAATTCTAAATACATACTGTGTCTCATCAGTCACTTTAAATCGGTCATCTATGCGATGTCCAACTACCCAAACGATCTCATTTTCAGACAGTACCACAAAAACCCGTTCTTTCAAGTTTAAAGGAATTTTATTGTCTATCATAAAATCGCTCAGCTTTTTTTTATGACGCATCCCGAGAGGTACAAACCGATCTCCTTCCTGCCATTTGCGCATTTTAAGTGGAAAAGTCAGCTTATCCCTATCCAGAAAAGCGATGCTTTTATCCGGAATTATGGCAACAGGTTGATCAAAATGTTCGCACTTCAATTGCATACCCTGATAGGTGATTACCTCGTCTTGCGAATTGATATCAGCCACTTCTTGTTCCTGACTTACAATCGGGCTAACAATCAAATGATCTCGGTCAACATTGAGCCTATGCGTATTTGATTCAAATACTTTTCCTACCTCAATAGATGGAAGTTGTTCAGCCAAAGCTTCGGATTGTACAAAGCCAAATCCAAATGGTTTCAGTAGCTCAAAAAGAATAATCATTCTTTCTTTTTGTTGAATGAGCAGGTCTTTATTTAAGAAATAGTCCACCCCCCTTTTTTCCATTACCTCCTCTCTTAGTGAGTCCAGTTTGAGCGAGAAAAGCTGTTCCGTTTCCTTGATTCTTCGCGTGGTTCTTTTGATGCCCTCAGAGAGGTCAGGATTGATCTCCCTTAGAACCGGTACTACTTTATGCCTGATGAGGTTGCGTTGATAATCCAGTGACTGATTGCTTTGATCTTCTCGCCAGGAAAGTGCATTTTCTTGAGCATAGGCTAAGATTTCTCCTTTGTCACAAAAGAGCATAGGCCTCACGATATTATCTCTTTTCGGCTCTATACCATGAAAGCCCGCTATCCCTGTACCTTTAGCTAGATTGAATAGCATGGTCTCAATTACATCATCTAAGTGATGTGCTGTGGCTAGCCGATCATAGCCATGTTGATTGATGATTTCATTGAACCACTGATAACGCAAGTTTCGCGCTGCCATTTGTGTCGAAAGCTTTTGTTCTGTGGCATATTTTTTGGTGTCAAAACGAATGGTATGAGCTATGGTGCCATGTTGTTCCGCAGCTTGTATAATGAATTTTTCGTCTTTATCCGATTCATCACCTCGTAGTTGGAAGTTGCAATGAGCGAGGGTAAACTTCAATTTGGATTTAGCAAAAAGGTCAATCATTACCATGGAGTCGACACCCCCGCTAACCGCCAACAAAATTGTATCGATTGAATCGAAAAGTTCGTTCTTGTTTATGAAGGCCAAAAAGCGCTCAGTCATGGTTTAAAGATAGCTTTTTTGGCTAATTTTGAAGCTTAAGCGAAATACAATAAATGCGTTACCAAAGAATCATACTCTTTCTACTAGTGGCTATGGCAGGATTCCCGGCAGTAGCTCAGAAAAAGGTAAAGCTCTTACAAGGTGATCGGCAAATTGGTGCCAAGAGAAATGGCGAGCGGGTGGATATGGTGATTGGAAACGTAATCTTCAAGCATAAGGAGACGCTCATCTACTGTGACACAGCCATTACTTATAGAAAAAGGTCAAATCAGCTAGAAGCTTTTGGGCATGTTAGAATTGAGGATGGCGATTCTATCACTATCACCTCAAAAAAGCTTTATTATGACGGCAACACCAAAGATGCCAGACTAAGAGACGATGTGGTTTTCAACAAGATTGGGCAGGGAACATTGTATACTGATTTTCTAGACTATGACCAACCTAGACAGCAGGCCTATTATTTCAATGGTGGTAAGCTAGTCGATAGCACAAACGTCTTGACAAGTGAAAAGGGATACTACAATACCGTCACCAATGTAGCTTCTTTCAAAAAAGATGTAGTGTCAACCAATCCGGATTATACATTGAAATCGGATACGCTTCAATATAATACTGATACAAAAATCATCTTCTTTAGAGCCCCAACGGAAGTGATTGACACTGAAGGCAACATTTTCAATTATGCAGAAGGTATTTATAATACCAATGAGAAGCGTTCCGACCTTGACAAAGGAGATGTCAAAACAGAGAACTATATTTTGACAGGGGACAAAATGAACCTTGATGACATCCGCAAATATTATACAGCAACCAAAAATGTATTCCTGATCGCCAAAAATAATGATGTCATCATCACTGGTGAAAAAGGTGTCTATGATAAAAAAACGGGTATTACGAAGGTTTACGAAAACGCGCTGCTCAAAAAATTAACCAGCACCGGTGATACCATCTACATGTCTGCTGATACGCTGGTATCTATTGACAGTGATATAGATGCTGAGAAGAGGTTGTTGGCTTATCCTAATGTGAAGATATTCAAATCAGACCTTCAGGGAAAAGCAGATTCCATGGCCTATCATCTGGCTGATTCTATGATGTACTGCTATATCGACCCAGTGATATGGACTGAGGGGAATCAGATGACGGCAGATTCTATTAGTATTGCCATCGCAAATAACACCATTGATAAGCTGTTCATGAAACGTAACTCTTTCGTGATTTCGGAAGACACTTTGGCCAATCATAACCAAATCAAAGGCAGGGACATGATTGCCTTTTTCAATGAGGAGGAAATAAAGCAGGTCAATGTTTATGGCAATGGAGAAAGTCTGTACTTCGCGCTAGACGAAACAGACTCCTACGTGATGGGGATGAACAAAATACTATGTAGCAACATGGCAATCAATTTTAAGGCCAATGATGTAGACAATATTACCTTCTATATAAAACCTGATGCCAATTTCATACCCCCCCACGAGCTCAAGGAATCCGACAAAAAGCTTAAGGATTTCGTATGGCGAGAAAGTGAAAAACCGGCTAAGAACGAGGTGCTTAGGATTGAAACTAAGGAGATCCAAATGATTGAACCAACAGAAGAAAAGGTGCTACCTTCTAAAGTTGAACTTGAGCTAGAGAAAAACTAGCCAATTTGTAACGACATCTTGTCATTCCTTTGCGCCCTCAAGGTGATCTCATTTTTCTGGAATTAACTTCCGTAAAGGTCAAGATTATTACATCACGGAAATAACAGTCAGCATAAATTACTACTTCTTTCGAGCATTATTTTTTTGTTAGCATTCCCTTGGTTGGTGTAATTTCCATTGAAAGTCAAGGCACTGTTTTTTATCTTTATTTTCGCTAAAAAGTAAACTATTTTTAGTATATTCAGTCTAATAGGTTATGAGGTTTGGGTTACTTACGATACTACTTTTTTCCTTTGCTCTGGTTCAGGGGCAAAGTCTGAAGGTCACCAGTACCTCATCCAATAATCTAGGTAAGATCGGCGAGGAGATAATTGTACCGATCAAGATAGAAAACACTTCCAACAGACCCATCAATATCGTCATAGAAAGATTGGAGCAGACTATTGGTACAAGCCAGGTCAGTAAGTTTTGCTGGGGTGATGAATGTTTTGAAAGTGGCATCACCAAACTACCACTCTCAAAGAGGATCAATCCGGGCCAGAAGGATGAAAGCTTCAAGAGCATTTTAGAAACCGGGCTAGTTGAGGGAATCAGTTCGGTAAAATACAAGATATATGACAAGCACAACCCCGGAGATTTTGTAATCTACGAGGTAAATTTCGAAGTAAACAACGATAGTGAACGTAGAATACTTTTCGAATCCAAAGACTTTTTGTTAAACGAGATTTATCCCAACCCTGTATCAGAACATGCGTATGTGAACTATCAGGTCAAGGATGAAAAGATTAAAGCCAAAATAGTAATTCATAACATCCTTGGTAGCGTCATGGGAAGCTAT
>JBCBSS010000233.1:0-6912 GCA_039819065.1 Bacteroidota bacterium
GAGAAGAGAGCCTTGGAAGAAAGGGCTCAGATGAGAGCTAAACTGAAGGCTGACTTCAGGAAAAAGATCTTTTCAAATTATGTGAGTTGGACGTTCACTGCGTTCAGTCCTTTTTTGCCCTCTTTTAATTCAAACTGCACCTCGTCGTTTTCTTTGATTTGATCTACGAGACCTGATACATGCACGAAATACTCTTTTTCGCTTTCTGAGTCGATAATGAATCCGAATCCTTTGGAATCATTAAAGAATTTTACTGTTCCTTGTTTCATTATAAATTATTAATTCTGGCAATAAAACTAATTGAAATATTTGATAAACCCTCATTCTATGCATCAATGTTTAATATAATGCTGATAAATGCTTCAAAATAAAGGTTGAACGGAATAATTTCTAATAAAGTACCTCTTCTATCAGCCTCAAGTAGGGCTAAGGCTTCACTACGAAACCTTCTTCTTTTGTTATAAACTGCCCATTAGCGACACCGTAAATAGCAATCTTGAAGCTAGACGGATTATTGGGGGCTTTGAATCTAATCGTATGTTTACTATTGGCCGGTACTTTTATGTAATCTCTAAAAACCAGTGGATCAAGCATCGGCTCAGATTGATTGAAATCCTGGCTGCCATCCAGGGAAAGGTTGGCTTCCAATGCATTGGCATAACCCTTCAGTGGTACTTCAAGCATATTGGGTATTTCGAGGTCAGAAATGTCAAACCCATTCTTAGTGTAAATAGCGATCATACCATTCCTTGCCATCTCGCCATAATTGTAGATATTCTTGAGTTTATAAATGACTCTGATTTTATAAATGATGGCAGGGTTGAGATCGTAAATAAGACTGTCATTGGATATGGGAATACCATCGATTAATACATAGGGGCGGTCGGCAAAATTTCTTCTGAAGTCAGGAGAAAAGACCCTCAACTGATTTTTCTTAATGAAGTTGACATATGGTACTACCTCCTTAACGACCTGCTTAAATGATCGAAAATTGATATAATCATTCAGAAGAACCTCTTTATCGAAGTAAGGTACATTCGCCACATTGTCGTATACGTTTTCCAGTTTCAAGGTATCGACCGCAGGCTCCTCATCAGCAGTAAGTTTGGCGTAAGCCAGATCAATTTGACTGGCCTTTTTGAATAAGGATATTGGCTTAGCACATTCGCAAAGCAGATCAGAATAGCTCAAGCTCATTTCGGGGAAAATCATTTCTTGCTCTTTACGCTCGTAAGAGATGGTCAAATCCCCGATTTTATCAGTGACCAAAAAGGCTTTTTGATCTCCGTCTACACCAATTACATCAAAGAAGAAATACCCATTCTGATCCGTTCTATCCAACTGCAAGCCTTGTTTGGCGTTGGGCACCGATAGCACGATATCGCAATTCACACACACCTCCCCATCTACCTTAACATTACCACTGATAGACCGGAAGCTTTCCGGTTCGGCACGTATCCTACCCTGAATCTTCTTGTAATACTCGGATAGCTTTTGATTTGCCTTATTCAAACGATCACATGACAATTGATCTTGGTCAGTTATGCTTAGATAGTAATTAGCTTCTGATGGTAGTGGTGCCAAATCAATTTCTACCTCCTGTCCCGCCTTATAACTTTTACTACTAGTGGTTACGACTTTATCGTTATTAACTGAACTTCCAGTACAATCAGAAAAGCTTTCATCAACAGTATTACTTCCGAAGATTGGCACTATCTGTAACCATTTGATTTGACTTTGCTGATCGTAGTTACCGTATTCAGTCAGGTAATATATACCATCAGCTAAGCCTGAAGGAAGCTTTAAGTAGAACGCTTTTGTGGACTCAGTATAATCGAACAGAATGGGTTCTGTTATTCTTTGTTTATTCTCGTCAAACAATGCCAAATAGTTGATACCATGACCTACGCAAGGTCTTGTAAAAACCACTCCTTTGATAGTATCGCCAGCGTAGTAATAGGATTGATCGATTGCCAGTTTAGTACATGGATCTCCTTGTGCATGTAATAGACAAGTAAAAAGGCTTAGTGCTAGGGTATAAAAACATCTGTACATACTTATGGAAATCTATCTGGTCTAACGTAACTACCTCCTCGCCAAACTGCTGGACAACTGGTTCCTGTTGGCAGTCCTGGGGCAAAACTTGGTCCATTCAGCCCCCGATTAAATACTGTATCTATTTCTTGAATATCAGAAGCGCCAAAGAAACCAAAAACTTCGTCTTCTCCGGAAACAGAAAGCACATTACCTTCAAGAGGTGGTAGTTGCGGGTCGAAAATATCACCGTTTATCTCGGTTTGAACGCTAGCGGATTCCCAGAAGTCCGAAGCACTGCGGCTGAGCGAATATAGGCGGCTAGTAAATAGATAAAAGCCACTAAAATCATATCTTTCCATGGCAGCTCTAAGCGTCAATTCGCTTCCATCGAACCCTTGATTAGACAAAACTCTTATTTGGTTGTCAACCGGTTCTCTGTAAGAATAACATATTTCGGCACATGGCGGGCCGCACAATGGAGGTGCAGGGTCCAGAAAAGCACCCACTTCAGCTACTCCAGTGCTCAAAACTCTAAAAAAGTGCTCGTCCGGTTCGTTTTCCAATACAAGAAAGAATTCATGGAAGCCTTCCAATTGGCCTTGAAACTGATTTTCTTCATATCTAATAATCAATTCCCTGAGGGATAAGGCCGGGTATAATGTATCTGGTTCCGAACGATACTGCTTTCCGTCTATTGTACTGACATTCAAAGTGTAGGAACTTCCTACAATACCTCTAAATCCTGGCACAGGCATATATGTCCCTGGCGCTATTTCATTGAAGGGTTCTACGTTACCCAAATTATCGGATACAGATACCCGAGCTCCTCTTACAAGACTATTCCCTAGTGTATCTAAGCCAGGGTTGTCCAAGGCGATGGTGCGACTCAGACTCAGCCTGACAAAAGACTCACCTTCAACGGAAGCAACTAAGCCCTCCACCACCAATACATCTTCATTATCAGGTGCTTCAATATCTATATTATCTACACATGCCAATAGGGCCATTGTGATCAAGGGCCATATCAGAAAGTACTTTCTCGCTGCACTATTCATCCTGGTATTTTATCTGGTTTGACATAACTACCGCCTCTCCATGGGGGAAGACAATCATCACTTACTGGTATTGCTGGTGTAAAATTGGGTCCGGACAATCCTCTTTTGAAAACGGTATCCACCTCGCTGTAGTCTGAGCTCCCGAAAAAACCAGTAACGCCTGATCGACCGAGAACTGTCCTTATATTACTTTGCAAGGGACTTATCTGAGGATCAAAAACACTGCCTCCTATCTCGTTTTGCGCCTGTGCAGTGGACCAAAAAGTAAATGCACTATTGCTCAACGAATAGACTCTAGCAGTGTATAAGTACCATCCAATATTGTCATAGCCTTCAGTATCCGATTGAAACACTAATTCATCACCAGCCAAGCCAGCATTAGTGAAAGTATTAATATCGAAATCAACTGGTTCACGATAGGAATAGCATCTTACAGGACAGGTGTCCCGGCCGCATATATAAGGTGGTGGTGTTACATCAGTAAAGACTTCAGCTACGCTTCTATTACTGAATCTATAATAACCAATAGTAGAGGGGTTGGTCAGGACAACATAGAAATTATGAAAACCAATAAGTTGCCCTCCAAGGTCGTCTTCTTCATATTCGACAAGTAACCTTCTCAATTCTGGCGCGGGATATAGCGTATCTGTTTCCGATACGAATTCGTCACCATTACTTGTTTTAATTGATAATCTATACGTTTCCCCAACCGTTCCCAAGAAACCCGCTGAGGGCTGGTAAAGTCCTTCTTCTACTTCAGCAAATACCGCCCGGTCACCACTTCCATTGATGACTTCAACTATGGCACCAGACAGCGGTATCGTCTCAATAGTATCTAAGCCAGGGTTATCAATGAAAACGCTGGTAGTAGTGGATAGTCTAACAAATGATTCGCCTTGAGCAGATACCACCAGCCCTTCAACCACCACAGTATTTATATCTGATGGCAGATCAACATCAATTGTATCGACACATGCCAAAACCATGAAGAGCAACACCGCTAATGCGAAATTCTTTCTCATCTCAGTTTCAGGTTTAGACTCAATGATGGAAATGGTGCTCCTAATACAGCCAATCTCCTGGCCTGGGTATTGAAGCCTTGTGAGTTATCTAGGAAAACAGAATAAGGATTTCTTCTGCCGTAGAAATTATACACAGAAAATGTCCAACTCGAATCCCATTTGGCATTACGCTTATTTGTTCCTTTAATAGTAAAAGCGATGTCTAGCCTGTGCGTATCAGGGATGCGGAAGTTGTTTCGCTCAACACCACTGTATAAAATGTAATTGTCAAAGGCGAACTTACCTCTGGGTAGTGTAACAGGCCGGCCAGAGTTATAGGTAAACAGAAAGTTAAAGCTCCACAACCTACTCAATTTCATATCGGAATAAATAACCAACTTATGCGGCCTGTCAAAGTCGGCCGGGAAATTCCTTCCTTCATTAATAGTCTCGGTTGCAAACGCACTTTCTATTTGTACTTCTGTTCTGGTATAAGAATAATTCAAGTTCCCCCTTATGCCCTTTTTAGGTGTCTTGCTAATGGAGAATTCTATACCTCTGGCTTGAGCATCGCCCTGCAAGGTCTGCGTATCGATTTGCTCATTGAGTAGTACGTTGGTTCCACCTTTGAATACGATAAGGTCGTTCAGCGTTTTGTAGAATGCTTCTACCGACATTTCATAATCTCCATCTCCCAGGTTTTTGACCAACGCCAATGAATATTGATTAGTAATCAATGGCTTTACATTAATGGTAGAAGGTTTCCAGGGATCGGTAGGCAGTGAAGCTACCGTATTGGTGTACAAATGAATATACTGTCTGGTCAATGAGTATCCTCCTTTGAGCGATAAGCTCGGCGTGATTAAATGGCTCAATGCCAATCTTGGTTCTAAGCCACCGGCTAGGCTCCTCAATTGATTGGTACCGAGGTCCAGCGTATCAATGACATTACCTGCGTTGCGCTCGGCGTTATTCTGGAAGACCGGATATAGGCCACCTACATTCCAGAAGTTCGAATATCTTAAACCAATAGAACCGCTGGTTTTGGAATTAATTTCAAAACCTACATCCAAAAAGTAAGCTAGGTCAACAGCCTTGCGTTCGTCGATACTCCGTGCCTCCAAACTCGATTCTTCTCCTACCGTTGTCAGCCTTTCTTCATCGAAGCGATAATGATTACCTTCTACCCCGGTGGTCACTTGTAGGTCAGCCACCGCAAATGAATAGAGGTACTTCAAATTGAACTGACGGATACCGTTTTGATATTCTCCCGCTTGTCTGAATGTTGCAATATCCAAACCGGAGGTGTAGTGGCTCATAGAAAAATTGGCCCTCATTTGCCTTTCTTCGCTGGCATTATTCTCCCATTGAAATGAAAACGAATCGTTAGTGTAGTTGAAAGTGGTATCAGAATTTAGGTTGAACTCATCAAAGCCAGTATAAAAGCTAACCTCAAAGTTGTTATTGCCTTTTACCACATCACCTTTCAAATTCAGGTCCCAGTAGCTGGCTTTACTTCTTTTCAGATCATCGTTGGCAAAGGATCTCAATATCCAGGTCGGATATGCATTACGATAGCCTACCAGCAAACCAGCTTTATCTTTCTTAAGCGGAACATCAAGGAATACCTTGCTAGCCACTGGTCCTACACTGGTTTTGAACTTGACCTTCTCTTTATTTGAAACCTTCTGCTTCACTTCTAGTGTAGAAGAAGCCCTACCACCGAAGTTGGAAGGAATTACTCCTTTATAGATGGCAAACTCACTGATAAAGTCGGGGTTGAATATCGAGAAGAAGCCAAACAAGTGCGAGTTATTAAAGACCGGCGCACCATCCAGAAGAATGAGGTTCTGGTCTATGTTACCACCTCTTACATTAAATCCGGTACTACCCTCTCCAACACTACTGATACCCGGTAGCGTCTTAATGGCATTATTTACATCGATCTCTCCTAAAAAATGAGGTAAGGAACTCATACTCTGCACATCGAAAGCACTGATGCTACTCAATGGTTTCCTCAGGCGATCTTCTATCCTTTCAGACCTGATTACTATATCTTCAAGCTCTATGGTTTCTTCAACCAGTTCCACGTCCAGGTAGGTGTTTTTATACACGTCCACTTCAATCACTTTCTCAAAAGAACCGAGTGCTTTAAAAATGATCTGGTAGGTTCCTTCTGGTAAAGGCATATCAAATCTACCAAGCGTATCGGTATTGAAATTCTTGCTGATGTTCTTTACGAAAGCACTTCCACCAGCGTAGTATTCTCCGGTATTGGCATTGACTAAGCTCCCCGATAAAGTATAGATGCCTTTCTCTTCTTGTATATTAGTATTGCCATTACTAGGAGCGAATACCATTACTCCCGGCTTATACGCGATCTTTTTCAATTGAAATTTTTTCTTGAAGCTGCGGAGGTAGGTGCTCAGAAAGATGCTGCTACCTTCAAAATCCACTCTTTGAGCTGCTACATTTTGGGGGATATAATATTTAACTGCATATTTCTGGTAAACATGCTCAAACAACTGGCCAATGGTTCGGCCTTTTAGTTCATTGTTCAGTACAATACTATCAGCGGGATCTGTCCCGGATTGAATCGTATTTTGCCCATTAGAGGACGTATTGATTGGTTGTTGTGCTCGGACATTGTACGTACATAACACTGTACATACAACTACCGAAACAGTGAGTAGTAGTCTTACCACGTATATCAGTTAAAGGTTCCAGCTTCGAAATAAAGAAAGTTTTAGTTATAAGCGAACAATATAGGGTAATTTGATTGACTATTTTATACCCCAATTTGAGGGATATTTTATATT
>JBCBSS010000234.1:0-6773 GCA_039819065.1 Bacteroidota bacterium
TTATACGTCCACCACTCTCTTGTTGGCTCTATTTCTTCATTAATTAGCAAGGCTTTCTTAGCGTATGGAATTTTTATAGCAAACTCAAACCAAGAGAGTGGTGGACGTATAAGAATGCAGATTTTCAGCGTTTAAGATTAGAGACCTTTAGTGAACAGCTCAAAGTACGTGGCTTAATTAGTTCATGTTCAACTGATATTGCCAAATTTGATCTTTACATCAAAGTATTTGAGAATGAAATGAAGAAAGCTGAGGGGCAGAAATTCGTATTGGTTGGTATTGGACTCATAGCTTTACTGGCTAATAGTCTTTATGCACAGACACTGAGTCATTTTTTCAACAAAGTAGAAAATATCCCAGGCACCGAAGGCACATTCAAAGTTATAACATTCGGTTTTTATGTTTTACTAGGTGTTTTTTTGATTGTCAGTATGTTGTCGTTTTTATATCATGATTTCAGGTTAGCAAAATCCCATCGGCTTAACAAGAACAAAGAGATAATAGAACTTCTCACAACTCTTAAAGCTAATCTATTAATTGATCAGGAATGACTCAACCATCTTTTTTTGCAAGAAAGAACTTGAATGTGGCATTTCCGTGATAGTTTTTTATGCCCTCTTTGGTGTTTCCACCAACAAAACTGCTAATCGAACATATCTTAGACAATTACCCCACTTCAGTGCGCCCTGAAAATTACATCTACCTCAATGTTACCTGAAAGGACCGCTGAGAACTCTTTGGTAATAACCTAAAGAGGGCTAAAGGATAGCCGGACACCCGTCTCAATAATCATCAATTTGTGGTGTATCAGTTGTATCCGAGATAACAACCCTCTGAACGTCAGCCGCTTTCCATAAACATGCCTTAACGGCGAATAACAGCGTTTTCATAAAAAAGTCGAAAAAAAGTAGGATTTGAACAGTAACAATTTGCTCTCCCAAGCATCCTATAGTATGCAGTAGACAAATTCCATCTTACTAATCAAAGAAACTATCAATTTAACTAATGGTAAAAAACTACATTATGAGAACACTGACATTATTAATCTTTATGCTGTCTCTCAGTATTATGAGCTACTCCCAGATACCTAGGAGAGACATCACTTCGAACGACGATATTGTTGTTCAAACCGTCAAGCCCGATTCATTGGGCCATCCTAACGCCAGGGGATACTTGGAGTACTTGCCGTCTAATTACAATGACCACAATGACCCCTTGCCATTAATCGTTTTTTTGCATGGTAGAGGAGAACGCGGCAATGGAAGCTCTGACCTCTTTAAGGCTGCACACTTAGGATTACCTAATCATATTGAAGACAGTGTGAACACCTGTTATACAGTAGATGGGGAAGAGAAATGCTTTATTGTCATTTCACCTCAATTGGTCACTACCGTTAATAGCTGGGGTGCTAATGTTGTAAACCATGTGATCGATTTCGCCTTAGAAAAATACCGTATTGACACCAATCGTATTTTTCTTTCCGGGCACAGTCTTGGTGGTATTGGAACCTACAAATACGCCAGTAATACCGATGATAAATATCAGCACCGCCTGGCAGGCATTATCCCGGTCGCTGCCAACGGCATCAATACGGAAGAACTAGGATGCAGGGTATCAGAAAGAGGTATCAATGTACGAGCTTATCATAGCAGAGCCGATTCAAGTGATGTGAAATTTCCTCAAGGTGAGCGATCTTTTAATTTTATCAAAGACTGTACTGATCCGGTACCCACAGCAGATCTTCAATTCATTATTTATGAGACCCTTAGCCATAATGGCACAGCCAACCAGGCATATAGACCCGATGATGTACATTACGGCCAGAACGTCTATGAGTGGATCATGAGCCATTCGCTGGATAATACCTCAGATACGACCAACGTAGCGCCCGTCGCTAATGCAGGGAGCGATTTAAGTGTGACTTTACCGCTTGATTCTGTAGTTATCAATGGATCAGCTACTGACAGTGACGGATCTGTCGCTAGCATTTCGTGGACGCAGATAAGTGGTGCGGCGCTCAGCTTGTCAGGTACTGATACTGAAGACTTAACCTTATCCGGTTTAGTAGCAGGAACATTTGAATTTGCTATAGTAGTGACGGATAATGACGGTGCCACCGATACTGATTCGGTAGTGGTGACCGTCAACCCTGCTAGCCTTCAAGCACCCGTTGCGAACGCGGGAAATGATATAGCCATAACCCTACCACAAGATTCTATTGTAGTGGATGGATCAGCTACCGATGTGGACGGGACAGTAGTCACTTATACATGGACTCAAACAGCCGGGACACCACTCACTTTGTCAGCTGCAAATACAGAAGACCTGATCCTAACCGGACTTGTAGAAGGTACCTTTGAATTTGTGCTACAGGTCATTGACAATGACGGTCTCACTGATGCAGATACAGTTTCAGTGACTATCAATGCAACGCCCGGTACATCATCAGGTGTAATAAACGCCAAAGTGACTTCCAGCAAAAACGTCAGATACCTCGAATATTTGCCTCCTGGATATGACAGCTCATCAGAATACCCCGTATTGGTCTACTTCCATTCGGAAGCAGTAGAAGGAGATAGCCTCGACATGATCAAACAGGAAGGGCCGTTGTATTTCATCACTGAGCAAGGAAAAGATTTCTGTTTGACCATTGATGGTGCAGAGAAATGTTTTGTTGTGATCTCTCCTCAGATCGAGGCAGGCGGTGGTTTCTTCCGAGGCAAAGTGAATGCAGTCTACAACCAAATCATGAATGACTTCAACGCTCCAAGTGAAGTGTACCTCACTGGTTTTGCAGAAGGAGGCTCGGCTATTTATGCCCGACTTTTAGATCCTGAGAACGATCCGAACCGATGGACAGGGGCAGCCATAATCGGTGCGCGACCTGCCAACGTATCTGCACAAAATATCGGGCTTTTAGATCCTAAAATACTGGTTGGACATAGCGACGCGGATGAGGTGAAGCCTTACGGAGAGGCAGTTGACTTTTACAATACCATCAGAACCAACACCAACTCTGCCGATACGCTTTTCGTGACTTATGACAGCGTTTCAAGTAGACAATCGATGGAATTGGCCTTCGATCCTACAGGCACACAATCGATTTATCAGTGGTTGACCGGAACAGGCCAAGCGCCAGAACCTCAACCTCCTGTGGTCGATGCTGGTGAAGACCTCGAAGTAGTGCTGCCACTAGATTCATTGGTAATCAATAGCTTAGCTTCGGACACCGACGGCTTCATTGCCAGCTACAATTGGATACAAACTGCTGGAGCGCCATTGACACTAACCGGAACAACTACCAGTACGCTTACTATTAAAGATTTGGTTGCAGGTACATTTGAGTTCTCAGTAACTGTCACAGATAACGATGGCTTGACGGCTTCAGATTTAGTACAGGTCACTATTACTGCACCTCAGGTGATTGGCACCATTACCGAGAAAATAACTTCATCAAAAGCACTGCGCTACGCTGAATATTTGCCACCTAACTATGATAGCACCGCTTCTTATTCGGTATTGATCTACTTCCATTCTGATGATGTAGAAGGTGATAGTACAAGCATGGTATTCCAAGAGGGACCATTCTACTACATTACCCAGCAAAACCAAAACTTCTGTTTTGATGTGGATGGTGTTGAGCAATGTTTCATCGTAATCGCACCGCATACTGAAGTAGGGGGTGGTTTCTTCCGCGGTAAAGTCAATGCCCTCTACAACCAGATTGTCAATGACTATAATACGGATAAGATATATCTGACTGGTTTTGACGAGGGAGGGGGAGCCGTTTATGCTAGAATACTTGACCCTGAGAATGACCCTAACCGATTTGATGGTATTGCCGTAATTGGCGCCCGACCAACTACTGCCACTGATGCGGCACAAAGAATCGGTGCCCTAAATCCGAAGATACTGATCGGGCATGGCAGTAATGATAACACAAGGTCATTCAGTGAAGCTTTAGACTTCTACAACGATATAAGGATCAATACTTCTAGCGCTGATACGCTATTTGCTACCTATACAGGCGCAAACCACTTACAGTCTCTGGATGCAGCATTTAACCCATCAAGCTCAACCGCTATTTATGATTGGTTGTTCAGTGGTTCAGTTACCAATCAGTCAAGCAGTGCCAGCGCCAGAACAAGCACGCTTACTGAGACTAGCCCAATTGAGAAGGAGCTTGCTGAAGAGCCTGGTGCTTCTAGCGTGGTGAATTACTTGTTCAGCCGAAATGCTGCTCAACCAATATTTGAACAAATACAAGTTGAGGCAGGAGAGGTGATTGTCCATAACCAATTAGGCCAGCGCATTCTGAATGCCAGCAGCAGTAGCATCAGTGCTAAACTGAGTAGCCTGCAACAAGGAGTTTACCTATACCATTTTGTCGATCAAAAGACCGGTACAGTTAAGCAGTCCGGTAGACTGATTGTTGTAGAATAAGCCGGAAGAAGTGATATAATTTTCTATCAAGGCGGTACGGCATTGAGCACTGCCTTGAAAAGCTACTTGAGAGTCAACTATCAAAATAGGGTAGTAGGCTTTCGGGTAGCTTTTTTTATTGAGCGGCTAGTAACGAGGTCACTTTGAGTGACCTCGTTACTTGCATGCCTCGTCCCATGACGCTAAGAGATGCTTTCGTATCGCCGCCTTGCGTGTCTCACGCACGGATTTCAGTTTAGTCGTTTGTGGGGACACTAAACGACGGCGAAACGTAGTAATGAGGTTACTCGAAGTAACCTCATTACTCATCTTCTACCCTACCCAAAAAAAGAATTTGAAAAAAAATCTGTAACCATTTAAAAAAAGTTTGGTATTCCCTGCAAAGGTTTAAAACTTTTTTCTGGTTGGAATCATCATACAAGCAACAGGTCAAAAACTCAATAAATAGGAAAGCTATATTTAATATCGTTTGGTTAACGCAAAACCTCACGTCCCCTACAATACGATCTAGTATAGCGGATCAGGGGGAACGTGAGGTTTTCTTTTTTTACTGACCTGTGCACTTTGTGAATGACGTTGCAATGAAGACTTATAACTATAAATAAACCAACTTCCAATCACTCCGTAATCAGTAACTAACCGCGATATTCATATAACACTTCACGAAAGCTATGCTCAAGAATTATTTCAAAATTGCCGTAAGAAGCGTCCTCAAGAATCAGGTCTTTTCCTTGATCAATGTGATGGGCCTTGCCGTAGGGATGGCAGCATGTGTGCTGATCATGCAGTATGTTCAGACAGAATTTAGCTATGATCAGTTTCATGCTAAGAAATCGGATATCTATCGTTTGCAGCAAAACCGCTATGACAAAGGGGAACTCTCTACCCAATGGGCAGCCGGTTGTGCCGGAGTGGGGCCAGCCCTGAAAGAAAGCCTGCCCGAAGTAATTGAACAAGTAAAAATGCATGGGAGCAACGCTGTCTTGGCTAATGGAGACATCAGCTTTCGTGAAGAAAGAACGTACTACGCCAGCGAGGCATTCTTTGAAATATTCTCCTACAACCTGATAGAAGGCGTAGATTCGCTGGTGCTGAAAGAACCGTACAAAGTTGTTCTATCCGAATCCACTGCTAAAAAGTATTTCAAGGAAGAAAACCCGATGGGTAAAACACTCAACCTCAATGGGAGGTGGGATTTCGAAGTGACAGGTATCTTCGAAGACGTACCTGAAAACACCCACATGAAATTTGATGTGCTGTTTTCTTTTGAAACTTATGTAGACCTGGTCAGTGAAAACGCCAGAACTGCATGGCAATGGGACGGATTCTACACTTATATCATGTTGGAGCCAGGTACTGACCCCAAAGAGCTAGAGTCAAAAATACCCGCAATTGTAGAACAATATGCTGGTGAAGAGCTGAAGCAATTTGACGCAGGTCAAGAATTCTTACTTCAGTCCCTTTCTGATATTCATTTGTATTCAGATTATATGATGGAGTTTGAAGCTAATGGAGACGGAGATGCTACTTATTTTCTAGCTATCATCGCCGTGTTTATTATGATCATAGCATGGATCAATTACATCAATCTGGCTACTGCCAAATCATTGGATCGTGCCAGGGAAGTAGGGGTCAGAAAGGTAATGGGTTCTTTCAAATCACAGTTGGTAAAACAGTTTTTAATGGAATCCTTCTTATTGAATGCCATTGCGGTCGTACTGGCATTGGGAATTGTATTAGTGGCTTTGCCGTACTTCAATACCCTTTCAGGTAAGACACTCACTTTCGCGCTCATATCAACCCCAGAATTCTGGTTAACACTAACGGTGTTATTCATTTTGGGAGGGTTTCTTTCTGGTTTGTACCCCGCCTTTGTATTGTCAGGCTTTAAGCCGGTATCTGTGCTCAAGGGCAAGTTCAGGGCTTCTGATAAAGGTAATATGCTTAGAAAAGGGTTGGTGATATTCCAGTTCTTCGCATCGGTGTTCTTGATGGTAGGCACGTTCACAGTTTACAAGCAGATCACTTATATGAGAAGCCAGGATCTCGGAGTCGACATCGCCAAAACCTTGGTGCTTAGATCGCCCAATGTCACTGACTCCACCTACCAATCCAAGTATGATGCATTCAAGCAGCACATCGGCCAATATGCTAATGTAGAATTTGTTTCCGCATCTACTGCAGTACCGGGTCGACAGCCGGATTGGAATGCAGGTGGTATCAGGCGTGTTCATCAAGATGAGAGCTACAGTAAGCAATATAGAATAGTAGGAGGCGATTATGATTTCGTTGAGGCCTATCAATTGGAAATGGCTGTGGGTAGAACTTTC
>JBCBSS010000235.1:0-6654 GCA_039819065.1 Bacteroidota bacterium
ATTTCTCTAAGATCAAGGTGTGATGCTTTGCTTTGATCAATTATTGCTGACAGACTGTCGCGGAGGGAAGTCATTTATAAAATTATATTTTTATTTAACTTGATTTAGATAGTTTTTTATTTTCGGTAATTATATTTATCGGAATTAAATTTTGTGTAAATGCAAAAGTATAAAATTAAATTGGTGAGCTAATTCTGGATAATGATTTTATTTGCATAACTATCTTTCATTACTTTTTGCTCAGCTGCCTTGGTTCAGGGCCAAAGGCCAAAGTGTTCAGGCAGAAAGAATAAAAAAGTCAGTTTTTTTAAAACAAACTACCTGATTTACAAGTTATTAATGAAAGACTACAGAGAAGTGTCTTGAATACAACGTTTCTTTTAGTCTTAATTGAGTAGTTTCCAACTAATAAAGCCAACTATAGATTTTCTACATTTGATTAAGAAGGGCGTCCACAATAGGTCCTTCTTTTTCTTTTTATACCCATCTCTGCTTCAATAATTCAAACTCCATCAATTTTTGATACTTATTCAGTGCAACAATGGGGCAATAAAAAAAGCCCAAGAGAACCTTGGGCTTGCTTCAAAAAATAATATAAAGCTATTCTCAAAAAATTTCTTCAAATAGCTTTTTCATCTCTTCCCACGACTTTTGATCCGCTTCCTGGTTATATGCCAACGGTAGATTAAATTTCGTTCCTACCGTATCAGCGCCCGGGTTTGTAAAGCTGTGAACAGCACCTGGATAGGCTATATACTGGTAATCAGCGCCCGCGGCATCCATACTGGCCTTATAGGCCGTTATATGTTCTGGCTTAATGAATGTATCATCAGCACCGTTACACACAATAATTTTCGCTTTAACGGCTCCACTATCAGGCTGGATGGGTAAAGCTACTCCACTATGAAAAGCAACAACACCGTCTAAATCCATACCGGCATTAGCCATAGATAGGGCTACGCTGCCGCCAAAGCAATATCCTATAGCGGCGATTTTGTCACCGTCAGTATTGGCATTCGATTTAAGTGTTTCCATGGCTCGAATGAAACGTGCTTTGGCTTCGTCAATATTTTGGAAAACCATGCCAGCAAAATTACCTGCATCATCAGGGTGATCTGCTGTCTGACCATCCCCGTACATATCTACTGCTAAGGCTACATAACCTAGTTCAGCTAACATATCAGCTCTCTTTCTAGCGTATTCGTTGTGTCCCCACCACTCGTGAACCACAAGTATACCCGGGCGTGGCCCCTCCTTGCTAGCGTCATATGCTATATAACCTTTCATTTCTGTACTATCGGTAGAATAGGTGATTTCTTCGCCTACAACATTGGGTGCGGCTGGCTCCTCTGTTTTGGTGGTAGCGTCAGTGTCTTCTTCAGTTTTCTTCTCTTCCGCCGGGCCGCATGCTATCAAATACAGCCCCAGAAAGAGCATCATAAAAGTGGTTTTGGTTTTCATCTTCTCAAAGTTGATTAAAATAAAAAATGGTTTCAATGTAGAAGTTATGGAACTAAGTGATAAAGTCCTAAAAACTGAGAAATAAGTTTAGGTACCTACAAATGGAGTAATCACCCCTAAAAAGCAGAAAAAAGCCATTTTGACCGGAGGTACGCTTATTGGATAAGCCTAGACCGGCCATGAAAGGCTTCTTTCTATATGTAAGTGACTAGACTACTGGAAGTTTAGTCTATGGGCTAGCGTTTTGTAGTTTTCACTAACATCTAAATCTCCTCCGGTCAGTGTCAAATCAAGTTGAAAATTTTCTCCGGAGGTCACATTATCCGTCAGCACTTCGAATCGGATATAGCCAAAGCTACTACCTTGCTCGATAACGAAAGTTCCCGGACTCAAAAGGTTGAAGTGTGTTCCTTCTACTGCTGAACTACTATTTTCTACCGAAAAAGTCAGGTTCATATCGCTGGTCTGGTGTGGACCTACTAACTGAACAATGGCCGTATCAATCACGGTACCGACACCTGAGCTATATTGAGCCGTCACCCCAGTGATGCTCCGTTGGAATTCTACTACTGGTGGCCCTGAATAACTATTATCCTGTTCTTCGCATGACATGGTAATCATAGCGATGATGCATATCAATGATGCAAGACTATATGTTCTAATAAGCTTTCTCATGTTTTAAAAATCAATCAGTGAAATCAATTAATTTGTGCTATAACCTGGGTTGTTCACCAGATTTTTGTTCGTATCCAGTTCACCCTGGAAGAGAGAATCTACCACTCGGTGATCAGTGTAAGGAATGACACATTCATCCCCACAATCAATAGTACCCTCTTTGCCTTTGGGAATGTCCATACCTCTTCTTTTCAGATCCCAGAAACGATGACCTTCGAAAGCCAATTCTATCCGACGTTCAGTCATGATATCATCTAGTGTAAGATTAGTCAGATCAGGTAATCCAGCCCTTGTTCTCAGCGTATTGATATCATCCAGAGGTGAAGCACCAGTAGAAGAATTGTTCTCAAAATTGGCTTCAGCACGGATGAGATACATTTCTGATATTCTTAACAGGGCAATGTTATCTACGAATTGTGTGCCATTATAGCTGTTGAACTTCAGGTTGAAAGTAACCGTTTCAGGTCCTTGGATGGCATCGATTAGCAAAGCCGCTCTTTTATCATTGGCGTCGTATTGCTCGATCATATCGTCTCGTAATACACCATCGCCATTTCCAGCACCTTCAGGTGTTTTGACATAGTACACAGTAGCAGCATTTGTCTCTACATCAGAGTAGAATAATTCGAATAGTGATTCACTACTGTTTCTGAATATCTCAATATAATCATCTCCAGTTTCTAAGCCGACCGGTGATTCATTGATTACCTCATTGGCCATGGCGGCAGCATCCGCCCACCTTCCTTCGAAAAGATAAACCCTTGCTAACAACGCTTTTGCTGCAAGATCAGTCGCAAAATGAGGGAAACCGTCGTCTGTCAGTAAATTGATTGCCTCTAAAAGATCTGATTCTATCTGATCATACACTTCAAAGACGGTGTTTCTAGATGGAAAAGCAGAATCATCCAATCCTTGAAACGGCTGCAATACCAAAGGAACACCTAAGTCAAAGTTGTCTATCAAATGGTTAGGGTTACGACCGTAAGCCTTGACCAAATCGTGGTAAGCCAAGCCTCGAAAGAAGAAGGCAGTTCCTTTGATTCTGGCCACATCGTTAGCGGTTGTGCCACTCGCATCATCAGCAAAGGCAATCAGATTATTGGCCTTGTTGATCGCATTGTAGTTAGCATCCCAATTATCCGCATGACTGAATTCAGCATTGAAACTGTGGTTTACCAAACGGTTAGAATTCTGCTGTGCTATTCTAATATTATCAGATAGCAACTCCGGAATCACAATATTATTCCGTCCGTATAGCGCAGTGGCTTGGAAATCATCATAAAGGCCGACCAAAGCGGCTTCTAAACCTGCCAGGTCTTCCAGTGCCACCTCATTTGAGATCGATTGACGCGGCTCTGTTTCCAAAAAGCTCTCACATGCTGTATTCAGCATGATGATCGATAAAACAATATATATTCTAATTGCTTTCATTTTCTCTAAAGTTAAGGTTGAATTAAAGACCAATGTTGACACCGATCGTACCCGTTTTAGGCTGAGGTAGGTCTCCGAAATCCTGGCCAATGAACTCAGGGTCAAAGCCGGTATATTCCGTCAGCGTCCAAAGATTTACGCCGATCGCATAAATATTTACGCTCCTTAGACCTATTCTATTGACCAGCGCCTGAGGCAATTGGTAAGAGAGTCTCACCTCTTTCAATCTTAGGTAGTCGCCACGTTCAACGGCACGGGTATCATTACCAATATTAAACCTGGATGCTCCTCCATTCGGGTACGCAAAGTTGACCACAGGCATAGCAACATCAGTTACGTCTCCGGGCTGCTGCCACCTTCTAAGCTGTGATACATTCTGGTTACGATCTGCGGTAGAACCAGCCCTTTCTGTAAAGCCTCTTTCGCCGTTCAGAACGAGGTTTCCGTATTGCCACTGAAAGAATGTAGTCAACGTAAAACCCTTGTAGCTAAAGCTGTTGGTTAACCCACCGAAGTGGTCAGGGATAGCCGAGCCTCGGTACATTCTGGTAATACCTGATGTACGGTTGTAAGTGAGGTTGTTATTTTGATCGTACCACATCGGTCTTCCATCAGCAGGGTTAATGCCTGCAAATTCTTGAAGCATAAAAGCATTCACTTTTTCTCCCACTATATAGGTCGAGCCAGAATTACCTAAGAATAGCGTGTCACTTTCCGCAGTCAGTGATAGCACCTCACTATTCAAGAAGGTGATGTTGAAATCAGTTCTCCATCGGAAGTCTCCGATGATCAGGTTGGTAGAATTGATGGAAATCTCAAAGCCTGTGTTCTCCAATGAGCCCAGATTTTGGGTAATGGTAGAAAAACCAGTTGTTCTTGGGATCGGACGATCAAGTAGCAGGTCAGTAGACTCTTTTCTAAAGTATTCTAAACTACCTCCGAGTCGGCCGTTGAATAAGCTGAAGTCAATGCCATAGTTTGCCGTAGTAGCTTCCTCCCAAGTAAGTAGTGGGTTGGCAATACGTGAAGGTTGAAGCCCTGCTCTACCGAAATATTCTCCACCGGTACCATATAATCCTCTGGAATCGA
This sequence comes from Bacteroidota bacterium, assembly GCA_039819065.1. Lineage (GTDB taxonomy): Bacteria > Bacteroidota > Bacteroidia > Cytophagales > Cyclobacteriaceae > JBCBSS01. The sequence goes on from JBCBSS010000235.1 coordinate 4,657, forward strand.
AATTACCAATCGCAGAGTTTCCGGTCACACCGTAGCTAAATCTCAATTTAAGATCATCTACGAAGCGCGCACCGCCCATAAAATCTTCAGCTGAAATTCTCCAGGCTACTGATGCAGCTGGGAATACACCGAACCGGTTTTCTGCTCCGAACCTCGAATGGCCATCCCTTCTAACGGTACCAGAGAAAATATACTTGTCGTTATATTGATAATCTCCTCTGAAAAAGACACCATTGGTTTTGAAGATGGTATAACTAGCCGTTAGACTGAATGGATTGGCGGCATTTTGCAGTGTTCTTAACTTGAATGAAGGTAAACCTCTACCTTCGGCTGAGAAAGACTCAGTTTGCGAGCTTCTGAAAAATACGCCTACTAAGCCTGTCACTTCATGTTTGTCGTTGAAAGTACGGGTATAGGTAAGTGTTTGGTCGGTAGACCAGTTGGTTATCTTTCTATCACGCTCTTCGATCTGACCTTCTCCAGTTTGACCATCCCTGGTTCTAGGGTCTTGGAATGAAGTCTCTCTTATATCTACATAATCTAAGCTATAAGCAGATTTGAACCTGAGCCCTTTTACTATCTCATAATCAGCAGAGATATTGGCCAAGGCTGAGTTCTGTCTCGATGTGACTTCATTGGCCAGTGCGTCTTGCACGACATTGACATCATAAGAGCCAAAAAAAGCGGAGTTGGCATCACCACCCCAGTATCTTCCGCTATTGAAAGTACCGTCTTCATTGTAGATACTGTTGATCGGTACAATCAGGTGAGCAGACCGGTTAGGGTTAGAAAAGAACCCGCCCTGTGTAGGAACGCGTTGCCCAAAAGAAGATAAGTTGATACTTGTATTGAACGACAGTTTATCTGAAGCTTTTTGATCAAGGTTAATACGGAAGGTACCTCGATTGAAGTCGGTACCGATCACGTGTGTCTCTGTATCATTGTAGGATCCGGAAATAAAGAATCTGGTAAATTCATTTCCCCCACTAGCGGTTAACTCATAATTCTGCACTAATCCACTGCGGAATACAGCGTCCTGCCAGTCATACGTTTCAGCATTATTGGGGTCAGTGAACCCGGCGATGTTGTCACGAATGGCTTCCACCTCTGGGCTATCAGCACCAAAGCGATTGGTATAAGCTTCTAACGTCAGGTCAACAAACTGTTGCCCATTCAGGACATCAAGCTTATTCAATTGCTGCATCCATCCTTGAGAGACATTGAGGTTGAACTGGGTTTTCCCGGTTTTTCCTCTTTTTGTGGTGATCAACACCACGCCATTTGCGGCTTGTGCTCCATAAATTGAAGCGGCTGCGGCATCCTTCAGTACCTCAATGGATTCGATGTCATTGGGATTGAGCGAAGCCAACGTGTTGGAAGAAGCAATCAGTTGCGATTGGTCACCTGATGTTACTTGCACACCATCCACGATGTAAAGCGGACTTACACCGGCATTGATCGACCCAACTCCTCGCACCCGGATTTGAGCAATACCACCGGGAACACCACTACTGGTTACTTGTACTCCAGCGGCTCTACCCTGAATGGCTCGGTCAAAGCTCTGTACAGGCAAATCCTGGATGATATCGCCTTTTACGGAAGCAATGGAACCGGAAACGTCCCTTTTTTCCTGCTGACCATAGCCGACTACCACAATTTCAGTCAGTTGTGTCGATTCCATAGACATCTGAATGTCTATGACATTGCTGCCAGTAACAGGAACTTCCTTGGTGGCTAATCCGATAAACGAGAAAACTAGAACGGTACCCTGACTTGGTACCCTAAGTGTGTAATTACCGTCTATGTCAGTGACGGTACCTGTGGCGGTGCCTTTAATGATAACGTTAACTCCGGGCAAGGCCGTGCCATCCTCTATAGATGTCACTTTACCGGAAATTGTCCTGTCTTGCGCTTGTATTCTTAAGACTACAAATAGCAAAACAGTCAACATGAGTAATGGTTTCTTCATGTTACTCTGGTTTAGGTTACAAATAAGGT
>JBCBSS010000236.1:0-6557 GCA_039819065.1 Bacteroidota bacterium
ATAGACTATTTTGAAAGTTAAATAAGTTTTTCTATTTTTGCAGTCCTTTTTGCTGAACAGAGTCAGCAGCTGAAAAAGTAAAATAATTATGTCAGGTATAATTGGAAAAAAGATTGGGATGACCAGCGTGTATGATGCCGACGGTAAAAACACGGCTTGTACAGTTATTGAAGCTGGCCCATGTACTGTAACACAGGTACGTAACGAAGAAGTTGACGGTTACAGAGCTGTTCAGTTAGGATACGGAGAAAGAAAAGATAAGAATACTTCAAAAGCACTAAAGGGTCATTTCTCTCGTGCTAATACCTCGCCTAAGTCGAAGCTGGTTGAGTTTAGGGATTTCAGAGTGGAATTTGATAGTGAGGTAGAACTAGGTCAGACGATCAAAGTAGGGGATGTATTTAATGAGGGAGACTTTTTAGATGTAATAGGTACATCTAAAGGTAAAGGCTACCAAGGTGTGGTCAAGAGACATGGCTTTGGAGGAGTAGGTCAAAGAACTCACGGCCAACACAATAGGGAAAGGGCACCAGGATCTATTGGAGGCGCTTCGTACCCTGCTAGAGTTTTTAAAGGCATGAGAATGGCCGGACAAACAGGGAATCAAAGAGTTAAAGTGACAAACCTAAGAGTTTTGAAGATTGTACCGGAAAAAAATCTAATACTGGTTAGTGGCGCTGTACCAGGAGCTACCAATTCAACAGTTATTCTTGAAAAATAAGATGGAAGCTAAAGTTATAAACAAAAACGGAGAGGATACGGGAAAGACAGTAACGCTTTCTGACGACGTGTTTTCTGTGGAGCCTAACGACCATGCTATATACCTTGATGTAAAGCAATATCTAGCTAATCAAAGGCAAGGAACTCATAAATCAAAAGAAAGAGCTGAAATTACTGGGTCTACAAAAAAACTCAAGAAGCAAAAAGGCACAGGAACAGCTAGAGCGGGTAGTATCAAATCACCCGTATTTAGAGGTGGTGGTAGAGTGTTCGGACCAAGGCCCAGAAGCTATTCTTTTAAATTGAATAAAAAACTAAAGTCTTTAGCCAGAAAGTCTGCTCTAAGTTATAAGGCGAATGATCAAAATGTGATGGTGGTCGAAAACTTTAGCTTCGCGGCACCTAAGACTAAAGATTATAAGGAGTTCCTCAACTCTTTGTCTGTAGGTGACAAAAAGACACTTTTGGTTTTAGATCAACCAGATAAGAATGTAATTCTGTCAGGTAGAAATATACCGAATGCAAAAATAACAACTGCCTCTAGTATCAATACATATGATATCATTCATTCAGAGATTCTGGTATTAGTTGAAGAGTCGGTAAGTAGAATCGGACAGGTTTAAGTAAAGGAACTATGGAAGTATTAGTTAAGCCATTAATTACAGAAAAAATCTCTGCCATGAATGAGCAGGGAGAATATGGTTTCTTAGTATCGAAAGATTCTAACAAGGTCGAGATTAAGAAAGCAGTAGAGAAAATGTACGGCGTTTCGGTCGACAAGGTAAGAACTATTAATTATTTAGGTAAAAGAAAGACAAGATATACCAAGTCTCAAATCATTTCCGGAAGAAGACCATCATATAAGAAAGCTATTGTGAAGGTTGCTGAAGGCGAGGTGATTGATTTCTACAGCGGTATATAAAAAATAGTAGTATCATGGCGGTAAGAAAGCTCAGACCAGTTACACCGGGACAACGTTATAGAATAGCGTCCAATTTCGACGAAATCACTAAGACGAGGCCAGAAAAATCTCTTACGATCACTAAGAGTAAGAGTGGCGGACGAAACAATTCTGGTAAGATGACAATGCGTTATATTGGTGGAGGTCATAAGCAGAAAATAAGAGTTGTTGATTTTAAACGAAATAAGACCGATATACCTGCAACTGTCGCGTCAATCGAGTATGATCCTACGAGAACTGCTAACATAGCACTCCTTGTCTATGCTGATGGTACTAAAAATTATATTCTGGCACCTGAAGGATTGAAAGTAGATCAACAAGTTCAATCTGGAGAGAATGTTGCACCTGAACTAGGGAATGCTCTGCCACTTGTGAAGATTCCTTTGGGTACCATAGTGCATAATATCGAATTGAAGCCTGGTAAAGGAGGTTCGATTGCTAGAAGCGCAGGTTCCTACGCGCAATTGGTGGCTAGGGAAGGTAAGTACGCAACTTTGAAATTACCTTCTAGTGAAATGAGGATGGTGCTTGTAACTTGTTACGCAACGATTGGAACTGTATCTAATTCTGAGCATATGAATCTGAGTCTCGGTAAGGCAGGTAGGAAAAGGTGGTTGGGTAGAAGACCTAGAGTTAGAGGTGTAGCAATGAACCCGGTAGATCACCCAATGGGTGGTGGTGAAGGTAGATCTTCTGGAGGTCACCCTAGATCGAGAAACGGACTTTACGCCAAAGGACTAAAGACTAGAGCGTCAAAAAAATATTCTGATAAGTTAATAGTCAGTAAGAGAAAATAATGGGAAGATCACTTAAAAAAGGCCCCTATATTGATTTTCGCTTGGAAAACAAAATCCACGCGATGAATGACACGGGTAAGAAATCAGTAATTAAAACTTGGTCACGTAGATCAATGATATCACCAGATTTTGTTGGTCATACATTTGCCGTTCATAATGGTAATAAATTCATCCCTGTTTACGTGACTGAAAACATGGTGGGACACAAATTAGGTGAGTTCGCGCCTACTCGTACTTATAGAGGGCATATATCTAAAAAAGACAAAGGTAGAAGATAGCTATGGAAGTTACTGCAAAGCTCAATAATGTACCTACATCTCCTCGTAAAATGAGGGTGATCGCAGATATGATTAGAGGTCAACAGGTAGATAGAGCACTCAACATACTTAAGTATGAGCCTAAGGAAGGTGCTGCTAGATTGGAGAAACTTCTTTTATCAGCAATTTCTAATTGGCAAAACAAGAATGAGGAAGAGCGCTTGGAAGACGCTAACCTATATATTAAAGAAATTTATGTCAATGGCGGCAAAATTTTAAAACGCCTGCGACCTGCTCCCCAAGGAAGGGCGCATAGGATTAGAAAAAGATCTAATCATGTTACACTGACTTTGGATAACCTTAATGTGGATTCGGGAGAGGCCGACCAATAAACTAAAGATATGGGACAAAAAGTTAACCCTGTAGGGCTCAGATTAGGAATTGTACGCGGTTGGGACTCTAACTGGTATGGAGGTTCAAATTTCTCAGAAAAACTGGTTGAGGATCAAAGGATTAGAAAATACGTAAGTGTACGTATTCCAAAAGGAGGCATATCGAAAATAGTTATAGAGCGTACCCTCAAAAGAATTACACTTACGATCCATACTGCAAGACCAGGAGTGGTTATCGGTAAAGGCGGTGCAGAAGTTGATAAGATCAAAGAAGAACTTAAAAAGCTTACAGGTAAGGATGTTCAGATAAACATCTTTGAAATCAAAAGGCCTGAACTAGATGCCAAGTTGGTCGGCGAGTCAATTGCACAACAGCTTGAAGCTAGGATTTCGTACAGGAGAGCAATGAAGCAGGCAATTGCTTCAGCTATTAGGGTTGGTGCGCAAGGTATAAAAATAAAAGTTTCAGGTCGTTTGGGAGGTGCTGAAATGGCTAGATCCGAGCAATATAAAGAAGGAAGAATTCCATTGCACACACTCAGAGCCGACATTGATTATGCGGTGTCAGAAGCCAACACCATTTATGGTAAGATCGGTATTAAGGTATGGATTTTTAAAGGTGAGGTGTATGGCAAACGTGATTTATCACCTAACATAGGTGGTACTAATTCTTCGGGCAGAGGAGGAAGCGGTAGAAAGAGATCTGACCAACCGAACAAGAGAAAGAGAAGATAGGTCTCACTATAAGAAATTGTTATCTCGAATTCGAGATGAATATAATTAAATAGCAATGTTACAGCCGAAAAGAACTAAATATAGGAGAAAACAAAAAGGCCGAGTAAAAGGTATTGCACAGAGAGGACATACTGTCACTTTCGGTTCGTTTGGCCTTAAATCTCTAGAACCAGGATGGATTACTTCTCGACAGATAGAGGCCGCACGTATAGCAATGACTCGTGCAATGAAAAGAGAAGGACAGGTGTGGATCAGAGTATTTCCTGATAAGCCTATTACTAAGAAGCCAGCTGAAGTTAGGATGGGTAAGGGTAAAGGAGCTCCTGAGTATTGGGTGGCTGTTGTAAAGCCTGGCACAATATTGTTTGAGGCCGGTGGAGTAAGTCGTGAGAGAGCTGAGGAAGCACTACGCCTTGCTGCACAGAAGCTGCCGAACAAGACGAAGTTCGTGGTAAGGACAGATTATCTTGATTAAGTTCTGAATTATGAAAGCATCAGAAATAAAAAGGTTAACTACAGAAGAGTTGGAGCAAAAAGCGATCAGTGAAATCGCAACTTATCAAAAGTTAAAGTTTGCTCACGCTGTATCTCCAATAGAAAATCCATCCAGCATTAAAGAACAGCGGAGGTTGGTTGCGAGATTAAAAACCGAATTAACATCTAGAAAGAATTCCAAATAAAGCGGTTATGTCAAACAGGAATTTAAGAAAAGAGCGTGTTGGACAAGTTGTTAGCAACAAAATGTCGAAGACTATAACAGTTAGTGTTGAGAGGAAATTCAAACACCCGATTTACGGAAAGTTTGTTGCTAAGAGTAAGAAGCTCATGGCTCATGACGAGCAAGAGCAATGCGGTATAGGTGACACAGTTAAAATAATGGAGACTCGCCCTTTGAGTAAAAACAAACGGTGGAGACTGATAGAAGTACTAGAAAAGGCTAAATAGCAGATGATACAGCAGGAATCAAGGTTAAATGTAGCTGATAACAGCGGTGCTAAAGAAGTACTATGTATAAGAGTGCTTGGAGGTACAGGCAAAAGATATGCTTCGATTGGCGATAAAATTATTGTAACAGTCAAATCCGCTCTTTCTTCGAGTAACCTAAAGAAAGGAACGGTATCTCGGGCTGTTGTCGTAAGGACTAAAAAAGAAATACGGAGGAAGGATGGTTCCTATATCCGGTTTGAAGACAACGCGGCCGTATTGCTAAGTGCAAACGATGAGCCAAGAGGTACACGGATTTTCGGCCCTGTAGCTAGGGAATTACGTGAGAAACAATTTATGAAGATTGTATCATTGGCGCCTGAGGTACTATAAATCCAAAAGTGATGAATAGATCAAAAAACAAGCAACCCAAACTGCATATAAGAAAAGGTGATAATGTAAAAGTTATTGCAGGGAATGATAAAGGCAAGACTGGTAAGGTCTTAAATATTATCACTGATAAGCGCAGAGCAGTTGTGGAAGGCATTAATATAGTCACAAAACATTCGAAGCCTTCTGCAGAGAATCCAGAGGGAGGAATTAATAAGGTTGAAGCTGCTGTACACATTAGTAATCTAATGGTAATCGATTCTTCGACGGGTGAGCCGACGAAGGTAGGTAGAAAAAAAGATGATGATGGAAGTCTATACAGATATTCCAAGAAAACTGGAGAACCTTTACGTCATGAATAAACCAAGACTGAAAGAAAAATATAGCAACGAAATTGTTCCCCAGCTTAAGGAGCGATTCCAATATAAGTCAGTAATGCAAGTGCCAAAGCTGACTAAGATATGTATTAACAAGGGAATAGGTGCTGCTGTTACGGATAAGAAGCTAGTGGATGTTGGAGTAGAGGAACTATCTGTGATTACAGGTCAAAAGGCAGTTCCTACGAAGGCGAAAAAGTCTGTATCAAACTTCAAGTTGAGAGAGGAAATGCCAATTGGAGCAAAAGTAACACTTCGTGGGGACAGAATGTATGAATTCATGGATCGTCTTATGACGGTGGCACTACCCAGAGTAAGAGATTTCAGGGGGATAAATGATAAGGGTTTCGATGGCCGGGGTAACTACACATTGGGCGTAAAGGAGCAAATTATATTCCCGGAAATCAGCATTGATAAAGTGAACAAGATTAATGGAATGGACATAACCTTTGTGACATCAGCCGCAAGTGATGAAGAAAGTTACGCATTGTTGAGTTCACTTGGAATGCCGTTTAAAAACAAGAAATAAATCATTATGGCAAGAGAATCAATAAAGGCCAGAGAGAGAAAAAGAGAAAAGCTTGTAGCTAAATACGCTGCCAAAAGAGCAGCCTTAAAAGAGGCTGGAGATTACGCAGGATTGGACAAGTTACCGCGAAATGCCTCCCCAGTACGTTTGCATAATAGATGTAAAGTTACTGGCAGACCTAAAGGATATATAAGAAAATTTGGTATTTCAAGAGTTACCTTTAGAGAAATGGCATCCCAAGGAAAGATTCCTGGTGTGACTAAAGCTAGCTGGTAAAAAAGACTTTGAATATATTAGAGATTATTGTAAATTTGCAGGCCGTTTTAACGGGCTGCATTTTATAAATTTAATAGATATGACAGATCCAATAGCAGATTACCTTACTAGGTTGAGAAACGCTATAAAAGCCAGCCATAGAGTGGTAGAAATACCTGCTTCTAATATAAAGAAAGAGATTACCAAAGTGTTGTTCGAC
>JBCBSS010000237.1:0-6532 GCA_039819065.1 Bacteroidota bacterium
TAAACTCGAAGAGGAATAAAATAAAATGAGACACGGGAAGAGATTTAATCATTTGGGTAGGACAGCATCGCATAGAAATGCTATGTTGTCTAATATGGCTTCCTCGCTTATAACCAATAAGAGGATTACAACTACAGTTGCTAAAGCTAAAGCCCTTAGGAAGTATGTAGAGCCGTTGTTGACAAAATCTAAGGACGACACTACTCATTCGAGAAGGACGGTATTTTCATACCTCCAAAATAAGGAGTCTGTTAAAACGCTATTTGATGAAATATCAGCTAAAATTAGTGACAGACCAGGTGGGTATACCAGAATCATCAGAATAGGCAACAGGCTTGGTGATAACGCAGAGATGTGTATTATCGAGTTAGTTGACTACAATGAACTGTTACTAAGCGAAAGCAAACCAGCGAAGGCGAAAACTAGAAGAAGTCGTAGAGGTGGAGGAAAGAAAGCCCCAGCTGCAGAAGCAAAGGAGACTGTAGTTGAAGAGGCAGTGGAAGTTGAAACTGTAGAAGCTACAGAAGTTGAAGAACCGACGACTGAAGAAGAACCAAAGGAGGCAGCGGTAGAGGAAACAACCGATGAAGAAACAAAGGTCGTAGATGAGACAAAGGCTTCAGAAGAAACTACTGAAGATGACGTTGATGAAGAAGAAAAGAAACCAGAAGGTGACAAGTAACATTGCAACTTCTAATAAATAATGAAAGGGGTTAGATATAAATCTAATCCCTTTTTTATTTTTGTCACATTCAAGAAAAACGAAGAATCAGTTTAATATGAAAGTTTCTGAAAAGAATAAAGCTTACTTACTATTAGAAGATGGAATGTCCTTTGAAGGTATCTCGATCGGAATGAGTGGAACGATGGGTGGAGAAATATGTTTCAATACGGGTATGACCGGCTACCAGGAGATTTACACTGATCCTTCGTATTATGGCCAAATTGTAATCAATACAACAGCCCATATTGGAAACTATGGAACAGTAAGTACTGAGCAAGAATCTTCTCATACTAAAATAAGCGGATTAGTCGTTAATGATTTCGCTCTTGAAGGAAGCAGGGCCAATGCCGATATGGATCTACAAGCATATTTGGAGCAGAATGAGGTCGTAGGTATTGCTGGTATTGATACCAGAAAGCTTGTAAAACACATTAGAAGTAAAGGGGCTATGAATGCCATAATCTCCTCAGAGATAAGACCCGAGGAATTAGCACAAGAGCTTAATAAAGTACCTTCTATGGATGGCCTGGAACTATCTTCAATAGTAAGTACAGAAACACCTTATACAGTGGGTGATGAGTCAAGCAATTTGAAAGTGGCTGTTCTGGATCTGGGTATCAAGACAAGTATTCTTAAGCACTTATCCTCGCGCGGATGTATTTGTAAGGTTTTTAATGCGAGAACCGCATTCAACGAAATGGAAGAATGGCAGCCCAATGGATACTTCATATCAAATGGACCAGGTGATCCGGCTGTTATGGATTACGCAGTGGAAACAGTCAAGAGCATTTTAGACTCTGACAAGCCAGTATTTGGAATATGCTTGGGGCATCAAATTATAGCAAGGGCATGTGGTATATCTACCTACAAAATGCACCATGGTCACAGGGGTTTGAACCATCCTGTAAAGAATTTAAAAACTGGTAAAAGTGAGATGACCTCTCAAAACCACGGTTTTGCTATAAGCTCTGAAGATGTAGAAAAGTCTAGTGCAGTTAATGCTACACATATCCATTTAAATGATGACACGATAGCAGGTATTGAGGTAGTTGGTAAGAAAGCTTTCGCCGTACAATATCATCCTGAATCTTCTCCGGGACCACATGACTCAAGATATTTATTCGATCAATTTGTTGAATTAATGAGCCACTAGTTTTTTAGATCAATCTTTCATTTTTATACATACATCAAAATCTAGAGATAATGAGTTTAATCGAACACATCCATGCACGTCAAATACTTGACTCAAGAGGTAATCCAACAATCGAAGTTGATGTGATTACTGAAAACGGTATAATTGGAAGAGCGGCCGTTCCTTCTGGCGCATCGACGGGTAAACACGAGGCTGTTGAACTTAGAGATGGAAATAAGGATGTCTTTTTAGGGAAGGGTGTGTTGAGAGCGATTGAGAATGTAAACGGCAAAATTGCCGAAGAAATTGTCGGTTATTCTGTATTCGAGCAGAATTTGATCGACAAGATCATGATTGAGTTAGACGGTACAGAGAATAAGTCTAATCTAGGAGCTAACGCAACACTTGGTACATCACTGGCTGTGGCCAAAGCAGCGGCACAGGAGTCAGGCCAATCTTTATTTAGATACATAGGTGGTGTTAATGCTAATACGCTTCCACTACCTATGATGAATATACTTAATGGTGGTAGCCATGCTGATAACGCTATCGACTTCCAGGAGTTCATGGTAATGCCTGTCAGTGCACCATCTTTCTCTGAATCATTGAGAATGGGTGTAGAAGTATTTCATCAACTAAAGAAGGTATTACAAGACAACGGGCATTCAACTAACGTGGGAGATGAAGGTGGTTTCGCGCCCAATCTTCGCTCCAACGAAGAAGCTATTGAAGTCGTTTTACAAGCGATCGAAAAAGCGGGCTACAAGCCAGGAGAAGATATTTTCATCGCTATGGATGCTGCCTCCTCTGAGTTTTATGATGCTCAGGAAAAAGTATATAACTTCTCTTCTACAGGCCAAAAACTGTCATCAGACGAGATGGTAGAGTACTGGAAACAATGGGTGGATAAATATCCTATTCTATCAATAGAAGATGGTATGGAGGAAGATGATTGGGATGGTTGGAAAAAACTTACAGAAGTGATTGGAAGTAAAGTACAGCTTGTTGGAGATGACCTATTCGTTACCAACGTAAAAAGGTTACAGAACGGAATAGATCAGGGTATTGCTAATTCGATTCTCATTAAAGTGAATCAAATCGGAACCCTAACGGAGACGATTAATGCTGTTAACTTAGCCAAGAAGAATTCTTATACCAGCGTAATGTCGCACAGGTCAGGAGAAACAGAAGATAATACTATCGCAGACTTGGCTGTTGCTTTGAATACAGGCCAAATCAAGACGGGATCCGCTTCTCGTTCTGATCGAATGGCGAAATATAATCAATTATTGAGAATAGAAGAGGAGCTGGAGGAAGTAGCGTATTTTCCTGGAAGAAACTTTTAAAGTCGTTAAAAACGCAAGAAACAAAAAAGCCCGGATATCCGGGCCTTTTTGTTTCTATACAAATAATATTGCTAGATCAGAGGCGCCTTTTCAATTTTAGCTGCCAATTCCCTGTTCCTGACCACCACCTTGATATCAGTATCAGGTTTACTATACTCTACACCTACATAGCCCATACCTACCCCTATACCTAATGTAGGTGACATAGTCCCTGATGTTACATGGCCGATTACATCCCCCTCACTGGACTTTAGCTCATACCCGTGTCTGGGAATCCCTTTATCTACCATTTTGAATGCTACCAATTTGCGCTTTACGCCTTCTTCTTTTTGTGCTTGTAGGTCATCACTATTGATAAAGTCCTTGGAAAATTTTGTGATCCATCCCAACCCTGCTTCCAATGGTGATGTAGTATCGTCGATGTCGTTACCATAGAGACAAAAGCCCATTTCCATTCTCAAAGTATCTCTAGCGCCTAATCCTATAGGTTTGACATCATAAGCCTTTCCAATCTCAAATATTCCATCCCAAACTTGCTTAGCGAATTCATTTTTAACGTAAATCTCAAAACCTCCCGCACCAGTATAGCCCGTCGCAGAAATAATGACATCCTGTACACCGGCAAATTCACCTATTTCGAAATGGTAGAATTTGATCTCTGCTAAATTGACAGAAGTTAAAGCTTGCAACAGTTCGGTGGCCTTCGGACCCTGCACAGCTAATAAAGACATGTCATCTGAAATGTTCTCCATTTCAGCATTAACATCATTATGCGAACTGATCCATTGCCAGTCCTTATCGATATTAGAAGCATTTACAACCAGCAGATATTCTTCTTCCTTTATTCTATATACAAGTAGGTCGTCTACAATACCACCCTTATCATTGGGCAGACAAGAGTATTGTGCTTTACCATCAATGAGCTTTGAAGCATCGTTACTCGTTACTTTTTGAATAAGATCTAATGCCTTTGGACCCTTGATCATGAATTCACCCATATGCGATACATCGAATACACCCACACCATTTCTGACAGTATTGTGTTCCTCGATGTCAGATGTATAGCGGACAGGCATGTTGTAGCCCGCGAATTCAACCATTTTGGCACCTAATTCAGCGTGCAGGTCATTTAAAGCAATTTTTTTAAGTTCCATAAACCCAGAGTTAGAATAAAATAAAAGCCACGCAAAGGTAGTGATTCTAACTAATTATAAGCATCAGTGATTCGAATGATCAATTCATTTTATACCTTAATATAATTAACCAGAATTGTTAACTATTGGACAACATGAAACACACTATTTTCCTAGTATTAGTCTTTATTTCATGTAAAGCTAATTCTCAAGAAATGGAAGGATTTATTGTAACTAACAGTGAGAGCGACGTTGTTTCCACCACTGATAAATTGGAATCAATCATTAAAGAAAAAGGACTGAAACTGTTTTCCAGAATAGATCACTCAGCCGGAGCAGCGAACGTTGATTTAGCATTGAACCCAACTACATTACTCATTTTTGGAAACCCACAGGTCGGTACCAAGTTGATGCAATGTGATCAAAGAATGGGTATTGAGTTACCCATGAAAATCTTAATTTGGTCAGATGATTCCGGAGTGACGAAAGTCGGGTTTTTTGACCCAACAGAGTATACCAAAAAATACGATTTAAGTGATTGTCAAGAAGTGCTTAACAAAGTGAAAGCAGCACTTAATGGAATTGTTAACGCGGCAGTTCTCAACTAGTTTAACCTGATTTATAGCACTAGACCCCAACCAATACTGGCTCGTGAGCATCCTCAATAAAGGAGATGCAATGATCAATTACTTCCTTATCTCTTAAAATCTTTCTATGCCCTAATCCGCTGGTAATGAACAAGTCTGTCTCCGGCCTTGCCCCTTTCATCGCATAAGGGTGTTCGATCGTGACATCATAATCTTTTTCATCGTGTACCAGTAGCAATTTCAGATCACTGACTTTTTTTACCAGTTTAAGCCCGCTGAACTCGTCGAAGCTTCTTCCGAACTTTTTGACAATGTAATTCTTGAAATAGTGTCCAACTTTTGGGGAGCCATTGATTCTTTTGAGAAAGTCACTAATTATGGCATCACTTATAGCAGGGCTTCCAATGTTAATTAGAGTTCTGGCGGCTAAACCCTTCTCCATAGCATATAAGCTGACCAACCCCCCAAAAGAATGAGCAATGACTGCTCTAATATCTTTATAAGGCTTGGCTACTTCCAGAAGAGTACCGCCAAACTCAGGAATATCTGTCCTTTTTCCAACTGATTGACCATGGGCAGGACCATCAAATGTAACAACTTTATAACCTTTATTGACTAAGGGTTCAATAAAGCTACTGAATTGAGTGCCTCTACCAGACCACCCATGTACCATGATAATTACAGGGCCTGATCCCCAAGAATAGCACTGGATCCGCTGATTATCGACAACGACACTATATTTTTCAGCACTGCTTTCCGCCTGCAACTCTTTGTCGGGTGTTTTGAAACGCATAGGCGTGAAGAACAACTTGATAGACCATCTGTTGGCAAGTGGTTGAGCAAAAAACTCCAGTTTGGGAAAAGACCATTGGATTAATCTATATGCCAGAGGTACGGGATTTTTTTTCTTCTTAGTCATTGTCAATCATTTACATTTCTAAACTGCATTTAAGACCAATCGGTCTTTTATAGTATAAAAAAATTAGGCCAAGACCTTTTCTTCGAGATAACCCTTAAGGTGTTTAACCGCTATGTCTGCATGAATGTTATTGCCATTGACCCGAGACATAATAATGGCACCTTCTAACGTGATAATCAGTAGAGTCGATAACTCATTTGCAACCACATCTTGTCTGACTTCACCATTGGCTTTGCCTTCTTCTATCTTTATTTCTATGTATTTTCTAAGGTTGTTTATGCCTTGCTTGGCTTTCTCCCTCAGTGCTGGATGAGAGTTGCTTGAGTCTACGGCCGTATTAAAGATTGGGCATCCACCTTTAACAACCGGCTCAGGGGCAAAACTGGCGAACACTTCAATGATCGAGTTGAGCTTTTCAGTGACCGTTTTGTCATGATCCAATCTGCTTCTAAATCTCTTTATAACAGCTTGGTAACTATAATCAAATGCCTCGAGTGCTATCTCATCTTTGTTTTTGAAGTGGTTATATATACCGCCCTTCTTAAGCTTAGTGGCTTTCATGATGTCACTTAGTGAGCAACCATGATAACCATAGATGTTGAACAGCTCAGCTGATCTTTCAATTATCTTTTCTTTTGTAAGCTCTCCTTTCATATAAAACCGACCGGTTGGTTTCTAAATTATATGAAAA
>JBCBSS010000238.1:0-6405 GCA_039819065.1 Bacteroidota bacterium
TATTGTCTTTCTGCCCATACTACAGTAGGTAAAATGGTAGGGTTAACAGAAGAACAATAATCACAACTATTGGCTTCACCCACTGCCAGCGCGATGGTTTCTACTTCTTTACTATTGAATTCACCACCGCCAAGTGTTTCACCTAATTGTAGCATGGCAATAAGTGCTTTATGAGAATTAGCGACGGTAGCATAAAGGTTAGGCACCATACCGACTTTACTTTTTAATGCATCATAAACTCCTTGAGTTTCAGTAGCTGCTTGTTGGTAAGTTATTTTATCTAAGTTTTTCATCACGCAAATGTTTATATGTAATTCTTAATGTTACGATTCTGTATTTATAAACTTAAATAGAACAAAAAAAGTTACAATTAATTTTAAAAAAATGAGAGAGCTGAATTGTTTGCAATTAACCAGTTGATAATCAAATGATTAGTATTTCATGTATTGCCAACTTTCTCATGAGAACCGCATTATGCTATGATAGCAGGTGGTGTGCAGATATTAATTTTGCGTTAAATCCGAAGACGTTGTGCCTTCACCAAAGATTCATGGCTATATTGGTAATTCGATAAATCAAGTATTACAACTGAATTAACCCCATACTTTAATGCGTCTTCTGAGCAGAATTCTAGGCTTAGCTTTCATTCTATTAATGTCTCTTAACAGCAATGCCCAAAAGAAAATCGATTTACAAGGTCATCGTGGTGCGCGAGGACTGAAACCGGAAAACACTATTCCTGCCTTTATCAGGGCTTTAGATCATGGTGTTACTACTTTGGAATTGGATGTGGTCATTACCAAAGACAAAAAAGTAGTGGTTTCCCATGAGCCCTATCTATCCCACGTAATCTGTCGAAACCCCGAGGGAAACAAGTACATAGAAGAGGATGAGAAGAGATACAATATGTATAAGATGACCTATGAGGAAATCGTACAGTTTGATTGTGGTACCGTTAAAAACCCTAGATTTCCTGATCAGGAACTGGAGAAAACACCTAAGCCACTGTTGAGTGACGTGATAAAGAGCGCAGAGAGATACATTAAAAGCTACACACAATACGAAGTAGATTACAATATTGAGCTAAAGAGCACACCTTCCGGAGATGGTGAGGAGCATCCATCACCCGAGGAATTTTCTGACTTGGTTTATGAGTTGATCAATCAATACCTCCCTATGGAAAGAGTAGTTATTCAATGCTTCGATTTCAGAGTGTTAAAATATTGGCATAAAAAATATCCTAAAGTGAGGTTGGCTGCATTAGTAGAGAATAGTCAATCTATAGATACCAATTTATCTAACTTAGGTTTCAAACCTGAGATTTATAGCCCGTATTATAAACTATTGAACAGAAAGAAAATAAGATACCTTCAATCCAAAGGTATCAAAGTGATTCCCTGGACAGTTAATGACCCCAAACAGATGGAAAAATTGGTTGCCATGAATATAGATGGAATCATAACCGATTTCCCGGACAGGGCACAGGAACTAGGACTGACCCTCTTCAAGAAAGACGAGCAGTCTAAAAATTGATGCACTTCTGTAAAATCCTGATATACACTCACTAAATTTGGAAGAATTAACCTATTAATTCAACTAACAGACTATGTCAAAACAATACGACGTATATGGGATCGGTAACGCTCTCGTAGATATCGTTACAGAGGTAGACGATAATTTCTTTCAAAAGAACGAAATAGAAAAAGGACTCATGACCTTGGTAGATGAGCAAAGGCAGAATCAACTTGTCAATGCAATCAACTTACCTGGTGCAGATAAACAATGCGGAGGTTCTGCTGCAAATAGCATTATTGGTGTTAGCCAATTTGGAGGCAGTTCCTATTATGCCTGCAAGGTAGCCAATGACGATATGGGGGAATTCTATCTTGATGACCTGAAAAAGAATGGTGTGGACACCAATCTTACCACCGAAACCGCTCCTGATGGTATTACGGGTAAGTGTTTGGTGATGACTACTCCGGATGCCAACCGTACCATGAATACGTTTCTGGGAATTACATCTACTCTCTCTACCGATGAAGTAGATGAAGAGGTCATCAAAAATTCAAAATACGTTTACATCGAGGGATACCTTGTTACCTCCGACACCGGTAGAGTAGCCATGAAAAAGGCCAAAGAAATTGCCGAACAAAACGGTGTGAAAACCGCTTTGACTTTTTCTGATCCAAGTATGGTGAAATATTTCAAACCTCAAATGGAAGAGATAGTCGGTGACGGCGTGGATTTACTCTTTTGTAATGAAGAAGAGGCCATGCTTTTCTGTGATACAGATAATTTCCTTGAGGCACGTGAAAGACTTCAGCACTCTGCCAAAAGGTTTGCGGTCACGTTAGGAGCGAACGGGGCAACTATCTTTGACGGTACTACCTTTGTCGATATTGAACCATACAAAGTAGAGGCAATCGATACTAACGGTGCTGGAGATATGTTCGCCGGAGCATTTCTTTACGGGATCACCCATGGACATTCTTATGCAGAGGCTGGGAAAATCGCTAGTTTGGCTTCTTCCAAAGTAGTATCCAAATTCGGCCCTCGCTTAGAATGGCACCAAGCAAAAGACATTCTGAATCACCTATTCGATTGATGATAGATCCAAGAGTAGTAGTCTGATCAAAAAAGACTACTACTCTTAGTAGAATTGAGCCATCACCTATTTAAGGTAAAAACTACTCTAAATAACTGAGGGTAAATAGAATACTTTCTCACCACGGTGTTCAGTTCTTGCCCTTTTATTCTCCACTTATCACGTGAAAATCAACCATTTTCAAAAACTATTAACTGCTTGTTTTTTTGAGTGGTAATTTTGAATACAATTGAAAAATCTAAACTAAATCTTAATGAAGAAGTACATATCGTTGTTTGTGGCTTTGCTCTGGATAGGTAGTGTCCAGGCGCAGGAAAACAAGATTAAGTTCACTGAGTACGATCTGGATAATGGTCTACATGTAATCCTCCATCAGGATAACTCCACACCAATTGTCGCAGTAAGTATCATGTATCATGTAGGGTCAAAGAATGAAGATCCTAGTAGAACTGGTTTTGCTCACTTTTTTGAGCACCTGCTTTTTGAAGGAACCAAAAATATAGAAAGAGGTACGTTTGATAAATTAATTACCAATGCTGGTGGCGTGTACAATGCCAATACCAGCAATGATCGTACTTTCTACTACGAGATTCTTCCATCAAACCAATTAGAATTGGGATTGTACCTGGAATCTGAAAGATTGTTGCATGCCAAAATAGATCCCGTTGGAGTGGAAACCCAACGAGAAGTTGTGAAAGAAGAAAAGAGGCAGCGTATAGATAATCAGCCTTATGGTAGCATACTGGAAGAAATCAGTAAAAGGGCATATACCAAACATCCATATCGCTGGACCACGATTGGTTCAATGGAGCATATTAACGAAGCTACTTTGGAAGAGTTCATTGAGTTTTATAAAACATTTTATGTTCCCGAGAATGCTACGTTGTCCATAGCGGGAGATATTGATGTGCCAGAGATTAAAAAACTGATTGCCAAGTATTTCGCTGATATTCCGAGAGGTAAAAAAGATGTTCCACGACCGAACATTGTAGAGCCTAAGCAAAAGGCAGAAGTTAGGGATGTGGTTTTCGATAATATACAACTTCCGGCAGTCATTTCAGCTTATCACATGCCTGCCCAAGGTACAGATGATTATTACGCCCTTAATATGCTGAGCACTTTACTTTCAGGTGGGCAAAGTTCTCGTATGTACAAAGCCGTAGTTGATGAACAACAAAAGGCTGTAGCTGCAGGAGCATTCCCGTTTTCGTCAGAAGACCCAGGTCTATACTTAACCTTTGGTATAGCAAGCTTAGGTACAGATGTCTCTGATCTAGAGAACGCCATGGATGAGGAAATTGAGAGAGTGAAGAAAGAGCTTGTTTCTGATAGGGAATTCCAGAAGATAAGAAACCAGACGGAAAACAATTTCATCTCCTCAAATAGTACTATTGCTGGTATTGCAGAAAGCTTGGCCAACTATCATGTGTACTTTGGTGATGCTAATCTCATCAACACAGAGATCGACAAGTACATGAGCGTGACAAAAGAAGACTTGAAGCGTGTGGCTAATAAATATCTCAATAGTAATAACCGAGTGGTTTTGCACTATCTCCCTGAATCAGCTAAAAGCAAACCGTCAGATACAGAGATCAAAACCAATAATTAATCAGAGTACGAATCATGAAGAGAATAATTTATATACTCATATTTATCGGCGTTAACTTTAACGCCCTTGCCCAACTAGACAGAACCAAAGTTCCGGAGCCAGGACCGGCCCCAAAGATCAATCTAGGTGAGTACGAGTCATTCGAGTTGAAAAACGGACTAAAGGTCTTTGTCGTAGAAAATAACAAGTTACCTAGGGTGGCATTTTCGCTCTCGTTGGATTTAGATCCTCTTTTAGAAGGAGATAAGGCCGGATACCTGAGCATGACGGGACAGCTTATGAGAACCGGAACTACAAGCCGGAACAAAGCACAACTCGATCAGGAAGTTGACTTTATTGGAGCTAGTTTAAGTACATCCTCAGGTGGGATTTTTGCCAGCTCTTTGACTAAACACAAGGATCAATTGCTTGATTTAATGACCGATGTGCTCTACAATCCTGCTTTTCCAGAAGAAGAACTTGAGAAGCTTAGAAAGCAAACCTTGTCTAACTTGGCAGCCAACAAAGAAAGTTCCGATGCCATAGCTGGCAATGTGAGAAATGCCTTGGTTTATGGTAAATCACACCCTTACGGAGAGCTTACTACTGAAGAAACTGTTGAGAATATCAAGGTTGAAGATTGTAAGAACTATTACAAAACTTATTTCAAGCCAAACATCGCCTACTTAGCTATCGTTGGCGACATAAAAGTTAAGGAAGCCAAAAAGTTGGTTAACAAATACTTTGGGAAATGGGAACAAGGAGACGTTAAACAGGATAATTACAAAATGCCTGAGCAACCGAAAACGACTCAGGTAGCTTTGGTGGATAAATCAAGTGCTGTTCAATCCGTTATCAATGTTACCTACCCAATCGACCTAAAACCAGGTAGCTCGGATATCGCTAAAGCAAGGGTATTGAATCAAATCTTAGGAGGTGGATTTTCTTCTAGGCTAATGCAGAATTTGCGTGAAGACAAGGCATACACCTACGGCGCCAGATCGTCATTATCAAGTGATCGCCTTGCAGGTAATTTCACGGCTTCTGCTAGTGTCAGGAATGAAGTGACAGATAGCGCCGTGCATGAGTTCATGTATGAGCTCAAGAAGATTGTCAAAGAGCAAGTCACTGAAGATGAATTGAAAGCTGCAAAAGCGTTCATCTCCGGAAGCTTTGCACGTTCACTTGAGAGCCCACAAACTGTGGCTAGTTTCGCGCTCAACACAGCCAGGTACAACCTTGATAAAGATTACTATGCTAATTACCTGAAGAATATAGAAGCAGTCACTATTGAGGATGTACGTGCCACAGCAGAGAAGTATATCAGACCTGAAAACGCCTATATTCTGGTAGTAGGAAAGGCTGACGATGTAGCTGACAAAATGAAAAGATTTGGAGAGCTAAAGTACTATGATATTTACGGTGAGAATTACACTCCATCTACCGCTGCTGATATTCCCGAGGGACTTACAGCACAAAAAGTTATAGAAAGCTACATTCAAGCCATTGGAGGTGTAGAAAAGCTGAAAGGTGTCAAGGATATGAAAACGGTCAGTACAGCCTCTATCCAAGGACAACAACTGGAAATAGTTTCTGTGAAGCAGTCACCAAGTAAGTCCTTCATGACGATTAAAATGGGAGGAGCTTTCGAAATCACCAAAGTGATATACGATGGCAAGAGTTATGTCAGGTATCTTCAAGGTCAAAAGCTACCAGTGACCGAAAAAGATATTCAAGACGCAAAGCTTGAGGCTATTCCATTTGCAGAATTGGAGTATGAAAGTATGGGTGTGAAATTTGAACTGAAAGGCATTGAAAAAGTGGATGGTCAAGATGCATATGCTTTGGAAATTGTTTTCCCATCAGGTACCAAAGTAACGGAATTCTATGATGCAACTTCAGGACTTAAAGTGCGCCGAGTATCGATTGTAGATGGCCCTCAAGGACAAGTTACTCAGGCTGTTGATTACAAGGATTATCAGGAGGTGGAAGGAATCAAAATTCCGCACACTGTTATTATTCCTGCCGGAGGTGGTCTGAAGTTAGAAGCTAAAGTCTCGTTAATCGAGGTGAACAGTGGAATAGCAGAGAGTACATTTGCTATCGAATAACACTCGATTAAGATATTATTATGAAAGAGGCTGTCTTCTATGTTGAAAAACAAGCCTCAGTTTAGATAAATTAGTTTTCACTTAAGATCTAGGCATACCGT
>JBCBSS010000239.1:0-6326 GCA_039819065.1 Bacteroidota bacterium
CTTCGAAGAAGGCAAAAGTGTTATCGATTCTATTTTTGATGGAGGTTCTGAGCAGGCAATCTTAATTAGGTCTTATGAACACGCATTAGCTCAGTCTGCTACTGATGAGCAGTCACAAGCAAAGTTGGCAGAATTGATCGAAAAGATGGATGCTGCCAATCTTTGGGATTTTGAAAGTCAGGTCAAGCAGATTCTTGGCAAACTAGGCATTCATAACCTTGATGATACGGCGAGTAAACTGTCAGGAGGGCAGAAGAAACGCATTGCTTTAGCCAAGGCACTCATAGAACGGCCCGACTTCCTCATTCTTGATGAGCCGACCAACCACCTTGATCTGGAGGCCATAGAATGGCTTGAGAATTACTTGTCTACAGCGAACATGACACTTCTCATTGTGACCCATGACCGCTATTTCCTGGAAAAAGTGACTAACAAAATTCTGGAAATTGACAATCAACAGGTATACAGTTATAAAGGTAGTTACGGCTACTTTCTTGAAAAGAAAGAGGAACGGGAGGCTCAGGAAACGGCAGAGGTTGAAAAGGCTAAAAACCTGTTGAGGAAGGAACTTGAGTGGATGAGACGGCAGCCAAAAGCAAGAGGAACAAAAGCCAAATATCGAGTTGACGCATTTTATGACCTTCAAGAAAAGGCATCAAAGAAAGTAGCCCAGAATGACCTCAAGCTTGAAGTACAGCAAAGAAGGCAAGGAGGGAAGGTGTTGGAGATTAAACATATCAGCAAGTCATTTAATGAAACGAAAGTAGTAGATGATTTCTCCTATGTTTTTAAGAAAGGAGATAAGGTAGGGATTGTAGGAAAAAATGGATCTGGGAAATCAACCCTCCTCAATATTATAACAGAGCAAATCAAACCAGATGAAGGCGAGGTAATCATAGGGCAGACTACTCAAATTGGATATTATACACAGGACGAGCTTCGTTTCAACCCCGATCATAATGTGCTGGATGTAGTGAAAGAAATTGCAGAAGTGGTACAGATGGGTGATGGTAGCGTCATAACGGCATCACAGTTTCTACAACATTTTCAGTTTTCTCCAAAGAAACAGTATGATAAAGTAGCCAAGTTGAGTGGTGGGGAAAAACGCAGGTTACAACTCTTGAAAGTACTGATCAGAAACCCCAACTTCCTTATTTTAGATGAGCCTACAAACGATCTAGACCTTGTGACTCTCAGCATTCTTGAAGACTTTTTAGCGAGCTTTCAAGGATGTTTAATTATCGTTTCTCACGATCGTTACTTTCTGGATCGCTTAGTGGAACACATATTTACTTTTGAAGTAGGTAAAGGCATTCAAGACTTTCCCGGAAACTATACGCAGTATCGTTTGGCTAAAGAAGAGGAAGAGTCGATTAAGACCGTCGAGAAGAATCGAGCCAAGGTGGACAAGGTAAAGACGGAGAGCAAGCGACGCCTTTCATTCAAAGAAAAGCAAGAATATGAATCTCTACAGCAGGAAATAGAAAAGCTAGAAGGGCAAAAACAAGAGTTGGTCGAACGACTCAATGACGGCGGTGCTGATCATACTGAAATGGCGGATTGGGGTAGGCAGGTACAGGAGTTAACAGAACTGATAGACGAAAAGGAAATGAGGTGGTTGGAACTGTCGGAATTCGTTGATTAGTAAAGGCTTTTTTTATACCGCAGAATTTAATGGTCTGGTTTATTCCCAGATTATTTCCAGCACCTGTTTATCTATAACCACAGTTGTCCTCACTGAACCCTCAATCTTTTCTATAGTTACAAACTTTGCTTCGGGTCTGGAAAACTTTTGCACTATTACATTTTTCTCATCTTTCTTGTGGAAAACCACGAGGCTACGAATGTTTTTATAACGTTCGATCTTGTAGCTTTTTTGTTGGACATGGATCAGCCTAGCAGAATTGTTAGGCAAAGTTGCTTGATTCATGTTTGCCAGTATTTTAGAACAATCAGGTACCCCATAACCAATGTAATTATTCCCATACGGGTAGAGATGGGCAGATTTTTCTATCACATCTATAATCTGATTATTACTGAGCAGAGGATTTTTCTGCATCATGCAGGCTGCTAAACCTGTTATTACTGGCGCGGCAAACGAAGTGCCATTACGGGCGAAGCAAGAAACATCAGGTTTTATATAATTTAGGCGCTCAGGCCCTATAGAACTGTAGCCCATTTTAATGCCATGATTCAAGCCAACCGCCCCTATACTCAATACGTCTTTAGCATCTGCCGGTAGAGATACAAATTGGAAGCTGTTTGCTCCATCGTTACCAGCAGATAGAATGATCAATATACCCTTTTCCGTGGCAGCGATCTGCGCAGCTCGAGTGATGGCAGAGGTTGAACCATCTACTGAAGATTGATCATAATTCTCGTCGGGATCATCGTAGCCTACCGAGTAGCCTAGCGAAGAGTTGATTATCCTGACACCAAGGCTATCCATCCATTCTAATGCCGCTATCCAATTATCTTCTTCACCTCTATATTCTCGGTCTCCTTGGTCTGTTCTGGCCAGATAGAAATTAGCTTCAGAGGCCAATCCATAATATTTGTGTCCCTTCTTACCTGCTATCATTCTCCAAACTTCGGTGCCATGATTATCTCCAAGGCTTTTGGACCCATCAAAAGGGCCGTCTAAAGGTGGCTCTATAAAATCTTTAGCACCCATCAACCGTTTTTCTGAGAAAATTGCGACCAGGTCTTCCTCTTCATTTGCCTCCAGGAAACCACCATCAATAATGCCAATGCTTACTCCCGCTCCATTGAGACCTGCTTGATGGAATGACTTTGCATTCACTTGTTTCAGCGTCGCTGCATAAGAAGTATCTTGACTTTTGCCATTTTGTATCGATAGCACCTGAATTTGAGTGCTAATTGGTGATACTTCTTCAACAAATCCTAGCGAAGAAATTTGACCCAGCTTTTTACGGTCTATGAAGGCGGAAACTGCATTTAGCCATTTAGAATGGTTTACTATTCTAGCACCGTAATGTGTAAGGCTATCTACATATCCTGAATAAACCGGCTCGTCTGACTGTTGATAAACGCTCAAACCGAGCATAGCCCTGTTGGTGTAAGCTTCAGGGGATAGAAGCTTTTGCACTTGGTTAGATGGCCCTTTATCGCTGAAGTAAATCCAATACTTAGACTGTCCTTTCGCAGCAACCGAAAGTAGCAGAATAAGTATTATATTCAGGCCGATTTTCTTATACAAAACAGATTTACCTTTGCATAAAGGTATGAACAAAATATAAAGCAGTCCGATTATCATGAAATACAATCCACTACCGAAGGAATTATATATATCGAATCGAAAGAATCTTGAAAAATCACTCAAGCCAAATTCTATCGCGGTTTTCAATTCTAATGACATTATGCCTACTAATGCAGATGGTGTCATGGCATTTCGTCAGAACAATGATCTATTCTATTTGAGTGGTATAGATCAGGAGGAAAGTATTCTGGTAATCTATCCGGATTTTCATGATCAAACGAAGCGCGAGATATTATTCTTGAAAGAGACTAATGAAAATATTGCCATTTGGGAGGGACATAAGTTCACCAAGAGTGAAGCTACTGAGCTTTCCGGAATCCAAAACATACAATGGCTTTCATCTTTCGAGTCGACATTCAACACCTTGATGGCTGAAGCCGAGCATGTTTATATCAATACGAATGAGCATATCCGGGCGGTAGTGGAAGTGCAAACAAGGGATGCCAGATTTATCAATTGGTGCAAGGAGAAATATTCCATGCACCGGTATGAGCGAGTCGCGCCTATCATGCATCATCTTCGTGCGGTTAAATCCGATTCAGAAATTGAACAGATGAGGATTGCTTGTGATATTACGGAAAAGGGATTTCGTAGAATTTTAGAATTCGTCAAACCGGGAGTGATGGAGTATGAGATAGAAGCGGAATATGTCCACGAGTTTGTCCGAAACAAATCGAAAGGATTCGCTTACACGCCTATTATCGCTTCAGGTTTTAATGCCTGTGTACTGCATTATATTGATAATCAGGAAGCGTGTAAGGATGGTGATGTACTGCTCATGGATGTTGGAGCAGAATACGGGAACTATAATGCCGATATGACGCGCTCCATCCCTGTAAGTGGCAGATTCACTCAACGACAGAAAGACGTCTACAATGCGGTATTAAGAGTGAAGAGGGAAGCTATGAAAATGCTTACACCTGGTAATACTATACCTGAGTATCATAAAGAAGTGGGTAAGGTGATGGAAAGCGAATTAATTGGGTTGGGTCTGATTGATAAAACCGATGTTAAAAATCAAGATCCCGATATGCCTGCTTATAAAAAGTACTTCATGCACGGCACTTCACACCATATCGGTCTGGATGTCCATGATGTGGGCAACATCTACCAGCCAATGAAGCCGGGTATGGTGTTCACTGTAGAGCCGGGAATATATATCAGAGATGAAAATCTTGGTATCAGGTTGGAGAACGATGTGGTCATTAAGGAAAATGGGCTAGATGATTTAATGGTGAATATTCCAATCGAAGCTGAAGAGATAGAAGACTTAATGAACAAATAAAATGTACCCTTGAGGAATATTTAGTTGGCTATTTTCTTACACAAGTCGAACGGCTATTATTCCTTCAAATAACCAACTCGTATCAAAATTTCTTTATGTCAGAGAATAAGGAAGTATTTAATTCAGATAAAGCCCCCAACCCAGTTGGGTTATACCCCCATGCAAGGAGGGTGGGAGATATACTCTTTTTGTCTGGGGTAGGGCCAAGAGAAAAGGGTACTAAGGACATCCCAGGTGTTGAATTGGATGGACAAGGGAACATTGTCTCTTACGACATAGAAAAGCAATGCCATTCGGTATTCAACAATGTGAAATTGATTTTGGAAGCTTCCGGTTCTAGTTGGGATAAGCTGGTCGATGTGACTGTCTTTCTAACTAATATGAAAGATGATTTCAAGACTTATAATCGAGTCTATGCCCAATACTTTTCAGAAAATCAGCCTTGTAGAACCACAGTCGAAGTGAATAGCCTACCCACCCCAATTGCCATCGAATTAAAATGTATAGCGGTCGTGTAGCAATAAAAAAGGCCTATCGTTAAATAGGCCCCTCAGTTGTTCTATATCTTGATTGTTCTAAACGGCGAAACTTTCACCACACCCACAAGTTCTGGATGCATTAGGGTTGATAAATTGAAAGCCTTTACCATTTAAACCATCTGAGAAATCGAGAGTTGTGCCCAACAAGTAAAGCAGACTTTTCTTGTCTACTAGTATCTTGATGCCTTTATCCTCAAATATCTGATCAGAATCTTTCACCTCACTATCGAAGCTTAGGTCATACATCAAACCTGAGCAGCCTCCACCTTGTACGGAAACACGAATGTTATGGTCGTTGGTCTTTCCTTCCAGACCACGAATTTCTACAATTCTATCTTTTGCGTTATCTGTTACGTTTATCATAGTTCAATTAAGCTACTGGGTTTAAAACAACGCTGAATACCGTAATGGTATTCATATCTCTGCCATAATATAACTTGTCAAGGGCATCGTATGCATTACTGGCACGGAAGTATGATGTGTGCAATTCACTATCACCTTTTACCATCCACTGTATTGTATACGAATTTTCTTTTTCCTTGTAGTCTTTAACATAGTCTAGCATTTTCTTTAATGCATCAACTTTGTCAAATCCTGTCACTGACTGGAATAGAAAGGACTGATTATGCCTAGGATTTATCGTAATCAAATCTAGCTTGACCTTACCTTCGAAATTACTGTATTCGAAAATAAGAGCGTTACTTTTTAGACCAAGGTGACCTTTTATGTCTTTCTGAACCTTTGCGGCCTCCACGTGTAAATCTGCGGGAGAATCGAACATCTAACTATACTTGTATGGTCAAGTGACGAGAATATTTTTTGTTGTAACTTTCTAATGCTATCAAAAGTTTCGCGAGAACTACAAAAATAATCATAAATCTAATTTATCATAACTGTCATGATCAGAGTAGAACATATCGGAAGAGCTGTTAAGGACATAGAAAACTCGAATGAACTTTTCTCAAAGTTATTTGATCAACAACCTTATAAAATGGAGGAAGTAGCTTCAGAAGGAGTGAAAACCTCATTCTTTAAAATAGGAGAAACTAAAATCGAACTATTGGAAGCCAGCAAGGAGGATTCTGCTATTGCCAAGTTCATTGAGAAGAAGGGAGAGGGTATTCATCATATTGCCTATGAAGTAGAAGATATCCATAGGGAAATGGAGCGGCTCGAAAATGAAGGCTTTAAACTACTCAATCAAGAGCCTAAAAAAGGTGCG
>JBCBSS010000240.1:0-6322 GCA_039819065.1 Bacteroidota bacterium
TGACAGCCAGAAGTTTAGTCCAAGCCTAACGGCCTTAACTCTTTTGTCTTACTTCTTATGTCTAACATCTAACATCTAACTTCTATCTTCTGCCTTTACGTTGTTGCATATAATCAATTGATGATATACTCACCTTGCTCTAATTGTGCTTGCCTTCTAATAAGTTTCTTTCAGAATGACCTGATTTGGTTGAACTGAAATTAGGCTACGGGATTGCTTCCTCCTCCTTCGTCGTCCTTGTCCGTCTACTGACGGATCGCAATGACAGCCAGAAGTTTAGTCCAAGCCTAACGGCCTTAACTCTTTTGTCTTACTTCTTATGTCTTACTTCTTATGTCTAACATCTAACATCTAACTTCTATCTTCTGCCTTTACCTCGTTGCATATAATCAATTGATGATATACTCACCTTGCTCTAATTGTACTTGCCTTCTAATAAGTTTCTTTCAGAATGACCTGATGTGGTTGAACTGAAATTAGGCTGCGGGATTGCTTCGTATCCTTGTCCGTCTACTGACGGATCGCAATGACACTCAGATGCTAAGTCCTGTCCTACGTCTTTTGTCTTTCTTCTTATATCTAATGTCTAACATCTAACTTCTATCATCTACCACACTTTCATACCTGTAATACCCCATTCTGTAAGCAACATAACCTCCTGAAATAAACACGATAGCCATTACAATGGGCGGAGTGGCATATAGAATCAGCACCAGTATGCTGACGAAAAAGTAGAATATATTCCTGGTCAGTCTTTCTAGCAAACGACCCTTACTCCAGATATAGCCATATACAAACAAGAGTATACTCCACCCAAACAGCAACTCTTGGATGAGCCCTCCCATTCCCAGCTCATAAGGATAGTACCTTAACAACAAGACACTTTCAGGTATGGTCAGCATAAGGGCAGATAAGCTGGCTAGGCCGAATTTTTTGGTCAAAGACTGAGGTAGGTTTTTGAGTAAGGCCAATTGCTCATGATTAAACTTTTGTAGTTCATTCAGAATGACCATGTTGCCTAAAAAGGCACCTAGTACAGCGGCATTTATCAGGCGCGCATCAAACCCTCCAGTAAAATACAAGTGACTGGTAAGGATGAGCGTTAAACAGGTGAAGAGCTTGGTGGTAAAGAAAAGTGCAGTCCGCTCTTTTAAAATGAAAATGGTATCCCAAGAATAGAAAGGCAAGCTTAGCTTTGTTCTACTAACCCAATTCGGTAGTAAGTAAATATCCCTTGAAGCAGGGCGGAACTGAAAAGAGCAGAAGGTATAACCTATAGCTATCAATATGAAGATCAATCCAGCCATTATCAAGACCGATAAAGCCAAACCCTCATGAATACCCACTGCGGCGATGAAGCCTGCGTAAGCCAAAACTGGCATTAACAATGCGATCTGTAGCGACAGCAGTTGCCCGGTTTGTGTTGCTTTAGGGAATAAGGTAAGAGCACATAGAAAGCTATTTTCAGGGAGGTTTTTGGCCTTGACCACATAATTCAAGGCTTTGACCTGATAGGCAATGCATAACAGCATCAGTAATGACGCCAATTCCCAGGATACCAATGCGTTGAGGGCAATAAGCACGTGATCTTGGTACCTGATCATACCCACACCAACCATCAGTGTCAGATAGAAAAAAGTAGCATTGTCACGGTAGAATTCCCCTGCTACCGTTCTGGTTAAGATCTGTGATGTTCTCAATGTGCCTCCAATACTTTTATGCCACCGTCTGCGACATGATAGAAATGGTCAATGTGCATATGTTCTTCTTCAATGCCTTGATGTGAGGAGAGTAGAAATAGTACTCCGTTTTCGGCCTTTTCCCATTCAATGAGTTCGTAAAGCTTGATTTTAGTTTGTTGGTCAATGGTAGTGAAAGGTTCATCGAGTAGAATTACCCTCGGTGAGCCTAAAAAGGCCATGACCAAAGATATCTTTTTCAACATACCGCTTGAGTAGGTTTTGAGCGGCTGATCAATGAAGCTATTGATAGCGAAAAGGTCAATGAGCTGATCCTGTTGTGCCGTGGTGCTTCTCTTCGCCTTGGCTATGAAATTGATCAGGTCCTGACCAGAAAGAAAGCCGGGCAGCTTAGGTTCGGCCTCGCTGAAGTTGACCAACTTTCGAAAAGCGATAGGGTGCTTTTTAATGTTGATCTTGCTGTCAAGTACAATTTCACCCCTGAAAGGCAACATGCCAGCCATGGATTTGAATAGACTGGTTTTACCCGAACCGTTGATGCCGGTAACCCAGTGGGTACCCTCGGTAAAAACCAACTCCGGGATGGCAAGGACTAGTTTGTGTTGATAGTATTTTTTGAAGTTGCTTAGGCGAATCAAAGTCTTTCTTTTTGGGTAATAGTAGGCCTACTCATCAATTTCTTACACTTGCTTTCAATTTTGATAAGTAAAAGGTGAGAGCAACTGCTTGATTATCTCCGTATTCTGCTTGATGGTTTTGATCACAACCTGCTATTTTTGGCAGTTCAACTTCAAAAAGATATTTCCATGGATCAACCACAGTCATTGCTTCAAGTAGCCGAGTTTCACAAGACTTTTCAACATCCCATTTTAGAAGAGCCCACCATTCCCGATGAGAAAAGATGTGCCTTGCGCGTATCATTGATTGCGGAAGAGCTTAAGGAACTGGAAGAGGCTATTGCTGACAAAGACATCGTGGAAATAGCGGATGCCCTTTGCGATATTCAATATGTACTTTCTGGTGCCGTGTTAGAATTTGGCCTCGGTGAGAAGTTCAAGGCCCTATTCGACGAGGTACAACGTTCTAATATGAGCAAAGCCTGTGATACAGAAGAGGAAGCCCAGGCTACCGTGGCGCACTACCGCGATAATAAAGATACACCGTGCTACTACGAGGAAAAGGACGGCAAGTATCTGGTCTATCGTACTTCAGACAATAAAACCTTAAAGTCGATCAATTATTCTGCTGCCGATCTCAAAAAGATATTGAATACCTGATTCTTATAAAAGAAAAAGCCCCGCAGGAACGGGGCTTTTAGTTAACCAGACGAATTGTATGTGAGGGAAAAAATAGTCTTACACCTTCGCAGGTTATTTCTTACAGAATGCTATTTCATCTGTGTTGTGCGCATCGCTTCTACGGCCGAAACCTGAAGTCAACCGGTAATCGGCTCTGAGCTTAAGAATGTAGGCACAGTTAGGCATACCCGTGAGATTGTATACATTGTTGCCAGATGCTTCATTATCAGCGTCCAATCCAGGGTTGATCACTCCGAAAATACCAGAAGGCCCTTTGACTTTTACTTCCAGAGATTCCAGGTACGGATGGTAGGCGGTATAAAGAGCAGTGACAGTGTTCGAAATACCACCACAACCATCCGATTGCAATTCCTGGATGTCTAACATGGCCACACCCTTGAGCGTAACGTTTCCGCCACTCCAGTTGGGATGCCTTCTTTGTGCAAATTCTCCGTTCCATACCGCTAAACGCGCCAGTATGTTACTATAGGTAACCGTAGTGGTACCTACTTCTCGCGCTTCAAACATGATCTGGTAAGCAGGCATAGGGCCGCTAAAGCGATCACTGGCATTCATCTTATTGCCGGCTATATGCGTAGTTGGATTGATCAAATCAAAAGCGCTGTCAAACAACAACCTTGTGTTGATGCGAGCCAAAGCCATAGACGGATGTGATGCCTGGAATACGCCCAGTCCGTCCAGGTCATTTTCGCGGGGCACTCTTACCCAGCCGTTTACATCCGGATCGACATTGTAAATGGCGGCATCCGGTGGCTTGGGAACAGCACCTGTATTTTTAAGCCCATATGGGTAGGTACGGTAGTAGCCAGTACCCGGAATAGAGTCTATGACACCTGGATCATGTGGGAATCTTCTGGTTATAGAACCTATGATAGTCGCAGTAATGAGGTTATTTACTTCAGTTGCAGTAAGTTCTGTAGTTGTATTGAGATCCATTATTCGAAAACGATACTCCATCTCATTAGAGGCAATACCGCCGGGGAGTACTCCGATAAGTGGAATCACCTCGGTGAAAGCATTTCTTTGGCTATCGTTGGTGAGCCCATTAGAATCGATCTGTGTATAAATATCGTAACCGCCAACATGAGTGAATAAGGCCGGTTCGACAGTGGATTCTCCTGGTATGTCGATTTCAGTATCGATACAGATTTCTACACAGAAACAATTGCCTCTGTTTTCTCTATCCGGCTCATAACCCCTGCTCTTCGGTTCTTCCAAAAAGACAAAAGGCTCATCACTATTGGTCTCTACTCTGAAGTATACATCAGGACCGCTGACGGATGAGAACGGCGTTTCTAAGTTGATGATAGGGGAGAGGAAAGTATTTTTGAAATCTCGGCTGGTATAGTCGATTCTAAAATGACCATTACTATCTGTGATGTCTTGACCCAGGTCGTCATCACTGATCCAATCCGAGTCAAATGCTAATACTCGTACATTAGGAATGGGCCTTTGCGTTTCGCAGTGAATGATACGACCGCAGATGACCCAGGCATCGAACAAAGCGCGTACTGCGCACCAGAAACGAGCAGAAAGCGTATAATTCCAGACTGAGAAAAGACCATTGCCGGTTTCCCTCCACATCGGCTGGAAGATGGTGATGGAGAAGTAAACTGTATCCTGGTTTTTCTTTTCTCTTTTGAGGTTCGGTACCGAATCACATACCACCACCACTTCCACGGCTTCGCCATTGTAGTCGACCTGATCTCCGTCTATTTCAAATTGATATTGTCCTTCTTGGTCAGTAGTGGTTTCTGCTATCAGAAGGCCTTTTCTGGCCTCGACTTCTTTTTCATTGAGAATTTTTGCTGTGGCTTTGGGGTTGGCAGCCACCATTTGCGCTACATCAATATTGTCCTGCACCCGGTACAACTGTACCTTAAGGCCAGATAAATTTTCAAGACAGTCCTCGCAGAGCCATGCGCGTAGCTGTCCTCTTAGTGTGTAGATCATGATTTCTTAGTTTTTTACGGTTGTTAATCTGCCTTCGCGGCTGCTATGGCAGACGAGAAGGTTGTGGTTTAATTCCCCAGGGCTTCGCCCCGGAAGCTCAGGTCCATGGTTCTACCCTGGGCTTTAATACTATTTGTTTAGTTCACTGAATAGTGATATTAAGTGTTGATGAAGCAAGAGGGATAAGGTAAACCGCTAGGGTGATTTTTTTGCAAAGAGATAGGGTTATGACTGTGCCATCTACCGTCATTCCCTTGCGAACTTGCGTAGCTTGAGAGACTTGGGAATCTATTTATTAGACATAAGAAATAAGACATAAGACGAAAGACTTGGTGAACTGCAATCTGTGCTGTCATTGCGCCTGCTTGCCGGTAGGTAGGAGTGAAGTATGAGCGAGGCAATCTAGTCGCTATGAGAAGTTAGAAGCTGGAAACAAATAGAAATAGGTAGAAATAAATAGAAGTAAGTAGAAATAAATAGATGAATGAAGCTCGGACGTTGTCCCACGCTGGCGGGGGTAGGGGGTGGATTTAAACAGACATAAGAAATAAGACATAAGGCTTGGTGAACTGCAATCTGTGCTGTCATTGCGATCCGTCAGTAGACGGACAAGGGAGGTACGACGAAGCAATCCCGAAGCTATTGGAAATAAGTAGAAATAGATGGAAGTACATAGAATTAGTTAGAAATATGTAGAAGTAAGTCTTGGGCACTTTGTGCAAGCCAGATGTTTCCATCTGGCGTTTTAGCTACGGAGTTGAATAGGCTGTCAACGGAGACGCTAACGGTGGTAAAAGAAGTAACCTCTTAACTTGTTTTGCTTCAAGTAATCAGAGATTCCCCGGATTTTCTCCTACGTCGAAAACCGGAGAATGACGCTACTACCGCCTTACGTTGCTTTGGGCGCAGTAACTAGGTTACTCCAAAGTAACCTAGTTACTAATATCCACAGATGATTATATGCCATATCATCAATTGATGATATATCTAGTTTAGGTCGTGCTTGGTTTCTAATAGGTTTCTTTCAGAATGGCCTGATGTGGGTGGAACTGAGATTGGGCCACTGGATTGCTTCATCTGAACTGCCTTGTCCGTCTACTGACGGATCGCAATGACAGCCAGAAGCCTTACGTCTTTGTCTAACTTCTAACATCCAGTATCTAACTTCTAATGTCTTTTGTGCAAGCCAGATGTTCCCATCTGGCGTTTTAGCTACGGAGTTGAATAGGCTGTCAGAGGAGGCACTAACGGTGGTAAAAGAAGTAACCTCTTAACTTATTTTGCTTCAAGTAATCCAAACATGAGAGCCAGGAGATCCCCCGGATTTTCTCCTACGTCGAAAACCGGAGA
>JBCBSS010000241.1:0-6276 GCA_039819065.1 Bacteroidota bacterium
AATCGAGGCCATAGAATTTGTATTCATTAATCAGTTCTTGCATTAGGTAAGGTTGTTTCGTGTGAATTAATCTTGTTTAGTTGTTTCTCACTGGTATGTCTTGTACTTAAGTTTATTTTCTTGCCAGGCTTAATGTTTTTGCTTTAATATTTTTTCATATTGATTTAATTCATTCATGACTAAATCTTGAAATACATTACTAATCTGAGTAGAAACTAGGTTATAACGGAGAGGTAGACTTATGAGTTCAATACGAATGCTCAAAAGAAGGCATTAGGTGGCTCCACCAGTAGGGTGCTGTATAGCATTCCGTCTAAAAAGTAAGGGCTAGCAACACTATAAATTTTCGTGCTCGGTGTCTTGAGGTAGGTGATTGTCATGTTAGTTTCAGATGAATTTCACTAGATGCGTTTTATGCCTTTATTATTGATTTGCGGATTTTAACTTGTGTCACGATAGCTCATCATACACAAATAATAAAATTGATACAGTTGTATTCTGAATCACTCTATTGAGGGCAAAGGACATCAATACATGCGTAAAACAGTAGTCCCCTAATTTGGTATTTTAATTAACTTAATCTGGTATTTAATTACACTTTAGCTATATTGATAGTGCTAGTCCAAGGCGGTAAATAGCATTATAATCAAGCACCCGATTGATATTTTAAAGGCCTAACGTTCAAGTGTTTATAAGTTAGTTGCCTAAGGATTTGCAAAAAAAAAGCTATTATCCCTTTGCTTAAGGGATACCCAGCCAGCACATATTATATAGGGTATGATTGGGATCTGTTAGCCTTAATCAATATAATCCTTCGGATTTACGCTTACATATATCGATGCAGAGAAGGCAGGTTCCCAACTGAATCGAACGGTTTCAATACTCACCTCTTCACCGTCATAGAGCGTTGTTAGAAATAATGGAGAAAGACCACCACTTAAATTGAAGAAAACAGGCCCTTTTATTCTTCTTGACCAGCCCAATGCATAGTTGAGATGTGTATGGTTGTAGGTCTCAATGTTATTTTGACCTCCTTCATTATTCTCGGAATAGGTGATCCTATCATTATCAAATTTCTGCTCCAATCTGATCCGGTTATTATCATTCAAATTGTATTCAACCACAGCACGAGGACCCTCAACATCGTATTGCCATTTGTTATTTTGGGATGACCCCTTGAATACTGGAATTGGTACTACTATTCTAGCTTCAGACACCCATTGTAACGCGATTCCAAATTGATTGCCATTCTTTAGATCCTTCAGGAATCCGCCTCCAAATCGGTAATAGTTGTTATCCCATGTCGCAGCTGCACCACCATCCAGCCCCTGAGCAATGCCACCAAGCAAAAGGATATCCCAAGCCTCATTGACCTTCACGATACCTTTAAGCACCAGCCTGAAATGATCCGCATTGGAAGGCTGTGGGTAGCTTTGAGGCCATTGATCGAAACGCTGGAAATACCGCTTATAGGTCAAGTCAGGTACTATGAACGAACCTGAATTGCCAAACTTTACTGGAAAACGGACCACCGTTTCTAAGATGTGCAAGGGGTCTCTCTGCGTATTGTTAAAAGCTTGATCATCAGGATTTACCACCTCAGATCCCGGTAGGTAAATGTACCTTCCCTGAAACGGTTCAAATATTTGTGCAAATGAATGACATGGCAACCACACAGCAACGCTCAGTATTAGCGTTTTTAGAAACAAGGATATACTTCTCATAACTGAGTTTTTTAAGGTCTAATAGAATTGATTGATCTGTTACTGGCTTCGAATGGGAAAAAGGATTCCAGGTAAGGGTATCTCAAAAGCGTTCCGCTCAGGTTATGGGACTGTCTCGAAAAGACCGTTTAGAAAGGCTTTTGAGACAGTCCCATGACATTAAGTATGGGCCTTCGAAATACGCTAGTTTTTACTTCAATATCTTAGCTTGTGAAATGCTAAACGCTTCAGCTTACCTTAGTGAACCACTTATACAATACTGGCACCACCAATAGTGTGAGCAGCATGGAGGAAATGAGACCTCCGATGAGTGTCCATCCCAATGGAGACCACAAGCTGGTACCAGAAAATGTCAGTGGCATTAAGCCTAGAATCGTAGTTAAAGTGGTGAGCAGAATAGGCGTGAACCTTCTCTCCGCTGCTTGTCGAATAGCGGCAATTTTTTCAGTACCCGCCGCTATCAGTTGATTAGTGTAGTCGACCAGGATAATGGAGTTGTTAACCACAATCCCCAACAAGCTGATGAACCCTACAAAAGCGAAGAAAGAAAATGACCATCCTGATAGAAATAGTGCTATGAACGAACCGGTTACAGCCAGGGGTATTGCTGAAAAGATGATCAAAGGCTGTACCAGAGATCTGAATTGCAGTACCAGTATGGCGAAGATACCGATGTTAGCTATCACTAGTAGAATGCCCAAATCGCCAAAACTGGATTGCTGAGTCTCGTACTCACCTCCCAAATAGTACCCATATCCCTCCGGCCAGTCATAGGCCTCCAAGGCGGGGATGATAGATTCGGTAATCTGCTTGGTTCTGTCTGGGTCAGTGACATTGGCTGTGATGCTCGTAAACCTGTCGAAGTTGAAATGTGAGATCAACGCATAATCGGCCTTGAACTGTATATCAGCCAATTGCTTGAGAGGGATTTGATGACCGGTGTTACTGGCTACGTACACCTTTTCAAAGTCATTGACAGATAGTTTTTCAGTGATCGGCATCCTAACGATGACCGGGTAGGTCTCGTTATCTTCTTCAAGTGTGACTTCATCTACTTGAATACCATTTAAACTTGCTCGTACAGTCTGGTCAATACTAGAGAGTGAAGTGTTATAAATTGCGGCCTTATCCCGATTGATGTTGACTTCAATATCCGTTTTGCCAAAAGTAAGTGCATTATTCACGTCAATAGTACCTTCTGCATTAGCCACCATCTTCTCTACATCGTGAGCCAATCGCTTCAAGGTATCGAGACTGGTACCGGTGAGTAAGATTTCCACAGGTGCTTCGAAAGGAGCTCCATTTTTAAGCTCGCTGAAAGTGATACTGGCATCAGGGTAGTTGTTAAAACTAGCTCTAAGTTGGTCCAGTGTGGCATAAAAGGTCTGAGGATCCCAATCTTTGAAATTAACCACTACTTCACCGTGGTACTGCTTGAGGTTCTCAGGAATACGATTATAATACACCTGGGGATTACCGTGACCAGAGTTGGTCGTATAATTCTTAACATATTCAGTGGTATCAAGCACATTTTCCACAAACCTCACCGCTTTATCAGTTCGCTCAATATTAGCTGAGTAGGGGAGGTCTACAGAAATAAGCAATAGATTCTTATCTGCCGTAGGGAAAAAGCTCACACCAATCTTTGGAAACAAGCTTATAGCACCTACTAATAAAAGTAGCCCTCCGGTGAGTGGTACCCACCCTCTTTTCAAGACAAAATTCAATGCAGGGCGATAGAATTTTTCGATGAGCTTTTCAATACCTCGAATAGTCAAAGTGCCTTTTACGTCTGTCGATCTTTTCTTTAGAATTTTACTGGAAATGATGGGCGTAAATGTGAGTGCTAAGATAAGAGAAGCCATCAAGGCATAAATTACGGTCAACGGCAGACTCCTGAGATATTCTCCAGGGCCACTTTGAAGTAATGACAGTGGTGCAAATGAGAGTACTGTAGTCAAGGTAGAACTCAAAATAGCGTAACTCACTTCTTGGGTACCCTTGGCGGCGGCCTCTAATAAAGAATAACCTTTCTTTTGAAAGCCAACAATATTTTCGATCACCACAATAGCATTATCTACCAACAGTCCCAGCGCGATGACTAGTGCGGCTATGCTTATTTGTTGAATAGCGTAACCGGTGAAATCCAGTACTAAAATGGCTAATAATATAGAAAGTGGTATGAGTGTCATCACGATCATACCGGCACGCCAGCCCAGGAATATCCATATAATAAGGCCTACCAATACTACTCCTTGAACCAGATTGATGATGAAATCATCGATACGTGTTTTTACCGCTGGAGCCTGCTCAAAAGCCGTTTCAAGTTTGATATCTGAGGGAAGTGTCTCACCAAATTGAGTAGAAACTGCTTCCATTTCCTCCGACAATGCCAGAATATTGGAAGTTCGTTTTTGGTTAACAGAGACAAAAATACAACGCTCCCCATTGTAACGAGCACGCCATTTGGTGTCCTCATAATCCCGATCGACTTCAGCGAAATCCCTGAGATAAACCACCCGACCATTGTTCGCTTTAATTGCCGTGTTACTAAAATCATCCAGCTCGTCGTAAGCTCCGGAAGATTGGATATTGAAAGTCAGATCACCTGCTCTGATCTCACCACCAGGGATATTACGATTATTACCTTGTAGAATACCGAGTACTTGCTGGAGTGAAATGCCCATCCCGGCCATTTTCTGAAAATCTAAGCTGATACGAATTTCCTCTTTAGGGTAGGCTTCGATCTCTACATTTTTCACCATCTCGATCTTTTCCAGATCTTCTTGCAGTTCTTCCGCTACATTATGCATTTGTGCATAAGGTGTGGACTCGGATACGATCGCATACTGGATTACCGTAGCACGGTCTTCCGGTTTGAACTGTGTGATTTCGAGATCATACAAGCCGGAAGGTAGCTCCGAGCGTATGTTATTGATCTCCGCTAGTAATTCATCGTACTTGTCATCCGCATCGATACCAAACTCGCCTTCTATTCTAATGACTGCCAATCCATTGCTGATCTCGGTACGTACTTCTGCAATTTCATCGATCTCATCGATGACCTCTTCAATAGGGTCTGCCACCAACTCCTCCATATCAGTAGGGCTGGTACCAGGATACACAGCGATCACAGTGAAGTTGGGTAACTGAAGAAATGGATCTTCTGACTTGGGTATATTGATCGCCGATCTTACACCTAGTAATATGATCAGAATGACGATCACCAGGATGAACAGATTGTTCTTTATCGCTAATACTGGAAGTTTCATAGCTAGATTAGTTTAAGATCTGAATGGTGTCGTTTTGTACTAGGTATGCTCCACCTTCGGTCACTACCCACAGCGATTCTTTTTCATTGATGGCCGGTACAGTGAAGAAATCAGTATGGATGCTTGAAACGGGTAGTACCTTTTGCTGCACCGTTTTTTTATCTTCGGTTAGGTAAACCAAGGCCTTTTTGTCAACCCCTTCTACCAATGCTGCCATAGGCACTTGGTAATAGGGCTGGTCGTTGGAGGGAAATAGTTCTATCTTACCCACAAAACCATTCTTAAGTTCAGGATAGTAATTTGGACTTAGTGTCAATTCTACTTCGAATGTGCCGGTAGCTGGGTCAGCAGCTTCAGCTATCTCACTGATGAATGCACTATAGCTCCTATTAGGAAAAGCATCGAAGGAAACAGAGGCAGTATCTTTAGCTGAGAGTTTGACCACATCCACATCGGCAAGGCCAATTTTAATGACCTGAGCACCATTATTACCGGACCCGCCGAATACAAACATAGGTTGGCCTGGGTTCACCAATTCATTGGGCTCTATCGCTCGCTTGAGTATTTTCCCATTCATAGGGGCAACGATTTGTGAGTATTGGCGATTAAAATTGGCAATCTCCAAAGCCGCTTTCGCTACATCTGTAGCGGTCTGCGCATCCTGGACTTGCTCCAAAGTGGCCACAGTATCCTGGAATAAATTATTGACCCTCTCCAGGTCGCGCAAAGCTTTTTCGTAACCTCTTTTGGCCTGTAGTACCTGTGCATTGATCTCAGATAGGTTTAATGTGGCTAGAACTGCTCCCTTTTTGACATATTGGCCTTCGTTGACATTTACTGCCTGCACAATACCAGGGACTTTAAATGAAAGCTTCATTTCTGAAGACGAGGCGAGTAGCCCACTGGCTCTGATGGCTATTGGTTTTTCTACCGGGGTAATTTCTTGCACCTTTACTTTCTTGATATTGGAGCCGGCTTTGGCACTTACATCCTCATTGATGTAGTTCTTCTTGCAGCCAATTAGTGCCATGCACAAAATGACTGTCGAAATTAATGTGATGTTTTTCATGATAATGAGTTAAAGATTTGCTGAGGCTTCCAAAGCCGCTTCCCTTGATTTAAGATTGTATTTTGCAATTACTTCTTGTAGTTGAGCCGTTGTATAAGCATTTCTGGCATTATTGAATTCTACCAGGATGACTTGATTTTGGGCATACTTCTTTCTGATGATTCTGAAATTCTCTTCTGCATTAATTCGCTGGAAGCAAGCCAATCCGAGC
>JBCBSS010000242.1:0-5938 GCA_039819065.1 Bacteroidota bacterium
CCACTACCGACTATGTGAGCGGGGTTGAGACTTTTGTTCCAGGCTCAGGTTTTGGCACACAAAAAGTAGTTACTGGTAGAATTACATCTTTAGATGATGGTAAGCCACTATCGGGTGTTAGTGTATTTAATAATAATTACAACGCCGCTAGAGCCATCTCCGGTTCAGACGGTAGTTTTAAGATTGCTGTACAGGATACCAGCAACGTACTAACATTTTCTACCTCCGGCTATTATCAATCTGAAGTACAAGTGGGCCGCGATAATATTTTGGATATTCAGATGAAAGACAGTCTAATAGAAATCAAGGCGGATAGCGTAAGTATAGTTTCAAGGAGCATGGAAATCCTAAAGCCGAAAGAGAGTATCAAACTAGTTGCTGCTTTGAATTATCAGCAATATTTATCTGATAGCTTAATTTATCCACAAGAGGCGACTGAAAAAAGAATATCAGGCGAGGTAGAACTGACCATTCAAATTAGCAATGATGGCAGTCCAATTAGCATAGTAGTCTCGCAGAGCTTGGGCTTTGGGTGTGACGAGGAAGCCATAAGATTGATCAAAGAAGGCCCTAAGTTGATTCATTTGGTAGATGAAAATGAGCAATCAACCGAGGCGGTGATTATTGTCGAATTTAGGTTGAAAAATTAAAGGCTAAGTTGATCGATCAACTTAGCCTTTAATGGGAAACGCTCTTATAGAGAAAGCATTACTCAGGCGTCTTTTGATTTGGCCATTCTTTTTTAAAGTCTGACCAATATTGCTTCACTGTTGACTTCATATCTTTACTCAACATCAATATACCGAGTAAGTTGGGTAATGTCATTACCGCAATGGTTATTCCTGAAAGTGTCCATATTATGGTGGTATCGACAAATGCAGCGAAGAAAAAGGCCGCCACGTAAATCATTCTATAGTATATAATCGACCTACTACCCAAAAGGAAAGTCATAGCACGGTCTCCATAGTACGACCAACTGATAGCAGTACTAAATGCAAAAAGGAGCAATCCAAAAGTGACGATATACTTACCAAATTCACCAAAGAAACTCTTAGTGAAAGCTATGTTAGTCAAAGGAGCACTGTGCACTAAAGATGTTCCTTTGAAAGCTATGGTAGGTTCTCCAGACCCCATGATGAGATCCCATAATGTATTATCATTTTCAGGAACTTTGATTTTTCCTTTTTCTACTTTCAATTGACCTGTATATGCTTCATCACCTCTAAAGACTTTCACATCTTCTGCCAATGATCGGGCATGAATAAATGACAAATTATTTTGGACAACACCATTCTGAATATCAAGCTGGCCATTGAATCTCGCTAGAGTGTCCTCCCCACTGATATGACCATAAAGCTTGGCCTTATCATCATCTGTTGCATCAGCGTAAGTAGATGAAAGCACTTCTAAATCGACATATTGAAATTCATTGTAGTGTTTTTGGTTCCAAACACCAGAAGAAAGAAGCACCAAACCTGTTATAGTACAAATGATAATAGTATCTATGAAAGGTTCTAGTATAGCTACCAGGCCCTCTGATACTGGCTCATGGGCTTTGGCCGATGCGTGGGCTATTGGCGCTGAACCTTGCCCTGCTTCATTTGAAAACAAGCCCCGTCCTACACCTTTATTAAAAGCAAATGCAATTGAAGCACCTAAAAATCCTCCACCTGCAGCACTTCCAGTAAAAAGATCGCCGAAAATAGATGCGAAGGAAGGAATTATGTTTTCAACGTTATAGAAAATTACCGCTAAAGCACCAATGAAATACAGAATGGCCATTCCAGGTACTAGCTTTTCCGTGACAGAAGCAATGCGCTTGATACCTCCTATTATAACAAATGCCAATAGAACGGCCAGTATCGCACCTGTGAGTGCTTTATTGACGCCAAATGATGAAAAGACTGTGTTGGAAATACTATTTATCTGGGGTAAACTTCCGGTTCCAAATGAAGACAAAACGGTAGCTATGGCAAATATCACTGCCAACCATTTCATATTCAGTTTATTCTTCATGTAGTACATCGGACCTCCGGCCATTGTGCCATCCTCGGTTTTCTCACGGTATTTATGCGATAGCGTTACTTCCACAAACTTTGTAGTCATACCGACCGCCGCTGTAACAAGCATCCAGAATAGAGCAGCGGGTCCTCCGATATGAATGGCCAATGCCACTCCTGCTATATTCCCCGTTCCGACCGTTCCTGATAGTGCCGTGGCTAAGGCCTGAAAGTGAGATGTGTCCCCGACGTCGTCAGCTTTGTCAAACTTTCCTCTAACTATCTTTAGAGCGAAGCGGAAGTACCGTATCTGAGGGAATTTTAAGTAGAAAGTAAAAAAGAGGCCTGTTCCGACTAAGACGTATGGAAACCAAGGAGAACTGCCAATATAGCTATCTATTAGTGCTAATAGGTCATTTAATTGCTGCATTGCTTATTTTAATGTTACAACGTGGGTTGATTTATCAATGAAGAACGGCAAAGCTAAAAAATTAATCGACACCACAAAAAATCAGGGGTGAGTCGGACAAGTGACAATTTTTTAGATTATTGCTGTTAATTATTGTAAAGGTGATCTCTGTTGATTCAAAGACAAACCTTCCAAGGGCTTAAAGCGTAAGAGACAAATGCCGTCGGTCTTACTTAATGAAAAAAATACTTCTGACAATCTTGCCCATCATTCTAGTGCTTATAATAAGCAACAACGTCCATGCTCAGGACGATGTCATTCCTTATCTCAGAAATAAACTCTTTTATACTCCGTTCGATGTCGACAAGTCTTTCACCTTCTATAAAGAAATAAAAGCTATAAAAGATAAAACCCCTCTGATTGAAGCATACAAGGGTGCAGCAGAAGCAGTTATAGCTGAGCAGCATTG
Source organism: Bacteroidota bacterium (assembly GCA_039819065.1). GTDB lineage: Bacteria > Bacteroidota > Bacteroidia > Cytophagales > Cyclobacteriaceae > JBCBSS01. The sequence continues at coordinate 2,879 of JBCBSS010000242.1, forward strand.
GAATCCTATCTCAAAACTCTCATACTTAAAACAGTCTCTTAAAACGCTTTCTGGCGCTATTCAAGATGATATGGAAAATGTAGAAATCCGATTCATTAGGTTCTACATAGAAAGTAACGCGCCACGGTTGTTAGGTTTAAGTGGTCACATTGACGAAGACAAGTCAATTATCATGAGTAACCTGTATGCTGTAGACAAAGAGGCTTTGGGCAATGATTTGGTCAAATACATCGTAGGTTACATGATAGAATCGGGGCTTTGCACTCCACAAGAAATCAGCATTATCAAAAGCCGATTAACCTATTATTAGTCTTTCCCTAGAGGATTTTCACCAATTGCAGTTAGCGCTTCACAAATTACTCATTACCTTCAGGCAACGTTTAAAAGCTAAGCAGCATTCTTAAAGAAAACGATTCGCCTTTACATGTCCAGAGAAGTCATAAGACTTTGCAAGAAAGAAGACCCAAAAGCCCAACAAACGCTGTATGAATCATTCTCACAGCGGATTTTCGGGCTGTGTTTTCGATATGTAAAAAATGAGTTTGAGGCTGAAGACTTGGTCATTTCTACTTTTTTGAAGGTATTCCAACACATCAAGAAGTTTGATTATCAAAGTGAAAAGGGGTTGGAGAATTGGATAAGGAGAATAGCAGTCAACGAATCGCTGATGTTGCTAAGAAAGAGAAACAATTTCAACCTTGTCCCTTCTGACAACGCCGAAGATGTGAACTCAGATTTATCGCCGGTGGCTGATCTCAATTCTGAAGATCTTTACAAACTCATAGCATCATTACCGGAAGGGTATAGAACAGTATTTAACTTGTACATCATAGAAGGATATAGCCACAAAGAGATCGCTGTGCAGTTAGAAATATCCGAGAGTACCTCAAAATCTCAACTCAGTAAGGCAAAAGCTGCATTGAGACGTATGATTGATAAAAATAACCTGGCCTATGGAACGTGAAAGTTTGAATAATCAAATTAGGGATAAGGTACTGAAATTCGAGAATTCAGACAAACTTGCTGAAAAATGGAGCTCAGATTCTGCATGGATGAGGCTAGAAAAACATGTTCAAAAGGATGATGATATAGCGAGTTGGCCGCGTTATTTGGTAGCAATTATCGTTATCGTGTTTATAGCCATAATAGGCATCTTTTTTCACTCGTTTAGTGAAAACAGCATGGAGGTAGATAAAGTATATATTACTCAACAAAACAATCCATTAGATTCATATAGCAAAGAGGATTGCTCCGACCAGATGCTACTTAATACTTGCACAGAGACCGAGGAAGGGGGATATATCGAACAAACTGCTATCGTCGTACCTGAGACTCCATCTAAAAGATCTATTTCGGCTACGAATAAAAAGAGGGCTATTGATCAACCTACAAAAGAAGTAATAAATGAGATAGCCGTAGATGAAAAGCCTAGTCATGTCGGTACGGTTAACATCAATATTGCAGAGAATAAGCAAGACTCTTCTGCCAACAACGATATAATCAGTTTAGAAACTGCGTTGGCGACAAACGAAACAATCGAAAAAACTGAATTGGATAACCCTCAGGTAAAATCTATTCTGGTGGAAATAAAAGCGTATACCGTACCTAAAACTACGCTCGATGAAAAGAAAAGAAGTCTTAAGTTTAAGATATTCAGACGTGAACATCGCCGCAAAAACAAAGCGAGAAACCACACAAGCTTCACAACTCTTTCAAACAACTAGATAAATAACTTTTCAACCCTAATAGGTAAGAAACTATGAAAAAAATTAGTTTAATGGGACTACTGTGCCTTATTCTGGCACCTTACATAAGTCATTCTCAATCCAAAAAGGAGGTTATACCTTGGCCTGACTCACTCATCATAAATTCCCTAAACCATTGGAATTTGAAAATTGCATGGCAGGACATCTCTGATGTACAGGATTTAGTGCGTGTGGGAGAAGCTCTTGAGAAAATCAAATTAGCCATTGAATCTACTGAATATAAGTCTCCTCTGAAGGTGGTATATCATCAAGTCGGCGGAGAGGCAAAAATGGAAATTGAAAAGGCAGATAGGTCAATTCGGAAAATAACCATTGGTAGCAATCAAGAGATTAGGCAATCTGAATTTAACAACTACTTCGATATTAACCTAAAGAGACTAAGGGCTCAACTTTGGCTTGATGAGATCGGTCGAACAAATGAGTTGTTGGCGTTAGATTTTAAGCAAATTGCAGATAGTATAGCTATTGAAATAGGTGAAAAGCCTAGCAATAGACATCGGTATTCAATTAACACTGAAGTAATTGAAAATAAAGTTGGTAATCTTAATATCGATAAGGCTAATGCTTTAGATGAATTAGAACTCAGTTGGGGAATAGGTGCGGGAGTTATACGAAATACAATAGCGCCAGATATGGGGCTGAGGCTCGTGTTAAGATTTCGAAATAAGAACAACTTGGTTAAGCGCAAAATGGGTGTACTCACCACGCTACATTATTTGTTTGATCGAGGTGAGGATGGGGACTTCAATATGCACATAAACACGTTTGTATCTGGTTTCTATGGGTTCAATTTATCGGGTGATAAAGATCCCAGATGGTTGAGTCTGGGAATAGGATACCTTGTCAATGAGAGCGGAGGCTATTTTTCTGGTGATACTTTTAAAATCACAGCACAATTCGAAACGAATTGGAATAGCGTAGACATAGCTCCGGAGCTATTTATTACCGATGATTTCGGCACAATATTCCCAGGGATAAGGTTTGGACTTACTTTCTAGATTTAAAAGGTTAAACTACCTTTTTCCTTATTTCCTTGGCATAGGTACGGCTGACTGAGAATTTCTTTCCGTTATGCATCTTGACTATCAATCCACCATTGAAATGCTTTTCTATCTCTTTAAGAAACTGAAGATTGATTATAGTAGATCTATGGACTCGGATGAAAAGCTCCGGATCTAGTTTGGCTTCTGGAGACTATACTGTCCTTACCACTAAAGATGATCAATTCTTAAGTTCATCTGGTATTAGTAAACTGGAAGCCAAACTAGATCCGGAGCTTTTCATCCGAGTCCAT
>JBCBSS010000243.1:0-5853 GCA_039819065.1 Bacteroidota bacterium
CAACCATTTCTTTATCAGGATGCAGCATGGTACCGATTCCGTAAAACTTCTGCATCTTCTCAGGGATAGCTACTTTTATCTAATTGAAATCCTTCTCTTTCAAGGTTTTCAGCACACCATACGGTAAAAGGGGAGTTGATCAATAGGTGGTTTTTCCGAATGATTCTCCAGAAAGGAATCGATGTATTGCTGTTAGCAGATGTTCCCATAACTGCTTTCACCAGATTAGTGGTTCTCATGGGACAAGTCACATCGGTGCCATAATCATCAGCCAATCTTCCACACAATGAATCGATGGTGGCCACCTTGCCAATTGGAATCTCCCTTATCATGGCCTCAACCATTTCTTTATCAGGATGCAGCATGGTACCGATTCCGTAAAACTTCTGCATCTTCTCAGGGATAGCTACTTTTTTCATTGCAGTCCTAATTGTTGGGTAAATAAACTGCTATCATAGAAGCTTTTTATATCAGCGATTTTGCCCGATTCAAGTTGGATGGAGTCAAGCCCCTGTATTTCAATGCTTTTTCCAGTTGGCGGATGGCCAAAAAACTCTCCTGTATTTTTACCGGTCATCTGCCACTCTAGAAAGAACTGATTTTCACTGGCGGCACTTAGGGAGATGATTTGAAACAAAACATCAGAAAACATATCATGTGTGCTTGTTATGGAGCCCTTCAAGAGATCGATGGCATCACCGGCTTGTGTGGCGTCCCAGTATTTTGATTTTTCACTGAATACTTCTTCTAAATCATGAATGCCGTTTGCATTCCAAATGGATACATACTTTTCTATCGTTTCTTTCATTGTTAAAATGTGGTTGACTTAATCACTTGTTTTACTTCTTTTAACACCTCTTTGGGTGCTTCAACAACGGGAACAGACCGGAAAACACTTAAGGTTTTATCCAATGAATCAATCTTGTTCATTAGGTCTATACTTCTGTTGGTATGATGAGCGAACCTCAACTTCTTCGGATCTATCTTTTTTTGATCAATTAAAAAATCAATCTTTCGTTTGCATCTACAGGGATTATCAGCATTGACAATCCCACATTTTGCCGCCAGGAAACTTCTTATCTTTTCTCGTGAACGTGACAGTTGCTTTCTGAAACTAGCGGGAGTGATCTCTAAGATTTCTGCTGCTTCCACACTGTTGAAATCGAGTAAATCTCCAAGGATGTATATTAGCCTATTAGCGGGATTAAGGCAATGCAATAATCCATGGGTACAACTAACCTTTACTTCTTCTTCCAGTAAATTAATCTCACCATCATTATTGGTATACATAACCCTGCTGGATTGACCACTGTCAATTTGGTCGGCATATTCATCGAATGAAATCCTTTTTGCCTGATACCCTTTTTTTGATTTTTCTGAAACCAAGTAGTTAACGGCTACTCTGTAGACCCAGGTTTTGAAAGAGCTTTTCCCCTGGAATGTACTGAGATGGGTCGTCATCCTAATCAATATCTCTTGCGTGGCATCTTGGGCATCTTCCGGAAAAAACAACATCTTTAGTGATAGATTATAGACGAGGTCTTTTACCTCTTCAATGATGCGCTCTAACGCTTTCTTTTCCCCGGAAAGGGCCCGCTTTATTTGATGGTTTAAATCTTCCTCCATTCTTTTAAATATGCTCTTACTTTAATTAGACAAATTCTATTGATCCAGTGTGACACCTCTGCTAAAAAATACTGCCATCAGACACTATAATTTGTCAACCTAGCTAGCTACCTGTCTGGCCGGTGGGTAGATTTGCTATGGCTGGTAGAATCAGATACTTTTATCAATATTTGAAAAGTCCAGTTTACAGATAATACCTGGACATTGTATTTTCTTTATGAGAAGCAGACGGCCTAAAATTCTTAAGAGATTCATTTCAATAGTCTCGGCAATCATATTGTCCTACTTCATTATTAATGCTGTTAGCATCTACAACTACTCATTTAAGTACTCGGAGAATAAGAGTGATGTTGCGATAGTATTAGGTGCAGGCACCAGTAATGGCCGAATTTCCCCTGTTTTCGCAGAGAGGATTAACCATAGTAAGTATTTATACAATAAAGGTTTGGTAAAGATGATTATTTTGACCGGCGGATATGGCGAAGGGCAAAAGGAGTCTGACAGCGAAGTCGCGAAAAAACACCTGCTAAATCAAGGTATACCGATGAACGTTATCTTAATAGAGAAAAGGTCAAGGTTTACAATTGAGAACTTAGAGGAATCAAAGCGGATTATGGATTCACTATCATTTAAATCAGCCTTAATTATATCAGATCCTTTACATATGAAACGGTCCATGGCGATGGCTGAAAAGGTGGGTATAAACGGGCAGCCTTCACCGACAAAAACGACTATGTACAGGTCATTTTATCCAAAAGCGAAATCTTTGATCTACGAGACTTTTTACTTTTCACTGCGCGAAATCACAGGTAAAAATCAATAAGCAGAGAAACAAAATTTTATGCTCTTGTTGGTGTTCTTACCTACAAGCTTACCATTTGGTAGTTAGTCATAATACTAACTACGTGCAGAGATTAATTACTTAAAAACCTTTAAGATTCGTAAATCTTATTTTGGACTCGTTCTTTCCATAAACGTTTTGATTACCTGGCCTCCAACTTGATTACCAACCGTTAACCCAACTTCATTGTCAGTACGGAAATGGACTCCTCCTTCAAAGCGGGATTCGGAACATTCTTTTGCCATTTCATGGAACAATTGTTCATCCTGTGGAAAAAGAAAAGACAAAGCGGTAGCAATTGAGCCTGCTACGGTGGTATGTCCTGCTGGATACCCTGGAAAATTTGGAGTGTCTACCAGGATAGGTTTGAACTCCGGATCATATTGGAATGGACGGATACCCCAATAATAGTATTTACCATCCCAAGCGGCAATGATACCATCGAATCGAGCGGTGTGGAAAACAGCCCCTGCAAAAGCCGCTTCGAATGGCCCTAAGTCATATTCTAATATTTTCCGTTCTAGGAGGTTATCCCAAACGGGAGCATTTTTCCACTTCCAGGCAATAACACTAGTCTGATATGTGGCGTTGAACTTCCGTAGTTCTTCCATGTCTGCCGTCCAATCGGTAGGGGGAGGGGCAGGCCTGAATTGATCTGGGCTCAACAAAGTAAGAGGCCTCCATTGGCGTTTCATAGGATCCCATTTTCCCGGGTTGCCTGACCAAAGGCTATCTACATTCGGTACTTGTCCTTCCCAGATAAGATCCGTCCGATCCGTTTTCGCGTACGCTATATACTGATTCGCAATTTGCTTACCAATGGCCATTCCTCTTTCTATATCAGAGGGTAACTGAAGCCCAGTCTTTAGTCGTGCTTTCTTAAATTGATCCAGTAGACTATCCAAATATGGCTTTCTGTCGGGAAAGTAATATCCAATTACTTCTCGGGCGGCACCTGCTGCAGCACTCCATTCACAAATAAAAGCTGAATAAGTCCTACTGCGACCCAATCTCTGCACATTAGCATTTTGCTGAAATGGAGCAGTGGTTTGATACTGCTTTTTATGCTTCCAAACTGCGGTGAGTGCATCATAAATGGATAGGTGCAAGATGGCCACTCGCCCTCCATTTTTATGACCTTTATGAGTGCTACTAACTTCCATCATAATCTGATGCCATCGGTAGGATGGATAAGCAGCATTCCAATAATTAATAACCCTGATGTCCTCCTCATTTATCCCTGCTTGCAGCTCCATGACTTCCGCTATTTCCTGCTTGAGTTGAGTTCCACTAATGGGCGAATGGGTTTCTTCTAATTGAAATTTGAATGGCTTAAAGTCATTGAGTCGAACTTGGGCATTGACCACCGATGCAACGGATAATAGAAGCACAATGAGGTTAAAAACCTTGAGCAGAAGCACATTGGTTAGACTTGGAGAAATGGTCATAGAATTTGAATCAAAAACGTAAGAGGTTGGTGCAAAAATAAAACAAATACGAGATCAAATATAACTTGTATCTCTTACTTATTTCGTGTAGAATGCCCTTACCTGCAGTTTTTCGGAAAACCCGATAAGCACTAAACAATGGCAAATGTCAGCTGGCTTTATGCCATTTAATCACTTATTGATGAGGGAAAAGGATTAGTTTAGTAAAGAGTGATATTAGTAGCGCATAGTGCCGAATCAACATTGAGGATAATATTAAAAGTCAATAACGACAGCCGCACCATTTATCTCAGTACGTTAGGCGAAATTTAAACGATCATTATGGAAAACTTGATTGAATTAAACACAGAAAACATTGCTTCGGAACATATCTGTTGTGCCTTCTCTGATAAAAAATGTACAGATAGTTATCAAGCAAAAAAGGATTGGTTAAAAAGAGAGTTCGACAATGGATACGTTTTTAGGCGACTTGACGCAAGAGCAAAGGTATTCATTGAATATGGACCGGCTGAAAACGCCTGGGTGCCTATTACCGCACCTAATTACTTGAACGTCAATTGTTTTTGGGTTTCGGGAAAATACAAGAGCAATGGATATGGAAAAGCCCTCTTAGCATCAGCCATTAAAGACGCAAAAGAACAGGGCAAGAATGGACTCGTGACAGTGGTAGGCACTAAAAAATTCCACTTCATGAGCGACACTAAATGGTTATTGAGACAAGGGTTTGAAGAAATAGAAAGGATTTCCAGCGGTTTCAGCTTATTAGCACTAAAGTTTAATGAAGATGCTGAGAACCCAAAATTCAATCAATCTGTGATTAGTGGAGAATGCCCCGACCAAAAGGGGATTGTTGTTTATTATTCCAACCGGTGCCCTTTTGCGGAGTTCCACGCCATGAACTCATTAGTTGAAACTGCAGAAAAAAGAAACTTGCCCTTAAAAGTAATTAAGCTTAAGACCATGGAAGAAGCTCAAAATTGCCCGAGTCCCGCCACCATCTTCAGCTTTTTTTTAGACGGTCAGTTTATGACAAATGATTTAAGTATCTGCATGGATAGCAGATATGACAAAGTGATGGACAGGCTGAAAAATAAAAAGTGAAAGCTGTATTAAATAAACACAATTGTATTTATTTGGACGCTGGGTGTAATTAAATGACAGAGAAAGAATACATATTAAAACTACGCCAATACTGTAAAAATGTATCAAAACGCATTTTATACTGGACCGTTATGCACAATAATCTCAATTAAAAAATATCATGTCGAAATTTTTACTATCAATAGTTTTGATACTGTCATACAATGCGCTGTTGTCACAATCAATAAATGAGGTGTCATGGAGTACAAACAAAGACCTCCAACTACTTTATGAGACTACATTCTTGGACGACAAATTTCTTGATATCCATGACAATCAGAAGGGCATAAAGCTAACAGGTGATGGTCTTAGATTATCGGATTCAGAGCGAGGTAAGATTTTAATGACAATCGAATTACCATTAGATAATTATGAAATATCGATTAATATTGATTTGGCCGATAAATCAAAATTGCCAATTCGACTGGCTAGAGATGCTAAAAACACTTTAAACATAGATGGATATTTAGAAAAAGGAACACATAAGATTACGATAAGGAAATATGATAATCAATTATACTTTTTCGTAGATAATGATTTAATATCTATAAAAGAGGATCATTACGTTCCATTTAATCGTGTACTTCTTCTTTCACCAAAGACTAAATATGTAATCTTCAGATCATTGGTAATCCTTAAGATTACGAAAAGCAATTATCTCTCAGAAAATGGTTTTTTTAACAGTGAAAAACGAAACGCAATAATAACCGAGATCTATAATAGAAGGCATACAAAGTATCCCAAAACAGACTCACTTTTGAACGAACTGGAAGTTCTCGCATCTTCAAATGACAAAAT
>JBCBSS010000244.1:0-5739 GCA_039819065.1 Bacteroidota bacterium
TTATCAGGAGGTTATGAATTACATCCCCTCCCCTATTGAGTTTAAGTTCCATCTTATATACAGTGCTACGGCGAACCGGTCCGGTAGAATGCAGTACCATAAAATCAAATTAGGTGAGTACAAAGAACGCATCTCTCGGACCGAGTTCATCCGTACTTTCAATACCTCCAAAATACTGGCCATAAAGCCACTGCCTACTCATCCAGACTCTCCCGTCTTTCAACTGGAGTTCTACATTTAGCGATCGCGCTACACCCTTACAGAAAATTTTAATTTGCCATGGTGCTATTGGCAAATTTGTTATTTTGCGACGTTGTGAGTGGTAACCGTCCACACCGTAAAACTTCAAACTATCACCTTAAACTAAATTGACCAATGGCTGAACACATCGTAACGCTACTGATGCTTATTTTGCTTCAGGCGGTATTAGGCTTTGACAACCTGCTTTACATCTCATTAGAATCTAAGAATGCCCCGGCTGACAAACAGGCTTTTGTCAGACGTGTCGGTATAGGACTGGCCATGGTACTTCGTATAGTATTGCTATTCCTGCTCACCAGTCTGATCAAGTATTTTCAGAATGAGATATTCGCCATTAAATTAACCGGCTTTGTAGAAGGCCACTTCAATATCCATAGCCTGATCGTGCTCGTAGGAGGTATATTCATTATCTACACTGCAGTGAAGGAAATCTGGCACATGATGGCGTTCGAAGAGCATGACGCAGCAGAAGAAAAGAAGCCGGCCACCGTAGGCAAAGTTATCACCTGGATTGTGATTATGAACCTTGTCTTCTCATTTGATTCTATCCTGAGTGCTATGGCGCTTACCAAGAACTTCTACGTCATGGCTACAGCCATTGTAATTGGTGGACTATTGATGATGTGGCTATCTGATCGAGTTTCAACATTCTTGCAGAAGAACAGGCTCTATGAAGTGCTTGGCCTTTTCATACTGTTTGTAGTAGGTATCATGCTGCTTACTGAAGGTGGCCACCTGGCTCATCTTAATCTGTTTGGCAATGCCATTACACCAATGAGCAAAACCACTTTCTACTTTGTCATATTCATTTTAGTGATCACGGATATCGTACAAGGGCGATATCAAAAGAAGCTGGTTAAGACCAAGGAAAGTAAGCATTCTTAAAACGGATTTCATCCTAAAGGCAAAGGGTTTGTGGAAAAGCTAAAATCCTATTTGACTGAATATACCGATGCTCGGGCCCTCGGTTTGCTAAGGATCGTCATCGGAAGTTGGTTTTTCATCGATCTGGTCAGTATCCTGATCATCGGTCGCGTGAAACTGGCTTATATAGATGCACAGGTCAATTTCCCATTCTATGGCTTTGAATGGATACAACCGCTGCCAGCTGCTGGTATGTATATCTTGATGGGGCTACTGATCATTGCCTCAGTTGGTATTACCCTAGGTAAATTCTATCGCCTGTCACTGATCAGTTTTATCATCGGGTTCGGGTATATCTTCATGTTGGATATTCCATATACACTGAATAAGTTCTACTTATTGCTGATTTTGGCTTTCGTTCTACTCTTCGTACCAGGAGATAGAACCCTTTCTTTTCGAAACAAGAAGCACCCGGAACAAGCCATGTCTAAAGTGCCTCGATGGACTATTTTCATATTTCAGTTCTTTTTCGGTTTTATTTATGTCCTTTCGGGGCTATCGAAGATCAACCCAGACTGGTTGTTTCATGCACAACCACTACGCACTTTCTTCGGTAACCGCTCTTACTTCCAAGTATTGGATGATCAGGTATTCAATGTTTTGGTGTTTGCCTTTTCCTATGGTGGTATGATCTTCGACCTTTCTATTATATGGCTGTTAAGATCAAAGAAAACGAGGCTATTTGGCAACCTGTGGCAAGCGAGCTTTCATGCATTGAATTTCTTTATCTTAGGTATTGGTAGCCTGTCCATTTTCGCTGCGCTGATGACATGGTTGCTGTTCCCCACCAAATGGCTGTCTAAGCGGGTCGCCAGGCTTAAACTGACCGAAGGTGCGGAGACGACTTACCGATTACCGGCTTATGCCTCTGGCATCTTCGTCATCTTCTTAGCGGTGCAGCTTATCGTTCCTTTTCGCCATGTCATTATTCCCAATAATGTCAATTGGACTGAAAAGGGGCACCGGTTTTCATGGCGCCTTATGACCAGAACCAAGTCAGGCAGCAGTTCGATGTTCTATGTAACCGATCTCAAAAGTGGCGAGGTTTGGCCCGTATACCCCATGACTTATTTGACTTCTCGACAATACCGTAAAATGTCAGCTGAAACGGATTTGATTATTCACTTTGGTCATTTCCTTGAAAAGGAATGGCAGTCCAAAGGCTATGACAGTGTCATGGTTAATGCAGAAGTTCGTACGCGACTTAATGGCCGACCAGCCGGTTTTCTCATTGATCCTGAATTGGATTTAACCAAAGTGTCCAGAAGCTTTCTGGACGATCAGCACTCATTGCCACCGCCTGAGCGCACGGAATAGATTCGACTATCCTTTACCCTTATTTGGGAAATTACGGATCACGTAAGTGAATGTGGCCATGAAGTATTGCTGCAGCACCTGTGTTTGGGTTTCTTCGATGAAACTGTCACTGTTGCTACGGCTTATGCTTCTATTTTCCTTGAGTAAATCAAAAACCGAAAGCTGGATTTCCGCCCTTTGGTCTTTGAGGAATTTCTTGCCAATACTGGCATTCCACAATACATAGTCTTGGTTAAATCCGTCCGAAAGCCCGTTGAACGTCTGGTAATTCATATCCGTCCTGAAGACGATACCCTTCCAGAAAATCCAGTTGAGCCTACCTCCAAACGTCTGCGACAGGAAATTGCTATTGAGCTGTGGCTGGATAGAATTATCGACAATATTATAATCTGCATTATACGACAAGGTGAAATCAACCTTTTCACTGATGTTACTCGCGACTACCAAGCTAGAGTTAATGGCACTGGTTTGAGAGATATTGCTCAAACCATTGATCAAGCTGGGTATTCTGGTATAGGTATAACCAATATTCAAGTTGACATTCGATTTCAGCCATTTGGCTGGCATGCCGAAGGTGTTGAAGGTACGGATATTCCAGTAGCCATTGGTATTGACAGGAATGTTTAACTGGGAACCTTCATTGAGCACAATGCCATCTTGTAGCACGGAATCCTGCTGTGCAATAAAAGAGCCATCAGCGACATAATCTTGTGTATTGGTGACCAACAGAAAGCTGAAGAAGGTAGTACCCTTATCCGCTTTTGTATTAGAATACCTGGTAATAAATCGATGCGTATAGCTCTGTTCTAGGTTTTGATTACCGCCAGAAAGAAAAAGGGGATCAGTGTTGTCAATCACATTTTGCAATTGATTAACAGATGGTGCATCAGTTTGAGTCCTATAAATAAACCTTAAGTTCTTCTCCCTGGAGATGTTTAATCTAGCGAAGAAAGTCGGCAAAACGTTGTTGAAGCTGCGTGACACATTGGCCTCGACTGGAAATACCTGATCACTTTGCAATTCTGCATATTGATAGGCTAACCCACCTCTGAGGAAAAACTTCTGGTTCCTGATAAAGATACCCACGGAAGGTCGGTGCGTGATATAATCATTCTCGAAGTTATTGGTCAGCGCTGTATCCAAAGCGATGCTCGGCACATCTCCAGGCGTGATGCTGAAGGTTTCCCGGTCAGACATATTCTCGGAATACGAGATATTGTAATTGAACTGCAGTTGCGCCCTTTGGCCAATGGGCTCAGTATATATGATATTCGAAGAAAGCGTATATCCATTTCCATCACTCAACGTGTTTTGGTTCAGCGAATCAATGGTTGACGAGCGGCCTTGGAAGAATTCGTTGAAGGCATTAAGGTCTGAATCTCCGTTGTTGCTGTTGGCTTGCGTTTGTATACGCACGGAGAAAGTTCTACCCCGTTTAGAAAAGGCATGTCTATACAATAACCGACTGGAGAAATTAAAGCCAGAGTTATCGCTAATGAAGTTATTATTAGTTGTATTCAATAGCCTTTCACTATCAGTTACGGTTTGACCGTTGATCAAGTCATTGGCTTCATTATGCTGGAAGCTCAAGCTCGGCGTAAAAATGATAGAATTCGATTTGTCGAAAGCATATTGCATGCGCAGGTTCAGCCGATGGTTGAAGTTTGTACTTCCGGAAAGCGATTCCTCATCATAGAACTGGCTGCTCTCTCCGCTGACGAATGTTTCCCGGTTCAGGATCTGGTCATTGGTGTTCTCAATACGGTTGAAGAAATAGCTACCATTCAATTTCAACTTATCTCCCCACTCATTACCGTAGTTCACACCAAAGGATTGCGTTTCTGAGATACCATTCTGCTGCCCGACCAGGAAATCATTTACATTACTGCCGATAGATCTGCCACGAAAGCCTCCTCCTCCTCGGCTTCCCCCAGTTCTACCTCCACCTCCTCTACCGCCACGCCTTCTATTGCTGGTACTGGCTACACCGAGAATGTCTTCGTTGGAGAAGTTCTGTTGGTTGATATTGTTAGCCATACCCAGAATAGACAATCTGCTGGGGCCATCAAAGAAGTTGATATTACCGCCGGCATTGTACAGGTCATCAGTGCCTGCTCCAGCAAAGGCACGGCCGAATTGGCCATCCCGCATGTTTGGTTTGGTTACAATATTGATGGTTTTGGTGGTATTGCCATCATTAAAACCTGAAAACTGTGATTGGTCACTCAACTGATCAAAAACCTGAATCTTATCGATTACTTCGGCTGGCAGTGTTTTTAAAGCTAGCGTAGGATCATTGCCGAAAAATTCACGGCCGTCTACCAATACACGCTGTACATTCTCTCCTTGTGCCTGTACACCAGATTGGTTGATCACAATACCGGGCATTTTCCTGATCAGGTCTTCTGCGTTGGCATCTGGGTTGGTCTTATAGGCCAAGGAATTATACTCTGTTGTATCTCCTTTTTGCTCAACTGGAACTACTTCTCCCTCGACTTTAACCCCATCGAGCACTTTGGTATCGACTTTCAGGCTCAAGTCGCCCAGGTCGATGGCTGACTGATTGACCCTTACGAATGTTTTGAAAGGCTCATATCCAATACTGGTGATTTGTAGCTTGTAGAAAGCGGTTGAAAGTCCTTTAACCACGAATTGACCTTCTACATCACTGGCCGCTCCGCGTCGATCTGTTGTGTCTTTCACACTGATGAGCAATACCGTAGCGCCAATAATCGGTGTTCCATTCTCGGCATCTTTTAAGCTGCCTTTAACGATTGACTCCTGAGCCCATGAGGTAATGGAACCCAGGAGTAATAACCAAACGACAAATATTTTTTGCATCACAGAAAGGCTAGTTAGGTTGTCCACCTCTTTGACCTCGAGCACCACCGCGCTGCTGCCTTCTTTGTTGTCTTTCCTTTCTTCGCTCTTCCATCAGCTCCTGGTACAACTTGAACTGCTCCTCGTTGAGCAGTTCTTGAATGGAGTCATCCTTATCCTTTCTTACCGCCTGCATTTCGGTACGCATACTTTGAAAATCACCCTGGTTTTCTTCTCTCGCTGTCTTGACCGAGGTCAGGTACGTTTCATAAATATGATCCAGCAATAGTTTCTGATCTTCACTGAGGTCAGTGATCTTTTCAATCACGGCCGCCTTTTCATTGGCTGCGATTTGCTCGAGGTTAAACCTTCCACCACCAGGTCCCTGTGCGTAAGTAATAAAAGCGGTAAAGCACA
>JBCBSS010000245.1:0-5462 GCA_039819065.1 Bacteroidota bacterium
GTAAAGCTTGATGGCGGATTTTCTTTGAAAAAGTCTTTCAACACAAATTCTGCCTGAGTTTTGCTGTAAGTCTGTAGGTTTCCTTCCACCAGCATTAACTCAACATTCTGACTAAAGAATTTAGCCACCTCTTTTGAGCTACCTGTTTTGATTGCTTCCTTTACATCATTGATCACATCTCCCTGGGCAAAGACGCCTGAGGAAGCTATTACCAACGCTGCCGATATAATCACGATCCTTATTTCTCTCACTAAATCCATTTTATTTCTAGTACAATCCAAAACCTGGTCGCCAAAACTGTGCCAATGGCGAAACACTTTTTGAACACATGTTGATTCCAAAATAATACAATATGGAGTCACTTACAAACCTGCAAATCAATAATTATTTTTGAAAACCATTCAGTAAATTCAGAGTTATAAGGTAATTTGGTCTGCCCTTTAAAACGCTGAAAATGGACAAGAAAGTACTTCTGATGATACTCGATGGTTGGGGTATCGCTGATAATAAAGAGGTGTCTGCTATCGACAAAGCCAACACTCCTTTCATAGACTCTTTGTATGGAAAATATCCTAATTGTCAACTACTTACCTCCGGGCTTTCAGTAGGACTGCCGGATGGGCAAATGGGTAACTCTGAGGTTGGTCACATGAATATCGGTGCTGGCAGGGTAGTATATCAAGACTTAGTAAAAGTTAATAAGTCCATAGAAGAGCATACGCTTGAAAATAATGACGTACTGTCAGGGGCATTAGAGCATGCTGCAGCGCATAATAAGAAGGTGCATTTTATAGGATTGGTGTCCGATGGAGGGGTACATTCCCATATTTTTCATTTGAAAGGGCTTTGCGATATTGCGGCAAAGAAGGGTGTACAAAACTTCTACGTTCATGCTTTCACAGACGGAAGGGACACCGACCCTAAGAGTGGGGCTGGTTTTTTGACTGAGCTACAAGAAAACCTTCAAGGTAATGGCGGGCAATTGGCCTCGGTAATTGGTAGATATTATGCCATGGATAGGGACAAGCGTTGGGAGCGAGTCAAGCTAGCTTATGATCTTTTGGTACATGGAACGGGTGAGAAGACAGAAGACATCATCAAAAGTGTGAACATGTCTTATGAGAATGACGTGACTGATGAGTTTATAAAACCTATCGTAAAAGTTGACGCTGAAGGTAACCCGGTAGCAAAAATTGAAAATGACGATGTGGTACTATGCTTCAACTTTCGTACAGACAGGGGCCGCCAGATAACGCAAGCGCTCACTCAAAGTGACTTTCCTGAGCAAATTATGAAGAAGCTTGATTTATATTATCTCACCATGACAAGGTATGATGATACTTTCAGCGGCGTTAAAGTGATATTTGAAAAGGACAACCTCACCAATACGTTGGGAGAGGTGCTGGCCAATAATAGTAAGCAGCAAATTAGAATTGCTGAAACTGAGAAATACCCTCACGTTACATTCTTTTTCTCTGGCGGTCGTGAGACAGAATTTGATGGCGAAAAAAGACTATTATGTCCTTCACCTAAGGTAGCGACATACGATCTTAAGCCAGAAATGAGTGCCGCCGATATCAGGGATGCCATCATTCCAGAATTATCGAGCAAGAATCCTGATTTCATTTGCTTGAATTTTGCCAACCCAGATATGGTAGGCCATACAGGTGTTTTTGAAGCAGCGGTAAAGGCTTGTGAAACTGTGGATGGCTGCGCCAAAGCAGTCACAGAAACAGCTTTAGCCAATGGTTATACGACCATCATCATAGCAGATCACGGTAATTCTGATTGTATGATAAACCCCGATGGCACACCTAATACCGCACATACTACTACTCCAGTACCCTGTATCTTGGTTGATGACGAATATGATGGCACTATTCAAAATGGAAAGCTGGGTGATCTAGCTCCCACCATATTGCAGTTGATGGGCGTCGAGATTCCATCGGAGATGACCGGCAATGTACTGGTTTAAGGCATGAGATTTTTCACATCTTTATTGTTTCTAGTAGTCTTATGTTTATCTGCTTCTTGCGAGAACGCAATTAGGGATACGGCGAAAAGAGATTTTTATTTTGACCTTCAATCTGTTGTTGATGAGCAAATAGCGCTACTTTCTAAAGCCAATCCTCAAATATCCAAGATTGCCAAAATAGGCGATGAAGAAGAAATCTCTGAGTTAACGCCGGATCAGTCAGGGTGGGAGAAAGAGTTCGAAATATTTAAAGCTGCGAACATCAATAAGCCTAGCTTATCTGATGTGTATGAGGTAACCACAGAAAATGATGCCTCCAGCAACCTCCAGATATTGATTCACAAACCCAAAGAGGGGATGGACCCGGAAGTCAAAGAGCTCAAAGTCTTCTATCTGAACGACATTGAAAACCTTCATAAAATTGAGGTGGTGTACAAAAAAAACAACCAGCTTTTTGAAAGTGAGAGGACGCTTAGCATTGAGTTCGAGGAAATCGCTAATCAATTTATGATCAAAAGATATAGTATTGATGGAGGTCAGGATATGATTCTGACAGAGGCAAAGGAATTCTCTGTACAGGTGGAAGTCAATTATTAGAGTAGGCTTTATTTTATAAAAATCTTCTTCAGCCTGGTTCTATTATGGGGATTACACATTAACATTCACGTATGTGGTTGGTCTTTCAAACTTTTAGTCCATAAATTTGCTGAATTAATACTCCAAAATCTTCTTTTTAAATACTGCATGAATGGCTAAACGCAGAGGCTGGGATAATCAAGACGAGGAAAAGAAACCACTCAACAAATCCAATCTTAAGAAGTTAGCTGGCATATTCAGATACACTTTCCCCTATAAAACTCCCTTTTTAATCGGGATGGTTTGTTTGGCAATTTCTAGTGTAACTGTGATGGCATTTCCTTTTTTGGCTGGTAAGCTGTTGGATGTCGCTAAGGGGAAAAGTAGTTGGCCATTTACGGATATCAATTCTATTGTGGTCATGATGCTCGGTATTTTAGTCTTACAGAGTATCTTCTCTTTCTTCAGGGTGTATCTTTTTGCACAGGTCAGCGAGAAGTCTATGGCCGATGTACGTCTGGCGGTTTATAGTAAGCTTATATCATTACCTTTCCAATTCTTTGATAATAGACGTGTAGGAGAACTCACTAGTAGGATTACTGCTGACGTTACCATGCTTCAAAGCACTTTCTCAATTACGTTGGCAGAATTCTTCCGTCAGATATTGGTATTGATAATGGGTACGGCCATTATATTGGCAATCGCATTCAAGCTTACGTTATTTATGCTGGCTGTTTTTCCGGCATTAGTTATATCCGCACTTTTCTTTGGCAAATTCATCAGAAAGTTTTCCAAGAAAAGCCAAGATGAATTGGCTAAAGCCAATGTGATTGTAGAGGAAACTTTCCAATCTATTAACGTGGTAAAGGCTTTCACCAACGAGTTTTTGGAGATAAGTCGGTATAAATCAGCACTTCATGATTCGGTCAAAACTGCAATCAAGTCCGCAACCTACAGAGGTGGGTTCATTGTTTTCATCATAATGGCCATTTTCGGAGGTATCGTGGCAGTGATGTGGTATGGATCATCCTTGGTGGCGTCTGATGAACTTGATATAGGTGTATTTGTCACCTTTGTGTTGATCACTGTTTTCATCGGAGGGGCCATTGGTGGTTTAGGTGATATCATCAGCCAGGTTCAGCGCTCTATAGGTGCTTCAGAAAGGGTATTGGAAATTCTCAATGAAAATGCTGAGGAGCTATCTGGCGAGGCAAATCTTAATCTGAATGGAGATATAGAATTTCGTAATGTGGGTTTCGCTTATCCTTCAAGGAAAGACATAGACGTGCTCACAGATATTAACCTCAATATTAGCAAGGGGCAAAAGATTGCTTTAGTGGGGCCTAGTGGTGCTGGTAAGTCTACTATCATTCAGTTGTTGATGCGTTTCTACGAATTGGATAAGGGTAAAATCCTGGTTGATAATAATGAAATATCAACCTATGATCTTCAATCTTACCGGTCTAATATTGGTGTCGTGCCTCAAGAGGTGATTCTTTTTGGAGGGACGATCAAAGAAAATATAGCCTACGGAAACCCGGATGCCTCAGTAGAAGAAATAAGAATGGCTGCTGAAAAAGCCAATGCCCTGGAATTCATCGATCAGTTTCCAGAAGGCTTTGAAACCATCGTTGGTGAGCGTGGAGTAAAACTGTCCGGTGGTCAAAGACAGCGCATCGCTATAGCTAGGGCTATCCTGAAGGATCCGTCAATTTTGATTCTGGATGAGGCGACAAGCTCTTTGGATGCCGAATCAGAATCCCTGGTACAAAAAGCATTAGATACATTGATGGTGGGTAGAACTACGATCATAATAGCGCATAGACTAGCCACAATCCGCAAGGTGGATAGAATCTTTGTACTCAAAGAAGGTAAACTGGTCGAGTCCGGATCCCACATAGAATTGTCCAAAGTCGACAACGGTATATACAGTAATTTGATCAAATTGCAATTTGAATTGAACTAAACTTTTAGCAACTTAAGTTTGTGTTGGTTAGAAAGTAGTACGACTGATGAATGATACTGTAATCTCTTTATTAAAAGACTTCAACCTTCGCTCTACCAATTGCAGGGTCGAAATACTATCCATATTCTTAGATAAGCATTTTGCACTCACGCAAGCTGAACTAGAAAAAGAGATCAACAGCATCCATGACAGAGTAACTGTTTATCGTACCTTAAAGACATTCCAGGATAAAGGCCTCATTCACAAAGTCCTTGACGATAGTGGTTCATCTAAGTATGCTCTGTGTAAAAATGGCTGCGACCATATCCATCATCATGACGAGCACATACACTTTAAGTGTGTTAAATGCGGGCAAACGAATTGCATGGAAAATGTTAAAATTCCGACCATAAAGTTACCAGAAGGGTATGATTTCCATTCCGCAGATTTACTTGTCACTGGCACCTGTCGCGAATGCCAGTGAAAAGTCCGCAGTCTGTCATTCGGATAAATTAAAATCTGTTTTCTTGCCTATCGAGCAATCTACTTCACTGGTCGGTCATTAGTTATTACTCACATAAAAGTTACATGCGTAAACTTTCCGGTTCGATTTATTTTACTAATTTTATCTTCGTTATTCTAGGCTTAAGCTGCTATAAATCAATTTTTTAGTGGTACTCTGGGGTAGCAGTCGGGTGGAAATGAAGATTTTTTAATGGGCTTTTGCTTGTATGTTATTAAGTATATTTTTTAGCGCCGAAGAGACTTTGCTCTTTCTTCTGTTTGCGGTTATAATCATATTATTTCTGGCTGTTGATTTGGGTGTTTTTAACAAAAAGGCGCACATTATATCAACCAAGTCAGCACTTTATCAATCCATTTTCTGGATAGTTATTTCGGTATCATTCGGCGTGCTGATTTATATGTACGACGGCGGTTTTGACCCTTCCATAAAATACTTTTCAG
>JBCBSS010000246.1:0-5429 GCA_039819065.1 Bacteroidota bacterium
AGAGCGAGCGACATTGCCATATAAACCTTAAAAACGCATATTAGAGCCTGTATATTATGGTCAAGCTCTATACAGCACTTTTACTAGTTTTAATTGCCTTTAATGCAGCAGCTCAATTGAGTGATAGCGTTAGTACAAGTTCATTGGATGTACGAACGGGTTGGCGTCATTATCTACTGAATGATGAAATAGGTTCCAACCTAAATTACGCTGGATCAAGTGCACCTATCTTTCTAGCTTACAGTAAAAGCAAAAAGGCCAGACTCCGGGAATGGCAATTAATCTATGATGCACCGACCTTATCTAATACTTTCAATGAGAGCTTTCTGGACGGTGCATTCGTTCTCATTCAATATGGTCAATTGTTCAAGACAAGCTGGCTCAGCAAGAAAAATTTAAGTGTACAACTAGGTGGTAATCTGAAAAGCGTATTATTCGTACGAAACTTTAATGTTGTACGCTCAGGATTTGATAATACGACCGGCGAGTCGGCTTCGAGCCTAAATCTACACGGCAGACTCATCAAGTCTTTCAATGCCAAGCACACGTTCGTCTATGACCTTCAAATAGCACTAGTAGGTTACGTCTATGGTACTCAGTTCAATGGGTCGGGTACCGGTGACCTTTTAACCTTGGATACATTGACTGATATAAGCAACAGCCTTTCATACCAAATCCGTTTGGGAGACGTTGTAGATTTTTTAGTCCAGTACAATTTCAGGTATTATCAACATCAAAGGGTGAACACAGTGGAATACGGCACACAGGAAATATTGGCAGGATTAAAATTCAAGTTCAAGTGAGGTTAGATTTTTCATTATTCAAGTACGTATTGATCACAACCTGCCTCCTGTACGGTTGTGAAAAGGCCCTTATAGAAGAAGATCCGATCAATACGCCGGTTGAAAACTTCGATATTTTCTGGGAGGAGCTCGATAGGCACTATCCGTTCTTCGAACTTAAGCAAATAGACTGGGATTCGGTTTATGCGCTACACAGACCCAGTATATCGAACAATACTACACCAATCGATTTATTCCAGACTTTAGAATCCATCTCCCTTAGTTTAAGAGACGCCCATGTAAATCTGTATACGCCATTAGGGGATGTTGAATACGACTTCAAAGCCGGATTCCCGGTCAACTCCAACATCCATGCATTCAACTATACCATTAACAGAACCCAAGCCAGCAGGGTCGTTGCTTACGGTGATATCATCAATTCTAACTTGGGCTATATAACCATCAGCAGCTTTGGTGGTGAAAGGGATGACTATCGAGTTATTGATGACATATTAGAGCTGTTCAAAGAGAAAGACGGCATTATCATAGACGTCAGGTCGAACGGTGGAGGTAGCAGCCTTAACAGTGACATTATTGCGACTAGGTTTGCTGATGAGGAGCGTCTGTATAGGCATATTAGATATAGGAATGGTCCTGAGCAGTCAGATTTTTCCAGGTGGTTTGATGACTCCGTCAAACCAAGGGGAAGTTCACAATACACTTCGCCCGTCGTTATTCTCACCAACCGAGGTTGTTTCAGTACTACAGAAGACTTTATATTAGCCATGAGGACTATGCCTCACGTTACCATAATGGGAGATACAACCGGTGGTGGCTCTGGCAATCCTATTTTACGCGAGTTACCCAATGGGTGGGCATTTAGGATCTCTACCTGGATGGTTGTTTCGCCAGAATTTGTGGCTTACGAAGGAATCGGTATTCCTCCGGATACTACCATTTGGATCAACCCGAATGATTCTACCGCAGGCAGGGATACCATACTAGAAGGGGCCATTAATCTGCTCAATTAATGGCCTCCATATAATAACTCCTGAAACTTTCTTATCTCTCATTACTTGAGCCAAGCTTTGAACATCCACTTAGTCTTCTCTTGCTGCTCTACAAACTGAGTCATGAGATCGGCAGTCGCATCATCGCCCACCTTTTCTGCTTCTGATTTAGCTTTTTCTTCTGCGGCTATTAGCAAAGAAAGGCCATCCACAATGTGATGAACAGTCCCTTCGGCGCTATAAACATCTTTAGCTGATTTGATATCAGAGCTATTGAGATAGTCTTCATAGGTATGCAGCGGCTTACCGTCAATGGTCAAAATACGCTCGGCTACTTCATCAATCTTCTCAGCAGAATCCCTGTACAATTCTTCGAATTTGCCGTGCAGTTCAAAAAAGTGCTTACCTTGAATATTCCAGTGAAAGCCTCTCAAGTTTTGATAATACACTTGGTAATCTGCCAATAGTAAGTTCAGTTGCTCGATCAGTTTATCTCTTGTTTCCATGATTATATCCTTTCTTTTTTCTTAGTGTTTCAATTAATTGAACGTAATATTCGCACATCCCATATGATAATTCAAACTGATTGTTACTATGTATTTATAGGTAAAATCTATCAAATAAAGACTCTACCTACTTTCGAACACCGGAGGATACAGTGATCAACTTATTGTCTATATTTGGTCAGTAATTAAAATCACACTTTACTAGTGCTATAGCAGATTATATGGACGGAAAAGAGATTACCGCATTTGGTGAAATTCTGCTTTACATAATAGCTGGAACCATTTTCGTGCTCGGTGGACTGATTACTTCATGGATCATTCGACCCAAAAGACCGGGTTATGAGAAACTTACCACTTATGAAAGTGGTGAAGAACCAGTTGGATCTTCCTGGGGGCAATTCAACATACGATTTTACATTGTAGCATTGGTATTCCTTCTTTTCGAAGTAGAAATTGTCTTTCTCTTCCCTTGGGCCACAGTGTTCGGCAAAAAAAGTCTGATAGAGGAAACAGATGGTCTTTGGGGCTGGTTTTCTCTCATAGAAATGTTCGTGTTCATTGGAATATTGGCTCTTGGTCTCGCCTATGCCTGGGTAAAAGGCTACTTGGATTGGGTCAAACCCACCCAAACACCTAGTGATTTCAAATCCAAAATACCCTCATCTGTATACGACAGGGTGAATGAAAAATACAACTCAGACCAAGCGCCTGCGGTGAGCGAACCAGGTGACTAGCATAGATTATTGAGAAATGGGACTTTTAGATCAACAATTCGGCTCCGGGGGAGTAATTATCACTAAACTAGATGACGTATTGAATTGGGCGCGACTGTCTTCCATGTGGCCCATGAGCTTTGGACTGGCGTGTTGTGCTATAGAATTTATGAGTGTAGGTGCATCTGCGTACGACATGGATCGATTAGGCATGGCTCCACGCTCTTCCCCACGTCAATCTGATTTGATGATCGTAGCCGGAACAGTAACCTTCAAAATGGCCGATAGGGTAAGGAGACTATACGAGCAGATGGCCGAACCTCGGTATGTTATATCCATGGGCTCGTGCTCAAACTGTGGCGGGCCATATTGGAATCACGGTTATCACGTGGTGAAAGGTGTGGATAGGATCATTCCGGTTGACGTCTATGTGCCAGGTTGCCCTCCAAGGCCCGAAGCCCTGATCGGTGGCTTTCTCAAACTGCAGGAAAAGATCAGAAATGAAACGCTTATGGCACCAACGGCAGTAGAAAAGATTCTAAAATCAGAAGAAAAAGAACAAGTTTCCTAACCTTCCAGCAAAATGAAAGTTGAAGAAATCGCACAGTTGGTCAGGGATCAATGTGGCACTGAAAGTGTCATAGATATCGATCTCACCTCATCACCACATTCTTTGATCATAAGGCAAGAGGATATTGTAAAGGTATGCCAGGAACTGCACGAAAATGAGCAAATGTATTTTGATATGCTCTCATGTCTGACCGGCATTGACAATGGCCCTGAGGCGGGTACATTAGAGCTTATCTACAACTTATATTCTATACCTTACGATGTATCGCTCATGCTCAAGGTATTTGTCCCTAGAAATATGGAACAGGACTCTTTACCATCTATCGACTCAGTAGCGCATATATGGCGCACAGCTGATTGGCATGAGCGCGAAACATTCGATCTTATAGGCATCCAATTCGAAGGACACCCCGATTTAAGACGTATTCTACTACCAGCCAACTGGGAAGGCTACCCGTTGAGAAAGGATTATAAACATCAAGATTATTACCACGGCATTAAAGTAGAATACTGATAGCAACCCAATTGTAATAACTGACTCTCGTTTAATTCATGTCCAAAAGCATCCAATATAAATTCGAAAAGGACAATCTGACAAAATCAGAACCTACCAAGTATTCAACAGATGAGCTAAAGGCGGAAGAGTTATTGATCAATATTGGCCCTCAGCACCCTTCTACCCATGGTGTACTTAGGCTAGAGGTACTTACGGACGGTGAGATTGTCAAAGACGTTATTCCTCATATCGGGTATTTACACCGGTGTTTTGAAAAACATGCGGAGGCCCTTCCTTATAATCAGATTATTCCATTCGTTGATAGAATGGACTATTTGGCGGCTATGAATTCTGAGCATGCTTACGCTATGGGGGTAGAACGCATGTTAGGCATTGAAGAGCGTATACCTAAACGCGTAGAATACATTCGGGTACTCGTATCTGAACTCAACCGTATAGCCTCTCACTTTGTGGCCATTGGTGCCTATGGTATGGATATCGGCGCTTTTACACCCTTCATGTGGCTTATGCGTGATCGAGAGCATATTCTTCGCCTTTTAGAATGGGTTTGTGGCGCCAGAATGCTTTACAACTACATTTGGGTAGGCGGACTGTTCTACGACCTTCCTGTAGGGTTTGAACAGAGGTGTGAGGAGTTCATTAGCTACCTCAAGCCGAAGCTAGAGGAGTTGGAAGCCCTAATCATCAATAATAAGATCTTCGTACAGCGTACCGCCAATGTGGGTGTACTACCTATAGACCTGGCCATCAATTATGGCATCACCGGCCCCATGTTGAGAGGGTCGGGGTTGAAATTTGACCTTAGGAGAGTGGATGCTTATTCTGTATATCCCGAGTTAGAATTTGATATTCCAATCGGCGAAGGCGCCATGGGTACAACCGGAGATTGCTGGGACAGGACCTATGTAAGAGTCAGGGAAATCCATGAATCGGTTCATATTATCGAGCAATGCCTCGACCAACTTAACCATGACCATAAACGCACAAGGGAGTTCGACCCACAAGAAATTGTGCCTAAGAAAATCAGACCTAAAGCTCAGGATTTTTACGTCCGGGCTGAAAACCCAAAAGGTGAGCTTGGATTTTTCTTCAGGGCCGATGGAAAAAGTGATATCCCTTTCAGATGCAAAGCCCGGTCTTGCTGCTTTGTAAACCTTTCTATTCTAGCAGAACTATCACGAGGGGGCATGATTGCCGACCTTATTGCTATTCTGGGTTCTATAGATATCGTATTGGGGGAAATAGATAGATAATAAAAAAGTCGAAGCTCATCACTTCGACTTTCTAAATCAATATATCTTCTTCAATTAAGGTTTTTCAAACAAACTATC
>JBCBSS010000247.1:0-5418 GCA_039819065.1 Bacteroidota bacterium
TTCAGAACCTAAGTATTTTTGACAACCCTGCCCTCTTAATTCTTTCGTTATTTAAGGCTTCTTCATAAAACTTGATATCTTGGTTGATTTCAGCTTCCATTACCAGCACACTATCAGGCAACCCTCCGAATTCTTTTGCTCGCCTTAACGAAAGCGCATTCTGCATCCGGCCATTTTTGCTTTTTTCCATGTATTGGAAAGCTTTTTTTAGATAATGATCGTTACCTAAGATATTATAGGCAGTGAGATTAGTACTTATACCTTGCTCATAAACGTCCTTGGCGTCCCCTCTTAAAAAGATCCTATCTTCATGGCTGAGTGCAGAGAAAGGAGTTTGATCCATCATGCTATCATACAACTGATACACCTTCAATGACTCTAGCAGGTACTTATCATTTTCTTCTCGTTCAAATATCTTATTCAGCGTGTAAGCTTTATAATGCAGCGATCTAAGTATAAAAACTTTGCTTAAATAATCGTCTATGGCAGGGTTGTCAAAAATACTTAGGTTCTGAAAGTCAAGTGTGTTATGAACAATTGCTTTTTGAAGATTTGCAAGAGCTAGATCATATTGACGTTTTTCTAAGTTAATTCTACCTAAAATGTTATAACACTCTCCCAAATGAGCATTTTTATCACCACTCCGCTTGAATTTATCCATCGCTATTTGCAGGGCGGCTTGAGCCTTTTCATATAATGATTGATCATAATATAATACTGCAAGGTTTAAGTGATACTTGCCAAGCTTGGGATGATCAACATTTGCATAGCTTTCCTGAATTTCTATAGAGCGTTTTATATATTTCAGTGCCTCATCATAGCGCTTTTCCTTCTTTAGATTATAGCTAATGTTACTGAAAGCATTAGCCAAGGCCTGGCTTAAATCCACATCAAACCGCTCTATTATATTGATGCTTTTTTTATAATAGTATAATGCGGAGTCAGTCAGGTTTTTATCACCAAAAACCTTAGCCATGTTCATATAGATAATGGAATAATGTGGGTTTTCCTGATTGTACATGTCATCGGCCAACCTAAGTACTCTAGAAAGGTATTCCATTGCCCTATCATACTCTCTCAATTCGACTAAAACAGCTGCCTTAGATATTATGACATCGAATAATAAGTTTCGGTTTACATCTTTCTCCCGCTCCAAAATCTCAATCGATCTTTCGAAATAGTACAATGACTTCTCAAAATGACCCCTTCCAAAATACTTGTTACCTATATTCTGATAGTTTTCTGCCACTCTCGGATGACCGGCTCCATAAATCTTTAAATCTGCTTCTAGCGCTTTTTCACTATACACGAGTCCGGAGTCATATTCCCCTAAATAATCGAAAACTGCACCAATATTGTATATGACATTGGCTATTTGTGTATAGTCAGGGTCATCTAAAGCTTTATAGATTGACAATGCTTTTCGGTAACTATCCAAGGAATTGATCAAATCGTTTCTGTAAATCTGAATATTGCCAATAATGTAATAGGTAAATCCCTCCATAAAGTGGCTTTGACCTAACTTACTTCTTACATCTTCCAACAATTTATCTGCTCTTTCAGAGGCTTCATCCAGTCTAAATTGATACCAGATATTATTGATTACTTCTCCTTCTCTACGTAGTGCCTTACTCCACAGATTATGCTTCTCATATAGTGCTTTAGCCTTAAGATGGTAAACGTTTGAACTATCATACTTCTGCCGGTCATGAAGTGCTTTGGCCTTCTCTTCATACTGCTTGGCTAAGATGGTATCCCGTTGCACCTGGCCATAGAGAGAGATAGGTAGCAATAGAATAATAAGAATTTTTTTCATTGTAGCTGGTGGTAAGAAATTCAGCGCAATGCTAAGGTTTAATGCCTTAGGTCAAAAGGCAAAGTCTTTGAATTTCTTACATAAAGACAAAAACTATGCTAGCTGAGCGGTGTATAATCAATTGATCATATCAGATGCCATCATTAGCTAAGGTTGGTTCTTACCCTCAATTCAATTTCATAAGGTAGTCTCATTAAGGTCATTTGGAAAATGACACTCAAACTCATTCTTCAATACACATTTAAATTAATAAGATTGTTCTTTTTACTGACTTCTGGCTTTCATTATTCTCATATAAACCACAAAGAACAGTAAAAAAGCTGCGATGCCGGTAAAAAGTAAGTTTCTGTTAAAAGAGCTATTACTCAATTCAATCTTCGAAGTATCACCCCCTGCAAAAAGGCTCCACCCTCTTCCAGTACAGCTACTTCTCTCTTCTATCCGCAGTCCTGAGGGATTATAATTCAACGTAAGGCCTAAATTAACTCCGGAGCCCACCGGCTTTGAAAAAACAGGAATAGCAATTTGAGGTATACCTGTGTATAAATCTACGGGTACCTCTTCAAACCTCATAAGTGCTTCTACCGTCGGTGAAGGAGGAATAATGTCTTGAGGAATCTCGGCCGCTTGAAGCCGCCTATTCTCGATAGGGGAAGCTTGGGCCAAGGCTGTTCCTGACCAAATCAGTAGCAGGCTTAGTATCTTCCACTTCTTTAAGTATTGATAATTTTGTTTCATTTTAAAAGATTGGGTTGTTTTAAATTATTATTTGAGAAAATCATTATTCTTTAAATTCATTGATGAATTCTGTATAAGAATCCGAAACCATTGCCTTTCAAAAGGCACCATGTATCCAGTGTGACTATTCAAGCGGCCATTAAAGCCCGGGCATTGATGCTTGTTTTCACTTGCTGTGTCATAGATTAGTGTTTTAGTTGTTTTTAATACTTTTTGGAGACTCGCATCCATTGGTTTGTCTCCTTCGAAATACTGTTGGCACCCCACTTTCTTCTTTTTTTGTGATATTTTTAATCATTCAAGCGCAGCATGACGCTAAGACAAAAGACAACTAACTGTAGATCAGGCAGATATGCTCAAAGAGGAAAAAGAGATTTTTGAAGGCATCCTTAACGGGAATGAGCAAATACTGAAACGCATTTACAAAGAATACCTACCACAAGTCAAAAGACTTATCAATAAGAATTCAGGCAACGACGAAGATGCAGAGGATATCTTCCAGGAGGCTTTGATCCTAATTCACAAAAAGCTCAGGAAGAATGACCTTAATATAGACTGCTCCATTGGTACTTACATCTATTCTGTCTCCCGGAACATGTGGCTCACTAGCTTAAAAAAGCTACAACGGACGGTCATCACCGATGACCTGAAAACTTACGACTATGAATTAGATGAAAATACGATCGGGCAGATTATCAATAACGAAAAGAGTAGCCTATTCAGGAAATACTTCATGAAACTAGGAGATCGATGCCAGGATATCCTGACAAGATTTTTTAACGGGGAAAGTATGAAGCTCATTGCAGAAGCATTTGGCTATACAGAGCAATATGCCAGAAAAAAGAAGTTTGATTGTAAACAGACGTTGATCAGTTCTATGAAAAAAGACCCTGCCTTCGCCGAACTAGTCAACCAGTTATAGCCTGCCCAAGCATGAAAGAAGACCAGGAATTATACGAACAAATTGAGGCTTATCTCGCAGGTGGCTTGGACAAGGACAGCCTTCAGTCTTTTGAAGAAAGGATGAATACGGATCCCGAACTAAGGGCAGAAGTAAACTGGCACCAACAATTGCAGCAAGAGCTGGAAGATAGGGAGACACTGGACTTTCAACGTAAGTTAATGAAGGTCAAAGGCGAGTTGGACGACGAGTCAGATACTTCAACGGTTGGCTTAGGCCCAGGGAAAAGAATGTATTGGTCAATGGCTGCGGTAATTGCCCTACTATTGGTATTTTCCATATTCTACTTCTCCAGGAGTAGCCTTGAAAAAAGACTTTACGGTGAGTATTATGATGTCTACCTTATCGAAAACATCAAACGTACTCAAGGCTCGGGAAAGGCTCCTCCACCACCTATCAATGCCTATATCAAAGAGGACTACAATGCCGCAAGAGTCGGACTCATCGAGATGATCGCGCAGAAAAAGGATGACAAACTACTTCTTTATTTGGCTAACTGTGAGCTCCAATTAGACAATCCGCTGGGAGCCATAATCACCCTTCAGAATGTAGAATCATCAAGTGAGTATTATGATGAGGCGCTTTGGTATGGTGCCTTGGCCCATCTTAAAAGTGAGAACAGTAGCGAGGCAGTCATCCTATTGGAACAACTGCAATCCATGACAAGCATCTATACCAAACCTGCCAAGGACTTGCTGAAGGACCTACAAAAAGAATAACTCTTTAAGCGAAAGAAAACCAAGCCGTTAAGATTGTTTGCGATATGCTCTGGCCCGAGCACTTAAGAATAATATAATACCTATAGCCAAAAGCAATATTGATCCAATTATTAAATAAAGATTAGGTCCATCATTTAAATCAATCTCTGAAGCATCACCCAATAACACAAAACTACCCCAGAAAAAAGGATGGGTTCTCAGCTCTTCAGTTGTTTCTAAAAATTCCAGCTTGGCCTGGCGTAGTGCCTCATCCTTGGTCAGACCATCGGCCAGATTTTTATAGAAAAGTTCCATAATCTGACTGGTAGAGAAGTCATCTACCTGCCAATGACTCATCACCACACTAGGTACTCCAGCATAGCTAAAACCGCGCGCCAGGCTCATTATCCCCTCTCCTTTCACTAGTTTGCCATAACCAGTCTCGCATGCACTCAAAACCACTAGCTCAGCATTCAAGTCCATATTATAGAGTTCGAAGGTATGTAGGAAACCATCTTCAATACTGTCATTATCTTGAGTGAAAACTAATTTAGAATTCATAGGATCTTCGTCATCCACGAAAGCATGCATGGCCAGGTGAAGGATGCGGGAATTCTTAGCATTGGCTTTAAAAGCTGACTCTGTGGCGGCTTGTGCCAAGTAGGTTTCTCCACTCACATATTGATTGATCGCTTGAGCTTCCTTGTCGTTCCACTCTAAGGGAACGATGGCATCTCTATATCTACCACTCCTCTCTACTGCGATCGAATCTGTTAATTCTGAAGCATAGATTGGTGCATAACTAATCAATCCGGACGTTGCTTCTAAATCGTTAGATACCCTATCAAGTAGTAAGGTAGTAGAGTAAGCATACTGCACGCTATACGCCTTGAGAAGATAGGGAAGCGTTCGGAAATTTAACTTGGCTTGACCAACTTGATCCGTTAATAAAAGCTCAAAGGGCAAATAGCCTAATTCGGCATCCGGTATAATAATGAGTTGCTTGACTTTTTCATCCAGGTTGGCTAGTGGCTGGGCAAGCAATTTCTCAAACAAGTAATGAGACTCGCTAGAAAGCTTTTTATAATAGCCCGAATCCGTTTCTGCTAACCCTTTCTTGCTTAACAATGACCTGAAATTTTCAATTTTCTCAGTTATTGTAGTGTCAATAGGTATAGAATAAACAGTTGGATCGTCGTCTTTTT
>JBCBSS010000248.1:0-5353 GCA_039819065.1 Bacteroidota bacterium
CTCTCGTAAAATTGGGGCCATCATCAAATTGGGGTCATGAAATACATTTACTTTTGTGCCCGATGTAAGAATCTAACTTGACTTAACTTAAATCAACGCTTATGAGAAAAAATGTACTTCTTACGATGTGCTTGCTAGCGTTCACTTTTGTGGGCATAGGCTCTGCTTTCGGGCAGGGTGTTACCACAGCAGGAATGAGCGGTAAGGTAAAGGATATTAAAGGTGAAGCCTTACCGGGAGCAACAATTATTGCCGTTCACACACCTTCAGGAACGCAATATGGGAATGTAACAGATGTTGAGGGTTTTTTTAGAATCCCTAACATGAGGGTAGGCGGACCTTACAAGGTGACCGTATCATTCGTAGGATATGAGAGCTTTGAAAGAGAGAATGTTTACCTTACACTAGGACAAACTTTTAGATTACCTGTAGTTCTTTCGGAATCCGCGATTGAATTAGAGGGTGTGGAGATCGTTGCCGATCGTAACGACCTTTTTAACGGTAGCAATACAGGTGCTTCCACAGTGATTGACAATCGGAAAGTAAACACCCTTCCTACGGTAGGTCGGGATCTTTCTGACTTCACGCGTTTGACACCTCAAGCTTTTATCGACAACTCTGACGATGACGGGCCATCTCTTTCAGTAGCTGGTCAGAATAACAGGTACAATGCCATATTCATTGACGGTGCTGTAAACA
Organism: Bacteroidota bacterium; assembly: GCA_039819065.1. GTDB lineage: Bacteria > Bacteroidota > Bacteroidia > Cytophagales > Cyclobacteriaceae > JBCBSS01. Next base: position 700 of record JBCBSS010000248.1, read on the forward strand.
ACGACGTTTTCGGTCTTGCAGCGCAAGGTACAAACGGTGGACAAACTGGAGTTAGCCCGATCAGTATTGATGCTATCGAGCAGCTGTCTGTTGCTGTGGCGCCTTACGATGTGACTTTAGGAGGTTTTACCGGTGGTGGTGTTAATGCCGTTACCCGAAGTGGAACTAACAACTTTGAAGGATCAGCTTACTACTTCGTTCGTAATGAAACTTTGGCTGGACAAACGCCAGAAGCGTTAACCAACAATCCTTCAGACTTACCTGAATTTTCAGCTGAGACCTATGGATTTAGAATTGGCGGTCCGATCATCAAAGACAAACTTTTCTTCTTTGTAAACACTGAAATTCAAAGAAACGAAACGCCTCAGCCATTTGATCAAAGCCTATACGCTGGTAACTCGGCTGCTACTTTTGATGCTACAGTGAATAGCATTGTTTCATTCCTACAAGATAACTTCGGTTATGAGCCAGGCGGATTTACTAACAATGTCTCTTCACTTCAGAGTGAAAAGGTTATCGCGAAGTTTGACTATAACATCAATCAAAACCACAAAATCTCACTTAGACATAGTTATGTAAGTGCTGAGAATACTGATGGTTTTGCTAGTAACGCTACTAACATCAACTTCGGTAATAACAGTGAAGTGTTCCCAAGTGAGACTAACTCTACAGCCTTAGAAATATCCAGTAATTTTGGCAACACCATGTCTAACAAGCTTATCCTTGGTTACACCACGGTGAGAGATGACAGAGGTTTTGCTGGTGATCCTTTCCCTAACGTTCGTGTAAGGGATGGTGATGGAAACTTTAGGTTCGGAAGTGAGGCTTTCTCAACTGCCAACGTGCTTGAGCAAGATGTATTCACTATCACTAACAACTTTAGCTTATACAAGGGACAGCATACCATTACTGTTGGTACACACAATGAGTTCTACACATTCAGAAACCTCTTCATTGGAAGAAACTTCGGTACATACGATTACAACAGTGTAGAAGATTTCCTTAATCAGGCTAACCCAAGAGAATTCAGAAGATCATTCTCATTGGTTGACGAAGTGGTTGGTGATGCATCAGGTGCTGCTGCAGAATTCGATGCATTCCAAATAGGTTTTTACATTCAGGACGAATGGCAAGTGAACGATAAGTTGAAATTGACTGGAGGTCTAAGATTTGACATCCCTGTAATTTCTACTGATCCTAGATTTGCTGACGACGTTTTCACAACGACGATACCTTCTGTTTCTACATTCTACGATCTGAATGGAGCGACTCCTGGTGAAGTGCCAGACGCTCAGCTTTATTTTGCTCCTAGATTTGGATTTAACTACGACGTGAAAGGAGACCAGTCTACACAAATTCGTGGTGGTCTTGGAATCTTCACAGGTCGTGTACCTTTCGTATGGGCTGGTGGTCCATTCAACAACAACGGTACTAACGTAGGTGAGATCAGACTTAGAAACGATCAGGCTGTCCTTACTAACGGCGATCCTATTCCGTTACGTCCAGGTTTGAACCCTATCACTGCTGTAGATGTAGGAGTTGACCCTAACGAGCAAATCCCTAGTGGTAGATTAGAATTATTTGACAACGATTACAGATACCCTCAAGTATTCAGAACGAGTATCGCTGTTGATAAAAAATTACCTGGCGGTTTGATAGGTACTTTAGAAGGTATCTATACTAAGAAGATCAATGATATCAACCACAGAAACGTGAATATCAATCCTCTTGGTGACTTCACATTACAAGGTGGAGCAGACGACCGTACTGTTCAGGCAGGTTCTAGAATCGATCCAAGATACACTGATATCATCCTTGTTGAAAATACTAACAAAGGATATGCTTACAACTTTACTGCTCAATTACAGAAGCCATTTGATAATGGATTTACTGCCAGCGTAGCCTGGACATTCGGTGAGTCTTTCACTATCAATGACGGTACTTCATCTCAGTTAGCTTCTAACTGGGGTCGTGTTGAGCACGCTGGTTCAGGCCTTAACAATCTTCAGTTGAGCAGATCTGATTTTGATCCTGCGCACAGGATTGTTGGTTTTGTATCATACCAGAAAGAATATGCTAACCACTTCGGTACAACCGTATCATTATTCGCTAATGCACAGTCAGGTAGGGCATACTCTTACGTAATTGGTGAATCAGACTTTGTTTTCGATCCAGGTAGTAGAGAAAACGCACTTGTCTATGTACCAAGATCATTTGACGATATCAACTTAGTTGATGTAACTGACGGTGATGGAAACGTTACTTTATCTGCGGTTGAGCAATACTTGGCGTTGAGCCAGTTCATCGACAGCGATCCATACCTAAGGGACAGAAGAGGTGAGTACGTTGATAGAAATGGAGCGAGAACACCATTTGAGTTTACTATGGACTTAAGAATTCTTCAAGACTTCTATTTGGATGTTAACGGTAACAGAAACACACTTCAGATATCTCTAGATATATTCAACTTCACTAACTGGTTAAACAGTGAGTGGGGTCAGGTTAGATCTCCAGGTGGTAATGTAGCACTTTATGAAATTGCTAATAGCATTGATGCTGATACTGCACCAGAATACAACTACTTCGGTTTTGACGATGTAGACGATCTTAACGATACTTTCGTGAGAGATAGTGGTATCAACAGTGCAAGATGGCAAATGCAGTTTGGCCTACGCTACATCTTCGGTAACTAATCCGTTTTAGAATCACATACACTTAAAAAGGTCTTCCATTTGGAAGGCCTTTTTTATTTTATTCCCTTTTATAGTCAGCATAACATATTACCTAAGTACAAGACGTAAACGCCCTCGACAAGTAGGTTGGCCGTTTTCTAGAAGGATGTTGTGTTTTTTACTCTTCCTTTTTGGATTTGAATACCCTGCGAAGCCAACTGGGTAGAATTAAGGCACCCAGTATTAGGTAAGGATAATAGGTGATGAACCGCCAGAAAAGCGCCGTGGCTAGTGTGAAGTCTTGAAGAAAAGTCCAGAAAAACTCGGTGAAGAAGTACTCTGCCGTACCCGAACTACCTGGGGTGGGCGAAAGTAGCATGGTAATCCACAGTGACAAATGATTGCCGAAAACCTGAAGGTGATCCATCATGCTGATATCAACATATGAGGCTACTATGAAATTGAGCACGGCGTATCTGGAAGACCAAATGACGATGGTAGCCAGTACTATTCTAATCCAATAGCCGGCCGATTTCCCCTTCAACTGAGCAGAAGTTTCTATAATCTCCTCACCACGTGCATAAGCCCCCTTTCTCCACCTCCTTAGGAATTTTGGTTTCGTAATGGTAATTAAAAAACGCTTCAAGACCCGTGGTTTGAGCAGAATAGCGATTACCATTAGCATGGTATAGAAAATGATCAAAGTATAGCTTATGCCGAAAATGGTCATTAAGCTTACCTGGCTACCAAGTATTTCAGAGGATATGGACGGTATAATATCGCTGCCCATGAAAGCATAGGCTATTGGAACCGCAAATACAAAAAAGCAATTATCCAACACCGCGGTGATCATAGCATAGGCCATTGATTTGCCCGGGTTAATACCTTCCTTGAAAATGATGAATATGGCGATGGCAGTACCACCTACCACCGATGGTGTAACAGCCGACGAAAACTCCCAAAGCAGAATGACATAAATGCTACTTTTCCAGCTTAACTCTTTTGACGATATCGTTCTAATACGATATACATAACTAACATCCCTGATTAAGAGCATCAGAAAGGCCAAGGCTACAGGGCCACGTCTTGCTTCGAATATCAAACCAAGCTTTTCGGCAGAGAGCCTAGGATCATTAGCGATCAGTAGGAAAACAATGGCCATCCCGATGAGTATAGGCAGCCATATTTTTTTTGCGTTGAGTTTCGACAGGCTTGCCTTTTGGGGAGTGGTCATTAGTTAGTAGCGGCTTCCTCTTCGAGTTTTTCTATCCAGAAATTGTTGAAGCCGATTCCCAAGTGCATGGTGATGAGCCGGAGCTGTAGTAGTTCCAAAATGGCCAGGAAATTAAAGATCACACCAATCTTAGAAGGTTCCTTGTCGATCAACTCCGTGAATGAAAGCCGCTCGCTATCTTGCAAGGATGCTAAAATGAAGTCTTTTTGTTTAGAAATGGTAAATGGATATTGGACTACCTCGTGCTTCGGTCTATTCTTTTCGTCTTCATAGCGGCTTAAGGCTTTTTGGTACACCTTGAGCAACTTGTAGAGATCAATGTTTTGTAGCTCTGCATCTACGTTGCTCTTTTGCGCAAGAGATTGAATTTCCTTTATGACGTTCCCTCGCTTTTCCTTGAGCATTTCTGTGCTCTCCATTTCGGAGAGTTGCTTAATTACAGATTTGTATTTCTTGTATTCAAGCAGATGCTTCACCAATTCGTCACGAGGATCGATCTCATTTCCCTCCTCGTCGAGAACTGGACGAGGCAGTAACATCTTGGATTTAATACGCATCAAAGTGGCAGCAACCAATATGAATTCGCTTGCTACCTCTATATTCATTTGTTCTAAATGCTTAAGATAGTCCAGAAAGTCGTTCGTTATTTTTGATATCGGAATATCGTGGATATCGAGCTCATCACGTTCGATAAAGAAAAGCAGTAGGTCAAATGGACCTTCGAAATCAAATTACCATTATTCGAAGG
>JBCBSS010000249.1:0-5326 GCA_039819065.1 Bacteroidota bacterium
AACAATTAACATTAGACTGCTTTATGAAACAAGACTGGGCTTAAGGTTTCTTACAGCAAAGAAAGATTTCATTTAAAAAGATCAAAGCAAAGAACCGATAATATATATGGACCACTGGAAAACCATCGTAGATGGTATAGATAAAGAAGAAGTTATTCAGAAGATTCGGGAGATTTCTACTGTATTAGAAAGTATTCCTGATAAAGAAATATACAGTAGTACCGGCTTATTAGTAGGGTCAAGTGGAATTGGATTGTTCTTCTTGAACATGGCGAAAGTCTATGATGACGAAAAATACTACGCTAAACTGGGTGAAGTAATAGAAAAGTCGGTAGATGTTTTTGCTAATGACCAAACCCAGTTTTCAATATGCTATGGAGCAGCAGGTTTGGGTTGGTTAATTAACCATGCGGTTAAAAACGATCTGATGGATGCGGTAGATGCGGAAGATATATTACAATATCTGGATAATTATTTAGCGCCAATAATGGTATACGAAATGAAAAGGGGCAACTATGATTTTCTACATGGTGCTCTTGGGGTAGCGATTTATTTTCTCAGCAGAGAAAAAGCTGATCATGAAAAATACATCATTGAAGTCATAAAAGAACTTGAGAAACTAGCTGTTGTGGAATCCAACGGTATGGTTAAGTGGCCTTTCTTTCATGTTGATAAAATAGAAGACAACAGGTTCAATCTTGGCTTATCTCACGGCATCCCGAGTATCATATCATTTTTATCAAAAGCGCAAGAAAGTAATATTCTACCTGATACTTGTACACACCTGATCGAAGGGGCTACGAATTATGTTCTTTCTAAAGCTTATGACTTTGATTCAAAAGGTTGCTACTGGGATTATTTCGTAGATGATGACTCAGGCCCCTATGTTAGTAGGCTTGCCTGGTGCTATGGTGATATTGGCATAGCTAATGTACTACTAGAAGCAAGTCAAGTATTGCAAAACTCAGAATTGAAGGCTAAGTCTATTGATATCTTCAAAAAAACAGCCACTCGACAAGATCCACAAAAAAATCAAATCTGGGATAGTTGCTTTTGTCATGGGGCGTCTGGTTTGGCCTATATATTTCAAAAAGCGTTTAATCAAACCGGATTGGTTGATCTTAAAGAGGCTGCAACGCACTGGACGAAAGTTTCGCTAAGACTAGCAAACCACAAGGATGGCTACGCCGGTTATAAAATGTATGGGGCTAATCAGTCTTTCGAGGATAAGCCTGGGTACCTTGAAGGTATCTCGGGTGTTGGCTTAAGTCTCCTAGCTGCTGCACATTCAGAAGTGTCCGGTTGGGACGAGAGTTTACTCCTTTAAACATCAAGCTCACAAGCACTAGTTTTTGATCATGAGACACTTGATTTCGGCCATAGCGATCTTTTTATTACTCTATGCAAATGTTAAGGCGCAGGATCTTCGCTTTAATAATGAAGACGTACTAACAATAGAATCCATCCATGCGGAAGATGGCTATCAAGATATTATCGCTCTAAGTGGTTATCTGGAAGGTAAGCAAATCGTTGCTATGGGAGAATCAACGCATGGCACCAAAGAGTTTCACAAGCTTAGGCACAAGGTCTTAAGATACTTAGTCGAAGAACAAGGCTTGAAGATCATAGCAGTAGAAGCGGGTTTCGCCGAAGCATTCGCTGTAAATGAGTATGTAACAAACGGAGAAGGCAATCTGACCAAAGCAATAAGTGAGCTAAAGTTTTGGCCACTTAATTCAAAGGAGTTCCATCATATGGTTGAATGGATTAGGGGATATAATCAAGGGAAAGCGTATAATGAGCAGGTCAAATTTTATGGCTTTGACGTGCAATCTCCTGTTACAGCAGCTAGGCTGGTCAAAACCGAATTGGCTAATACGGGAGAAAAACGCTATTCTCAACTAAAATCCCTGGCAGTTCTGAGCAATTTGAATCGGAGATTGAATAAGGGAGAACTAAAAAACTTTACTAAAGAAATTGATGGTCTAAAAAAGCATTTGTCAGGTAAACCATCGGCAAAAGACTTCGATACAGCTTTAACTCAAAAATTGTTTTTAGCAAATGTTGCGTCAATGCAGTATTTCTTGCAAATAGCCAACAATAAAACTACGGGCAGGTACATTAGAGACAAGGCTATGGCTCACTTTGTTGAAATGATATTAGAGATAGAAGGGGAAGATCAAAAAATGATGCTTTGGGCTCATAATGCACACATAGAAAGACGATCGCATTTGGGGAAGTTTGGAAGCATGGGGTATCATCTTGATAAGAGGTTTGGTGGTCAATACTATACAGTAGCCTTGGAGTTTTTCAGCGGATCTCTTCGAGCAGTCGGTCCTTATGGTCTAGCCAATTACACTATCGAGTCTCCTAAAGAGGGCTCTTTACCTTTCGCCTTAGGAGCAATCAATCCAGTAAATTTCTACATCGATTTAAATCAGTTGAAGGCAAACAATGATGCTCACCCAATATTTACGAAAAAGGTAAGTATGCATTCTATTGGTGCTATATATATACCACAAAGTCAAGACAGTTATTATTCAGAACAGCTCTTGTCAAAAGCTTACGATGCGGTACTATTCACCCGTACATCAACTCCCATTACTCATATAGCAGGCACCATTCCACCTGCAAGCATATTAGTCCAGTCTATCGATGCCACACCATATGCTGGTAAAAAAGTCAAGTTCGTTGCAACAGCCAAAGTGCCCGGTAATAACAAATCTACCAGAAGTGGTTTATGGATGACATCGGCTGATCCAAAACAGCCTATGTCAGCGATGAGAAACAGAGTATTTCAACAAGTACAATCCGAAGAATGGACTCGGGTAGAGTTAATCAAAGACATTGATAAAGTCACCACATCGATAGATTTCGGCTTCCTGCAACAGGGCAAAGGCGACTTCTATCTAGACAAACTAGAGCTTTATTGGCTCAATGATGGAAATTGGGAGCAAATAGAATTAGTGAACCCTGGTCTCGAAGAAAGTGAAAGTGGTCAAGAACCTTCAGCTTGGAAAATTCTCAAAGACACGGATGATTACGAAATCACTATCACTGATAATGAATCATTCGAGGGTAGCAAAAGTCTACTCATTAGCTATAACTAAATGGTAATTTGTATCCTATGAACACGAATGGTTCAAACTTTAGTCTGCTAGTAAGCATTTAGAAACGATTATCTCTTGGCTGTTGGTAATCGCATTCACAGTTCTGATGGTATGTACTCTTAAAGAGAAAAAGCACAAACTTCTCGCTTAATACTTGTTTATGGTTGCTTTGGAATATACCTTGTATAATCAGATAAAACCAATTATAAACTAAACATTATGAAGAAAAAGAAAGTAAAACTGACTTTAAAGAAGCAGACCATCTCCAAATTGAATGAGAATGAGCTCAATGAGATCATGGGTGGTGGCTCTTTTGCATTTTGTGGTAGTTCTGCTCATCATTTCACTTGTGGTTGCACTAATAACTCCTGTGCACCTACTAACCCTTATACTTACTGCGTGACCGAGTGTCTTGATAGTGGTGGCACATGCTATGCTACTTGCCCAGGTGGAGGTGGTGGAGGCGGAGGAGAGGATCCCGGGTTTGTTGAAGATTTGTAGACAACGTCACCTAACAAGAGGAGTATATAGTATTCTAAAGCTACACTCTGAATAGAAGGTCAAGAACTCTTATTATACCAAGGATCCTCTTTTTAGGTCCATTCTAAATAGCATTACAAAATACCAACCACTACTCTCCCGCAACTACCGCACCCTGCCTTCAATATTGTTCTAAAAGATTGAGGTCCAAAGCACACTTTTCTCTTGGATCAATCAATGATACACCATATATTCATAGTTAAATATTTCAATCTTAAATTTAATATTATGAAGAAGAAGAAGGTAAAACTGACTTTAAAGAAGCAGACTATCTCCAAGTTAAACGAGAACGAGATCAATGAGATCATGGGTGGTGGTTCGTTTGCTTTTTGCGGTAGTTCCGCTCACCATTTTACTTGTGGCTGCACTAATAACTCTTGCGCTCCAACCAACCCGTATACTTACTGCGTAACAGAATGTCTGGATAGTGGTGGTACATGCTACGCAACCTGCGGCGGTGGTGGAGGTGGTGGGGGTACAGGAGGCCCCTTGCCTACTGATGAACATATTTATTAATTAACTCTCCCGAGAAGCTGTTCTGAAGCATTAGGTCACAACCTTAATCTATATCTTTCCAGAGTAAATATGGACAGAAAGTAGATAAGCATCTCTCAGAACAGCTTCTTGCCAAATTGAACATTATCCCCATTAACCAACCGTTACCATTTAGTCGGTTGTATTTCCTACTTTGTACTCATTCTGTTTGCATCTCTGATCTCCTAAACATATCTTAAAAGATAAGATAATGATCATTCAAAATTTTACATTATGAAGAAAAAGAAGGTAAAACTGACTTTAAAGAAGCAAACTATTTCCAAATTGAACGAACAAGAACTCAACGAAGTGATGGGTGGTGGTTCATTTGCGTTTTGTGGAAGCTCTGCGCATCATTTCACTTGTGGTTGCACCAACAACTCCTGCGCACCTACCAACCCTTACACATACTGCGTGACCGAATGTTTAGACAGTGGTGGCACATGCTATGCCACTTGCGGCGGAGGTGGTGGAGGTGGAGACACCGGCGGAACTATAGTCCCAATAGCCCGATAAAGTATCCGTTACCGCGAGTGTCAGTTTTTCACTGACACTCATTGGCGAAAAAGCAGGCTTGAAGTCAACAGGTTTTCAAACAGTATAACTAACCAAACGTTCTGGCAATTCCTTCCAGTTCGATTCTGGAAAACTACTTGCTAGAGATCGCTTTCATCTTTCCGCTCTTTTCAGCCCTAGCTTTCCAGGATTTTAGAAAGTGATAGTAGATATCATACATCATGAATTCGTGCGTACGCTGATTCTCAGGATAGAAACGGTTTAAAAACATGTGAATGTAGCTCGACATTAAACTTTCAATCTTCTCTTCGTGCTCATTTTTTAGCGTATTGGAAACTATCTGCCTGATCACTGGGACAGTATTTGAAGATTGGCGTTTGATTATGGCGGTAATCTGTTGGATTACAGGATCATTTGACATTTGTCCGTTAAAGTCTGAAAACTTGTAAAGTATGTTCTTCTCTCTTCTGAATGCTGTTTTAAGCTGGTTCTTCATAGTAGGGTTATTGTCAAAGTTTACTTCCTTCGCATAATTATCCCTCATCCTCTCAGCAAAAAGAAGTTTGTCAGGCAGTTTCAGACCAAAATCTGACAAAAACTCATCAGTACCATATACTATAGTAGCA
>JBCBSS010000250.1:0-5299 GCA_039819065.1 Bacteroidota bacterium
AGAATGGTTTGATCCATAAACAAGCCATAAAAAAATACTTCCATACTGATATAGCTAAAGATGCCTGACTTGTGCATATACGTAATAACCTTATTCATGTTTGAATGATGAATAATTAGGTAACTATTACTTTAAATCAATGGTTATAATGCACTGAAAACCAAGTAATTTACCCTTATTTCAAATATTGAGTTCAAAAATTAGAATTTTACAATTACTTTTAGTGTTTGGTAAAATTCATATACTACCTTTACGTAGTTAAACGTTTACCTATCATCTGGCCCAAAAAGCGTAAGCTTTTGCGAACCAAAATGAGGAGCATATTTTTTCTAGTTCTGTGTGCATTTTTTATGATCTCTTTGCAATCATGCACCAAGAGAATGATATGTCCCGCCTATCAGAGTGCCTTCATTTATGATAAAGAAGAACTGAACAAGCGCTTCAGCTACTTTCAGGATTCCTTACCCAAAGAAAACCTAACAGCTTCAGTCCAAAAGGATCGTTTTCTCATTATTGAGCCCCAAAGCTTCAAGAAGAAGAACCGGAGCCTCCAAACTATCGAGATGAAGGACGTGATGCCTATTCCCGATACTACCAATATAGAAGAAGAGATTATTTTCATTGATTCTATCATGGGTGACACGGTGCGTGGCAGGGCTAATACGTGGTTAAAAGGCCCTTACAACGTCGAGCAGGAAACCTATATGTACATCTTCAGGGATATACTAGTGCTCCCCGATAGAAGAGCGGAAGAGGAAGCAGCAGAAGAATCTGATATCCTGGATGTTGAGGCACCAGAAGAAAAGAAGGGATTCTTTTCTTTCTTGAAGCGTAAGAAGAAAAAAGAACCACAGGAATCTTTGATCGGCGATGAAGATCCACCGACCGATGAGGAAGATGAAGAGGGTGTTGAAGGCCCTCCTAAGAAAAAAGGTTTATTCAACCGTGGTGATAAGAAGAAGAAACCAAAGCAAAAGAAGCCTAAGAAGCAGAAGAAAAAGCCGGATGACGAAGCTGACCCTGAGGATGATGAAGAGGACGCAGATGAGGAAGACGGCGACGACGATTTCTAGGTCTTCCTAAGAGAAGCCCGTAGCCCGATAATCCCACACTTATCGTTTATGCTCTATATGAGCTAGTTTCTAGCAAAGGACTGGAATTGACAAGCACTTGGTATGATCAATTGCTGAATAGAAGACCTATGGAAATTTCCAGCCCTGTGAAGTCTATCTGCGAGTCGCCGTAGTCGGCTTCCACCGTTTGTAAAGGCCCTGAGATAGGCCCACCGGTATAACTGCCTCGCAAATCCAGATCAGCATCTCCAATAAAGTAATTGCCTTCCAGTGATATGCCAAACTGATTATTGAGGTAGAAGATGTATTCTACACCAAAATGAAAGCCCAGACCGATGTTGTTGTCAAACTCAAAATCTGAGTTGGCTACGTCCCATCCCTCAAGGTCTCTTAGCGCCCGGTCTAAGTTCCCTTCATTGAGCCGTGAAGCAAAATTATGAAAACCGAAACCACCAGCCTTAAACCGTATTTCCTGGCCGTTACCGGCAAACTGAAGCACTAATTCTACCGGTACCAATACGGTGAAAGTAGGGCCAACCATAGATTCACTGTTGTCAAATGGTACTTCCTTAACACCAAGGCCTGACATTCTATAAAGAGTAAAACCAGTTTCCAGGGCAAAGAACTGATTGAGGTCGACCCCTACACCTCTGAATGAAAAAGGACTAATGGGTGCTGAGAAAGAGCCGTTCTGAGGTAAAAAGTAAGAGAAAGAGATACCTACTTCTTGTGCCATATTCTGACCTGTAAAGGCAGTAGAAAAAAGTATGAAAAGAATAAATCCTTTGAGATGATTGAGCATGTTAAAAAAGTGATTCGTGTGTTACTAAGTGATCCTATGCTAATGCTAGATTAAAGATGAGAAAAAGTTTTTACATTAATTTGATCAGTTTCAAATCTTCCATTTTTGAGTATATTGCTCGAGCCATAATTAAACCATGTAGACTATGAATCAATGTAATTCAAGACTCACTTTTTTAGGTCTAATCACCTCTTTTTCACTGTTAATCAACATATCCTGTAGCATTTTAGAGAATCATCCTGAAGCCGATATGATCATCAAAAACGGGACGATCTACACCATGGATGAGCAACAACCTATAGTAGAATTTGTTGCAGTGCAAGGAGATAAAATAGCCTTCGCAGGTACGGAATCTGATGGTGCCAAGTGGATAGGAGAGGAGACCCAAGTAGTTGATCTTAAAGGCAATACCATGACCCCTGGATTCATAGAATCTCATGGACACATTATGGGCTTGGGCTATAATGAGCTCAACATTGACCTGCGAGATGTTCAGAATTATGAGGAGCTGGTAGGGATGATAGAGGAGGCGGTAGCCAAAGCAGAACCGGGTCAATGGATATTGGGTCGAGGTTGGCACCAAAGCAAATGGGAACCGGCACCGGTACCTGCAGTCAAAGGGTTTCAAACACACGATAAGCTAAGTGAGATATCTCCAGATAACCCTGTCTTCTTGCGGCACGCCAGTGGACACGCTGCTTTTGCCAATGCTAAAGCCATGGAAATAGCGGGCGTAAATGTCCTGTCAATTGAATCATTTGAACAGATCGAAGTAGAAGGAGGGGAAGTGGTAGTAGATGCATTGGGTAACCCTACTGGTATCTTCAACGAGCCTGCAGCAATGGATCTTGTTCGTAAGCATATTCCAGTTAATACGACAGAAACAGATACAAGAGCGTTGGAACTGGCTTTAGAAGCATGCCTTAAGAATGGTATAACCAGCTTTCACGAGGCTGGTGTAGGGCGTAGGATCATCAACTTATTCCAAACCTTTAAAACTGAAGATAAACTACCGGTAAGGCTCTATGTGATGCTCACTGGATGGGAAAGAGACCTATTGGAAGAGTGGTACCAGAAAGGCCCTGAGGTTGATACCGCAGAGCATTTGCTTACCATTCGCTCAGTGAAACTCAATTGTGATGGGGCACTGGGCTCAAGAGGAGCATGGTTAATCAAGCCGTATACTGACCGTCCGGGTCACTATGGCCATGAAACCTTGCCCATGGAATTTGTTGAAGAAACGTCCAAAAAGGCACTGCAAGCAGGCTTTCAAGTTTGTTCACATGCCATTGGTGATCGTGCTAACCGAGAGATTCTAGACCGTTATCAAACCGCCTTTGAGGCCAATCCCGACAAAGCCAAGGATCACAGATTTCGTATAGAGCATGCTCAGCACTTACACCCTGATGATATTCCAAGATTTGGAAAAATGGGTGTGATCGCTTCAATGCAGGCAGTACATATGTCCTCCGACCGCCCATGGGCTATTTTTAGGCTGGGTGAAAAACGTATAAAAGACGGTGCTTACGTCTGGCAGAAGTTACTTCAATCGGGAGCAGTGATTATCAACGGTACAGACGTGCCTGTAGAACCCATCAACCCATTGGCTTCATTCTATGCATCAGTAAGTAGAAAAACGCTTAAAGGTACACCAGAAGGCGGATACGAGGCCGAACAACGCATGACACGTCAGCAAGCTTTAAAGTCGTATACATTGGATGCAGCTTACGGCGCTTTCGAGGAAAACATCAAAGGCTCTATCGAAGCGGGTAAGTTGGCCGATTTTACTGTCTTTACCAAAGACATAATGACTGTGCCTGAGAGTGAAATTCTGACTTCTGAAATAGCACACACAATAGTAGGAGGTAAAATAGCTTATTCGAAATGATACTTCAGACTACCTCTCCTCAACTGGTCATAGACCAGTCTAAATGCTTGTCGAATATCCAAATGATGGTGGACAAGGCCAAACGCCACGATATTGAGCTGGCTCCCCATTTTAAAACGCACCAGAGTCATGTGGTCGGGGGCTGGATGAAGGAAGCGGGAGTCAGACGCATCACGGTCACTTCCGTTCGAATGGCTGAGTATTTTGCCAATGATTGGCATGAAATTCTAGTCGCCATGCCAGTCAATGTGCTCGAACATAAAAAGCTCAACCAATTAGCATCCAAAATACAGTTAGATATTCTAGCGGTTGATACCGAGGTGATTCGCGTACTGAGCAATCACTTGACTGCTGAGGTGGGCGTTTGGGTAGAGATTGATAGCGGGGGCAAGCGCACGGGTGTACGAGCTGAAGATTATGATAGAATAGAACAGCTTATCACTGAAATAAACGATCATCCCTTTCTTACATTTAAAGGCATTTATAGCCATGCCGGACAAAGCTATTCGGCGAAGGGAGCTAGGGAAATAATAAACATTCACGAGGCTTCGATGGCGAGATTGCGTCCATTGAAGCAATACCTTGTATCTAAAGGGCACAAGCCGCTATTACGAATTGGTGATTCCCCAACTTGTTCCGTCGCCGATGATTTTGAAGATGTCGACATAATTGGGCCAGGAAACTTTGTCTTCTATGATTTGATGCAGACTGAAATTGGTTCTTGCCAGATGGAGCAAGTGTCAGTAGTGATGGTTTGCCCGGTTATTGCTAAAAACGAAGAGCGACAAGAAGTGATCATTCATGGCGGAGCCGTACATTTTTCCAAGGATGCACTTTCACTGGAAAACGGTAGCAAAAACTTTGGACAACTGATGAGATTTGATCAGCTTGGTTGGTCGACCCCAATCGAAAGTTGTTATATCAAGTCGCTATCTCAGGAGCACGGCGTACTGAGTGTGACAAGGGAATTCTACGATGAAATTAATACTGGGGATTTAGTTTGTGTACTGCCCGTGCATTCGTGTTTGACAGCAGAGGGCATGAGAGGGTATGTGACGTTGGAGGGAAATACAGTTGATCACCTGCAAGGCAATCAACTGCACTGAATTTCTTATTTGGCGTGTTTTTTAACACGTTGTTTAAGCAACTCCCTATCCGTTGTGATAGAGGGGTCACTGTATATTTTAGAAGATAATTCTGCAATTACCGATTTCTTAAAGCCTAATTTTTCTGCGATATCCTGACAGAAAACGATCTCACTTTTGAAGACTTTTCCATCTATCTTCATGAGTTGTACAATGTTGTACAGATACTCAAACTTCTGATCTTCCGTCAAAGTACCTATGTTTACCTGCTCCTCCGGATTTTTAAGCATATGTGCTATTTCCTCCTCCGGAATACCATTTACTTTACCAATTGCATGAATGAGTTTTGACTCTCGGTCTGCTACCTGATTATCGCTGGCAGCCAATTGAATTAAGACGCTAAGTTGCTCTTTATACATTGTTTAAAAATTTGAACGAAAAAAAATCCAAC
>JBCBSS010000251.1:0-5275 GCA_039819065.1 Bacteroidota bacterium
CTCTCAGCTGTAATACCTAAAGCACACAGGTTTGTTAACCACGATATTGTTGCGGCTGCCTTCGCGACTTATGAAAAAAGGGATTTATTCCTTGAGAACTGAATTTTGCTACTGACTTGCTTTGTTTGACTAGTTGCCAGTCACATTTTGTGCTTCCGCTTGTGCCTATTAAGATCATAGCCTATATTTTAAATAGAAAGAATCTTTGCTATTCTAAGATCATTGGCCTCTATTTTTTTCTCACCATTTACTATGGTCTCAAAGTCATTACAAATCACCTTTCCACCTTGCATACCCATCATAACATTTGTCTTCCCTTCTAGAAGCCCTTCTACAGCAGCCACCCCGAATTTACTGGCTAAAACACGATCAAAATATGTCGGAGCACCTCCTCTTTGAAGATGTCCCAATATAGTCACTTTGGTTTCGTAATAATCTATTTTTTCACTAACCTTTTTAGCTATTTCAGTGGCACTTCCACTTTTTCCTCCTTCTGCTACTATAATGAGACTAGATGTTTTCTTATTCTGAGCGCCAACATCCAGTTTGGATATCAAGTCTTCTATTGAAGTTCTCTCCTCCGGTATCAATACTGCTACAGCACCTCCAGCGATTCCACTATTGATGGCAATATGTCCTGCATCTCGACCCATCACTTCAATAAAGAAAAGCCTATTATGAGACAAAGCTGTATCTCGGATTTTATCTATGGCTTCAACCGCTGTATTTGTTGCAGTGTCGTAACCAATGGTGTAATCCGTGCCGGGCATGTCGTTATCAATTGTTCCAGGAATACAAACTATGGGAATACCGTATTCTCCATAAAAGGCATTAGCTCCTGCGAATGTACCATCACCTCCGATGGCAACGAGAGCATCGATACCATTTGCCTTAAGGTTGTCAAATGCTTTTGCACGGCCTTCCTTAGTTTTGAACTCACTACACCTGGCAGATTTCAAGAAAGTACCTCCCCTCTGTATTATATTATTTACGGAGCGGGCATCCAGCTTTTCAATATCACCATTAATCATACCGCGATATCCACGGAATATACCGAACACATCTTTGTTATAGTAAATGCTGGATCGTACTACCGCCCTGATGGCAGCATTCATACCTGGTGCATCACCTCCTGAGGTGAAGACGCCTATTTTGTTGATTTGGGTACTCATTTTGACTTTAAGTACTATCTTTATTGTAAAGTTAGTGTAAGAGTTACACTTAGGCAATCCATTATTTGCTGGCTATTGAGTTGTCATATAAACTGAATATGATGGAAAATGTTAGCGGTATCAACCCCCATGTCTCGGTAGATTGTGTCATTTTTGGATTTGATGGGGAGTCGTTGAAGTTACTGGTGATAGAAAGAGAGGTGGGAGAGGGTGTTAGCAAAAGAGTGAATGCCTTACCTGGGGATTTGATCAAAGACGATGAAGATCTTAATTCTGCTGCAGCTAGGATTTTATATGAGCTTACCAATCTTGCAGATATCTATCTAGAGCAATTTTTTACATTTGGTAATCCGTTGCGAATAAGGAACCCTGAAGATGTAGAATGGCTACGCAGAGTGAGGGCTTTCCCGAACGCTAGAGTGATTACTGTGGCATATTATTCCCTGGTTCGGCTAGATAAATTGGCTCCGAGAGCTTCTTCTTTTGCTAAAATGGCAGGCTGGTCTCCTATTGATGACAAATTAAAACTAGCTTTTGATCATAATGAAATTGTGAATAAAGCTTTAGAGACACTAAGATATAAATTGAAATTTCAACCAGTGGGATTTGAATTACTACCCAAGAAATTCACACTAAGTCAACTTCAAAAGCTCTATGAAGCTATTTTTGGATTAGCACTAGATAAGCGAAATTTTAGAAAGAAATTCCTCAACAAAAAAATACTTATTCCACTACAAGAAAAAGAGATAGGTGTAGCTCATAAACCTGCCAGATACTATCAGTTTGATGAGAGCCGGTACCGTGAGATAAGTGGGAAGGAAATCTTGTTTAATATTTAAATAGAACTAGGTGCTAGTTAATAAAAAAAGCTCAACCACATTCTGCAGTCGAGCTTTTATAATCTTGTTTGTAAACTCTATTTATTTAGCATAAGCCACTGATCTCATTTCTCTAATAACAGTAACTTTAATTTGACCTGGATACTGCATATCCTTTTCTATCTTCTGTGAAATATCAAAAGATAGCTGTCCGGCCCTATCGTCAGTGACACTCTCAGCATCCACCATAACCCTCAGCTCTCGACCAGCCTGAATGGCATAGCACTTATTGACACCATCAAAGCTTAGTGCTAATGCCTCTAGCTCTTTGAGACGTTTGATGTATGACTCCATCACCTCTCGTCTAGCACCAGGCCTAGCGCCGGAAACTGCGTCACAAGCCTGGACTATAGGCGAAATCAAGGTAGTCATCTCTATTTCATCATGGTGTGCGCCAATGGCATTGCAAACAGCATTACTCTCCTTGTATTTTTTAGCTAATTCCATTCCTAGAATGGCGTGAGGTTTTTCAGCTTCTTCTGGCCATACTTTACCAATATCGTGTAGCAGCCCAGCTCTTTTAGCATGTTTAGCATTTAGTCCCAACTCCGAAGCCATCACAGCTGATAAGTTAGCAACCTCTCTGGAATGCTGAAGCAAGTTTTGCCCATAAGATGATCGGAATCTCATTCTACCCACCATCTTAATCAATTCTGGATGCAACCCATGAATTCCCAGGTCAATTACCGTTTTCTCTCCGATTTCAATAATTTCCTCTTCGATATTTTTGGTGGTTTTCGCGACTATCTCCTCGATTCTGGCTGGGTGGATTCTACCATCAGTCACCAATCTGTGTAACGATAAACGAGCGACTTCTCTGCGCACCGGATCAAAACCTGATATGATAATGGCCTCCGGAGTGTCATCGACAATGATCTCTACCCCTGTAGCCGCTTCAAGAGCACGAATGTTACGGCCTTCACGACCAATGATCTTACCCTTCACATCGTCGCTTTCAATATTGAATATGGAGACGCAATTTTCTATCGCATGTTCCGTGGCGGTTCTTTGTATAGATTCAACTACAACCTTCTTAGCTTCTTTAGCGGCCTTTAATTTGGCCTCTTCAATAATATCCTTTATTAAAGACGACGCTTTGGATTCTGCTTCTGATTTAAGGGAATCAATAAGTTGCTCCCGCGCCTCATCTGCAGTGAGATTTGAAATCTTTTCAAGGATGGTTACCTTTTGTTGATTGAACTTTTCCAGCTCACTTTTCTTCTTATTAACTATTTCCAGCTGGGCACTCAGGTTTTCTTTAAGGCTATCAATTTCAGCTTCTCTTCTTTTGACCTGTTCGTATTCTTTGGATAATTTCTGCTCGCGTTGTTTGAGCTTGCCTTCATTGCTAACAATTTGATTCTTTTTGCGGTTGGCCTCTTCTTCGAATTCAGACTTGAGCTTGATAAGCTTTTCTTTGGCCTCGATTATTTTATCCTTTTTGATATTCTCAGCGGATATTTCTGCTTCTTTGATGATGAGGTTGGCTTGCTCCTTTAGCTTTTCTTCTTTGCTCTTATTGATTTTAGTGGTGATGATCCTGTTGATCATAATACCTAAGCCCAGACATACGATGCCTGTTATGGTAATGTAAATAATATCAGTCATTCTGCTATCTATTTATGTTGGAGCAGAACGAGAAGTTATTACTTCGAGCTATAATCGGTAAAATACAGGCCTGGAGGGTAGAAAATCTTAAAAAATCAAATTGCCTTGCTGATCAAATTATTGAGATGACTAACTCGTTCCAAAACACTTTCATCCATGTTACTCTGCTGCTCTTCTTGCTTCAACCTATCTATTAGGCTGTCAAAAGCAACCATGGCTAGCAAATCTTGTTTATCATCTATACCAAATTTATCTCTGTATGCCTTCATCCTTTCGTTGATGATTTTCCCTGCGTTTCTGACTCTCTGTTCGTCTTCGGGCTTTACCTTCATCGGGTATTCCCTGTCTCCTATTTTTATTTTTATTGAAAGGATGTCCATTAAAGGCGCTTACAATTTTTAGATTATCTGCTCAAGTGCGCAATGCACTTGTCAATCTCCTTTATATAATCGTCGATTTTTCTTTTAAGCTCGGATGTATTATTCTCTTCTGCAATTAAATTACCAGCAATTTTACTAATTTTAATTTGATTTTGAAAGTTGCTAATATGCTCATCTCTAAGCTTTAAGGTATCTTTCAAATCCTTATTTTCAGACTTCAAATAGTCCATTTCTACTTTCAATGCATCATACTCTCCAAGGAGTATTTTAATCTTTCTTTCCAGTGTGACTAAATGAGTATTGAGCTGGTCTTGATTCATTTTATTTTCTGATCAAAGCGCCTAAATCATTTTCGTAAGCTTTTATTAGGCGGTTCATGGTTTTATCGATCACCTTATCGGTCAAGGTTTTATTCCTGTCTTGGAGAGTAATACTTAAAGCATACGCTTTTTTATTCTCCCCAATGTTTTCTCCCTCATACACGTCAAACACGTTAATTTCTCTGACCAACTCTGATGCACTTTGCTTGGTAACTTTTTGAATATCCCCAAAAGAAACCTTTTTATCGAGTACGAGAGAGAGGTCTCTTCGGACCTCAGGAAATTTCGAAACTTCCTCTATTACTATATTATCACTTGTGAGTTGTAAAAGCAAGCTCCAGTTAAGATCAGCGAAGAATATTTCTTGTTTTATTTCGAAGTCTTTAAGTATAGTCTTTTTTAACTTTCCGAAACTACCAATCTCTTTACCATTTATGCTGATTATCAGGCAGTAATCGAATGGGTAGCTTTGAGAAGTTTTGGTTTTGATGGATACGGAGCCGAGCTTTGATAATACCATACTAATTGCCCCATACAAATCATGGAAAGTGGCATCGTTACTTTTTTTGCTCCAATGCTCAGGATATTCTTTTCCTATCATGAATATAGAGAGACTAGTATGCTCTTTATACTCGCCTGCCACTAGAGCGTAATTTTTACCGAACTCGAAGAATTTCAAATCTTTCTGCTTACGGTTGATATTGTATGCCGCGATTTCCAAACCTGAATACAAAAGGCTTTGCCGCATTACACCCAATTCCTCACTTAGTTTATTGAGGATGTTCACACTTTCGGCAGCGTCAAGATTACTCGCCTTTTCAGCGTAACCAGGTTTTGTGAGCGAATTCGTCATGATCTCATAAAACCCATTGTTGACCAAAAGATTAGTAATATCCTGTTGAAGTTTATTACTGTCT
>JBCBSS010000252.1:0-5175 GCA_039819065.1 Bacteroidota bacterium
CATACATCTATGATGGCTTGTACTATGCATTAGCTCAAATTGATGGCAAAAACTATAATACAAAGTCGGTACATAGAAACTCTGTTAAATCATTAACCTTCGGTAACCTAGGATCGACATTCTATTCAACCGGAGTTGATGGAAGAATAGTCAAGACCAACCTTCAAAGTCAAGGTACACCGACTGTTATTTATAATAATGACTTCCCTAACAAAGTAGTAGCTGTAAGCCCTGACAACAAATGGTTGGTTAATGCAAGTGACTCATCCTACCTGCAGGTATTCGATTTGAAAAGTGCGGATACAGGCTACAAATTCATTGTAGGCCACCAAAGCTTTGTAACGGACTTAGCCTTTATGCCGGATAATTCAGGTTTAATTTCCGTTGGTAATGACCGAATGGTAAGGTTCAACGACGTACGTTCCGGACAGAGTAGATTGATAAAGCAACTTGATATTTCGGCTAAGGTGATTGACATTGATCCCACAGGGAAATGGATGGCCATAGGAAGCTTGGATGGAGAAACTATTCTATTAAGCACCGATGGGAAAACAGAAAGACCAGTGCTAGCCAAGAAGAGTTCACTGATTCAAGCCATTAAGTTCAGCCCTGATGGAAAAATGCTGGCCATAGGAGATGAAGCTGGTACGGTAACACTTTGGGATGTACAAAAAAGTGAAGTTGTTAAGGAGCTGACAGGACATAAAGCCAGAGTTAGCGATATTGAGTTTAGTGCTAATGGTATATTGATGGCCTCGTCGAGTTTTGATGGCACCATCCAAATGTGGGTGACACAGAAGCTAGATGAGCTACCGGTAGTACTGAGAGATAATGACGCTTATGTTTGGGACATTGCTTTTGATCCCGATAACAACTATTTATTAGCTGCCTGTGAGGACGGCGAGGTGCGTATTTGGGCAACCAACCCAGAACTCATGGCAAAAATAATATGTGGTAAAATATCAAGAAATATGACTCAGGAGGAATGGGATATTTATGTGGGTGGCGAAATTGAGTTCAGAAACACATGCTATAGTAAACTTTTAGAAAAACCTTGATAAGCACACTATTTGGTAGAATTTTTACAGTTGGCCTGCTACTTTTTTTATTCCTAATTAGCGGAATTACTCATTCTCTCAAAGCCCAGGAGAGTTGTACTCAAACACTCAACAGGGCAGAAGACAGTTTTGATGCAGGCAAACTTTATGGCATCCCAGCCATCCTTAAACCTTGCCTGGACAACGGTTTCACCAAAGAACAACGCATTCAAGCCTATTGGTTGCTAACCAGAACCTACCTCTTCATTGATGACCCTATCAGTGCCGAAGACAGTTATTTGAAACTGCTGAAGTTAGATCCTGAATATGAAATAGATAGGGAAAACGATCCTATTGATGTCATATACCTAAGTGAAAAATTCACGACTACACCTATATTCTCTATCATAGTGGGTAGGGTAGGGGGCTCCTTTACCAATACTACAGCAATCAACAACTACGGTACAGACAATACGGGCCGATCACTGGAAGATTATAAATCGGGTTTTGGTTTCCAGGCAGGGAGTGGAGTAGCCCTTAATTTCTCAGATAGGGTAAGTTTAGTGTTTGAAGCAACAGTGGCCACTAGAAAGTATTCCTATTCAAACACATTGTTTGATGCTGATCTACAAGAATTTACTGAAAACCAAGTATGGGTTGACCTTCCTATATACCTAAGTTATACAGGGTTCTACAAGAAATTTGAACCCTATGTTTACGGAGGTTTTGCCATCAACTATCTACTCACATCGAATGGTAACTTTCGTTTGGTCAATAGTACAGCCAGCGACAACCCTTCCGAACCTCCTTTTACAGCTGAAATAACCGGCCCTGACATTGGCCTAAAAGATTTAAGGCAAAGTATCAATCGATCTTTAGTAGTTGGAGCAGGTCTTAAACGTAGAATTGGCTACAACTATGTTTTCTTAGATATGCGATACCAAAAAGGACTTACCAATATAGTAGACCCTGTAGGACAGTATTCGAATAACGAATTGCTCTTTAGATACGCTTATGTCGATGATGATTTCAAAGTGAACAACCTTTCATTTTCCTTCGGTTTTATAAAACCATTATACAAACCTCGTAAGACTAAAGAAGTCACTATTAGAACGGTGATGAAGGATTTATTCAACAAAAAGAAGCAGCAGGAAGAAGAATAAATGAAACTAAAAATAACAATAGGTCACAAATGCTTATCCATCATATCAAAGACTACCTTACTTTGTTTATTGCTGGCTGTAGTCAATGCCTGTGATACATCAAATAATGTCGAACCTCGTTTTGAACAATTCTTCATTAAATTCTATGGAGAGGATGGTGATCAAGACGGTTCAAGTCTGGCAGTGTTGGATGACGGAGGTTTTGCCTTGGTAGGTACTACCACGACTCGTGACCAGGGAAGACAAGTTTATGTAGTGAGAACCGACGCAATAGGCAACGAGGTTTGGAGTAATCATTTTGGAGGCCCCAATGATGATGAAGGTGTCGATGTGATGGTTGATGCGTCAGGCGAACTCGTTATTGCTGCTAATACATTTGATGCCCAAGGTGAATCGGACGTTTTACTATTAAAAGTCTCTCCATCGGGCGAGCTGATAATGGAGACTACACTAACCAACCCTGGAGATGAGAGGGTGGAAAGTTTGTCACGAACCGCGGGTGGAGATTACATTTTGACAGGCCTGACAACCGACGTGGATGTCAACAAAAACGGACACGACCCTATAACCGATTTGTTAGATATATTCACGATTCGTACCGACGCTTCATTTCAGGTGCTGGATGTTTCATTATGGATAAGACGACAAGGTTTTCCAGGTGTGGATGAGGGCACTTCTGTATTGCAGACCAACGATGGTAACTTCATTGTATTTGGTACAACTGATTTTCCACCACCAGGTAATTCGCAATTGGCTGGAACTAACATATTAGCTTTCCCAGTAGACGATAATGGGATTCCTACGGCTGGTAATTCACTCCAACTTTTTGGAACCACGGCTAACGAAAGAGCTGCGGATATCCAGCAAACTGCCGATGGAGGATTTGTTCTATTAGGAACCTCCACAGGCCAAACTGAGTTTAACCAACTCTTTCTTACCCGACTGAGGAACAACGGCGATTTTATAAATTCTATACTAATTAATTCCGATCAGGACTTTAACGTGATAGCCCAATCGATCAAAGAAATTCCCGATGGAGGGTTTATCGTTCTCGGTGATGAAATGGGGAATGACAACACCAACATATATCTGGCAAGAATTTCGCCAAACGGCGATACAGCATGGGAAGAGACTTATGGTGGTGAAGAGCTGGATCAAAGTGGGGAAGTAGTTGTTTTGGATGATGGAGGTTTTGCCTTCATAGGAACCGTAGAATTAGAAAACCAGAATAAAATGAGCTTGATCAAAACCAACGCTTCCGGTACGCTGGTGCCTGAGAATTAAGCTGAATTTAAGAATGAGCGGCAGTTTTACAATTTCAGATAACCTATTTTTCGGTAATTGTCGATGCGATGAAATGGGGTAGCAAGAATTTTGAATGATTCCAATTGAAATACTTGACTATTAATAGGTTACGAAACGATCATTTGTCATATTTAAAGATTAGAAACCAAAACTTTGTAATGAGGGAAACCAGGGCATTTAACTATTTTATTTTTAGTGCTTTACTCGTATTCCTTTGCTTCTTAGATATTACTTCTGCCAGCGCTCAGGTAATAAACCCTTCTGGAGCTAAAACGCTCTGTGTTGGAGGTGCTGCGGTCACACTAGATGACATCACGGTTGGTGAAGGAGTTGACGGGGACTTTGGAACAGGAGCGTCTTTCACCTATATTATTCAAGCACCAACAAACTTTCAATTCGTTAACACTTCTGGATCGGCATTTATATCTTCCGGAAGTGAATTGTCCAATCTTTCTTTCACACGAGGTACTTCAACTTTTACGATTACGTATGACCATGCTCCTGCGGGTGGTTTAGATGAGTTTACAATAACAGGATTGCAAGTTCAGGCTCTGACTACGCCAAGCGGACCCTCGAATGTTTTGACTGATAACGGAGCGACCTCTACGTCACCGGCAGCTGTGAATACAATCAATCACGGCACATTGACCAGCGATCAGCCTACTTCAGCAGTTCTAGCGGGTAATGCTACTATTTGTACAGGTTCAAGTACCAACCTTACCGTAACCATTACAGGGGGTGCGACCCCATATACTATTCAGATTGATAATGGTGTAGGTGTTATTGGCGGATACGCAAGTGGTAGTAATATTGTTGTAAGCCCTACTTCGACTACAACATACAATTTAATTAGTGTAACGGATGCAAATGGGTGTACAGGAACAGGGTTGAGCGGAACACCAACCGTGACGGTTGACCTAGACCCTACACTAGCGGTGGCAGGCCCTGACCAACAGGTATGTAATACAAGCACGACCTTGGCGGGCAATACACCAACGACGGGCACAGGCTTATGGACGATATCATCAGGTGCAGGTGGCAGCTTTACTTCGAATACCGACCCTACAACAGACTTCAGTGGTGTGGCGGGTACGACCTACACGTTACGATGGACGACCAGCAATGGCGTATGTACGGACAGCTTTGATGAGGTAGACATTACCTTTGACCAGAACCCTACGACAGCCAATGCAGGTGCAGACCAGACGGGAGCGAGTGCTATCTGTGGCACCAGCACTACCTTGGCCGGCAACGCGGCAACGATCGGTACGGGTATGTGGACAGAGACGGCAGGCGATGGCAATGGCGCTTTCACCGACCCGACCAGTCCCACGACGACCTTTACGGGTACGGGTGGTCAGACCTACACGTTGACCTGGACGATCAGCAATGGTGTATGTCCAAGCAGTGGTGACGATGTAGACATCCAGTTTGATTTAGACCCTACGCCCGCAGTGGCAGGCCCTGACCAACAGGTATGTAATACGAGCACGACGTTGGCGGGCAATGCGCCTACGACGGGCACAGGCTTATGGACGATAGAATCAGGAGCAGGCGGTAGCTTCACTACGAACACCGACCCTACAACAGACTTCAGTGGCACAGCAGGCACGACTTATACATTGAGATGGACGACCAGCAACGGTGTATGTACAGACAGCTTTGATGAG
>JBCBSS010000253.1:0-4760 GCA_039819065.1 Bacteroidota bacterium
CGTAGGTTTCATAAGAAAGCTACGGTATCAGCAAGCAGAAATGGAATACTATCTATGGATACTTTACGAACTGTAGAATCTACAGTAGCAAATAGCTTGTCTTCAGCTTTGACCTCTGCTTTTGATAATACCCTCATCAAAGTCGATTTGCCTGCGTTTGTATATCCAACCAAAGCGACTCTAGCTATTCCTGACCTTGATTTACGCTGAGTGGTGTTTTGTTTCTCAATTTTCTCAAGCTTCTTCTTAAGCACGGATATCTGATTACGAATATTACGACGGTCGGTTTCTAGTTCTTTTTCTCCAGCTCCACCACGTGTACCTGTTCCTCCCCTTTGTCGTTCTAGGTGAGTCCACATTCTGGTCAGGCGTGGCATGAGATATTGGTATCTGGCTAGTTCTACCTGTGTCTTTGCTTGCGCCGTTTTGGCACGTTCAAGAAAAATATCCAGTATCAATAGACTACGATCGTAGATTTTGCACTTCAACTCTTTTTCCAGATTGCGTAGTTGTGATGGGCTAAGGTCATCGTCAAAAATCACAACATCAATGTGCTCTGCAGTCACATACGCCTTGATATCTTCTAATTTCCCCTTACCAACGAATGTTCTGGTATCCGGTTTATCCAATTTTTGGGTGAAGTCACCAACTGTTTTGATCCCTAAAGTTTCGGCCAGAAAAGCCAGCTCATCTATATATTCTCTGGTAATCTCATCTGTTTGTTGCTTTTCTACTATGGCTACAAGTATGGCTTTCTCTTCCGTTTTTGCTGTCGAAATTGTTTTATTCATTAAATCCGATTAATAGTTAATAAGGTGATTATTACCTAATTTCAATTAACCCGTTGCAGGGGTCAATACGTTGACATAAGCACAAAATTCTATATTTTACTATTGTAATCCTTGTGCATCAGTTACCTTTTTAATTTTGAATCTATTAATTTGCACAGGTTTAGGCCAAATAGTGTTCAACCTGGCATTACTAGACATTTTTTATTGTTAGTTTCTATTTTTTATAGTTGGCACTTATGAAAGTTGCTATTGTTCTTAATACGTCCTGGAATGTCTACAATTTCCGGATGGGTCTTATCAAAGCCTTGCAATCTAACGGCATCGCTGTAACTGTAATCGCCCCAAAAGATCGCTACAGCGAAAAACTCATTGAAAATGACTGTGAGTATATCGAGGTTAAAATGGACAGTCGAGGTGTGAATCCAATTAAAGATTTAGCGCTAGTAGCTGAACTCTACGGGATTTACAAACGCATCAAACCAGATGTCATATTACACTACACCATTAAGCCCAATATTTATGGCACTATTGCCGCAAGTTTGTTACGAATACCTGTAATAAATAACGTCTGTGGCTTAGGAACTGTTTTCTTAAAAGACTCAGTTTTCTCCAGGATTGCCATTCTTATGTACCGCTTTGCATTTAAGTTTCCTAAACTGATCTTCTTTCAAAATGACGATGATCGCAAGCTTTTCTCTAAAAAGAAAATCATAAGAAAGACTGCTGTAGAAACACTACCAGGTTCTGGTATTGACCTTAGCAGATTCAGCCCTGCTCCGTTTAAAAGAAATGAACGCTTTACATTTCTATTAGTTTCACGTTTAATTCATGACAAGGGTATTATTGAATATATCGATGCAGTTAAAAAATTAAAAGCTAACGGATTTCAAGGCAAATTTCAGTTGTTGGGAGCCAAAGACCCTAAGCATAAAAGAGGTATACCCGAAGAAGTCATTAATGAATGGTTAGAAAACAATGTGATAGAATACCTCGGCACAACTGATGATGTCAGACCTTTCATCAAAGACGCTGATTGTGTGGTCTTACCCTCTTATAGAGAAGGCACCCCTAGAACTCTGTTAGAGGCCGCAAGCGTGGCTAAACCGATAGTAGCAACCGATGTTCCTGGCTGCAATAATGTAGTCAAGGATGACTTCAACGGCTTTCTGTGTCAATTGAGAGACTCAGATGATCTGGCTAACAAAATGTTCAAGATGGCCTCTTTACAAGATCAACAGTTGGAGCGCTTCGGTAACAACGGCCGCAAACTGGTTGAATCCAAATTTGATGAGAACATTGTTGTAAGTAAATACCTTCAAGCCATCTCCGATATAAAATTGAATAGCAAAAGTTTGAATTAGTCTTCCATCTGCTTTTATTTAGGAGACTAGTTTGACACAGATGGAAGTAAAAGAAACCGGTATTGAAGGGCTTTTGGAGATTTACCCTCGAGTATTTGAAGATAGTAGAGGGTTTTTTTTTGAAGCTTTTAAACATGAGTTTTTCCAAAACCTTGGATATAACTTCGTTCAAGACAATCAATCCTTCTCAAAAAAGGGTGTACTAAGAGGGCTTCACCTCCAACTTCCCCCCAACGAACAAGCCAAGCTAGTCAGAACGTTAACTGGAAAAGTACTTGACGTTGTCGTCGACCTGCGTAAGTCATCTGCCACTTTTGGTAAAGTTTATACCTGTTTATTAGATAGCAGTAAGAGTAACATGCTTTTAGTACCAGAAGGGTTTGGACATGGCTTCGTCGCTCTCGAAGACAGCCTCTTCTTTTATAAGTGTAGTAATTATTATAATAAGGCTTCTGAATCAGGAATCATTTGGAATGATAAAGATCTAAGTATTGATTGGCAATTAGATGACTTTATCATTTCAGAAAAAGATGAAGAACTGCCTACCTTTCAGGAATTTGTAGATAAAAACTTATAACACTCATTTTGAAGAGAAACGCTCTAATCATTGCCTCACTTATTGCACTGCTATCCTCATGTAAGGCATACAAGCAGAATATTATGCTTAAGACAGAGGAGGGAGATGATATTATGGAGATTACAGCATTGGGGCAGGCGGTCGCCAAAAATTATACGATTCAAAAGGATGATTATCTTTCCATTGAAGTATATGCCAATAATGGAGAAAGAATTATCGATCCCAACTTAGAACTAAATAAAGATTTAGGTACCACAGCCGGAACAAGTACGCCTGAGTTGCAATATCTAGTAACTGAAGACGGATCGGTGAAATTTCCTCAACTGGGTCCTATCAAGCTGGAAGGATATACATTAAGGGAAGCAGAAGCGTTGCTTGAAAAAGAATATTCGAAATACTATAAAGATCCATTCGTTAAATTAGCATATCAGAACAAACGGGCTATTATTCTTGGATCTCCAGGAGGTTACGTCGTTCCATTGCAGAATGAAAACATGGATATCCTTGAAGTTTTGGCTCTGGCCGAAGGAATAGATAATAATGGTAAAGTGCAGAACATTCGGTTAATCCGAGATGGGAAAGTGTTTTTAATTGACCTAAGTACAGTGAAAGGTTACCTTAGTACGAACATGACGGTTATGCCTGATGACATAATATACATCGAGCCTGTGCGACGTCCGTTTAGTGAAGGGTTGAGGGAATATGCTCCCTTCGTTAGTATATTGACAAGCCTCGCAGTGTTGATCGTTGTAATCTCCAATAACTAATAGGCTAAATGAGTGATACGCTAGATAATCACATCCCAGTTGCCAGCAAAGAGAAAGGAGATAGCATTGGCGAAATTGATTTTGACAAAGTCAAATCGGTACTAAGAAAGAATATCATTTGGATCATTTTGATCATCGCCCTTACTAACGTAGCTGCGTATCTTACCATAAGATGGACCAAACCATTCTACCAATCTGATTCCCAAATCAAATTAGACATTAAGAGCGAAGCCAGTGCTTTAGGTATTAACAATCTTGTCGATCAGACTATTGATAACATTTCAGGCGAAATTGAACTAATCCAATCAAGGCTCTTCTTTGATAAGGTAATCGACGCTGTTGACATAGGCATCAGTTATCATACAATTGGGAATATACTAACCGATGAAAAATACAAACAAGCTCCTTTTAGCGTAGAATATTCATTGGAGAATCCGGGCTACTATAACCGGAGAATTTATGTAACCATTTTGGATAAGAACACCTTTCAACTCAGTTTGAAAAACGATGATGACAAAGAAGCTAAAAGCTATGAGTTCGGTGAGAAGATTGCCTTAAATGGATTAGAATTGAGCATTAAATTATCGGAAGCCTATATTGAAAATAGCGATAATGCCTATTTTTTTATCATTCACAGCCGCGCAGCACTGCTGGATTATCTGCAAAAAAATACCATAGTACAGCCTCTAAATCTTAATGCTAAAACTATACGCATTTCCTTCAAGGATCATAATCCACTCAAAGCACATGATCTTGTCAACGCCATTGATACACTCTATTTGAAATACTCTGATGAAGAGAAAAACAGGGCAAACAAACAAAAAATTGACTGGCTGGATGGTGAGTTAAAGCAAATAGAAGGTCGCCTTGAACAATTTGAAAATTACTTCGAGAATTTTACTATTACCAATAAGACCACCAATCTAAAAAGTGACGTTGATGAAACGATCAAAATGATCAACGAGCTCGATTCTCAAAGATTTGTGACTACAAGAAAGATTGGTGAAGTCAAGGATTTAAGAAAGAAAATAGCGCTCGACCAAGAGATCCTGGTCAGGCAATCATTCTATCCTGCTAATATTATCAGGTCATTAGAAGAACTTAGTACGCTGGTCAGCGAAAGAGAAAAGTTATCCCTTTCATACACCGAGGTATCCTTTACGGTACAGAAAAAGGAGCAGGAAATTAGCCTGCTTAAGCAGAGTATCGAAAAGCAATTGAAGGATTTAGAAGATCAATGGACTTCTGAGCTGGAAGAATTGAA
>JBCBSS010000254.1:0-4746 GCA_039819065.1 Bacteroidota bacterium
GGGGATAATAGCAGGCATTGACATGGCTGTACGGATTTTCGAACAAGTCGACCAATCCCTCAAGGTAGAATGTCTGGTTAAAGATGGTCAGTCAGTTAATCAGGGAGATATAGGCCTGTACGTGACTGGTACTGCCAGATCGATCTTAACGGCAGAGCGGTTAGTATTGAATTGTATGCAGCGAATGAGTGGTATAGCCACCTATACCGACTCACTGACTCAACTTATTAGTGGCACCAAAGCTAAACTTTTAGATACGCGCAAGACCACCCCTAACTTTAGGATCATGGAGAAATGGGCGGTATCCATTGGAGGAGGAGTGAATCATAGATTTGGCTTGTACGATATGATCATGCTAAAAGACAACCATATTGACTTTGCCGGAGGCATAACCGCAGCACTAAACGCCACACATGACTATCTCAGACAAAACAATAAAAAGCTACGAATTGAGATTGAAACACGTACACTGGCAGAAGTAGAGGAAGTGCTATCGGTTGGGGGAGTCGATGTGATTATGCTGGACAATATGATGCCTTCCACCATGAAAGATGCGGTTAATTTGATTGACGGAAAATGCCAGACCGAAGCCAGTGGAGGTATTACCGAAAAGACGATCAGAGAGGTAGCCGAATGCGGAGTAGATTTTATATCAGTGGGCGCATTGACCCATTCTACTCGTAGCCTCGATATCAGCCTAAAGGCTGTGAACGACTAACACACTTCTTTTCAGCGAATTAAACGCTGTTATTTCTCACTTTCCCCTTTCTAGCACTTAAAATTGTGGTGTAATCGCCTTTGACTAATACTATGCAGCTGGAAGAGTACAATAGATCTCAATTGGCATTGAGAAACGGACAAGACAAGGAAGAAGTTTGGGTAGCCTTCAAGGGTATTATTTACGATGTTACCAAGTCTAAACTTTGGCGCAACGGTAAGCACTACGAACATTGGGCTGGTCAAGACCTTACCGAAGAGCTAAAGGACGCCCCACACAATGAAAATGTTTTCGATAAGTTCAAGCCCATTGGCAAACTCAAATTGACATGATCTTAATTGCAGATAGCGGCGCCTCTAAAACCGACTGGAGAATTATTGACCGAGACGGTCAAATCAGCCAGGCAAAGACACAAGGTTTCAACCCCTACCTCCAACAAGCAGAGGAGATTTCCACTGAAATTGGCGATGCCCTATTGCCCCAGATCAAAACCGATATCGATTGGATATATTATTATGGAGCGGGATGTTCATCCGAACAGAATATCAACAAAATAAAGCAGGTATTGAAAATGTACTTTCCTGATGCGGAAATTGCAGTACATCATGATCTATTGGCGGCAGCCAGGGCGCTTTGCGGAAGTGATACGGGTATTGCCTGTATTTTGGGCACAGGTGCGAATTCCTGCCTGTACAATGGCGAAGAAATCGTAGATAACGTTCCGGCTTTAGGATACGCTTTAGGAGATGAGGGTAGTGGTGCTTACATTGGTAAGCGATTGCTATCGGATTATTTGAGAAGGGACATGCCAGCGGGCGTAGGTGAACGGCTAGAAAAGCGCTTTAACCTCACCAAAGACGATGTGCTGGAAAAAGTATATCATCAACCTGCACCAAGCCGATATTTAGCCAGCTTTGCGAAGTTTGTTTTTCAGAATTTAAAAGAACCTTATTTATACAGGCTAGTTTATGATAGTATGTCCTCCTTCTTTGAAAAGAATGTGGTGAAGTATGAAGGGCATGATCAACACTTAGTGCATTTTACCGGAGGAATTGCGTTCTACTTTGGTAATATCCTGAGGCAAGTGGCCAACGATAAAGGCATTGCAGTAAGGAACATACTAGAAAGCCCCATTGCAGGGTTGACATTGTATCACCAGAATCAACTAAATAATTAACCCTTGAGTACTACCGAATCAACCTCCCATTACGACAATCTCGAACAAATGGACGTACGCGATCTGCTTGTTAACATTAACAATGAAGATGGCACAGTACATAAATCAGTGATGAGGGCTATGCCCCAGATAGAAGCACTTGTACCGGAGGTGGTCAAGCAAATGAAAAAAGGAGGTAGGCTATTCTATATCGGTGCGGGTACGAGTGGCAGGTTAGGCATTGTGGATGCCTCAGAATGTCCACCTACTTTTGGCGTACCTCATGGTTTGGTGATAGGCATTATTGCCGGTGGTGATGGGGCGATCAGAAAGGCGGTAGAATTCGCAGAAGATGACCCCAACCAGGCCTGGGAGGACATGAGAGAATATCAGATCAATCATAAGGATGTAGTAATTGGAATAGCTGCCTCAGGGAAGACACCTTATGTAATAGGTGGATTAAAGAAGGCAACTGAAGCAGGGCTCGTGACAGGTTGTATTACTTGTAACCGGGATACTGAACTAGCCAAATCTTGTCATTTTCCAATAGAAGTAGTAGTAGGACCTGAGTTTGTAACCGGAAGCACTAGAATGAAAGCCGGCACGGCTCAGAAAATGGTGCTGAACATGATTTCTACATCAGTGATGATCAAACTCGGAAGGGTTAAAGGCAACAAAATGGTGGACATGCAGTTAAGCAATAACAAGCTTGTCGATAGGGGGGCTCGCATGCTTATGGAAGAATTATCAATTGGTAGAAGTGAAGCTGAACAACTGCTGGAGAAACATGGTTCTGTAAGGAAAGTCATAGATGAAATAAGGAGAAATGCACACGATTGAGCCCTTCCACCGTTGGCAAAAATATTACGACTCGTCATCCGATAATAGCTCTCCTTTTTTCGGAAAGGAATACAATTACGATCTCTATTCTGAAACCATCTATGGCTACTTCATAGATCCGGGGTGGGACTTCATGGGATCAGAGACGCTTTACATAAAAATCCTGTATGCTGATTACCTCCGGGGTTATGTGATCATAGAAATGATAGGCGAGTGGAATGATGCCATCAATAACGACATCATGAATTTCAAACGGAATATTATTGAGCACCTACTAAGGCAGGGCATCAATAAATTCATTCTGATGGGAGAAAACATCATGAACTTCCATGGCTCAGACGATTGCTACTATGAGGAGTGGTTTGAAGAAGTAGAAGATGGCTGGATTGCAGGAGTCAATTTTCCTGATTTTGTCATTGACGAGCTAAAGAACTATGGCATTGATTACTACTTGAACCTGGGAGGAAGCCTGCAAATAGACAACTGGCGCACCATGCATCCCAATCAGTTTATCATGGTGGTAGATAAGCTCATCATGAGACGCATATCTTTAACCTAACGTGAATATCGGATAAGAAACTCAAAAAAAACCTGTCTTTTCGAGTGTAACGAGAAATCTTTCTCACTCAAAACGCTGTATTTGGACACTTTCGATGCTTCGTATAAGAGAGATATCTCATTTTATTCGATATGACAGGTTTTTTGAGTTTCAGGTACTATCCTGCACCTTTCTTAAGCGATATTCACGTTAACCTAATATCTCAACCAACGCTGACTTTGAAATAAGAAAGTTTCTGCCCGTATCCACCTCCTCACATATAAACCGAGTTCTGCGTAAAACGCCTTTTTTGAATACGCGATTATTAAGGCTGAATGCACTACCATTGGACACCCTCGCCAAACTGACCAAGTTTTCTCCCTGAGGATCATGCTTGCGTAGGGCTTCGGTGAGCCGGTGGTCAGAATAGCTGGAAGCTTTGGGGCTTCTCATGTGGGCAGCAAGCGGTTTTAATACATCCGACGGAAACACAAGGTCGTTGAGCATTGGTAACATCAGGGTTCTGAATTCATTTTTCCATTGTACACCGTGCGGACTTACCCTTCTGGCAAACTCCTGTTGAATTCTCAAATGAGCGACTTCGTGTACATAAGTGATCAGAAAGGCATATTGATTCAGGTCATGGTTGACCGTAATCGTATGTTGACGTGACCTTGGGTCAAAACGATAATCGCCTGCTTTAGTATTTCTTTTCCTGGTGACTTTGAAATGGAAGGGGGCTTCTTTCCAAAGATCGAAGCAATAACCTACAGCATTCTCTGGCACATGTTTTTCCAACAGCTCAAATAATCGTTTCTCTACATTGACCATATACCGCATATTACAAAAAAGGCATTAGGTAAACCCAATGCCTTTTCAATCTTTTCTAAGGAAATCTATTGATTATCCTTCATTAGACTCTGATTCGCTCTCAGTCTCGGTTTCTGTTTCAGTCTCACTTTCGCTCTCAGTCGTGTCCTCGGTCGCAGTAGAATCAGCAGCTACCTCTTCTGTTTTTACTTCAACCTCTTCGGTTGCCGGAGCTTCATCTTCGGTAGCAGTTGTGGTGGTTTCAGTCTCCTTATCAGAAGACTCTCCTTCGCTGGAAGAGCCACCGCCACATGACGCAAGCGCAAATACAAAAGCACATGCCATCATTAATGAAAACAATTTTTTCATAGTTTACAGGTTTATTGATTGAATGATAAAGATAGGGACCTGATCTTCTACGGGTCAACACCCATGTTATTTTTTCCTGAAGAATAACTTAATTGGCACACCTTCTAATTTGAAGTGTTTTCTCAGCCTATTCTCCAAAAAACGCTCATAAGGGGGCTTTATGTATTGGGGTAGATTACAGAAAAAAGCGAAGGCAGGGGTGTGAGTGGGTAGTTGAGTGATGTACTTTATCTTAATATATTTCCCTTTTATGGCCGGAGGAGGGTTATTTTCGATCTCCTTAAGCATTAAATCATTCAATGCTGAGGTAGAAAT
>JBCBSS010000255.1:0-4633 GCA_039819065.1 Bacteroidota bacterium
TTCAGGTTTACATCAAGTTTTGGTTGTCTAGTTTGTTCCCAAAATCCGAGGGGATATGATCTATTTTGTTTAAGTATTTTCTTGATTATTTAAATATAATTATACGTAAGACATTCTTTGATTTGACCTAATTTCTGGTTTATTATGGCTTGATAAACAACAGTTTGTGTTTAAAAGATGGGTTAAAATGTCTCTGTGTTTTGTTTAATGACACTTTTTAGAATTTTTGACCATATCCTTGTTTGAGTATTTATGGTAATTTATTGACTTTCAATGTCTTGTATTTGATAGTTTCTATTTCTTTCACCAATTTAATTGTGTAAATTTATAATCGATCCTTTAAACAAAAAATCGATCAATCTTCATAAGATATTTGACGGCATTGTGGGTTAGGTTGTTTCCTCATGGTTAGCACATATTCGCTGATAAGCGTTCCGATATATTCAAACCGTTAAGTCGTTCAGTATTGATATGACTTTAACAGTATGTGACTACTTCACATTATTAGATTCAGACACGAAAGGAGGGTTCTTATGGGTCATGCCAGATTACTGATAGCGTTGAGTGTACTTTTCTCGCTGCTAATTACCATTAATAAAGAAGCTCATTCATACCAATTGTTAAATGCGCCGCCCGCGACGGCAAACAAATCATTGGATAGTCAGCGCATTGGTATTTACAACCAAAAGGCAATAGACTTTTTAAAAACCAACCTTGATAGTGCTGCCTATTACGCTAACAATGCACTCGACTTATCACGCAAGACAAAAAACCTTTCGGCAGTATATCAATCGACCGATACTTACTGTAAAGTATTGGACAAGCAGGGCAATATCGCTCTGGCGATCGAAACTTGTTTATCTCTGATCGCATATACGCAACAATCCGATGACCCATTGTTAACCTGGAAAGCCACCAAACTGGTCACACTATACTTTCACAAAGATCGACAGTATGATAAAATGGCTGAGTACATT
The DNA here is from genome assembly GCA_039819065.1 of Bacteroidota bacterium. Lineage (GTDB taxonomy): Bacteria > Bacteroidota > Bacteroidia > Cytophagales > Cyclobacteriaceae > JBCBSS01. The sequence goes on from JBCBSS010000255.1 coordinate 978, forward strand.
ACCAGACAATACAAACTGGAACGTGCTTTGTCATTTGGCGCCGACACAGTGGTCAATACGGCCTCAAGGCTTGTGTTAACATGTCTGAGGAGTGCTGATTATGAGAAAGCGGCAGAGGTGGTGATGGAAACGAGAAAGTTCATCGACTCGAATGCTGTTTCATTGCCGGTAGAGAGCCTTTTCTTCAAATCGGTAAGGAACTTCTATTACACCATTCAAGAATACGACAAGGCGGCAGAATATGCCGAAATTGCGCTGCAACTGCATATTAGGCTAGGCAAAACCACTGAATTGATCGAAAGTCATCTTTTCTATGGTGACATACAGGCAAAGCGTGGACAGATTGATGAGGGCAAGCGGTATTACCGGGAAGGGCTCCGGTTGAGTCACGAACATAACAATACCAAACACCTTTACATGATCAATGCTAAGTTCGGTTATCTGTATATGAAAGAAGAGAACTATGATTCTGCTATATATCAATTTAGCCAGGCACTTAAAGCAGGTCAATTAAAATCGGATACCGCGCAAATAGTAAAGGCTTATTGCAGTATGGGGGGAGCCTACCTGAAAACAGGTAATTTGGGTAAAGGAAAGGAAGCGTTAATCAAATTCAAGCAATTTTATGAAAATAACGTAGAGGCTTTAAGCCCTCACAAAGTGTACGCGCTAGAGGTTTATCTCAATCTATCAAAGATTGATTCCGCACTTCAGAATTACAAAGAAAGCCTCGCACACTATAAAGTCTACACACGATTACAAAAGGAGATTGCAGACGAAAACAATAGACTAAAAATAGAAGAACTGGAGCTTCAATATGAAACAGCCAAAATGAACGAGGAAATCGCTTTTCTCAACTCCCAAAATGAAATTCAGACCTTGAAAACCGGTCAGCGAGAACGGTTGATTTGGTGGATATTGGGTGTTACGGTCTTGCTGGTTGTTTTACTTTTTGTACTGTACAACCGGTATCGACTCAAACAAAGGTCAATGAAGGTAATCGAACAAAAGAGCAAAGAAAATGAAATGCTGGTGCAGGAAGTTCATCACCGGGTGAAAAACAACTTACAGATTATGATGAGTTTGCTGAGTACCCAATCGCGCCTGATACATGATGAGCGTGCTAAAGCCGTTATCGTAGAAAGTAGTAATAGAATTATGTCGATGGCCTTGATCCATCGGAGCCTGTATGAGTCCGGCAACCTGGTAATGGTTAGTGCCAGAACCTATATAGAAGAACTTGTGAACAGTGTGGCTAAGTCATTCAAGGATTCGGAAAGGAATGTGTCTATTAGTACTGATGTGGTAGATCAGGAAATACGCATGAAGCTGGCGCTGCCAATCGGGTTGATTCTCAATGAGCTGATCACTAACTCATTTAAATATGCTTTCAAAGGCAAACTCTATGGGGAGATCAGGGTGAAATTTGTTAAGTGTGATGACCACGATAAATATCACTTGCGCATTGAAGATAACGGCATTGGATTACCTGATGACTTTCAATTCAGGAACGCCAATTCGTTCGGTCTGAAGCTAGTCCAAGGATTGACTGAGCAGCTTAATGGGCGCATTAAGATTAGCGAAGAAGCTGGAACGAGGTTTGATATTTATCTGAACAATCAGGATGTGGAACGAACTGACATAGAACAGGGAGAATCGATCACAGCACAAAGCGCCTGAGCCTTTCATAGACATAGGTTACACACTGCTCACCTGATTGCATATCAATACTTGATAGTACGCTTGGGCAGTTTAATTTCCGGGCTCATACCAACAAGATAACCCACTCTATAAAACTGGTTGCCATCTACCTCGATATGAAGTGTGAGCTCCTGGTGTAGTGAGGCTTCTATTGAATTGGTGATCTTGAAGGCACCGTATTGGTCCGTTATGACGACCTGATCTTTCATTTCTTCAAAGTAGACCAACACACCGTTCATAGCCAAACCGTGATTGCTAGAAATATGCCCGTCAAGGAATTCTGGTGCATTAAGTCGACTTATCGCGTCTTCGTCTGGATCATGACGACTATAGTCCCTGAAGAATATCAGGCCTATATAAATAACCAATATACTCAGTTGGGCCATATTTCTGGCGCGCTTAGAAAGGCGCTCTTCAAAGTAAGGAGAGAAGGCCAAAAGAGCGATAGTGAGAACTACAATGATGAATATGATGGCTAGAATAAGGAATGAGTCCATTGATCAGCGATCTGGTTGTTGATTGATAAGGTTAGCTAATGGGTCAACTGTAATTCTGTTTATAAACATCACAATTTTGAGCTATTAACCAAAGAGTTTCTTTCGATGTTTTTTGAAGTTAATCCTCATTTCCTCCTTGACCTGTGAAGACAACCGCTTATCTAGCTCTACTCTGAAATTATTAAAGTTATAGTACATATAGGAGTAAAAGGTAAATCGACTTCGCCCTTTGAATAGTACTAGCTTTCTGTCTTCATCCGATACTCTCGAATCCTCACCGGTAGAACCATAAGTCAGTTTGGCCTTGTCAATATCATCCCAATTCGTACGTACTGTGATGCCTAAAAAGATATACCGAACGATGAGTTGCTCCTTATTTGTTTTGATCGTTTTGATCATCAGTGTCGGAATAATGGTAATTATAAACAAGCCCAAAAATGGTAAGGCTACTAGAGTTTCAAGGGTAGGCACAAAGTAGCCCCAGTAAAATGAGGTATCGTGCAGTAAGAATGCAGAAACAAATCCGCTTAGCGGTATGATGAACAAAGGTAGTAAGAAGAAACAACCGTTAAAATGGCTGGTGTAGGTGATTTCGGTATCCAAGGCTTTTGTGATTGTGAAGTTGTTCTCAAGTGTTGCTACCAGGCTTTACCTGCTCTTTTCCTCTTTCCTGATCAATTGAATATTCTTTTGCTCAATTGAGGTCAGAAAGGAATTGACGTCTTTGTGATGGGCTTTATACCAACTTTGTTTTCTAAAGTATTGATCCATTTTGCCATTAGGCCTGAATGTATATCCATAACGAGCGAATATCTCGTTTCGCATAATTTGAAGGTCTTCAGAAGGCCAACTCTTTAGCTCTTCTTCGTCAAGAATGGTGGTAGAGGCCTGGGGGAATTTACCAGCAAAGGCTTCATCAACCGAACTGGTTTTTGGGCCAAGTTCGTATTCGCCCTCGGCTAGCATGCTGCTCCAGGGATTGTCAATTTTTAGGCATGGCTTTGCCTCTGCATCATTGTAGATGACGAACTGGCCAGTGTATTCTTTACTCCTGAAATTACCATCCTTATCAATCTTCACTTCTGAAAGGTTTCTGTAGTGATTAACCCAAGCCGTACCATCGTCATTCCAATCACCGCTTATGACCTGTGCTACTACTTTCTCACCAGTGTATAGAATCAGCAAGGTCGTTTCGTCTTCTGAATCCCCAAAGTGATAAGTACCCTCGTAATCGGAAATTAACCTCGGTTGCCAGAGTTTGATTTTCGAAGCATTGATAGGCTGGGAGGAGATATATTGCGCTTGTGCAGGAACTGTTATGATGAGAAGAAGGAGGGTGAGGTATTTATTCATAGTGATTGAATTCAACAGCCTTGAATATACGAACTTGAAGTCACCTTCGCTATCTAAGAAAATGTTGTACTCCCTTATTTTAATATAAATATATTGGTAAGGACA
>JBCBSS010000256.1:0-4551 GCA_039819065.1 Bacteroidota bacterium
CTTTTGATTCACAGGGGGGGAAGGTTCTCGCCCACACGAGTATAGACTTCGTCACCTTCAACCGTTAAGTCGCTCCCTTCTGGTGCAGGGGGTGACCCATGTGGTTCGCAAGCTGCTAAGCGGCGTTCCCAATTAATAATCGTGGCATGGGATTTACCAAATGAGCGACCTGTTGCCCTCAATCCCAAGCCTTCTGTACGAACATTAATGGCGGCAGACACGATGGTTGCAGGGGTACGTAACCGGGCCATCGGGGTGTGAGTACGCTCGTTATATCGTTTGCCGCAATTTTGACGTCGGTAGCGTTGTAGAGCTGTTTGCTCTTTTAACGGGGCTCTACCGTTCTTGACCGTTCGCTCACTCTGGCAATCGGGACATCGCATTGGCTAGATGGTAATCAGTGCAAACATTCTAGCTATCACCCGCTAGGTAACCAGTGCCCATTTGCCTCGAAGCTAGTGTTCGTCTCGCTTAGCTGTATCCAACGGCACTACGGTCACAGTCCGTGAAGTCGATGTAAATCGCTATGGACATACCGTCGCTGAAGTCTACAAAAACGGCCAATCTATTGGGCTACAACTCGTTGCTGAAGGGTATACCATTGTCTACGATCGCTACATGCACGGTTTTGCTCAAACCCGCGATGACTATTTGCAGGCGGAGGCCAGTGCTGAAGCCGCTCAACTCAATTTTTGGAGTCAGACCAATCGATCATGCCTTGGGACTTTCGCCAAGGAGATGGAGTATGGCAAGGAGATGGAGTATGGCATGTGTGTCAACGGTAGAGGGAACCCTATCGTTGATCTCAACGACCAAGAGTTACAACAGCAGAACATGGGTGATCATACACTTGTGCTATTCTACTGAACTGTCCATCACTCCCTGATCAACGCCCTCGACTCTTTCAGGAAAGAAGTCTGCCCAGTTCTAATTAAAACAGATATATGGCTTCGCATAGAGTCCATACTAACATCGCATAATTTTGAGCAAAAACGAGAGGAACTGATCTATCTTCAGAGTTATTTTTCATTAATGCTACGTAAAGTACTTTCTCATAGCAGAAATACACTCTGACAAAAACAAAAGAGTTCACTTTTAAGAAGGTAGTTTAAGAGCAGCGTTCGTTTATTCTCTTTGAGAAAAAATTTACCGTGAACAAAAAAGTAACTATCTTAATAGATGGAGATGACACTCTTTGGAAGACACAAGAACTTTACAACGATGCAAAGTCAAAGTTTGCATATCTTCTTAGAGAGAAGGGCTTTTTTAATTCAGATGAAGAAATCATAAAAAGACTTGACGAAATCGACTCCTCCAGAGTACCCTTGCGGGGTTTAACTAAGCAGAGATTCATAGAAAGTATGCTTATACTTTATGGACTTCTATGCGGAGAAGGAGAAATAGGTTATCGAATAGATGTCGAAAAAGAGATAATTGGAATTTCTAAAACACTAAAACGTCCACCAGAACTCTTTGATGATGTCCCTAAAGCTCTTGGAAAACTAAAGCGATATTTCCGCTTGGTGCTTTTTACTTCTGGTCATACGAACACACAAAAAAGAAAAATTTTTTCGCTTAAACCCAATATAGTTACCTGGTTTGACGAAATTCGCTTTATTAGCATCAAAAATGAGAAGCGCTTAATAAAGGAACTCACATCAATGCAATTAGAACCGTCTGAGGTTTGGTGTGTTGGGAATAGCCTACGTTCCGACGTGCTGCCTGCGATTAATGTCGGAGCTAAGGCTGTCCTTGTGGAAAGAGGTAGCTGGTTGTATGATATCAACATTCCTGATGCAGGATACAGTGAATATCTTGACTTCCAAAAGGCTGAAGACCTTCTGCAAGCTGCAGAAATAATATTAGAAGAAGAATGCGAAATCGAAGAAAAAAACTTGTCAAGCAGTAACATCTACCATGACTGAAGACTGGCTATTTCTCTTATCTTCGAATTACAAGAAAGAATACATTTCAGATATAGTTGAAATTTTAGGCGTACCCGAAGGTTTTACTGCCCATTTTAGATATAGAAAGAAGTGGATTGAACCAGGTTTATGGGATGATTTACCACTGAAAGAAAACCATTCTAAATCTCACAAAGGAGAATACCTTGAGACCTTGAGTAAACTCAAGGTTCTTGTGATATATCTATATCAACAGAATGGTTCATCTCAACACGCCTATGCTATACGATTTTCGTCCTTAGTTGATTTCCATAAGACAGGTAACAACGATGATGATGTAGCACATTTCTACTTCAAAACCAAAGAGTATTGTGCCGTCAAGGATGAGACCAAAAGATTAGAGTTACTTCAGAAAATCAGTCAAAGTCTTTGTCTTAATCAAGGAAGCAGCCCTAACAACAGGATGTATTTAGCTGCAAGGCTAAAATCCCTGCCAAAAGAACTAGTAGAAGTTTCTACAAGTACTCATGAGAGTTCTTTTTATCAACTAATTGGTTCTATTAATTCTGACCACTTTTTCTCAATCGAAGATCAAAAGCAATACTACCCAATATTTCATTTCATATACGGTTTCAAGCAAGCAAGCTCAGATAAGGTTCAAGACTTTAACGGAACATATAAACTTATCGAAGGGAAAGAGTATATACTTGAAACCAGCATTAGATTTGCAGACAAAAAGCTACCTGGCACTAATTCTCTTGTAAAGGTTTCTTGCTATGAGAAGATGTTTGATAACAGACAAGAGCTAGTCAAACCTGTTACAACTTATTATGATGAATTCGCTTGGAGACTTGTTCCTACAACTGTGGTAGATGTAAAGAAAACAACAGTTGTTGTGGAAACAGAGATTGCACTAAAGAAAGGAAATTTATCATCTTCAAGCGAATCCGTAAGCGAATCCGTGCTAAATGTATCGACAGACCTTCCAGTAACAATTGTTGCAGATAAAACTCTCAAGGTGATTAGTACTGTTAGTGATACCTCGCTACTTGTTGCAACTTCAACAATTGCATATTTGAGTTTTTCAAAGTCCCTCAAACCTAATGCAACTCTTCCAGAATGGTCAGGCTATGCTGTTGCAATTGCGTACTTGATAGGGGTAATTACTAAGCTTTATCTTCATTGGCGTGGCAAATAACTTGGCGCTAGAACTTTTTTGCTAACTCACGGTCGCGTCCTTGCTGCTGCTAGGAGTGTGACACTCCTACTCATGCTTCGCACGACGAAACTCCTTTACGACAGGCCAACCATTGGCACCATTCTCTGTAAGAGTCCTTTTGCACTGACGCTTTGGGGTCTTTTAGCAAGATTTGGTAACATTAACAAACGGACTACGCATTAAGTTGAGAAAACGGCCAGATACGACACATTTAACTCGTGATTTTGGCGTACACGAGTTGCCAAGACTTTTTCAGAGCCTGTACTGTGTCAAAACTCGTTCAATAATCTCTGTTGCACTAAAAGCAAGTAAAGATGAGTTTTGACACAGGCAGATAGGGTGTGGGTTGGATTCGACAGCTAATGAGTGATAAAACGGAGATGCCCGCTTAACAGCGATTGCTCTGATATCGACGATGGAAGCGCTCTCCTGAGTCACGTCTTACTCAGCCACAGCAATCGAGGAATGACCCAGCAATGACCCCAGCGTAGGCACTAGGCCCATCACCAATACTCGACCAGCCGCTAGCCTATCACTATATTTGTCCGCCGATGACCAGAAAGCACCCCAAACAAAACACGCCCTCTGGCACCTTTCAAAATGACCTTACCTGTGGCCTCGCTTGGGGCCTCAAATTCGCAGGTATCCTTCTAGTAGTCTGCCAATCTGATTATGACAGGTAATTTATCTCCAGAAGCATTACTGGATAAAGCTTTCAGAAATCTAGAGACTGTCAGAATTCCCTTGATCAAGCACTATTACTCCTCATCGTCTTCTAATCGCAATCACACTATTTCAAGGAGGACGGTCGCTTTTTCAATGTGTGACTTCAAATAAAGTGCTCTTTGAAATGCGGCTACGATCAGCAAGCCCGTGCCGACGCTGGCCGCACAGTTGCTCTCGATATCTAGCCGGAACCACATTCCCACTGCCCTCGCCTGCGAGACTTCGCTTCCCCTTTAAGGCGACTCTTAATCATTACCTCAACAAGACTTAGACTGAGGGGATCGGGTAAATTCTTCCTGCTATATATCCGACTGTTGTAGATTTCGGGACAGCGATGATGGCTAGAAAGCAAAAAGTTGAAAGGTTGACCGGACAAGCGCTAGTTCAAAAGGTCAAAGCGCTAGAAAACTCGACAAAAGAGGAAAAAGCAGAGGCGTGCGGCTACTACACCATCACGAAGAAGGGCAAAAAGCGCCTCAACATGATGACCTTCATGACTGCACTCATTGACGCTGAAGGCATCGAACGGTACTGTCAACTTAACTTTTGTGGTAGGCTTTGCCAGCATCCGTCAGGGCCAGAGCATGAGCGTCAGCTACAAATACCATCGCTTTCCGATTGAGATTATTCGTCACTGTGTCTGGCTCTACTACACGTTTCCGTTGAGCTACCGCGACATTGAGAAAATGATGCTCTATCGGG
>JBCBSS010000257.1:0-4481 GCA_039819065.1 Bacteroidota bacterium
CAGAGAGCAGCTTGACATAGAAGAAGATAATAAGATCAATTTCATCGATTACGGAGATTATAAGAAAACAGTTTCGTCTTATGTTCGATCTAAAAATGAGATAGCAGTTATAGTAGCCTCAGGTGACATCGTTCCCGGAGCAGGAGAGCCCGATGAAAGCATTGGTTCAACCACCTTTGCCAAAGCCTTAAGAAAAGCCAGGAAGAATGATAAAGTGAAAGCTATTGTCATTAGAATTAACTCTCCCGGTGGAAGCTTCATGGCATCTGACGTGATGTGGAGGGAAATAATGCTGGCCAAGGAAGAAAAGCCTGTGATTGCATCTATGAGTAATTATGCTGCCTCTGGTGGATATTATCTGGCCATGGCCTGTGATACCATTGTGGCACAACCAAATACCATTACTGGTTCCATTGGTATCTTTAGCGTAATATTCAATATGAGCGAGTTCTTTGAGGATAAGCTGGGCATTACTCATGACCAGGTCAACACAGGTCGATTATCAGATATGCTTACGGTTACCAGACCTTTGACACCGGAAGAAAAGAGCATTTTTCAGAACGGAGCAGATGAGGGGTATGAAACATTCACCAGTAAAGCCGCCGAAGGCCGCGGGATGTCCGTAGCTGATTTGAAAAAAGTAGCTTCTGGTCGTGTATGGACTGGTACACAAGCACTAGAAAGAGGTTTGGTAGATGTTATAGGTGATTATCAAGATGCACTGACGATAGCGGCTGAGAAGGCTGACATAGCCGACGATTATAAACTACGCTATTACCCTAAGCAGGAGACTTTATTGGAGAAGATTTTTGAAGACCCACAAGCTCAGGCATCAGCTACTATGGGCAAGCAGGAGTTGGGTGAATATTACTTCTACCTAAAGCAGCTTCAGAAGATTAAATCGTACGCTGGGGTTCAAGCCAGAATGCCCTACGAATTACAAATTAAATAATATATACCGTCCCATATTTTTTCTTTATGGACTAACTTAGGTGTATGACTACAATACGAAATGACTGGACCAGGGAAGAGATCAAAGCGATATATGACTCCCCTATTTTAGACTTAATATATAAGGCCGCTACCGTACATCGTGAATATCATGATGCACAAGAAGTACAGGTCTGTACTTTATTATCAGTAAAAACAGGAGGATGCCCGGAGGACTGTGCGTATTGCCCCCAGGCAGCCCGTTATCACACTGATGTGAAAGTACATAAGCTTTTACCCGTTGACGATGTGCTTACCAAAGCTAAGGAAGCTAAGGATAGTGGAAGCACTCGTTTTTGCATGGGTGCAGCATGGCGCGAAGTGCGTGACAATAGAGACTTTGATAACGTACTTGAAATGGTCAAAGGGGTAAACGCAATGGGTATGGAAGTATGCTGTACATTAGGAATGCTCACAGAAGAGCAGGCTGAAAAGCTAAAAGATGCTGGTTTGTATGCGTATAACCACAACCTCGATACCAGTGAGGAGCACTACAATGACATCATTTCCACACGAACCTACGATGACCGGCTCGATACGCTGAACAACGTCAGGAAAGCTAAAATATCTGTGTGCTCAGGAGGCATTATCGGCATGGGTGAATCCCATCAAGATCGGGTAGGTATGCTTCATACACTTTCCACTTTAACAGAGCATCCTGAATCAGTTCCGGTCAATGCTTTGGTTCCGGTTGAAGGAACACCACTAGAAGATCAACCGCGAGTTTCCATTTGGGAGATGGTAAGAATGATCGCTACAGCCAGGGTCATCATGCCGAAAGCGATGGTAAGATTATCCGCCGGAAGGGTAAGGATGAACCTCGAGGAACAAGCCATGTGTTTTATGGCCGGTGCCAACTCGATCTTTGCCGGAGATAAACTCCTTACAACACCTAACCCAGAAGTAGTAGAGGATAAGGAGATGTTCCAGGTCTTAAACCTCAAGCCTAGGAAGGCTTTTAAGGATGGTGAAGTGCCAGTAGAATTCCAACAAATACCTCAAAGATAGTCCCGTAAACTGGGTGATACATCAGCGCCCTTTAGCCGTATTTTTGTCAAAAGTGAGAAAAGGCAATGCGGGACGACAAAAAAATGGAATGAAATAATCTATAGCAAAAAAACCTAAAAGAAAATGATGTTAGAAATGTCGGCAAATTACCTATTATAACGTCATTTTCTTAACATTTGTTACACTTATCACACGATTCATTTTGAGTGCCTTCGTTTTGTTATAAAATGAAGGCATTGTTTTTTGCATCAAGTAAAACATTAATGAATAAAATATAAATAGCTGTATTTTAGGCTATTAAGCGTTGTTTGGTGCTAATTGTACGTCTTATCTCTTTTGGGTAACGTAGTCTTATATTGATTTGTTGTTAAGAAGTTAGATTATATTAATATTGTTACAGGATGTAATTTTTACATGAACTTAACACACACCATTCTAGCCTCTACTCGGGTACATTTAGAGGTCTGAGGCAGTTATTACAAGTATTTTGTAGTAGACCCGACTCTTATCTTACCTAAGCGTTTCAACAGATAAATACGGTTCCCTAGTGCTTCTATAAGAATATCAGCGTTTGAGCCTGAAGCGATTCTATTAGTACTTAGCTATCACTAAAGAAAGTACTATATATTTTGATTGACTGAAACCTTAACTCATGTATATACACACTTATGAAAGTGCTGAGTGTTGGCCTGTGGCAAAACGAAACACGTATGCATTACATTTATTAAATCTGAGAAGTATAATAGAGGCTATGTCAAAGACCTTTTGCTATATGCTCACATTTCCACATGAGGATCTTAACCACATATGGTCATAGCATTTGTATGGTTATATTTCTTGAGACGCTTATGATTTGGACAGATACAACTATTCAGTTCATAGTACGGCAACTTTTAATTATACATATACCCGCGATATTCAACTGACCGTGTTCAAGAGCCCGTATTTATATTAAGAGGATGATCCGAGCCTACTTTTATATAGTATTAGACAACCTCAAAGGGCTAATAAAGAGTGGTTATATCCGAAAGAACGTTTGTATAGCGATGAAGCTATGACGTGAAAGTAAAGGTGGGCTACAGTTTTCCAGACCTCACCCTTTACAATCATTGTGTGATTATGGATTTATCCCAACTGTAAAGTGGGAGCAGGTGAAGGTTTAATCCCACTGACCTTCATCCTCCATTTTTATCCCAGTATGAGGCGTTTTGGTGATGTTTTCAGCGATAGAAACATCTTTTTCCTTTGTTTGTTTCTCTTTAGAAATAAAGGTGAAAGAAAAACTTAGAGCTATAGCTACTATTAATATTGTTATTTTCGTTTTCATTGTTGTAAAGTTTTTAATTAAAAGTGGTCAGTTTGTCTGGCTTTGTTTAAAGAGGGTGTTTCTTGAGGTTTAATCTCTTCTTCGTTACACGCAGTGAAGGTTAGAGCAAATAAAAGGATAGCTAGAATGGTAAATAGTTTAGTTTTCATCTTAAAATAATTAATTGGTTAAGTATTAGTTTTGGACGTTTAAATAGGTTAAAACAATAACTATCAATAAGAATTAGTTATATTAGAATTTCTAATCGCGTTATTGATAATTGAGTGATACAAAGTTGCAGACGGAAATTGCTTATTGCCAATCAATTCTAGTGGAACGCTTGCTTACGTACTTTAAGAGAATCAACTTTTTATTTCGGCGATTTTTTTTCATTTCACTGCTTTTCGGGCCGTTGGTAATGATAACCGACGTACGTGCACAGAATTCTTTGGATAGTCTTGAAGATGTCTTACAACGTGTCCAAGGAGCTGACAAAGTGAGTACCTTGTACGAACTTTTTAAAGAAACAAGGTTGTCAGATAAGGAGAAATCGCTAGAATTTGCGGAAGAATCTTACAATCTTGCGAAGTCCATCAATGATACACTATGGGTAGTCAAGACCGCTAGAGCTGCGGGATGGCTTAGGTACAGCTTAGGACAAAGCTCTAAGGCTATTAGCTATTATGAGGAAGCCCTTGATCTTTCTAAGCAAAACAATTACTCTACACAAGAGAAATATCTTCTCAATAATCTTGGTCTAGTCTACTACGACTTAGCTCAATATGACAAATCCCTTGAATACTACTTTGCAACACTTAGCATAAGAGAACAGGAGGCTGATGAGGTCGGAATATCAATAGTGCTTAACAATATAGGTTTGATTTACAGTGACCTGGGTAATAATCTTGAAGCAATAAAATACTTTAATAGAGCTCTCAAGATCAATGAAAAATATGAGCAAGTAGACAAGGAAGCAGGGAATTTAATAAACTTAGGGTTTTGTTATATTGAATTGGGTAGCTATGATCATGCACTTCGTTATTTTCAAGAAGTATTTGAGAGATGTGGAGACGAATGTCCTGATCTTGAGCAGCTTCAAGCATTTAGTGGTTTGGGAACTGTTTATTATTATCTCGGGGAGTATAGCAAAGCTGAAGAAAACTTACTTAAGTCAAAC
>JBCBSS010000258.1:0-4416 GCA_039819065.1 Bacteroidota bacterium
TATCACTTGAGTGAAAGTTGAGTTGTATTTATTTGGGAGGTTGGATTGGTTGGCTAAACAGAAAAATTATATTTAAGTGATATAAATACTTTATTTGGTTATGTGAAAATGAAAAATTATAAGGAAATTGATTTGAAGCTAAGCATAACAAGAAAATGGCCAAGTTCATAAATACGCGTAAGGCGGTTTCAGAAATCGAAGAATTGATTAAAAACGCAGGTGAAACATTAACATTGATTTCTCCATACCTAAAGCTTTCAAGTGATTTCAAAGAGCTAATCTCCTACCGAAATAGTAAAGATAAAATCACAACTATAATATTTCGTCATCAAGATTTAAATCCTGATGAAGTCGAATATCTCCAATCTTTAAGGTTCACCATCCTTAAATACAATGAAACGCTACATGCTAAGTGCTATGTAAGTGATACAAAAATGATCATAACGTCATTGAATTTATACGAGTTTTCCATGGCAAACAATAAGGAAATGGGTGTGCTGATCAATAAAAATGATGAAACAGATTCACAGTTGTTTCAAGATGCAATGAGAGAAGTTGACTTTATAAACGAGACCAGCCGTAAGTTTGAATCTACACAACAACAGCATTTTCAGAGCGCTCAAAAGTATCATGAACATGGAAATACCAACAACATGACAGGATACTGTATTCGTACTGGAATTGAAATTCCTTTTAATCCAGAAAAACCATTAAGCTACGAAGCTTTCAAGATCTGGAATGAGTATGGTGATCCAGAATATCCTGAGAATTTTTGTCACTTTTCTGGGCAAGAGTCATCCGGTGATACATCTGTAAGCAGGCCGATATTGAAGAAATATTGGAGAAAGGCAAAACAGATACATAACTTCTAATTTTCTCTTTCAAGTTTACACTAAATCATCACTAAAAAAGAGACAAAACATAAAGTGGATTCGAAAGACCCTTCAAGAGAATTTAAAAGATTTCGATCTAGCTTCTATAAAAGTTCAAGAATCAAAGAATGTTTTCACTTTGATCATTCATCTTGCTCTAACAACATAATATCAGCGCATAGCCTACAAAGAAGTGGTGTATTAGACTTATTAGAAGAGGAAGTGAATGGAAATCTATCAATTTATTCTTTCCTTAACATTGAATATGATTCAGCTGGGAAAGCCTCTGGCTTTACACCATTGGGCAAAAAGTCAGCTTCCACGTTTTACGGGTTTTGTGGATATCATGATACAGAAGTTTTCAAAAAAATCGAAAACAATGATATTGATCTAGAAAACGATGAGCATTGTTTCCTACTATCCTATCGTGGTTTTGCAAAAGAATATCATGCCAAGAAGGAAACATTACAAGGTTATCAGACGAACGAATTCTATCAAAAAAGAGTACACAAAAGCGTACGAAATAGTCTTATCGAAAGTAGTAAATTAGGATTAAGAGACTGCGAGATAGTCAAATCCCGATTAAATCAAATATTAAGACAAGAACAATACAGTGAATAAGAGGATTGCACCTGATCTTTACATTACCCAATTCCCATTGCTCTGTCTTCTACTTTCAACCCTGAATATTCAATCAGAAATGAGCCTCTAAATGTTAGTACCAATTCAAATGATTATTTCGAATTTGTCTTCTTTTCGGTGCAGCCCACTCGGAATGGAGAAACCTTTATTTTGCTATCATGTCTTCCCGAACATACTAAATCTGTTAAGTTTATAGATCAGATATCAAGTCTAAGACAATTGAAATTTGAAAAGGTAATAAGCTCATTAATTGTAGCATACATAGAAAACACTTTTATCTCACCTAGCATTTGGAATAAATTAAGTAGCAAAAGCCAGCAAATGCTCTTGTTCGAGTTAGACATACTTGCAACCCCCACAGCAAAAAGTAGTTATCGGGGCTTTTATCAAAGTGGGTTTAACTTTTTTGAAAAAAAGTTCCAGAAAAAACTGCCATCATAGTATAAGCTAAACTTATCACCACCCTGGTCTTAGGTTAAGCGTAGCGGTCCTTAGACCTATAACAAGCAAGAGCGTCCGCTCGGTATAACACCAAAAACACTGCCTTCAGATCGTGGAAAGCAAGTAGCCATGAGAGACCAGAACCCTACGCCAATAAACGGGTCTTGAATTATGTTTCATCGTGTAGCAATGGTGAGTGTGGATCGTAGTGGACACTACGACCAGAACGGTTAATACATACCAGATATGGCAGAAGCTCTATCATAGCAAATTGAAATACACTCTCTAACGATCGTTAGCTTTTGATTTTTTTAAAATTGTCAATTTATCTGTTGTTTTTACCTGTCTAATTTGATTCTTTTTAAAAAAATAACTCGATTACTTAGAATATCTCAATAAAACAAAAGTTCGGGTTAACTGATCAAGAAGTTACGATACAAAAATTGAGCTATCTTAGGGAAGCAAATAATTAAAATAAAAAAAGTAAAGGCCTATGAAGAAAAGAGATGACCGGCCAGGGAGCTGGTGGACGCGTCACTTCTATCTTCTTGGAAGGCTTATCCTATGGTTCCTGACAAGATACTTCTAGGATAATCCAACCAAGTAGAAGAGTGGAGTACGGATATGTTAATTATCTGTACTGATGTAAAGGTACAGTTGTAAAGAATTAATTGCAACTGTTGATAAAAAGTGCCTTGAATTGAATTTCAGGGCACTTTGAATTTGAAAAATCTATTTTGTTTCGCTAATTGATTAATAACCATTGAGTGGGTATTGTTGGTATTAATGAAAATTAGTAGAGCATTCTATCAGTCATCCCCTCCTGGCCTTAGGGCCGCTTGCGCTTAACCTAAGACCTAAAACCAACAAGAGCGTCCGCTCGGTATAACCACAAAAAGCTGAAGTGAATCGTAGTGGATACTACGACCAGAATGGTATAACCCAAAAGCAACAACCCAAATCTAACAATGGTGAAGTTGATCGTAGCGGACGCTACGAATAGAACGGGATGTGATTGCTGATCAGGAAAAGGGGATCGACTCGAACTATTGGCCATAAAAAAAGGAGCTGTTGCTAAAGCAGCCCCTTAATTGATAGGATAATAATTAACAGATTTAGTTCTTTAATTTGTCCATTTCTTTTTCGAAAGTCTCTTTGAACTTCTCGTAGTCATAGTCAATACGAAGTCGCTGATCTTTAGAGAGCCTTTCGTTATACTCTGATACAAGCTCGTCGGCAGAAAGCTCGATAGCAATATAAGTCTTGTACCTTCCCTCTTGCGTCTTAACTAGCTTCTCGCAAATCGTTCTGATTCCGGTAAGCTCTTGATTTACGACCTCTCTGTTGAGTGTTTCAAATCGCTCTTCAAGCTCTTCCTTATTATTAAACTCTCTAGAGTTCAAATAATTGTCAGTAACTGTCTTTACTGTAGTCTGAATGCTCGCTGCTAATTCATTTCTTGCGTTAGTAAGTGCCTTTTTCTTTGATGCTACCTGATCAAGGCTTTCACCAATAGAGTTAGATCGGAAGACTTTATTGGTTGTGAAATAATCAGGACCAGAACATGGAACTATCACCTCCTCTTCACCCTTGGGAGTTGGAGTTTTCTTTGATTTACATCCATAAATCACTGCCCCCACCATCAGTAGGGCAAAAAATTGAATGATCGTCGATTTCCTCATGATTTATACAATTTAAATTTGATACTTAAGTTAAGGCAACAATGAGGCCAAACTCACCTTCGCCCGAAAATTATTGCAATACTGCGTCAATTAAATCAGGAATTTTATCCTCGTCCAATATCTCAAGAGACTTATCGTATGCTTCTTGACTAGAACGTTGATAATCAAGGCTATATCCTTTCACTCTATCCAGTCCCGTATTGTATACCTCTCGGTTAGAGCGCCCATCAATGACACGAATGGTCATAGTCAAATAGGTAATATATATACTTCCGGATACAGGTCCTTCTTCAGTATTTGAGTTGATTTCCATCACAAGATCAGCATCACCGCGCTCCTCAATAAAAGTAAAGCCTGCTGAGGCTAACCTCGACTTGATTCTATTTTCAACCTGGGAAACATTAGTTCTTCTGCCCAGGCTAAGCTCATCAGAGACTATATAAACGGAAGGTCGCTCTACCTTCAAAATAATACTAGCTGATGGCAGGATGAATCTATTCAGTAACATTGCATAGAAATTATCTGAATCATCTTCAGCTCCTGAAAGTACTTCTGCATTAACAGTAACCTCTACTTTCTGTTGTGCTTGCTTTGAATCGATTCGTGATACCAGAATGGTTGCGTTACCGTTCTGGTCAGTAGTATATTCAGGAGTAATTACGCCACCACCTACTTTAAAATAGGCAGTCAACGGTAAATTGATGAAAGGTATGGAGAAGTATCTAGGTGAAGCGGTAAGGGTAGACTATAAAGGAAATAGCATTTTTCTAGGCAACGAG
>JBCBSS010000259.1:0-4300 GCA_039819065.1 Bacteroidota bacterium
ACAATGTTCTGTATGTGGATTGGTGAAAAGATAACTGACAAAGGAATCGGAAATGGTATTTCAATGCTGATTATGGTGGGAATAATCTCAAGATTCCCGTTTGCTTTGTATTATGAGGTTTTTGAAGACAAGGGTTTGTCAAAGGCAATTCTGTCAATTATTGAATTAGCGGCTTTGTTCTTTGTTGTAATGGGTGTGGTATTGTTAATTCAAGCTACGAGGCGTATTCCCGTTCAATATGCCAAGCAAGTAGTTGGAAACAAGGTGCAAACAGGACAGAGACAGTATATTCCATTGAAAGTCAATGCAGCAGGTGTAATGCCAATAATTTTTGCTCAGTCTCTAATGTTTATACCTCCTTTGGTAGCCGGTTTGTGGGCAGACTCGGATATAGGGTCATACGTAGGTAGCACTTTCAGTGATTTCACATCGTGGCAATACAATTTAGTATTCGGTATTCTCATTCTGTTATTTACGTTCTTCTATACCGCGATTACGATTAACCCGAATCAAATTGCTGAAGATATGAAGAGAAATGGAGGTTTCATTCCGGGGGTCAAACCCGGCAAACAAACTTCCGAGTTTATAGATAACATTTTAACTAAGATAACTCTGCCGGGATCATTATTCTTAGCCATCATAGCGATTTTGCCTGCAATAGCGGTCAGGTTTGGTGTAAGTCAGAACTTTGCCCAATTCTACGGAGGTACATCTCTATTAATAATGGTGGGAGTAGTATTGGATACCTTACAACAGATTAATAGCTATCTTCTTATGAGAAAATACGAAGGTATGATGAAGTCTGGTAAGGTGAAGGGTAGATCACAATTTGCAGTTGCTTAGCTAAATACTTTTATGATAGTTTACAAGACTGAGGAAGAAGTAGCTATTATAAAAGAAGGTGCAGACATTCTAGGAAGGGTACATGGTGAATTAGCAAAATTGGTAGGAGAGGGTGTAGAAACTATCTCCCTGGATAAAACTGCTGAGGAATATATAAGAGATAATGGTGGAGAACCCTCTTTTAAGAACTATAATGGTTTTCCTTCAAGCTTATGTATTTCGGTGAATGAACAAGTGGTACACGGTTTCCCTGGTAGGTACAGATTGAAAGAAGGAGACATTATATCCATCGATTGTGGTGTTTACTTTAAGGGTTATCACAGCGACTCTGCTTATACTCATGCGATAGGTGCCGTTAAAGAGGAAGTGAAAGAGTTGATGAAAGCAACTAGAGAATCACTTTATATTGGCATAGAGAAAGCAGTATACGGGAACAGAATAGGTGATATAGGAAATGCCATTCAACAGCATGTCGAAGGGAAAGGCTACGGAGTAGTGAGGGAACTCGTAGGGCATGGAGTAGGCAGAAAGTTGCACGAGGGCCCTGAGGTGCCCAACTATGGCAAGAAAGGGAAAGGTCCAAAATTAAATGAGGGGCTAGTCATCGCGATAGAGCCAATGGTTAACATGGGAACCAGGAAAATAGTGCAAGAAAATGATGGCTGGACAATTCGAACACTTGACAAAAAGCCTTCTGCACATTACGAACATATGGTGGCGATTTTTAAAGATAGAACAGAGATATTAACAACGCATAAGTATATCGAAGATAAGTAATATGGCAAAGCAAGCATCAATAGAGCAAGATGGAACTATAGTGGAAGCACTATCTAATGCCATGTTTCGTGTCGAGTTAGAAAATGGGCACCAGGTGATAGCTCATATATCTGGTAAAATGAGAATGAATTATATAAAAATATTACCAGGAGATCGTGTGAAGTTGGAAATGTCTCCATACGATCTAACCAAAGGTAGAATAGTATATAGATACAAGTAAGACATGAAAGTACGAGCATCAATAAAGAAAAGAAGTGCTGATTGCAAAATCATTCGTAGGAAAGGGAAACTTTACGTGATAAATAAAAAGAATCCTAAGTTCAAACAAAGACAAGGTTAAAATTATGGCACGAATCTCAGGTGTTGACATACCAGACAATAAAAGGGGTGAAATAGCCCTAACATACATCTACGGTATAGGTAAGAGCTCAGCCCAGAAAATCTTAGTTCAGGCCGGCATTGATGTTGACAAGAAGGTGAAAGACTGGTCGGATGACGAATCTAACGCAATTAGATCTATTATAAGCGAAGAGTTTAAAGTAGAAGGTGTATTAAAGTCTGAAACTCAACTTAATATCAAGAGGCTGATGGATATAGGTTGCTACCGAGGCTTGAGACACAGGAAAGGTCTTCCTTTAAGAGGTCAAAGAACCAAAAATAACTCTAGAACCAGAAAGGGTAAGAGAAAAACTGTGGCTAACAAGAAAAAGGCAACTAAATAACCTTGCTTTTGTGTCTACTTGAAAGAATATAACAATGGCTCAGAAAAGAAAAGATAAAAGTAAAAAACGAGTTGTTAATGTTGAGGCAGTGGGTCAGGCCCATATCAAAGCTTCGTTTAACAACATCATAATATCATTGACCAATATGTCTGGTCAGGTGATCTCTTGGGCGTCTGCCGGTAAAATGGGTTTCAAGGGTTCTAAGAAGAACACACCTTATGCAGCTCAGGTTGCAGCGTCTGACTGCGCTCAGAAAGCGTATGATTTAGGTCTGCGCAAGGTAGAGGTTTTTGTAAAAGGCCCTGGAGCTGGTAGGGAATCGGCTATAAGGACAATCCAAAACACAGGTATAGAAGTTACTACTATTAAGGATGTAACGCCATTACCTCATAATGGATGTAGGCCACCGAAACGAAGACGAGTTTAATATCAACTGATTAAGAAAAGATTTTCAAGAATGGCAAGATATAGAGGCCCTAAAACGAAAATTGCTAGAAGGTTTAACGAACCAATATTTGGCCCAAGTAAGGCATTGCAAAAAAAGAGCTATCCTCCAGGGCAACACGGACGCGGTAGGAGGAAAAAGCAGTCTGAATATGCAATCCAATTAATGGAGAAGCAGAAAGCCAAATACACCTATGGAGTACTTGAGCGTCAATTCTCAAACCTTTTTAACAAAGCATCTAGGAAGAGTGGTGTGACTGGTGAAGTTTTGTTACAGATGTTGGAGGCAAGGCTAGATAATACAGTGTTCAGACTAGGAATAGCTCCAACAAGACGTGCTGCAAGACAACTTGTACTGCACAAACATATTGAGGTGAATGGCTCTATCGTTAATATTCCATCTTTCAGTTTAAGACCAGGTGATATGATAGGTGTCCGTGAAAGATCGAAGTCATTAGAGGCAGTTACTGATAGCCTTGCCGGTAGAGCTGGAAGAAATTTTTCATGGCTTGAATGGGATGGAGGAGAATTTTTAGGAAAGTTTATGACTTTTCCTCAAAGAGATGAAATTCCAGAGAATATCAACGAGCAGCTGATTGTCGAGCTCTACTCTAAATAAGCATTAACGGTTCTACCATACCGAAATAATTTAACTCATACTATGTCAATTTTAGCTTTTCAGATGCCTGACAAAGTAGTCATGGAGAAGGCAGACGACTTCCATGGACTATTTACTTTTAAACCATTAGAGCCAGGATATGGTATTACCATAGGTAATGCATTAAGAAGGATCTTATTATCTTCTCTTGAAGGTTACGCAATAGTTGGTATCAAAGTACCAGGTGTTTTGCATGAGTTTTCCACTATTGAAGGTGTTGTTGAAGACGTTTCCGAGATTATATTAAATCTGAAAATGGTTAGGTTTAAAAAGATCGGTGAATCGTTTGATAATAAGATAACTGTATCAATTAAAAACCAGACTGAATTTAAAGCTGGTGATATATCAGAATTTTCTTCTGCTTTTGAAATTCTTAATCCAGAACTGCACATCTGTAATTTGGATGATACTGCTGAATTTGAGATTGAGTTAACAATCGATAAGGGTAGAGGATATTTGCCAGCCGAGGAAAATAAGCCGTCGGAACAAGTATTTGGTTATATACCTATTGATGCAATATTCACACCCGTTAAGAATGTGAAGTTCAGTATTGAAAACACAAGGGTAGAACAAAAGACAGATTATGAGCAGTTGATTATGGACATCGAGACCGATGGTTCAGTTCACCCTGAGAAAGCTCTGGAAGGAGCAGCTTATATTCTGATACAGCATTTCATGTTATTCTCTGACAAGTCTATTGAATTAGAGACTGCCTCACCTGGTGAGCAAGAAACAGTAGACGAAGAGATGTTACACATGAGAAAATTATTGAAGACACCTTTGAATGACCTTGATTTATCTGTAAGAGCCTATAACTGCTTAAAAGCTGCAGATGTCAAGACACTTGGTGATCTAG
>JBCBSS010000260.1:0-4204 GCA_039819065.1 Bacteroidota bacterium
TTTGTAGCGACAGGATGAGAGTAAAACACAAAAGGATGCTCATCCTTATCAGGCTTTACCAAATTGAAATAGGTTTATTATTCAAATGCGTGATTACTCTTTTCACTTCTCGCAACCAATCATTCTGTATCTCCTCTATCAATACTTGGCCTTGCTCAAGGTCTATATCCAACCTTGCCCATGCCATGGTCAAGTTTCTCTTTGTAGCGACAGGATGAGAGTAAAACACAAAAGGATGCTCATCCTTATCAGGCTTTACCAAATTGAAATAGGTTTGATTATGAGAGACACCAAAATTCAGTTGAAGGACAAAATTGAAGCCTGGTCTAGAGGTTTGAAACCACGAGTTATTGCGGTGTTTCACCATTTCGCCCCACCTCGATCTTCCAAACTTAAAATCGATCAAATGATCATATACAGGGTTTTGCATCTGCTTGGAGAAAATCCTTCCATCACCCGCTTTAGCTGCAATATGCTTGACCGGCGGCTTGTCCAACAAAAACCCAAAGCTGGATTTTTTTAATTGTGAAATACTGGCGGACTCCTTTATATAATATGATAGAAGGTCACAGGCATATTTATCCTTATAATAGGTGTAACCGTCATTCTGAAAATCAATGGTTTGTTCTATATATTCAATTTCACTTAGTTCCATAATAACTAAAGGTTAAGCAGTGACTCGAGGTAGAACCAGAGCCATCACTTAACCAGAATGGAACTCTTGGCTCTAACCCAAAGTCTGTTTCAGTTTTTGAGATTTATTACTTTGTGACATATCTGAGTTTTAGGTATTAGAAACAGCTATTTTTATCAAATGAACGGCAAGAACCACTTGATTCTACATCTTTTTATATTACCTCTAAAAAGAGTGATTTCGTCGTGATCCATTGAGTGTCTAATCGCTTCTTTGTACTTTTTAATAGCCTTGTTAAACTTTCCCATGGTCTCATAATAGCGACCGTAGTCGTAATAAACAGATGCCTTGTTTAAATCCTTCAAATCAAGTGCCTTATCCAATATTTCTCTTACATCGTCAAAAGCTCCTCGCTCCAAAAGAAGCGTGGTCAAGTGCAGGTAAGGCGATCCATATTCGGGCTCACATTTCATAGCCAACCTAAGGTGATATTCGGCCGCGTTGTGATCATTGAGGTGAAAAAGGTACAGCCAGCCCATATGGTTGTGCGCCTTAGCTAACCCTGGCTCGATGGAAAGTGCTTCTTCCAAGATCGCCTTGCCCTCAAGGTACTGTTCTTGAATAATAGCTTGCTCAGCATCGTAAATGTAGTTTTGCATAAGTTGTGTCTCCATGTGATTACAATTATCGTTTTCAGTTGAAATTAAATACTCAATTCCTTTGCCTGTTTTTTAGATATTCATGTTTTGATTCTAGCGATCTATCATTATAACCCATTATACTGCAAAGAAGTCTTTTAGCAACACAAATTTAACGTGTAGTTTCTTGACTTATTTTATTCTAAATAAGTACGCCTGGGGAGGTTCGAACTCCCGACTCCCAGATTAAAAATCTGGTGCTCTAACCTGCTGAGCTACAGACGTATGGTGGAAAGAGCAGGAGTCGAACCTGCGCTCACGATGCTTCAAACCGTCGCTCTACCATTGGAGCTATCTTTCCTAATCACAAGATTCATTCTTAGTCACAGAATCACGTTAGTTAATATTGAAGGTTAGTTTGCCAGGGTTCGAGTTTATTACTCTATCCTGGCTTATAACCTGCTGATCTGACCAGAGCTTTTTCAGAACATCACAAGACGAACGGAGCCTTGCTTATGGTCTTTAACCATTCTCTGGCTTGAGGAGGCACCCGTTCTGCCCCTCCTTCAGCGCGGTGATAGAGGGATTCGAACCCTCGACCTTCTCATAGACAGTGAGATATTCCTCCCCTGAACTATATCACCCTATCGTCGACTCACCCGGATTCGAACCGGGAACCTACTGCGTATAAGACAGGTGCTCTTACCCTTGAGCTATGAGTCATTGATTTCTCATCGTTCTCTTCAGGTATGCTTTCAAATCGAAGAGAAATTGCGGCCAACAAAAAAGCCCGGCTTTCTGGGCCGGGCTTTTTCAATTCAATATTTCAATATCTCATCGAAAAACACGCCTTACCCGAATTGTTAGACCAAAATGATCATCCCTTGCTTCACAGGTTAAGCTGGCTATATCTATTCTCATATGCTTATAAAGTCGCTCCATAGTCTACTTTTTGTATAACAAAAAAGCCCGAACAAATTGCTCGGGCTTTTTAGTCGCAATAACAAATTATTACAATTTATGCCCGAACAAATATTTTCTATCTGCAAACCATCCCACTGGAATGTTTAGCGATAGATCTTTTATGTGTTCATTTAAATATATCATTTCGTGCGTTGTTTTAATTGATGGCAAATGTAGGATGAAAAAGAAATACGAGGCAAGGCTTTTTTCGAAAAAAATTAATAAAAATGACATTAATAAATATAAGTATCTGAAAATGAAATACTTAAAAATAAACTCTATCAGAATAACCTCGAAATATTCTTAGTAGCTATTGAATTCAAGTGTATTCATCAATCTAGGCTAAAATAAAGAAGGATAGTTTCAAACAAAACTCTGGCAACAAGGGGATGTATCAATTACTTTATTCAAACATGTCGATAGACCTACATACACTAAAATAAGAATAATATAATTTTAAAAATTACAAATCAATTGATAAAAACCTACTTAAGAAGACACTTTATCAATTCGCTAATTTCAAACAGCTTTAGTATCGAGAAAGTGATGTTGAACACTGTTTTGCCTTTCGTTTGTTTTGTACTTTTTAAATAAGGTAAGACAACAAATAATTTCGACTAAAGACTTTGTTTATATCTAATCTATTTAGCCAAATTGTTCATTAATCTTAGTTTTTGTTTTTATTCGCTGTTAGTTAAGACAAGACCGGACAAAAAGAATCTATAATGACCGACAGGTTTATTGATTTTTCCAAAGCCAAAGACTTGAATTTGTATTGGGTAGCAATAGGACTATTGTTAGTTGCTCTCTTTTACAATTTGGGTGTACATCCTCTTTATCAAGAGGAACCGCGGCGCGCCATCGTAGCACTGGAAATGAAAATCAATGGGAATTATATCTCTCCTACCATACAAGGTGAAGCATATTTCAAAAAACCTCCTGTGTACAATTGGCTAATACTTGTAGCCTACCACATTTTTGGAGATTATTCAGAATTTGCGATACGTTTTTTTACCGTCATATCGCACATACTGTTTGGGCTGGTTGTCTATTTGCTATGCCGGAAACATATTAATAGAACGGTGGCATTGTACGCTACATTGGTGGTTTCAGTATCCGCACATACCTTTTTCTATCTTTCAATGCTTAGTGAAATTGACTTATTCTATTCACTAATTTCATTTCTATCTATCGCATTAATCTACCATTTCTACAGGCTTAATCGTTATTACACTCTTTTCATAGTTGTATATCTGTTTGCTGGAATTGGCACTCTGTCTAAAGGACTTCCATCTATCATATTTCTTGGCATCTCCTTGCCTCTCTTTTTTTATCTTCAAAAAGATTTCAAACGTCTGTTCACTCTAGCTCATGTCATGGGCATGTTGATATTTATCTTTATTGTTGGCGGTTATTTGTATCTTTTTTCTCAGGAAAATGATTTAGAAGAATTAGGTAGAACGTTGTTCAGCGAATCGACCGATCGTGCAGATGCCGGCCTTTCAGCATTTTTCACTCATTTAGGTACTTTTCCGCTGACCGTATTAAAAGTCTTACTACCTGCTTCTCTTTTCCTTCCTTTTATTAATTATTCAGGATTGTTGAATAAGCTGAGAGAAAATGGATTCGTTTGGTTTTGCGTCATTATGTTCGCCGCCAATATTATCATCTATTGGATCTCACCGGGTAGTAAAGCCAGGTACATTTGCATGCTCACCCCATTCGTGTCGATTGCTCTGACCTATTTACTTCTTATGTACCCGGCTAGGCTCGGTATCTTCAGATTATTTGTGCTCATCCTTTCTATAGTTATCTGTTTAGGAGTGATAGTCTTGCCATTTTTGAAAGGCATGTCAGAAATACCCAACATTATTCCTAATTCTATCATACTATTCTTGGCATCGCTGATTTTGGTGATTTATTCTATCAGAAAAAAAGGGTTTGAGTTGATGGCATTGATTGTACTGTT
>JBCBSS010000261.1:0-4126 GCA_039819065.1 Bacteroidota bacterium
CACAAATGCACTGAAAAACGGAAGACAGCAATTGTTTACGAGTGTGCATTTGTGGATACCATAAGTTCTTACCAAATCAATATGCTCAAAGTCAAACTTGAGTTCATAGAGCTCGTATTCAGTGAGATTGATCTTGAATAAGGTTTCTTTTTTTTTACACTCATTAAAAACCAAAACCGTTACAATGAGTAGGATTAGTTTTCTAGTCATTATTAACATTTCACAATTGACATATATTAGATGAATAGCTGTGGATTTATTCAATGCACGGCTTTTACAAGTAGACCTAAATGTTTCTTACAGATTGGAGAGGTTTAATCGCCAAGTTGAAACACAAGACAGTACGCTATTGAATCACTTTGAACTACGATTAATACATAGATATGACGACTTCATAGTGCCCCCAGCCAACAGATAGAAATATTGATCTCAATTCAACTGTTGTAAGTTTATAAACAGTTTTATCGATAAGTTTCCAAATTTTATAGCTAGCCATATCAATACTGTAAACATCAGCGACATTAAGGGCGAAATGGTTAGATTAATGATGAATGCCGTCATTCCGTATGCCGGTTCACCGTTAAAGTGTACCGTAGACAAAACGAAAAAAGCGAAAAACATATTCCAAAAAAGCAGCCCAAACAGATTTTTGGGAAGGTCTTTATATTTTGTCAATAGCTTTTTCATATATCTGTTAGTTTTTCACCGCTGTAAGTGTAACTCGCAGAGGACGTTAAAGATTTCAAGCAAGCCTCAGTATTCCTGAAAGGAATCCTAGAGGTATTAGCTTGGGATCTTTTCCTTCCCCGAGATGAAAATACTAGAGAATAACCACATTCAGTCTATAGAAAAGCCGTTCTCAAAATTGAAAACGGCTTATTATCATTTCTAAAAAAGTAATACCAGATCGGTCAGTTGTTCTTGAAAGAGTCCGTTGGGATGTCTATCTCAAAAACAGTAATTCGCGGTATTTCACCAAAGGCCATTCTTCGTCACCTACCAGTAACTCCAGCTTATCTACGGCGTAACGAATCTTTTCGAAATACTTCTCCTTTACATCGTCGCAGTAAGCCGCAGCCCGCTTGTGTGTACTCTCTATTTTGTTTATTCTTTTACGCTCTTCTATCATTGCCCTCACCGCATCCTTGATGGTAGAAATATGTCCGGATATTTCCTCGATGGTCTGTATGATGACAGCGTTATCTATCCCGAGCCCTTTGAGGCCATTGGCGTTATCGATCAACGTATTTTGGTAGTCAATCGCTGTCGGCACAATATGATTCATAGCCAAGTCGCCCATCACCCTTGACTCGATCTGGATTTTCATGATGTAGTTCTCCAGCTTGATCTCCTGACGTGCTTCAAGTTCTACCTCATTGAGAACGTTATTCTTAGAGAACAAGGTTTTTGATTTTTTGGTCACAAAAGCATCCAATGCTCTAGGCGTATCTTTCACATTGGCCAATCCTCTTTTCTCTGCTTCTTTTACCCATTCATCTGAGTATCCATCTCCCTCAAACCTTACCTTTTTAGAGTCCTTGATGTACCCTCTTAGAATGTTAACGATAGCAATCTTTTTCTCCGTTCCTTTATTGATCTCCTTCTCAACTGCATCATAGAACTGATTGAGTTGATCGGCCATGATCAAGTTTAGTACTGTCATAGGTTCAGCCACATTCTCGCTGCCACCTACAGCTCTGAATTCGAACTTGTTCCCTGTAAATGCAAATGGAGATGTTCTATTCCTATCCGTGTTATCTAGAATAATCGGTGGTATTTTGTCTATACCAAGCTTCATGTACATATTTTCCCCTTTTTCTACCTCCACCTTGGCCGTCTTTTCTAGTGAATCCAATACAGCAGTCAACTGGGAGCCTATGAACACTGAAATAATGGCTGGAGGTGCCTCATTGGCTCCGAGCCTGTGATCATTACCGGCAGAAGCTATACTAGCTCTGAGCAAGTCGGCATGATCGTATACAGCTTTGATGGTATTGACAAAGAAGACGAGGAATTGCAGGTTTTCCCTGGCACTTGAACTTGGTTGCAAAAGGTTCACACCAGTATTGGTGATCAAAGACCAGTTGTTGTGCTTTCCGGTTCCATTCAGCTCTGCGAATGGCTTTTCGTGGAATAGCACTTTTAACTTGTGCTTCTCAGCCACCTTCGGCATGATGTCCATCAATAGCTGATTGTGATCGGTAGCCACATTGATATCTTCGAACAAAGGTGCTACCTCATATTGACTAGGCGCTACTTCATTATGTCTCGTACTTACGGGGATACCTAGTTTATGAGCTTCTATTTCGAAATCCCTCATGAAGTCATAAACCCTGGGGGCTATGGATCCAAAATAGTGGTCATCCAACTGCTGCCCTCTAGCCGGGTTGTGGCCAAAGACAGTTCTACCGGACATTACTAAGTCTGGTCGGGCATCATATAGTGCTTTGTCTACTACGAAATACTCTTGCTCACAGCCCAATGATGCTTTGACTCGCGTCACTTTTCTATCGAATAACTGACAAACCTTGGTAGCTGCCATATCAACCGCATCAACCGCCTTGAGTAGAGGGGCTTTATTGTCTAATGCTTCTCCTGTGTAGGATACAAAGATGGTTGGAATACATAACGTAGTACCATAGATGAAAATGGGAGAACTAGGGTCCCAGGCAGTATAACCGCGGGCTTCAAAAGTACTTCTAATACCTCCACTAGGAAAAGATGAAGCATCTGGTTCCTGCTGCACTAATGCACTTCCTTTAAATTTCTCCAAACCAATACCAGCATCAAAAAAGGAATCGTGCTTTTCTGCTGTCGACCCTGTCAGTGGCTGGAACCAGTGGGTGTAGTGGGTCACGCCTTTGGCAATGGCCCAGGTCTTAGCCGCCGCAGCGATGGCATCGGCTGACTCCTCGTCAATCTTCTCACCTTTATCTATGGCCTTACTTACCCTTTTGAACACATCAGGGGCCAAAGTAGCCCTCATTTCATTTTGCCCGAATACATCATCGCCGAAGTAATCGGATACTTTGTTGGAAGGTGCTTGAACCTTCACTTTTTCTCTGCTATTGACCAGGTCGAGTGCCCTAAAACGTAAGTTTGCCATATTTTAATTCAATTATGAGTGAGATGCTTTTTGTTCAAATCTAAAAAAAATTGATCGCTATAGTTTAATTAATGGAAATCAATTCGGTGGGATTTTGACCAAAAAACTCGTAGTATTGGTTTTGGCGTGGTGGATAACATTGATGTTTTTTGAACAATAGAAAAACCATATTATTCGATTTTGATGGTACCATAGCCGATACCATGCTCATCGGAATCAACATTCTTAATCAGCTGGCCGAAAAGCACAACTTCAACAAAATCGGAGAAGATCAGCTTTCTACTATACGGGACAAGAAAGCACAGGAGGTGATGAAGATCATCGACTTACCGCGCTATAAGCTGCCCCTGGTGGCGCGCAAGTTGAAGAAACGCATGCACCAGCAAATCGTCAATTCTGAACCTTTCAATGGCATCAAAGAAGTCATCAATCAGTTGCATGCTGCTGGTCATAGGCTAGGTATAGTCACCAGTAACTCCGACAAGAATATTAACTTGTTTTTAGGCTCTCACAGTCTCAAAGGTTATTTTGAAATCATCCATTCTGGTATAAGCCTTTTTGGTAAGAGTAAGTGCATTGAGAAAATGATTAAAAAGCATACTTTGATTCGCGAAGAGATGACTTTCATCGGAGATGAAACACGCGATATTGAAGCTGCCAAAAAATGTAATATCAATATTATATCCGTTTCCTGGGGCTACAATTCAAAAAAAGCACTCTCTCGGCTCAATCCTAACCATATAGTGGAAACCCCTGAGGAATTAATTTGTCTTTTGGAAGAAAATAAGTTTTAGAAGTAAGAATGGTATGGGCTAGTTGCTCTTAATCAGAGGGCAAAAGCACATTTATACAAGCTCTCGTATAACTTCAGATAGTTTGAAGCGTTAATTGTTCCAAACAGAATTATTACGACAGTCGAAATATTATACATTCTATCGTCCATAATGGTATAATATAGATGCTTTGGAACTTAAAAACCCTTATTTCGTTCATAAAGAAGGTTAAATGCTAAGTGACTTA
>JBCBSS010000262.1:0-4084 GCA_039819065.1 Bacteroidota bacterium
ACTGTTGTAAGGTTTCTGTAAAGCTTTCCGGATTTACAGAGATTTCGGGTACTTCGGATCCATCCAAAACGCGAACCGTAATAGGTATCTCGGTAATTAGATCCGATTCTTCGGTAGTTACAACAATAGTTTCATTAAAAAGCTCAAAGCAGAAAAGAAGAAAAAAAAGAAAGAAGAAAAGAACAACAAGAAAATTGAACGTAGGCAAAATTCTAAAGGAGGAGGTTTGGAGAACATGATGGCCTATGTTGATGAGTTTGGAAATATTACGTCCGAACCACCCACTCCGTCCGAAGAGAAACCCTCTGAAGACACGGACAAAAAAACTGAATAATCATTTTAGATATATGAAAAGCGTGTTCGAAGCACGCTTTTTTTGTTTCTAGAATGAAATAAGCCTACCTTGTTTTGATTATTGCACGGACCTGACTGAATATTAGGTCTTTTTCCTTTTTATACCCCTTATTGCTTCCTCCGTCCATGGATCATCCGGCCAAGCGTGCTTGGGATATCGCCTTTTCAGGTCTTTCCGCACTTCAAAATAAGTGGAATCCCAAAAACTCCTCAAATCGCTGGTCACTTGCACAGGCTTAAACCCAGGAGAGAGCAAGTGTAGCAATACAGCCACGGCACCATCATTGATTAACGGTGTTTCTGCTAACCCAAACATTTCCTGCAGCCTGACTGCCAATACAGGAGGCTCGCCATGCATGTTGTATAAAAGCCTGATATTAGAACCACTAGGCACTTGTATTCTAATCGGAGCCAACTTATCCAGCGCCTGTTGTTTTTCCCAATCTAGATGAGATTGAAGTATTTCGGTAAGGTTGAGTTTCTTTAAATCTTCTGGTTTCTTGACCTGGTTAAGATAAGGCGTGAGCCATTCGGCATTGGTAAGTAGTAGGGTAGTGGTGTTTACATCCGGCCACCCTTCCCGTGGTCTCCATTTTCTTAAGCTTAGCACACGGCTTTGCCATTGCCTGACCTCTTCGTTGAAATCAAGCAAGTGCTCACCTTCTTGTTTGACTGCGTCAGAGATAGCTTTAATGAGATGGGATTCATCAGGATTAGGCAAAGGTTGGGATTTGAGTACAATGTTGCCAATTCTCAAATCATTCGATGCGATAAGGCCACCTTTTTTGGTGTCCCACTTAATTACTTCTTGCTCTTTGACCAGCGGCGCTAAATCCTTTGGATCCAAGGGCGAAGCCATAAAGATCTTACCCATACCATCTCTAGCGTCGACATGTGCTATGGCCAGCCAGGCTTCATGTGCCAGATCATCCCTATGGCCGGCCATGGCTAATCGACCATTGGCCAATTGAAATTGTGCATTGTTACCAGGTCTTGCACAAGCTATGCGTTCCGGATAGGCCTGTGCCAAAAGAAAGCCAGTTTCAAAAGCATCAACCGGGCCATTGTCAGCCTCGATATCGAATAAGCGACGGTACGACTCTGCTACCCGCTCTATTCTACCCATACGCTTACCTTGTCCGTTATTCTGGCGAAATCTTCTTAACGCTTCAACTCTTGTGTTGATGTCAATACCGGCCTCCTTACCTAGAGGGTCTCTTTCTTCCAAAAAAGGAGCAATATCCGTCGCCAACTCAAGCATGCCATCTTCTTCAGCCATCAGTAGCATATGCGCAATTCTAGGGTGACAAGGAAGCTTGTGTACTTTCTTGCCATGCTCGGTGATCTGCCCGGCGATAAGGGCATCCAGTTGCTCCAACGTATTAGCTGCTCGTATGACAGACCCCTTTGGCGGAGGGGTGAGCCATGTCAATGTGTTTGGATCCATGATGCCCCATTGGGCCAGGTCCAGTACGAGAGAGGCCAGATCAGCCTCTAATATCTCTGGCGTACGGTGGTCATTCATGCGGGCCTGAGTAGCTTTTGACCACATGCGGTAGCATACACCGGGGCTCAGACGCCCCGCTCTTCCCGCTCGTTGATCAGCAGAATCTTTGGCAATTTGTACTGTCTCCAACCTTGACAGGCCTGACTTGGCATCGAATTTTGAAGTACGGCCAAAACCAGTATCTACTACAATTTTAACGCCTTCGATAGTAAGGCTTGTTTCTGCAATTGAGGTGGCCAGCACCACTTTGCGCTTGCCATTCTTATCCGGTGCAATGGCTTTGTATTGTTTGTGCTGGGGCAATTCTCCATACAATGGGTGAATGGCAAAGCTTCTCAATTCCCTTTCCAGTATTTCTGCACACCGCTTGATCTCTCCTTGTCCTGGTAGAAATACCAAAGCATCGCCGTCATGGGCTTTGACCGCTTTTACGACCGTCCTCGCCGTCATTTCAGGCATCATCATTTCATCCTGTTCCCCTGTGTAGAATACTTCTACCGGGTATTGCTTGCCTTCACTTTGTACAGCAGTGGCCTTTAGCAACCCGGTAAGCTGCGGCATATCGAGAGTAGCAGACATGACCATGATCCTCAGGTCTTCGCGCAGTACTTGTTGCGCTTCCCTGGCCAAGGCCATAGCGACATCAGCATGAATGCTACGCTCGTGAAATTCGTCAAAGATGACCATCGCAATACCTTCAAGCGAGTTGTCACTATGTAGCATGCGAGTGAGAATCCCTTCGGTCAATACCTCAATTCGGGTTTGATCGCTTACTCTATTCTCAAACCTTATGCGGTATCCTATGGTCTGACCCACTTCTTCTCCCAGAAGCGCAGCCATTCTGGCAGCGATAGACTTAGCAGCCAGCCTACGGGGTTCTAACATCAAGATTTTCTGACCATTCAGCCATTCCTGATCTAACAACGCCAGTGGCAGCAAGGTGCTTTTTCCTGCACCGGGAGGCGCATTGACTATCAGTGTATTGGTGGTAGAAAGATGTTCCCGTACATCTTCGATCACATCAGTGATGGGAAGATCTATTTCAAAGGGGTTGAATGCCATGCGATCTTATTGATCAGTAAATATTGGAATGTGGAATGAAAATATGAACTGTCTAATGACTTGTTCCGCCTTAAGCCTCAAAGGTTTTCGACGTATTAACCTAGTTGAAAAGTAACAGGTAGGATGATACGTTGTTCAGCATTTAAACCACGCACTTTGCTGGGTACCCATTTAAACAGTTTAAAATAGTTCTGAATGGTGTTGAGTGCCATTTCATCTAACTCACTATCGATGCC
Source organism: Bacteroidota bacterium (assembly GCA_039819065.1). GTDB lineage: Bacteria > Bacteroidota > Bacteroidia > Cytophagales > Cyclobacteriaceae > JBCBSS01. The sequence goes on from JBCBSS010000262.1 coordinate 3,160, forward strand.
TTTTACCACTTTTGTGTCTCTAATCGATCCATCTTTAGCCACTACAAATTGTACAAACACCCGACCTTCTATGCCCAATCTTCTGGCCCTTTTTGGGTACTCCATATTGCGCTTGATATATTTATACATGGGTTCAAGGCCATTTACAGGTTGCGCCGGAACAGCCCTGGCAGTATACTCATATGCTTTGCCCTCTTGGTCGGTAGATTTTCCATTGATGAATTTGCCATTTTTGTAGTATTCTACAGCGGAGAAAGCACCTTCCAGGCTTTTGACTGTCCATTCACCTTCTCTTTTTCCTTTTTTAATATTACCACTAAATGAAACTTCCAATTTTGAGTCGACAATGAGGCCGATGAGCGATTTGGAAAACTCCGCCTGACCATTGCCCTTGGTAACGGTCTGGTTGCCCAATGAATCATAGAAGCTTTGAATGCTGCATTCTGGAGATTTTTTATCGTCCTCGCTATAATAGAGTTTGTCATAGTTGCATCGTTGCATCAATTGACCATTTCTGTACCATGTTTCTGATACCCCCGTCTTTTCATCTTTGCTGTAATTATCTTTGACTTGTAGTTCACCGGTTTTGTAATAGGTAGACCAAACGCCAATCATCTCACCATTTTCGTACTTGCCCTCCCTGGATTTTATACCGGATTCAGACCAATACGTCCAGTTACCATTACGTTCCCCATTCAAGTTGTAATTACCTTCTTCCTGCTTGACACCATTTTCAAACCAGTACGTCCACTTACCCGCTTTTTCTCCATTAAGATAGGAGCCCTTACTTTTCTTTTCACCATTATCATGATACGCTATGGCTTCACCGTTAGTAGTGCTTTGACTTGATGAAGGGTAGGCTATTGATAAGGTCAATAGTAGAAGGATGATCCTCTCTTTCATAGGTTGTATTGCTATTTTGACT
>JBCBSS010000263.1:0-4070 GCA_039819065.1 Bacteroidota bacterium
CTTACCTTTTTGGATGGAAACCCTAAGAGAATCGGAGGGACTTTCGAATATTTTAGGAAACAAGCAAAAAGGTAAGCTCAATTTTCTTCTCTGTACCTCCAATAAGGTTCAATATAAGGTATTCAGAGTTGAGGTATTGACCAGGAATTACGTGGATAACTGAATCTGAAATTTCGGACCACTGAATAAGTTCGGATTCAGTAAGTATTCCTTGAATGAAAAGGATTGATTCTTGCATATTTTGCAATATTGAAGTTGTTCCTTACGAGTCATAGGGGTACCAACTATCATCTGTAAACTGTACTTTTCAAATTTGTACTAAAGTATCGGATAGCATTAGCCTTTGCAAATAGCTCAGTTTGCGGGTGGCCAGACTTGTGGATGATAATGCCTGTTCGCCACTGGTTCATCTTGAAATTATGGATTCGATCCGTTTGATAGCTCAAAATCTGCTCTGCGAACTTCACTAATGAAGGCTTCTAGTTTATGTCTGTCGAGATGGTTGTTTGTACGTGCGCCTGAGCATAAGTCAACACCAAAAGGACGTACCAATTTTATAGCCTCCGCAACATTGTCACTAGTCAGCCCACCGGCAAGAAAGACCGGAAGAGGGCTTCTTTTCACAAATTCTGCACTAATGTTCCAGTCGTGTATTCGACCCGTCCCTCCATATTCGGGTGTCTTAAGGTTTGGTTTGCCGGAGTCCAATAGGAAGGCATGAGCATATGATGAATACTGATCAATTAGATCTAAAGTTTTTTCAGATTCAACATGTATGACCTGTACCCTCTTAGTATGTGGCAAAAGTTCAGCCAATCGTTCCGACTCCTCCGAACTAATATGAGAGAGGATTTGTACCGTTGACGCGCCAGTTAAGTAAACATTTTCGACAATAGTTGATGCATCGGATGCTGATGTTAATAAGAATGTTCCAATTGGGGGTGGGACAACAGTGGTAATTTGAGCTACTTTCTGTTTGTCGATGGTGCGAACAGAAGTAGGGGTTGCGCACACGAACCCAACGGCATCTGCTCCGGCATCTATTGCCATCTGAACTTCCTCAGAAGAAGCCATACAGCAAATTTTAATTCTTGTTCTTCTATTTGAAAACATAGAGGCCAACGTTCAACTATCACCTAGAGGCCGTACTTTTTGAATCTCTACTAAAGTATTCGTTTTGCCCTTTAAAGGGATAATACTGAGACGTGTGCTAAATCGTTTGATAGCAAATTTTTTATCTATCCGTAGGAGAAAGAGGTTCATCTTCCGAGAAGTTGGTAAGCTTTTCTCCATCGAATCGATATAAACCCATATTCTTTGTGACCAACCAAAGGTTTCCAACGTTATCTTCTAAAAGTGTCCATACCCCATCATTTATTAGTCTATTTTTTGTGGTGAAATGAGTAAATGACTTTCCGTTATAACGGCAAATTCCACTCTCTCCGCCAAACCAAAGGTTTCCATCCTTATCCTCAATTATTCGCATTATTGCACCACTCATTAAACCATCTTTTTCAGTATAGCTTTTAAATGATTTTCCATCATAGCGAATTACTCCTCCCCAGTTGCTAAACCAGATGTTTCCTTTGTTGTCTTCCAAAACAGGCCATACCCAATCATGGCCTGCTAGTTCTTCTAATTCATAGTTGATTATCGATTTGCCATCGTATCGAAATACGCCCTTGTTCACTCGTCCTCCAAACCAAAAGTTACCTGCTGAATCTTCCAGTATATATTCTACATTGTTCTTGTCGCTTATGAAACCGCTACCACCTTCATTGACTGTAAAAGAAGTAAAGGATTTGCCGTCATATACATAAACACCCTCCACAGTTGCAAGCCATATTTCTCCGCTTTCATCCTGCATGATGCTGAATACATAAAACTTGTTATGCAAGCTATTGACGGGAGGAGTTATATGGACGTCCGTAATCGCATTACCATCATAAACCGAAAGTCCATCGTCGGTCCCTATCCAGATTTTCCCTTCAATATCTTCAAAAATGCAGAAAACAGTGTTGCTACTAAGCCCATCTGATTCGGTGTACTGCTTGAACGATTTTCCGTCAAATTTATAGACACCTTCTCCGGTCGTGCCGAACCAAAGGTTGCCGGCTTTGTCCTGTAAACTGCAATTAACATTGTCTCCTTCCCGCGAACCTTGAGTTCTTTTGAGTTGCGATTGTCCACTAGGTTCTATTTCTAACTCAACTACTTCTTTCTGTGTGAGGTCTTTTTTGACTTGTCCATTGCAGGAAGTAAAGCCAATGGTCAAAGTAAAAGCTATGACCCAGTTGAGTAGTAGTCTTGTCATGGTGTTGTTTTGAGATTAATGCCAGTGCTAAGATATGCTACTGTAGCCTATGAGCTTAATTGATTGCGATAAAAGTAGCTTATCTGCCTGTGCATTCAAAGCCTGCCTGCCTTTGCTGGTCATTGCCGTCAGGCAGGTTGTGGGCTTAGGGCTCACGGCCGTCTACTCAATTCGCGGTAGTTTTTCTTTTTAAAAAGTAAGGTGTCAAAATGTTTGTGAGTGTCCAAAGAGCAATAATGGTTAAACTTTCTAATACATTAAATTCCCATAATCTGACGGTCAACTTAAATTTTGAAACTATCAGCCAAATTATTCCAGGAACTATGGGAATAAGATAGTAAAACCACTTTTCAATGATTTTCTTGGTCAACTTCAAAGTCAGTCCATTGTATAAGCAAAGTGCTATGACATAAGGGAAGTACAGTATAAAAGCGAATACTACAGTGTTTGTGTCTGACGAATCTTTCATAAGCATTGCAATTAGAAAGAGTGTCATTATTGACCCCAAAACGTATTGGATTTTTAGATTCAGTTTATATGTGGTCATTTTCAGTTACCGCTAACGCTTAGCTAAGCTCCGTAGGCTTGGCCTGTCAAATATGTATAAAAGTATCTCATCACACCAGCCTTGGTAAATAGCGCAGTTAGCTTATGGTGATCATGCTTTTGTACTTAGTCTCATTTAAACATCTCTTTCAACTCTGCAATTCCAGATTTCTGAGAAATACTCCTGCCCAGAACTTCAACTTTATCTTCCCATTTTTTCCAATTATCTGAATTTGGGTTGCTTAGTGACATGTTAATCTTTGTGTTTCGAGCAATTACTATATACTCATAACTAACCCCATCTAAAGTTATTCCCTTGTTAGCATCAAAAAGATCATAGGCGGTCAAATCCCTTATTTCATCTTGAAATTGGCTTGTTAGTATTTCCTTATAAAGATTCTCAATTTCTCCAGCACTGTTCACGGTGAATATTCCTTGGATCAATTCCTCAGAATTTTGCATTTCTCGGAATTCGGATTGTTCGAATTTTACCGAAAATAGCCAGCACCATCCAATAAAGGATTTGGAAACGTTGATTAACCAACAGTAGTCTATTTCTTTTTCGTTAATCCTCCAATCTCGTTCGTCCCTGATTATTATTTTCCCAGATTTTAATTCGGGGATTCCTAATTCTTTGGCCAAGTTGGAAATGACCGTTTCATTTTGACCGTTTTTCAATTTGTATTCTTTGTTTTGACAGCACACCAATGAGTTACTACGACTAGCAATGATGAGTAGGGATATGAAAGCAGTTGCATTTCGACTTGAACATAGCTATGCCTTGATTGTAATTTAAAACTTATAGCGGGCTTTCCAATGCCCACAAAATATCCTTACTGGCGAATCCCCATTCATTCATAACATTTGTTATAGAGCGTTTTATTTATCAACTCGTTTAAAAATGCTTTCAAATACTTCTGGGTTCTCAGAATACTTGTAATATGAGTCATTACTCATTATCGATCCTAACATCACTTTTTGTTTCTCCTCTTTAAATTTCTTCTTTTGGGAAAGGCACATTGTGTGGTAGAGCAAGGTGTTTAAATACTTGTTGATGTAATAGTCCTTGAAGCTTTTCTTGGGTTCTCTCTTATCAATTGTCAGTTTAAAGTCAGGAAAGTTTAAATACTGGTATTGATAGTAAGGTTCCTTATTGTAGAGTGGATAATTACTAATAACTTCCATTGCTTTTTTGTAGTTGGGTGGTTTC
>JBCBSS010000264.1:0-4036 GCA_039819065.1 Bacteroidota bacterium
TATCTGCTCAACGGCCTCTTTTTCAGAGTTACTATTATCCTTCGAAAGTGTATTAAAGATTATGTTGAAATCAGTAACATTAACATCTTCTCTATGAAGGATTATGGATTTGGACCCTGAATCGACTATTATGTCGATATCTTCTTCAGAAAGAATGTGATCCCTTTCTAAGAGTACCTCATTTCTATCAATAGAAACTACCTCTCCAGTATCCTCATCAACGAAATCTTCAGTCCATGTTTTAAGTACACGGGCTGCAAGTCTTCGTCCAACTGCCTTTTTCAGCACTTTCTCACTCGCATCCAATTCTTCAGATAAGCCAAAAAGGTCTAAGATATCCTTGTCAGATCCGTACCCGATAGCCCTTAGGAGTGTCGTAACCGGGAATTTCTTCTTTCGATCGATGTAAGCATACATCACACTGTTAACATCCGTAGCAAACTCGATCCACGATCCCTTAAAAGGAATTATTCTGGCTGAATATAATTTTGTTCCGTTTGTATGCTTGCTCTGAGCAAAGAACACACCTGGAGATCTGTGTAATTGAGACACAATCACGCGTTCCGCACCATTGATTACAAATGATCCTTTTGCGGTCATGTATGGAATATTCCCTAAGAATACTTCCTGCTCTATCGTTTCAAAGTCTTCGTTGTCTTCGTCGTTGCAGATAAGCTTAAGCTTGGCCTTTAAAGGAACAGAATATGTTAGACCTCTGTCTATGCATTCATCGACATTGTACTTTGGAGGATCTATGGTATAGTCAATGAAATTGAGAACGAAGTTTTCTCTAGAGTCGCTTATTGGAAAGTTTTCTTCAAAAACGCTGTAAAGCCCTTCTTTCCTTCTTTTCTCAGCCGGCGTTTCTATTTGGAAGAAGTCTTGGAAAGACCTCAATTGAACATCTAGAAAGTCTGGGTAATCTATTACCTGCTTTATAGAGGCGAATGCCTTCCTGTTCGATCTACTCACTTTGAAAAAGTTTAGTTATAATTAATGATGCTGTAGAGATAAATGTAATGTCCTGCCTAACACTAACAAACTCGATATATATGTGTTTAAAATACGTATAAACAGGAAAAGACCCTAACCTAAAAGTTAGGGCCTAGTGATTTTAGGGCCGAGTAGTGAATTACTTTAATTCTACCTCGGCTCCAGCTTCTTCTAACTGCTTTTTAAGACCTTCAGCTTCGTCCTTAGGAATGCCTTCTTTGATAGCTTTCGGTGCACCATCAACTAATTCCTTCGCTTCTTTCAATCCAAGTCCAGTTAATTCTTTAACTAACTTAACTATCTGGAGTTTAGCTCCACCAGGGCTGTTAAGTACTACATCGAATGTAGACTTTTCAGCTTCTCCTTCAGAGCTGCCATCAACTGCAACACCAGGTACAGCCACAGCAGCCGCAGCTGCGGGCTCTATACCGTACTCGTCTTTGAGTATGTCAGCCAATTCGTTAACTTCTTTAACTGTTAAGTTTACTAACTGCTCAGCAAATGCTTTCAAATCTGCCATTATTTTTTCGTTTAAATTTTCTTGACGTGTAAGTAATTAATTTTCTCTTTCTGATAGTGTTTTTACAATACCAGCTAATTTAGATTGACCGCTTTGTAAAGCAGAGACTACATTCTTAGCAGGTGATTGCAACAACGTGATAATTTCACCGAGCAATTCATCCTTGGATTTGAGCTTACTTAATTCGTTAAGCATTTCATCTCCAAAATAAAACTCAGCATTTATGGAAGCAGCCTTAAATAAAGGTTTCTCTAATTCATTGTTTTTTCTGTAATCAAGAAGGACTTTCGCAGGTAGATTACCCACCTCTCCTGAAAACAAGATACCTGAAAAGCCATTTAGAACTGACTTAATATCAGAAAAGTCACCCTCCAAATTTTCCAAAGCCTTTTCGATTAAGGTGTTTTTAGCCACCTTATACTCGATTCCCTTCTCGAAACATAACCTTCTGAATGCGTTTGTCTGTTCTACGGTAAGACCAGAAGCATCTGTGATGTAGAAGGTTTGATTATCGTTGAGCTGTTCTGTAAGATTGGCTACAACAGCTTGTTTTTCTTCCTTAGTCATAGTTATATACCCTGAATGGAATTTGTGTCAATTGAAATTGATGGACTCATCGTGCTTGATATGTGGATACTTTGAAAATAAGTACCCTTAGCAGATGAAGGCTTGAGCTTAGAGATTGTTTGCACTATCTCCATTGCGTTATCCATTATTTTTTCTGGTGTAAAAGAAACCTTTCCTATACTAGTATGAATGATACCAAACTTGTCAACCTTGAAGTCAATTTTACCAGATTTAATATCTTTTACTGCTTTTCCTACTTCCAAAGTCACTGTCCCAGCTTTAGGATTTGGCATTAAACCTCTCGGTCCCAATACTCGTCCAAGTCTACCAACCTTAGCCATAACCGAAGGCATAGTTATTATAACATCAACGTCGGTCCAACCGCCTTCAATCTTTTTAATATAATCATCAAGACCAGCATAATCAGCACCTGCTTCCTTTGCTTCAGCTTCTTTATCCGGCGTGCAAAGCACTAACACCTTAACTTCTTTACCAGTTCCATGTGGTAGTGTAACTATGCCGCGAACCATCTGATCCGCTTTCTTAGGGTCAACACCTAATCTTATGTCAATGTCTACTGACGCATCGAACTTAGTAAAGGTTATATCTTTAACCAGTTGAGAAGCATCTTGTAAAGTATAGTCCGTCTCAGCTGAAAATTTTTCGCTGACCGCTTTTTGATTCTTAGTTAACTTTCCCATTCTTGATCTTAGTTATTCCAAGGAGCATCTCCCGATACAGTCACACCCATGCTTCTTGCCGTACCTGCAACCATTTTCATAGCAGACTCAACAGTGAACGCATTCAAATCAGGCAACTTAGTTTCAGCTATAGTTTTTACTTGGTCCCATGAAATAGATGCCACTTTATTTCTATTTGGTTCAGCCGAACCTTTCTTTTTACTTGCAGCTTCCAATATCAGCACCGGCGCCGGGGGCGTCTTGATTACAAAGTCAAAAGATTTGTCGCTGTATATTGTTACCAAAACAGGTAATAGCTGACCTTGCTTATCCTGACTCCTCGCATTGAATTGTTTGCAGAAGTCCATTATGTTAAGCCCCTTACTACCCAGGGCAGGACCTACTGGTGGGGAAGGATTTGCTTGCCCTCCTCTAATCTGCAACTTCAGATATCCACTAATTTCCTTTGCCATTATTAGTCTTGTTTTTCTACTTGCATGTAGTTTAATTCTACAGGGGTGTTACGCCCGAATATTTTAACCATTACATTGAGCTTCTTCCTCTCCTCAAAAACCTCTTCTACAGTTCCAGTAAAACCACTGAAAGGTCCATCCATCACCTTAACTGATTCTCCCACTATATAAGGAGTATCTAGTTTGACTTCAAGCTCATCTGATTCATCCACCTTACCAAGTATCCTATTTATTTCTGATTGCCTTAACGGCACCGGCTCCTTTGAAGCGCTCGCACTATTGTTACTCAGGAAACCTATTACGCCTGGAATACTAGTAACGAGATGTTTCGCTTCTCCGTGGGATAAATCAGCAGAAATAAGAACGTATCCGGGGAAAAAATTCCTCTCTCTTACTCTTTTCTTCCCATTCCTCATTTCGTATACCTTTTCTGATGGTATCAGTACTTGAGGAATATAATCAGTCAGATTCTCTCTCTCTATTTCATTCTCAAGGTAGGTTTTCACCTTTTTCTCTTGCCCACTGACCACTCTAATGACATACCATTTCAAGTCGCTCATTATCCTACCTTTTAATTAAAATTCGCTGTAAAACCATTCCATGAATGTATTAAACGCGAAATCGAATAAACCTATCATTAATGCAAAAATGACCGAAGCCACTAACACCAAGATTGAACTACTCTGCAATTCTGAATACTTAGGCCACGAAACCTTGTTTTTCATCTCATCAATAGAGTCGAAAACAAACGTTTTTAGTTTTTGCATTTAAAATTAATTTAGCACGGGTGGAGAGACTCGAAC
>JBCBSS010000265.1:0-3999 GCA_039819065.1 Bacteroidota bacterium
AAAAGGTTCCTCCCTAAACATGGTACAGAAGCACTTAAATCATTAGATAACTTGATAATAGTTACCAATTCAAATAGTACTTCAAATAGAAAGGGAGCATTCTATATTTCATTGAGTAACTACAGAGAAAATCCTGATAGAATAAAAATAAGGCTAAGATAATGGCAAAAAGTAGTATCGAATGGACTGAAATGACATGGAATCCAACAACGGGATGTGATAAAGTATCTGCCGGATGTAAGTTTTGTTATGCTGAGGTAATGTCGCACAGACTAAAAGCAATGGGTGTAGAAAAATATGATCAAGCGTTTAAGGTTCGCACACATGAGAATGAATTAGAAACACCCTATAAATGGAAACAACCGAAAATAGTATTTGTAAACTCGATGAGTGATTTATTCCACAAGGAAATCCCTGTGGAGTTCATTCAAAAAGTTTTTCGCGTAATGAAAGACAATCCACAGCATGTATTTCAGATCCTTACAAAGAGAGCAGATGTTTTAAATTATTATGATAGTGAAGGATGGTTGGACTGGAGTCATAATATCTGGATGGGAGTGTCTGTCGAAAATGAAAAAGTATTAAACCGAATTGATCTTCTAAGAAAAACCGGTTCAAGGGTGAAATTCTTGTCATGTGAGCCGTTAATTGGTCCGTTACCCGCATTAAACCTAAAGGGAATAGACTGGGTTATTGTTGGAGGAGAAAGCGGTCGTTCTCCAAGACCGATGAAAGAGGAGTGGGTACATGAAATTAAAGACCAGTGTAATAAAGCTGATGTTGCATTCTTTTTCAAACAATGGGGTGGTACCAACAAGAAAGAAGCAGGACGCGAGCTGGATGGAAGGACTTGGGATGAAATGCCAGAAGTATTCGAGCAGTATTGATGAGATTGGATTCTAGATGAACCAGTACTAGCCTCACTACCAGTGGGCAATCAAACACAAACTCCATTATATAAACTTGTGATTGTGGCAGGTAGGAAGTTTGTCAACAAAAAGGTTCGGTATCCAGATATAAAAAAGCGCCTCGAAGGGAGGCGCTTCATATCTAACGTTATTTCGAATTGAGCAGGTGTTATTAGTAGCCTGGGTTTTGTCTAATACCTGATGCTTCAACCTCCCCAAAGGGTACGGGGTATAGTAAACGATTTGGATCGTTTGCCGCGGCTGCATTTGCGTCTTCAGCGACAACTGTTGCAAAACCTTGTCGAGTTAGGTCATGATATCTACTGCCTTCTTGTGTAAACTCCCTGGCACGTTCATCAAGTAGCTCTTTCATGAATGTAGCTAAATCCGGAGCATCAGCTAAATTCACGTCAACTAGTCCTGAGCGATTCCTAATGCGATTAAGATCATTGAGAGCAGCTACACCGTTAGCCACGAAATCTGCTTTTGCTGCTGCTTCAGCTCTTATAAGGTATAAATCAGCCAGTCGTATTAATATAACATCATCATCACCGTCAGTCCGGAAGTACTTTCCTAGTCGTTCGTCTTCTCCAGGCCCAGTCAGAATGCGAATATTTGCGTTTTCCCTTTCAGAAGCTAATGTGGTATCGTTTGAGGTATTACCGATTCTATTATCGTTGAATAAAGCAAGTAAGTCTTCAGATGGGCCATACTCAAACCTTCCCCCGTTACCATTAGGACGAGAGAAAAAAGACAAACCGTTATTGTCTTGGTCGTCGAAAGGTATTTGCCAAATCGGTTCTGATGTTGTGCCTTGAGGATCTGTTTGAACAGTCCCATACAACAATATGTATGAAGGAGCGAGTGAATACTGTGCTGAAGAATTAATTACATCTGTTGCCGCTCTTTGCGCCTCCTCATAATTACCAGCTCTAAGTTCAAGCCTCGCTTTAAGACTAAGAATAACATCCAATGTTACAGTTACTGAATTGGGCGTTCCTCCATTTTTGATAGCAGTACTTGAGCTTTGCTTATTCGATAAATCAACAAAAATGGATTCTGCTTGTGTTAGATCTTCTCGAACACGAGCCCACGTTTGTTCCAATGTACTTCTGGATATGTCATTCAATCCATCAGGTCCTCTTGTTGGGTCAAGAATTAATGGAACACCACCATACCATCGAGAGAGGTTGAAGTAAGCGTATGCTCTAAGCCCCAAAGCCTGAGCTATTTGGAGGCTGTCTGATGTTGCGGAGGCAATAACGAAATTAGCTGAAAGCACCAGATCATAATATCCATTCCATAAGGTATTTGATTCTGCATTGTTTATGTCCTGTACGAAGCCATCTACTTGAAGCCATGAAGGAAAAGATCCAGTATGATCAGCGAGATCACTTGTCAGTTCAGCATAGATTATTTCGTTATCGATAATGTCTTGCAATTCATTGTAAGCACCTAAAAGCGCAAACTCGATGCCATTTTCATCAGTAGCTGTTTCAGGATCGAGACTTTGTTCTGGATCAAGTGCTAAGTAATCATCACAACCCAGAAGCCCGATCAAAAAAATAAGGGCGAAAATGCTGAATTCTCTAGTTTTAAAATTCATTTTGAAAACTGTTTAAAGTTAAATTCCGATATTAATTCCGACTGCGTAGGTGCGCGCTTGTGGGAAGGTGAAAAAGTCTGTTCCAAGCGCGGTGTTACCACCAGAGAATGTGTTTACCTCTGGATCTAAACCATCGTAACCGGTGAATGTTAAGAGGTTTTGCGCGGTGGCATGTATTCTTACATTTCTCAATTTTATGCGTTGTAAAACACTTGAAGGTAGGTTGTAAGAGATGGTTACATTCTTGAGTCTTATGTAAGAACCATCATCAATGAAACGGTCGGAATCACGTCCGTTACCATTAGGGTCGAGCCGATGAGCCCTTGGAACATTAGTGTTCGGATTATTTGGGGTAAAACGATTTTCAAAAGCTACCCTGCTTTGTCCAAACGTACTGCCTGGATCTTCATAAAAGGACTGTCCGTTGTTATATATATCGTTGCCATAGGCAAATTGTAAGAACGTACTTACCTCGAAGTTTTTATATGAAAATATATTAGTAAAACCCCCATAAAAATCAGGGTTTGCATCACCTATTATAGTTTGATCGTCACCAGTGATTTCACCATCTCCATTTACATCTACAAATAGCACATCTCCGATTTCTGTTTGGGCATTCACATAGACTCCATCCGGAGCTCCCGCATTTAGCGCATCAAGCTGTTCCTGAGTTCTAACCAGCCCATTCGTTTTGAAACCAAAAAAAGCACCTACAGGCTGTCCCTCCGTAATGACACTTGCAAAACCTGAGAGGATTCGTTCATCGTCATTATTTAGTTTTAAAACCTCATTTCTATTTAATGCAATGTTTAATGAAGTAGTCCATTGGAAATTACGGGCTGAAACATTGATTGAATTAATAGTTGCCTCAATGCCTCTATTCTCAACAGAACCTACATTTTGAGTAATCTGAGTAAAGCCAGAAGTTCTGGACAAAGGGACTCCGAGCAAAAGATCAGTTGTTTCACTGGTGTAAACTTCCATACTACCTGATATGCGTTCGTCTACGACTATAAAATCAACACCCAGGTTATATGATGTTGTGCGTTCCCACCTTAATTCACTATCACCCAATTGATTAGGTACCACGGCTGGAAGTCCATTAAAAGCGGCCACACCGAATAAGTTACGAGAAGCAAAATTTCCAATACCGTTGTTACCATTAACCCCAACGCCAAAGCGCAGCTTCAGATCATTGATAGCGCTTATTGCGGGCAGGTCTTGAGATATTCTCCATGCCACTGAAGCAGCTGGAAAAAAACCGTATTTGTTCTCAAACCCGAAACGAGATGAACCATCAACCCTACCAGAAAGCGTCACTAAGTATTTGTTGTTGTACCCGTAGTTTACTCGACTAGTCCAAGAAACCAGCGAATTTGCCGTACTGGTGTTAAAACCTTCAGATACAGCAGCACTATTGACTGTTTCGAGTTGATTTCCAGGAAAGTTGGTTCCCGTTGTTGCTATCGTTTCATCGTCTGTTCG
>JBCBSS010000266.1:0-3889 GCA_039819065.1 Bacteroidota bacterium
CGTCTTTATTAACCTTCTCAAAATAGATCGATGGTTTTAAAAAAATCGAGTAGGAAGATAGGGATTACACTTTAAGCTTACTAAATCTTTCCAACAACTTCGCCCTTTAACCACTCAAAGGCAGCACTCTGATCATACTTTATTCCTGATCTGAGTATAGCCTCCATATCTCCGGTGAAATCAGTGCTATTTTCTTTCTCTTCAATATTTAATAAGAACTCCTTTTGGCTGGGAGGCCTGTTACCTGTAGCGAATTCAATATACTTTTTAAAGCTCTTTATGATATCATTGATATTCAGTCCCAAATTGCGCCTGGCATAATCCAAATCAAATAAATCTCGGCCTTTACTGCGTTGATAAAGTGCCCGTAGTTTTGTTCCTAAAAGCTCGTTAATGTTATAGGTGCGAATATTAGCTTTTCCAGAAAACCACTCACTATACACTTCAAAAGGAAAATCTACCCAATCAAATACATTGAAGTGCTCTTTGCAGTTAATCTCTAGTTTCAAACGCATTCGTATTTCTTCATATTCTGAGGTAAACCGGTAAACCGCTTTAGCACCATGTCCTCCAACTTTGGTCTTCCTATCTTCTTCAAAGAATGTAATCACTTTTCTTAATTGCTCCATGATAGGTTTGATAGGTCCAGGCCGTATCTGCACCAAGTCAATATCTTCAGAATACCTTGGAGCTGGGTCAAGATATAGTTTATGCAATGCGGTTCCACCCCGAAAAGCTAGATTTTCTTTCAAAAAATCATCTGAAAATATTTCTACCAGCGTTCTACTGATTATGAGGTCTTGCTCCACTTGAGCGAATTCTTTCCATGGAGCATGATTTTGCCATTCCGCTATATATGGTTTAGGGATCATAAGTCACTTTCCATGTTAATGTTAACATCCACTTTCCAACGATTATCGACCGACCCTGCCTTCTCATTATGTTTTGGAGAGAGTAAAACAGGAAAGAATTTCGCCTTGGCTAAATGCTCGCCAATGGGGTCTATGATGGATGGTTCAACATCTAATTCTTCAAGAATAAAACCTAGCCGTTGTAAAGAACTCTTATAAGGGTACCAAGTCAATAACTTTTCAATATCTTCTTTACTAATTTCCTCTGACAGTTCTTCTAGAACAGCTAGCATTCTATTCATTCCACCAAGCTTGGATTGGTGATGTATTAAATCTACTGCTGTAAGTGCTGGACTTGAAATCTTAAAAAAACCAGCATCTGATTTTTTTTCTTGAATATTCTCATTTGACCATATCGAAGAGGTGAAGAATCGTATGCTTAAGTTCTCCTTTTTGATGTCTCCTAATTTTGGCTTTGCAATCATCACATAATCTTGCTGGGGCTGTTGATGACTTGCTCCATGAAATTTAGCAGCTGAATAAAACCCTAAATAGTATTCTCTGCCCAGGCTTTTGAATAATTTATTGATATATAGTTGAATTGGGACCTTACCCAGCTTAGAATATCTAGGAGGTATTATGAGATAAAACCCCTTGCGGAGGTTTATAATTTCTTGTTTTTCTATCAGGCGTGTCAACTCTCTTTTTACAGCAATATCACTGCGGATTGAAGCTTCAATGACTTCTTTGAGTGAAAAAGAATATTCTTCTCTAGCTAATAGTTGTTTTATGTAGAGTGCTGTAGACAGTTTAGTGGAATTTTTAGAAAAGAACCATTTTTAGGTGTTTTTGTCGAATTATTACTAATATCAATATGAAAAAAAACCAGTTACATTTTTTATAACTGGTTTTCGTAGTAGCGGGGACAGGACTCGAACCTGTGACCTTCGGGTTATGAGCCCGACGAGCTACCAACTGCTCCACCCCGCGATGTATCTTTAAGCTGTACTTTAACAGCTGAATAATGTCTCTTTCAAAACGGGAGTACAAAAGTATGATTAAAATTTTAAAATGCAAACCCTTTGACTAATTCCATCCATGTAATTTCATATCGTAAGTTTTTAAGCTTTGTCGATCGGCACTTTTTCTTTTTCTAAAGTCCAGCACAAAGTCAGTTTCTCCTATGGGAATAACCACTCTGTGGTACCTGTATGGATTAAAAATGGTAAAATAAATCTTGCCTCTTGCACCTTGCCCGGAAACAATAGCCTGTCCAGGAAATATCTCATGCTGCACGTATTGTCGCTCCTGGCTATTCTCTTCAGCTGCGTTAAATGATTCCTCGGAGATTACATCAAAAGCAAAGAGACTGCTCGCGGTGAGTATATCCCTTGTTTCGGATCGCTGAGCATCTTTTGCCGTCCACTCTACTTTACTCGCATCCTTACCGTCTTGTATGGCGTCATTAATAATCAGGCCAGCTCCTACGATGAATAGAAATACACCAAGCGCTGCAGCATTATCAGCTTTGCGTTTATAATACTGTTCTACTTTTTCCTGCGTCATGGCAAAGCGTCGCTCCACAATGGCTCCATTCATAGCGTATGCTCTTTTGATATCAGCGTTGACCGAATCAGGTATAGGCTTGAAAGGCTGGTTAGACATGTAGCAGTATATTCTCGATAAATCCACTTCAACCATAGCACCCGAATTATTCTGAACTTCCAAATCGAAAATCAGCATGTTTGACTTTCTGCGCAGGTTTTCAAGAAACACAACATATTCATCTGTAGCCGCTATGGCTACCGGTTCTTTATCTTTCAACGGGTCAAATGTTTGAGGAACAAATGCTTGAGGGGAACAGGAAAGTAGGGCAGCTGAGGCCAATAATAGGTAGACATATTTCATAGTGAAGAGGGGTTAGTTTGGCTTAATCATTAGACTACAATCACCATGCCATGACCATCGCTAAAACAACAAAAACTTTGTCCTTGAAAATTTGCACTACCTTTGCCGAAAAAATTGATAATCCTTGTCTGAAAAAGTGCATAAAGCTGGTTTTGTGACTATTGTGGGAGAGCCCAACGTGGGTAAGTCTACCTTGATGAATCAATTGGCCGGAGAACGGCTATCGATCATCACATCCAAGGCTCAGACCACGAGGCATAGGATATTAGGTATCATCAGTGGAGAAGATTTTCAGGTGGTGTATTCAGACACACCCGGAGTATTGAAACCTCAATACGAGTTGCACAAGTCTATGATGAAGTTTGTGAACTTGTCATTGGAGGATGCTGATGTTATTCTGTTGGTCACCAGTTTAGAAGATAAATTCGACCAAGAGCTTTTCGATCCTATTCTAAATACGGATGTGCCGGTCATACATTTGATCAACAAAACTGATTTGGCCAAAGGCTCCCAGGTAAAAGATAAGACCGACTATTGGGCAAAGTTTATTGACGCAGCACGCGTCATTCCGATTTCGGCGCTTAACGGGGATAATATCGATGAGGTATTTCAAGCCATCATTGAATTGCTTCCAGAGCATCCGGCCTATTTTCCAAAGGATAGCCTGACTGACAAACCAGAACACTTTTTCGCGGCTGAGATCATCAGGGAAAAGCTATTCTTAAATTATAAGCAGGAAGTGCCTTACAGTTGTGAAGTGGCCGTTGAGGAATTTAAGGAG
The DNA here is from genome assembly GCA_039819065.1 of Bacteroidota bacterium. Taxonomy (GTDB): domain Bacteria; phylum Bacteroidota; class Bacteroidia; order Cytophagales; family Cyclobacteriaceae; genus JBCBSS01. The sequence continues at coordinate 3,541 of JBCBSS010000266.1, forward strand.
GACGAAAAAATCATTCGCATTAGGGCGATTATTTTCGTAGAACGGAAAAGCCAGAAAGGGATTATCATTGGCAAGGGTGGTTCGGCATTGAAAAAAGTAGGTATAGATTCAAGAGCTGATCTAGAAGCATTTTTTGGAAAACAAGTTCACTTGGAAACATACGTCAAAATAGCCGAAAATTGGCGTAAGGAGTCTAAAAGGCTTCGGTATTTTGGCTACAATGAATAGCACAGCAGGCTATCTAATTGATTAAAGAATTATGGCAAATATTGTTGCAATCGTAGGAAGACCCAATGTTGGTAAATCAACGCTTTTCAATAGGCTCATAGAAAAGCGTAAGGCTATCATG
>JBCBSS010000267.1:0-3630 GCA_039819065.1 Bacteroidota bacterium
TTCTAATTCACTACTATTAATAGAATTCACCATTCTCAGCTTGATCAGCATCTTGTCCATCTTGCGGGCTGTGTCTTCCAAGCCCCCTAAAACATTATTATCAACGTTACCGCGCCTTGCCAGTTCTATTAAACCTAGGAAGGTAGCCACAGGGCCTTTCAAATCATGAGATGCCCGATATATGAAAAGATCCAATTCCTGGTTAGAGTGCTGTAATTCCTCGTTCTTGTTTTTAAGACTTTCTATGAGGTTCTTATTTTCTTTTTTCAAACCATAGGCCTCAAGTGCTTTATCTATGGTTATTTTAACATCTTCTTCGTTCCAGGGCTTACGGATGTAATAGTAGATTTTGCCTTTGTTGATGGCATCAACAATAGCCTCCATATCACTATAACCAGTCAAAATTACCCTTATCACATCTGGGTATTTTTCTACTACCTTCTCTAAGAATTCAACACCGGTCATTTCCGGCATCCTTTGGTCAGTAATGACCAACTGAACATCGTTATGCTCGAGTACTTCGAGGCCTTCCATTCCCGAGTTAGCTATGAGCACATGGTATTCCCATTTAAAGGCACTTTTGAAAACCCGCAGGTTGGCTTCCTCATCATCTACATAGAGTATGGTATATTTATTATCTAACATGAAATGTCATCTAACAGCTGCATTAAGAATAATGCGTAATTATACTACAATTATTTATTCATTTTGTTCTTTGTCAACATAAGCATTGCCATTACCATTGATCGGCAGTAAAACAAAAAACTCCGTTCCTTTGTCGATCTCGCTTGTTACTTCTATTGTACCGAGATGTGCCTTCACTATATCGCTACTAATCGACATGCCTAAACCCGTACCTTCTCCCAGTTCTTTAGTCGTAAAAAATGGCTCGAACAGTCTATTTTTGACCTCCTCAGTCATTCCTACACCATTATCTTTAATACCGATATTCAGTTGATCTTTGTCTATCGATGTACTGATTTCTACTACTCCTTTACCCTCGATTGATTGGATGGCGTTAACCATAATATTCATAAGCACCTGGCTGATTTGGCCGGGGTTGCAATTGAGTTTAGGGATAGAATCGACATAATATCGTACAAATTCTATATCATACTTTGCTTTTGGGGATACCAGGGTTATCACGTTTTCTATCAACTCGTGTACATCGGCCTTTTGAAAATCTTTAGGGTCAGAGTAAGCATAGCTCTTGAGTCCTTTGATTATCTCCTTGGTACGGTCGATACCCATACTCAAATCTTCTAGTAGTTCCCGGGTTTCCTTTGTTAACTCTTCACATTCCTCACTTTTCAAAAATTCACCCAACGGCCCGCATTCACCACTATTATCTTTTTCCAGACGATCCAATAGGTAACTGAAGTTACGTTTAAGGCTGTTTATACCTGAGCTAACGAAATTCACAGGATTATTAATTTCGTGACCAATACCCGCTGAAAGCATACCAAGCGATGCCATTTTTTCTGACTTTTCTACTATGTTTTTGGTTACTTCTAGCTTGCTGGAGGTGTGTTTAAGTTCTTCTTCCTGAGCGCTTACCACTTGCTGCCCTTCTTCTACTTTTTGCTCAAGTTTTTTGTTGGCTACTTTTAAGTCTTCCAATAAGTGTTTGTTCTGCCTTTTCAGTTGATAGACTTCCAGGGCATTGTCAATGGTAGTTTTTAATTCGGCCTTTTTCCAGGGTTTGGTTACGTAGTGGTATATCCGTCCTTTGTTGATAGAATCTACAATGGCCTCCATGTCGCTATATCCGGTAAGAATCATCCTAACCGGTTCGGGGTGTATTTCGAGTATGCTCTCTAAGAATTGTACCCCTGTCATTTCGGGCATACGTTGGTCGGTTATGATAAGCTGTACCTCAGTCTTATCAAGTATTTCACGACCTTTTTTGGCAGAATCAGCGACGTGAACATCAAACTCTTTCCAAAAGCTCGACTCGAATACGTCGAGGTTGGACGTCTCATCATCTACATATAGAATACTTGGTTTTCCTTTTGCCATAGTACAACTGCCCTACCGGCTATCAAATCATCTTATCAACCTTTAAGATGATTTTGTCTAATAACATCATTCAATATTTACAATAGGTTTTTTAGGGAATATCAGAATGAAGGTACTGCCTTCACCTGCATCGCTATGTACTTCCAACGTTGCATTGTGTTTTTCCATAATACCATAACTGGCCGCCAGTCCGAGTCCTTTCCCCTTACCTTCATTTTTTGTAGTAAAGAATGGCTCGAATAACCTACTCTTTATTCCCTCAGGGATTCCCTCTCCATTATCATTTATAGAAATCCGTACACTGTTTTCAAGGTTTCTTGTCTCTATCTTGATCACACCTTCGAAGCCCTTACCTATTTTTTCTCTTTTCTCTTCAATCGTCTGAAGGCCATTGGTAATGATATTGACGAATGCCTGACTTAACAATTTGGGATAGCAATCAATAAAGATCACCTTTTCGTCATAGCATTTTTCAATCTTTACATCTTCCGGAATTTGTTTGGCCATTTTGGCCAGACACGCATCTAGCGCTCCATGCAAATAGGTGACTTTTGATTCTTCGTCAGTGTATTTCGATAAATTGCTTAGGCTTTTGACTATTTTGGCTGTACGATCAGCCCCCTGGTTGACATCTTCTATCGTTCTGAAGATATCTTTTCTGATCTCTTCATAATAGACATCTTCTTTCAACATGTGGATCTCCTTAAGTGCTTCTTTGATATTAGCATCATCGCTAAGTTCATGATAGCGATCTGTCACTTTGACCAAATTGGCTATGTTTCTTTTCAAGATAGAAACACCTGCATAAACTACATTGATTGGATTGTTAATCTCGTGCGCAATACCTGCGGATAACAAGGCCAACGAAGTCATCTTGGCTGATTCTACCAGTTGGTCCTGCACTACCTTAAGCTGCTTCAACGTTTTCTTTAATTCTTCATTGGCACCATTGAGCTTCACGTTTTTTTCCTTGATCTCAGCAGTGCGTTCTTTTACCTTCTCCTCCAAACTTTGCGTATACACTTCCAGCCGATTGTTCGTTTTTTGGAGTTTATCTACCAACAGCCGGTTTTCTTTCTTGAGGGCATAAGACTCAATCGCTCTTTTAATAACCGCTCTCAACTCTTCCTCTCGCCAAGGCTTAGTGATATAATGATAGATGCGACCCTTATTTACCGCGTCAATCACTGTGGATATATCACCATAACCCGTCATGACCATACGAATAGGATCCGGGTGTTCATCCAGGATACTCTCTAAAAACTCTATACCTGACATTTCAGGCATGCGTTCGTCAGTGATGACCAACTGTATATCATTGTTTTTCAAAACTTTGGCCCCCTCTTTGGCTGAGTCTGCCAGAAACAAATCATAATCTCGCCAAAAAGTGGCTTCGAACACATCAAGGTTGCTCTGTTCGTCGTCTACGTAAAGTATCTTATGCTTGCTCATCAAAAAAATTAAGCTTTTATGGAAGTACTGTCGACATTGTGCTATCTATTCATTAGTGTCTCCTTCAGGTTGATAGACGGGAAGATATATATCAAATTGAACTAACAAGTAGTGACCTTCCCGGTGAATCCTTTAGTCAATTTGATATATATCTTCCCG
>JBCBSS010000268.1:0-3577 GCA_039819065.1 Bacteroidota bacterium
CATTCTTGATGATTTTACCATTTGCATCAAAAATGAAAACTACAAGCGACTAAACTGGACCTCAACAAACTATATTGATCCTTTGATAGATGAGCTTCAAGCATTTGCTGATAAGACCAATTTTAGGGAATTCTATGCAACACATAATGGCTATTACCTAGAACAGGTTGAGTTACTTGAAAATCAATCGCCCATCAAAAAGCAATGGGACTGGCTCGAACAACGATTTCCGCAACGCTATGATAACTACTGGATTACTTTTTCCCCTCTAGTGGGAGGAAGTCATTCGACGAACAAGTTCGTAACCAATGATTTTAAGCAAACCGTTATGTTTGTTCAGGGAGGAATTACTTCAGATAGGTATTCAGAGAAGGTGAAGGAGGGGCTAATGACACGGGTCGTTTTTACAGAAATTGACCACAACTACGTCAATCCGACTTCCGACAAGTTTGCTCGAGAGATTAAAACCATTTTCCAGGGCCGTAACAAATGGACGACTGCCGGGTCCTGGGCTGATGGTTACAGCTCTGAGTTATCTGTCTTTAATGAGTATATGACCTGGTCTGTATTTTCCCTTTATGCCTATGATAGTTTTGATTCACTAGATTTTGAGAAAATCAATAAAAGGGTTGAAAATCAGATGGATAACTACAGAGGTTTTAAAACATTTTCTTCATTCAATCAAAAGATGTTATCGCTTTACAAAGAACAGCAACCTAAGCAGATTGAAGAACTTTACCCAGCGATTTTAGATTGGTGCCGCAATGAGGTGGCTGACAAATAATGAGACAGCTTCATCTTTCTGTTAGGTAGAACACAATGAATACTCATCTACATTGAAAAATGAAATAAACCGATTTAAGGAGATCAATGAGTTTTTCGAAACTACAGGGTTCGAAAAGCGGACGGATATTCCTGAGTTTTTTGTTTTTCGATTTGACGAATTATCGGCTACCAGTGCACTGAAAATGCCCCCATACCAGAAAGACTTTTACCAGATCACACTGATCTTAAATTCGGAAGATGCCATTGCCGATATTGATGTGCAAACCAATAACAGATTGGAAAACACACTTTATTTTCTTTCTCCTGACCATATTTTTTCATGGCAACGAAATGTTAATACAACAGGATGTATAGTTTACTTCAAAGCCGATTTTCTCAATTTTTTCAACGGCAATTTCAAAAGTGAATTTTCATTTTTTGACATGTCGGATGAGAACTTCCTGGCATTGGAAAATGAAGCAATTGAGCATATCATATTGGATTTTGATAAACTGCATAAAGAGTATTATACACCGAATGCATACCGAACCCAAATATTACAATCTTCTTTGCTATCACTTCTATTCAAGTGCAAAAGCTTGAAGGAATCAACTGGAGCTAAAACTAAAACCCTCAACAGGAAAGAAGAACTTGTCTATCGCTTTCGAAATCTAGTAGTTAACAGCTATGTCAAACATAAGAAGGTGAGTGAGTATGCGGAACTGCTATATGTCTCATCCAATGCTTTGAATCAAACAGTCAAGGCTGTTCTAGGCAAAACGGCAAAAGAAGTCATATCAGAAAAAATCATACAAGAGGCCAAGCGTCATATTAAATATTCAACTGATGATGTCTCCGAAATCAGCTATTATTTAGGTTTTGATGAGCCTACACACTTCATTCGATTCTTCAAGAAACACACATCCTACACTCCCAAAGAATACAGAAGTAACCAAATGTAATTTTGGTCATTAACACATTGTTTTTGGTTATCACAGGTTTCCTATCTACACCGAGATTTGTAACAACTTAAAATTGAAAAACAATGGAAAAGATAATCGTATTAGGAGCTACAGGAAATATTGGAATAGCGGTGTTAAAAAACCTGCAAAACAGAGATGTTGAAGTTTACGCTGGTGTTAGAACGGAAGCAGATTTCGAAAAAGTGAGTGAATTTGGTGCTATACCAGTCATTGTAAACTTTACTGAGCAGAATAGTTTGAACAATGTTTTGGAAGGCAAGCAAAGAGTGTTTTTGGTGACGCCTTTGATGCAAAACCCTGAAGCAGTTACGCAAATGGTGATTAATGCGTCCAAACTACACAACGTAAAGCATTTGGTAAGAAGTACGGCTTCAGGTGCTGATAGTAATGGTCAAATTCAAATGGCCCGTTGGGCTGGATCGAGTGAGGACTTAATCAAGTCATCTGGTTTAAACTACACCATTCTAAGACCAGCCAATTTCCTTCAGAACTTCGTGAACTACCATAGCCAAACCATCAAAGAGCACAGTGGGTTTTACGTACCCAATGGTGATGCTCAACTAGCGATGCTAGACATCAATGATTTTGGGGAAGTCGCGGCCATTGCGCTATCCAGCGAGGAGCATTATGGTAAAACTTACGAACTGAGCGGGTTAACATATACCAATGCTGAAGTAGCGGAAACCCTTAGTAAGGTTATCGGTAAGCAAGTATCATACATTGATGTACCGGAGGAAAAGGCTAGAGAGAGCATGTTGTCTAATCATATGCCCGAGTGGATGGTAAATGCGATGATGGAACTTAGTTACATCATTAAACAAGGCTGGGCCGCCGCATATTCTGATGATTATAAAAACATAACCGGAAGAGAGTATACCAGTGCTCAAACCTTTTTTGAGAACAACCAAAAAGCCTTTGTCTAATGAAAGCACATATTGTGTTTGCACATCCAAATCTGAAATCCTACAACGGGCAGCTAAGGAATGTGGCCATCCAAACCCTGCAAGGGCTTGGATGGTCGGTTACTTGTAGCGACTTGTATCAAATGAAGTTTAAAGCTTCAGCGGATGAGGATGATTTTACCTCTCTCTATGATGCTGATTTCTTTGATCTTCAAAAGGAACAGCAGGCTGCTCTCCAAAGACGAACTTTTGCAGAAGATATCACCAAAGAACATCAGCTATTGGAGGAGGCAGATTTGCTTATTTTTCAATTTCCACTTTGGTGGCATAACGTACCAGGCTTGCTCAAAGGTTATATTGATCGCGTATTCTCAATGGGTTGGGCTTACGGAAATGGTCAAGCCCTTATGGGTAAAAAAGTGCTGGTAAGTATGACCACCGGAGCCCCTGAATTTGTCTGGACTCCGGAAAAGCGAGGCACAATTAAAGAAACATTCAAGCACCTATTTATAGGCACGTTTGGACTGATGCAAATGCAGAATCTCGAGCCATTTGTAGTATACGGAGCCAAGAAACATGCTGAAGTAGACAGAAAATCTGAGCTTGAAAGATTTAGAGCCAGGTTAAAAGAAATTGTGGGATGAACACTTTGCTAACGGCGCCTACGAATAATAGCGGTTTGAGCATGTGATCGAGCCTTTTATGGCTTTCGTAACTATTTTCTTTAATATCTGTAACCTTTAATTACTCACTCGGTAGTCAAAACGGTATATCATAAATTACTTAAAGATGTTGAAACCGTTTTTGTTAATGCTACTGGCATTCATTCTTTTTTCTAGCTTTCAAAAAGAGGTAAGTGATGGAAAGAACCACTTAAAAAGTGATATAAAATCAGATTCAGTTACCATAGGTGCGATACATACCATT
>JBCBSS010000269.1:0-3510 GCA_039819065.1 Bacteroidota bacterium
ATCCAAGGATTAAGAGAAATTCGAGACACTTACTTTGATTAAGTGGAAATTAAGCTTAAATTTGCACTCTCAAAAAATTTCAGGAGAATTTTGAACCGATTTCAGTATGGCAAACCACAAATCAGCACTTAAAAGAATTCGATCAAGCGAAGCCAAAAGATTAAGAAACAGGTATCAGCACAAAACTACTCGAACTTTCATCAAAAAGTTGAGAAGTACAACTGATAAAGGCGAAGCCCAAGAACTCTTAAAAACGGTATCTTCTATGATCGACAAGCTGGCCAAAAACAACATCATTCATAAAAATAACGCGGCTCACAAAAAATCAAAGTTAGCCAACTACGTTAGCAGTCTTTAATTGATTGTATAAAAATATTAACTAAGCCTTGCCTCGTGCAGGGCTTTTTATTTTCGGGACAATGGGAAATGTGAAGTTGGAATATACTACTCTTAAAATCAAAGATTGGGCACTAGAAGATCGCCCTAGAGAAAAACTAATACTAAAAGGCCGCACAAGCCTATCTAATGCAGAGTTGATAGGCATCCTCATAGGCAGTGGCAACGCTTCGGAAAGCGCCGTGGATCTTGCAAAAAAGATTCTTCACCATACGGATAATAATATCAATATATTGGCTGGTCTTACTGTGAAAGACTTGATGAAGTTCAAAGGCATAGGTGAAGCTAAAGCCATCAATATAGTTAGCGCCCTGGAACTTGGCAGAAGAAGAAAGCAAAGCGAAACTGTTGAAAAACCTCTGATTTCAAGTTCAGAAGCAGCCTATGATGTGGTTAGACCATTTCTCCTTGATTTAAAACATGAAGAGTTTTGGACAATCATGCTGAATCGCAGAAATCAAGTCATTAAAAAACAACAAGTCAGTTCTGGTGGTGTATCAGGTACGCTTGTTGATCCTAAAATAATCTTTAAAAATGCGCTAGATGCCGTAGCCAGTTCTATCATTTTAGTCCATAACCATCCTTCAGGAAACACCAAACCTAGCAGCGCAGACATACGACTTACCAAAAAGATCAAGCAAGCCGGTGAGTTATTGGAAATTCCAGTGCTCGATCATATTATCTTTACAGACCACGCTTACTTCAGTTTTGCTGATCAAAACATGATTTAGTCTTCATTTCCGATGGGCACTAAGTTCATTTTGATCCTAATTCATCGACCCTAATTCGATCAGCTTGCTTAACTTCGTAGCAACGGTGATAGGCAATAGAATTAGATGCCTACCATTATTAGTTATAGACAGCAATGAAAAACAAATTATTAATAGGGATAGGAATTATCGCGATTATTGGGATGATTTTTTTCTCCCTTCAAGGAAATGAGGCCACTTATGTAGAGCAAATCCTGAAAGAAAGAGAAGAAAAAGAGCACTTTATGCTTACTTCTCCTTCCTCTCCTTTTGCTGAAAACCCCGATACGTTCAAGGGCTTAAACTATTTCCCACCTAATCCTGATTTTAAGGTTAAAGCACGTATTATTCCTAGTTCGGATAAGAACATTGTGAGGCTAGGCACCAATGACGGCAAGCAGAAACCTTACAAAAAATATGGTTATGCAGAATTTCAACTTGGTGATCAGCTTAATAAACTACTCATCTTGGAACTCATAGAAAGAGGACCACTTAAAGGCACCTTATTCTTAGCCTTTGGAGATGAAACAAGTGCCAATGAAACCTATGGAGCAGGTAGGTATTTGGATATCAAAAAAAGTAAGAGTGGTTTGCTTGATTTAGATTTTAACCTTGCCTACAATCCATACTGCGCCTATTCTGAAAGTTTTAGCTGCCCATTCCCTCCTGCTGAAAACCTACTTAACATATCTATAGAAGCTGGAGAAAAAACTTATTAACCAATTAAATTTTTATCAAACCTAATTGGTTATTTTTGTCGACTTCAAGTTCAACTAGATCAGGGGTACGAGCTTATTAATACATTTTTTGAGGTACTTAAGATCAAAGGTGGGCTTACTTACAACTAGGTAAATACTACAGTTTAGCTCTTGTAAGTACTAACCATAGGTAACTAGTTATTAATATGTCGTGTTACCTTTTATGAAAATTGAAATAAAGCAATAATAGACTCATCAGATGAAAATTTCATTCAGTTGGCTTAAAGAGTATATCAATATTGAAGAGTCCGTTGAAGAAACAGGGCAGAGATTAACAGATACAGGGCTGGAAGTAGAAGGTATAGAAGAGCACGAACGTATCAAGGGAGGGTTAAAGGGCTTGGTAGTTGGTGAGGTCCTTACGTGTGAACAACATCCAAATGCTGATAAACTGAGTATTACTACTGTTGATATTGGTCAGGAGCAAGCTGTCCATATTGTATGCGGAGCCACGAATGTAGCTGCCGGCCAAAAAGTAGTAGTTGCTCCAGTTGGATCAACTATTTACCCAATTGAACATGATCCAATCAAAATCAAGAAAGCAAAAATAAGAGGAGAAGTATCTGAGGGCATGATCTGTGCAGAAGATGAGATTGGCTTAGGAGCAAGCCATGAGGGTATAATAGAGCTTGATACGTCGCTTCCCAATGGAACTCCAGCTATCGAATATTTTCAGCTAGAATCCGATCAGGTTATAGAAATAGGCTTGACCCCAAACCGCGCTGATGCTACTTCCCATATTGGCGTTGCCAGAGATCTTAAAGCTGTTCTTGATGAAGAAGTACAATGGCCTTCGGTTGATAACTTCTCGGTCGAGAATGAGTCACTAACTATACCCGTAGAAGTAGAAAATAGTGAAGCATGTCCGAGATATTCAGCTGTCACCATAAGTGGGGTTGAAGTAAAAGAATCTCCGGATTGGTTGAAGGACAAGCTAAGTGCAATTGGCTTAACTCCTGTCAATAATGTTGTTGATGCCACAAACTTTGTGTTGCATGAGATTGGACAGCCTCTACATGCTTTCGACGCTGATCAAATTTCAGGTGGGAAAGTCACTGTTAAAACAATGCCGCAAGGCACAAAATTTACCACGCTAGATGAGAAAGAACGCACCTTACTAAGTTCGGACCTTATGATCTGCAACGCAAATGACGGAATGTGTATAGCTGGCGTATTCGGAGGCATTAAATCAGGCGTGAAAAATACCACTCAAAACATCTTTTTGGAAAGTGCTTATTTCTCTCCTGATTATATCAGGAAAACAGCTCTGCATCACCAGTTAAAAACCGATGCTTCCTTCCGCTATGAAAGAGGTACAGATCCGAACATCACCGTTTACGCTTTGAAAAGGGCAGCACTCCTGATTAAAGAACTGGCTGGTGGATCTATTTCATCGAGCGTAATTGACATTTACCCGAAAAAGATAGAAGATGCAGAAATTAAGGTTAAATTCAGCAATATTCATCGTCTGATAGGTAAAGAATTAGATACAGATCAAATAGTTAAAATACTAGAGTCGCTGGATATCAATATTGTAGATAGAGACACCTATGGCTTCACTGCTATTGTCCCCGCCTATAGGGTGGACGTGACCAGAGAGGCTGATG
>JBCBSS010000270.1:0-3472 GCA_039819065.1 Bacteroidota bacterium
GAACGAATTGTGAGAAAAATATTTTTAAGAGTAGTAGTATATCAATAGAAAATAACTTTAATTCGATAAAAAAAATATGTTTTTGGCCCAAAAAAAGAAAGTCGCACGGTTAGGTGCGACTCACTAGCAATGATAAAATTCCACGAATATGAATTACTTCTTTAAAGGTCAGTGTAGGGTTATTAGGTGGATTTATGTTTACCAGCGAGCCTTTTATTCTAAACGCCCGCTGATCTGATTTTATTATTTGAATTCTTATCTCTTTACCTCATTACCTCAACTTTGCTGGTCAGCATCTCTCCTCCGTTCGTTTGTACTTTCATTACATATACACCCGGGTTCAGATCAGCCACTGCTACTTGCATACGCTTGGCAAGGATAGTACCAGAGTCATAAACTTGAGCACCCACCATATTATATAAGGAGATGCGCTCCATTAGGTTATCCTGACCATTGAGGTGAACATTTACTTGTGCTTTACTTGGGTTAGGGAAGATTTTCAGATCATCCAACTTAACAGTTAAGTCTTCTTCTTGTGCATCTTCGTTTAAGCCAAGAGAGAAGGTCATTGTATGAGAACCAAGATCACTGCTTTGTCCCCCGCTGTTCATTAGGTTACCTGAAATATTGATAGTTGAATATCCTTCTGTAGGTCTGACACCAATAACATCATCAATGACAATAAATTCTAAAACTCCAATTATACCGTGTCCTGTTGCAGCTAATCCAGATGTTCTTGTATAACCTGCATCTAATTTGCCCGGAAATAGTTCATGACTCATAGACAAGATGGGTGAATTGTAATTCATCCACGCATCATCATTCCAATAAACTTTAACGCTCTCAAAAAGGGCTGGATCATAGTCAACACTAAATGTAAGACCATATGCATCGAAAGCTGGAAGATTGGGGTTTCCCAAATTGAGATCCAAAAGAATTACATCTCCAGGTTGAGGATTCCCCGGAAATGGAGCTGGATAAAATGGTAATTCGCTGATAGGAGCAGGAGCTAGAGGAACTAAGTTGTTGTATTGGCCATAAAACTGACTGATAGCATTAGTGTCCATGGAACTTACAATTCCATTTCCATCAGCATCAACATGTTTAATATCAAAATCCAGATCGTTTAGATACAAGCTATTCCAGTCTTCTGCATGTTGAGCATAATAATCAATACTGGCTGAAGGACGAACTTTTCCAACTTCCCCCATACACAAACCAATAGGCAAGAGATCATTGATATCCACTTTACCATTTTTATCAGTATCACCAGGCCACACACAGGAAGAACCAGAACAAAGGGTGTCTGATTGCGGGGTAGCAATCGAAGTAATATTAAGCTCGACTTTTGCTAACTGGCAATCACCATTGATACAATATTCTACTTCAAATTCATCAGTCCCCTGAGCTCCGGAAGATGGCTCATACACCAACATATTGTAACCACTAAACTCTTGACCTAAGCTGCTTGCATAGGTGTTAAAGCCTGGTAAATAAGTCAATGTACCTTGATTTGAATTTGGAGGGCTGACTATTTCGTACTCATAATTCAGGAAAGGTATATGATCTCCTAATACCAAGGGCGTATTTTCGGGGACTGCTATATTATATACCGGTAATTCGGGTGTTAAATCGTCTACAATTATGTAACAGATAGCCGTATCGGTTATATTTCCACTGGGTACTTTACCTTTATACCTAAACATGTCAACTCCTGTAAAGCCTGCAGGAGGAATGTATTTATAGACACCTTTACCTACGCTGGGCAGATAGATCAAATTACCTCCTTCTTTAGTATCACCAGCTCCCCATTCATTGATCCTACTTACACCAATTAAATAGTTCCCTCCATTATCGTTGCTCAACAAATGAATTTCATCGATGGTCTCATCAACGGGTGTGCTGACGATGTCATTCTTTAAGAACTTAGATTCATAAGGTGCAGGACCAATCACTTCTATCTGGAATACCCGTGTGCGGTTGTTAGCAGCATCTTCGAAAATGACTTTGTCGTTACCACTATAGCCATTGTTTGGTACATAAGTCCATACATCGCCCGTATCAGTTACTACTCCATGGTCAGGTGAGAGATTAACACTGTAGCTTGTGTCTAAAGCCATTAGAACAACCTGGGCTTGACCCTCTTTGGTTTGTACAGCAATGGAATCATATGCAGGTGGATTTGGGTTAACCACGCAGATACTCACCGTTGTCATATCACAGGCACCCTGTGCATCACAAATAGAATAATTGAAATGCGAAAGACCTTCATAACCCGCTGATGGAGTAAACAGAACCTTGGTATCGTTATTTATTAATACGGCATTTCCTCTGTTTCTATTGGTTACTTCGGCAATGGTTTGATTGGTTCCGCTTCCAAAGTCATTTTCCAGTACGTCAATTTCTATAGACTGGCCAATTTCTGTAACTACATAATCGGGCATCGCAGTTATGTGTGATGGGACAACCGCTATATTCAGTACGATATTACCGGAAAAGACTAATCCAGACCCTGATGGAGAAGGGTAGGAGTAAAAAAGTTCAATTGTATCACGACCTAAGAAACCTGTAGGAGGGATATATTGGACGGTGTTAAGCTCTTCTGCTGTTCCAAGCGTATTTCCTGTTTCTTCAAATTGAGAAACTGAATTAGGCACATTTCCCAGTCTAAGTAATTTGGGGGCATTGTATGGATGGTGATCTTGGAAAACAAAATTTAAAGTGTCGTTCTTTAATACGGAAAGTTCATAGATCAATAAGGAAGGATCTTGTCCATACGACACTCCAACTGCACCGAAGCAGAAAAGAAGCAGTAAATTAATTTTTAGCTTGTGTAGCAATACATTCATGGATCCGTGGATTTTCATCGCTTTTATAGTGTTTCAAAGATAACCGGGCGTGTTGTTCTTTATAGCGTGCTGTCGTGGATTGTTTTGTGTTTATAACTGATAAACCCGGTTGTAATTCATATTCAAATGTATGTGAGGACGATTGTGAAAAAAATGTTTCTTATTTTTACGTCCTAAAACCTTAAAAACCATTGTTGATAAGGTAACTTGTCGATTTTCTATTTTCCATTTGTGAAAATTATTGTTTTTAAAAATCTCACATTTGAAAATAGAAACTGTTTCTAATGCTAACAAGGCTCTAAGTTAAGGTCATTCTGTTTACCAGCCAAGTTAAATAAAGAAAAAATTTGGAATAAAATCGAAATTTGAGCAGCGGTTCTTTTAGGAAAAGTCAATCGTACTGATTGGATCGAAAGTGAAAATTTCTTCAACCAAACATTTATAATTAATAACTGCTCACTTTAAATGAAAAACAGCAAATTGTATTCCATACTTGAGAATTTTGATAAATATGAACAGAACCGTCTAAGGAAATTTATCAATTCTCCGTATGGAATACAATTTGCTGTTTTTCATTTAAAGTGAGCAGTTATTAATTATAAATGTTTGGTTGAAGAAATTTT
>JBCBSS010000271.1:0-3433 GCA_039819065.1 Bacteroidota bacterium
GACCTTAAAAATTCAAGTTGGCGATTCAGGTTGAATAGTTTTTGTCCGTATTCTGTGACTTTTAAACTTAAGCTAGATGTATCCTTTTTCAATGGGCTTTATAATGAGGAAACACAAAAGGCTACAGGGCGCGACAGTTTAAAAGTCACAGAATACGGACAAAAACTATTCAACCTGAATCGCCAACTTGAATTTTTAAGGTCAGATATTCAAAAAAACTATGCCCAATACTATGATTTCAGGTATGGCAATCAAGTAGTCAAAATCCCTGAATTACAAAGTACGCTTGAGGTGAATGAAGCGATCATCGATTACATGATAACTGATTCTACCGTGTTCGCTTTCTTAATTACCCAAAGTGACTTCAAAGTATTTCAAATTGACAAGGCACACGAACTGGTCGAGCAGGTCAAGTCACTAAGAAGTTTGATGGACGTAAACTCAGTAAAAGTGCATGATGAAAAGACACAGCAAGTGTATGCTAGTACTGCCTATGCTATCTACCGAGACTACCTCAAAGAAGTACTAGATCAAATAGAAAATAACGGAATAGACCATCTGATTTGCGTTACTGACGCGGAACTTGGCTACTTACCCTTTGATATACTACTGACAGAAGAAGTAGAGAAAGGGGCTTTAGATTATAGAAGGTTTCCATATTTGGGCCTTGACTACACTATACGATATAGCTATTCCGCTAACCTGCTCGTTAACAAGTTCAATATTGTTTCGGGTACTGGCGAAGTCGATTTTATAAGCTTTGCACCTATTTATACCAATCAATCGTTCTCTCAAATATCAGACGCAGGAATCGGTAGGTTCAGAGACGCCATTGTGCCTTTAGAATGGAATAGTCAGGAAGCCAATACCATTTCTCAATACCTGGAAGGGCAAGTATACTTAGGGCAAAGTGCAACTGAACGTACTTTTAAACTGAATGCTAACCGATCTAAAATATTGCATATGGCCATGCACGCATTGGTCGATGATGATCAACCCATGAATTCTAAGCTAGTCTTTGCACAAGACAATGACAGCATAGAGGATGGTTATCTGCACACCTTCGAGCTATACAATATGGAACTCAATGCCGAATTGGCGGTACTAAGTGCCTGCGAAACGGGTTATGGCAAAATGGTCAAAGGGGAGGGGATTATGAGCTTGGCACAGGCTTTCAGTTACTCAGGTGTACCTAGCGTCGTGATGAGTCACTGGAAGGTAGATGATAAAGCCACTAGTGAAATCATGGACCTTTTCTATAAGAATTTATCTCAAGGACAATCCAAGTCCAAAGCCCTTCGCAACGCTAAAATCACCTTTTTAGAAAACGCAGATCCTGCTACATCCAACCCATTTTACTGGGGAAGCTTTGTTTTGATCGGAGACGATAATCCTATCGTTGAGAACGATGTCTCATTGACTTTAATGGTAATAATAGCAGCTTTGATTTTGACACTGGTCATTTTCATGCTTTTACGACGTAGGCGTCTGCATAAAAGGAGTGTTTAGCAGAGAAAACTTGGTAAGGCTCATCTCTTTGTAGCCTTCCAAGAATTAATCAACGAGTTAAGAGATTTCGTTCCAAAAAACATTTAGGTTTGTGGCCTTTTATCTATCAGAACATGTGATGAATCGATTCTTATTCGTTTTATTGGTTGTGCCCACACTACTTTTTGGGCAGAATAATATTAGTGAGGAAGCTGCTAAAGAAGTTGATCAAGGTAGTAACCTTCTCTACTCAGGGAAGCCCCAGGAATCTATCAACTATCTTAAAAACGGAGCTCAACTTTGGTCGCAAGCAGAGAACTGGGAAAAGTTTTATGAGGTTCAGGCCCTGTTGCTCACCGCTTATAATGCCGTAGGGAGCACAGACAGCGCCATCTATTTGGCAAACAAAGCATTATCTACGATCAATAGTCGACTGGGTGCAGAGAGTTTATCAGAAGCAAATATTCATTTAAGGATAGGTATCACCCATTATTATAAAGGGGACATAGAATCAGCCATCGAAAGTTTTACCAGGTCTGCAGAAATTAAGAAAACCAGATTAGGTCCAAACTCTCCTGATGTCGCTGCTATTTATAATAACCTTGGAGCCATGTATGATGATAAATTTAACCATAATCAAGCTTTAAGGTATTACAAGAGAGCTTTAGATATCTGGGTGCGTACTACAGGTGAAAAAACTGATGACGTAGCCAATGCCTATGTGAACATTGGACAAGCCTACATGTACTTGGCTGACTATAACAAAGCTTTTGAATATTACGATAAGGCTTTAGAGGTGAGAATAGCTGTTTCAGGAGCCGAAAATACCAAGATTGTTAATATATATCAGTCTTATGGAGTTTTATACGGACTAACAAAGGAGTATGAAAAGGCCCTTGAGTATAATAAAAAGGCATTGGCATTAATAGAAAAAATTGCTTCTACTTCTCTGGAATTGATCGCTAATGCGCATTCCAATATAGGACGAATTTATCTGGACCAAGGCAGATTAAAATCTGCCAGGGCTTCCTATCGTAATGCATTGTCTATATTCAAAACGGCTTTCGGCCCGAAACACCCTTATGTAGCTATCACCTACAATAATCTGGCGGAGGCTTACGATAATAAAGGGCTGTACACAGATGCGATTAAGAATTACCAAAAGGCTATGGTGGCCTCCGTTATAGATTTTAACGATTCAATTGAGTTTAAAAATAACCCCGACTCTCATAACTACCTAAGGGCGATTGACTTGTTGGTTGCGCTATCCGGTAAAGCCTCTAGTCTTAAGAAACTTTATGATAGGACTGATTCAACTCAATATTTAGAACTTTCGCAATTGGCCTGTGCTCAAGCCGACACTTTGCTCACTAAAATACGTAGAGATAGAATCTCAGAGTTAGACAAACTTACCCTGGCAGATTACTTCTTCAAAATAAGCCAACAAGGATTAATCAATGCACTTGCATTCTATAATATTGGAGAGGATATGAAGTATATAGAATTAGCCCACTACTTCATGGAAAGAAACCGAAGTAACATTCTTTCTTCTGTACTCTACAATGAAAAAGGCGTATTTGAACCTTCTAAATCAGCGTTTTTTAGCGAAGAGAATGATATTAAATCTAGAATTGATAATTATCGAACGGCCTTACTGGGGAATCCTGATGATAGTCTTGCCCAGATTTATAGAGATAGCATTTTCAGCTTGGAGGACAGTTATGAAGCTCTAGTACAACAACTCAGTTCCGATTATCCAAACTATTATAACCTTAAATATAACACTGAGACTGCCAGTGTCGATAAACTACAAGTTACACTGGGCAATGACGAGGCCGTGATAGAATATTTTGATGGAGATAACTCGATCTATGCTTTAATAGTCACAAAACAGCACAAAAATATCGTTAAAATAAACAAACAACCAGACTTTGAAAGCCAGATC
>JBCBSS010000272.1:0-3206 GCA_039819065.1 Bacteroidota bacterium
GGGCCTTTTTCGCTTAATGTCTTTTTTGCTAATAAAGAGTTTCGTTTTGCAAATCGCCTCCCTATACTTTCAAATGTTTGGCTTCCTACGTTCTTAGTAATCGTCTCGTTTGTAGGAGCCTTATATTTAATCTCATAGCTCGGCTTAGACCCGAATTCATAAAAGTGTAAAATACCAAACTCTATTTCTATTTGCCTGTCTTTTTTAGTTTCATTAAATCCATCTGAAGGAGCATATTTTAAAAGCCTATCTCTTAGCTCCTTTGCCTTCACTCCATCTATTGAAAGGATTTCTGAGCCAACGGGGATACCAAAGTCATCAGTATCAGTGTACAATTTCTTGTTAATGATTTTCAGCAATAACGGGAAGAAATTAGGTAAGGGATCGAGCTGGGGCCTCATTACGATTAAGTGACCGTCTCTGGCATAATCCGTTAATTTCGTAATGGATTTGTATAAATCATTGTTATTGTCAATAGTCTTAATTTCTTTCTCCTCAAAGTCAGTGAATAGACTGTCCCATTGTGATTTAGAAGTGTATTCATATAAACTGGGATATCCTTTTGTCAGTACATTTTTTAGAATCTGATAATCTTCTAAGGCCTGTTCCTTTGTCAACTGCTTTTGACCAAGAGATATACCCGGGAGCAGTAGCGTTAGAAATGATATAATTAAAATTGATTTCATATTATGCCTGCCAATACCCAAATAAACACAATTGTATTTATTTATCATGAACCTTAGCCCAGTTGCTGTAAGTCTTTGGTGTTTATGCCGTTATCGCTTATCACTCAAATGGGGCATCATGATCATTCTAATCGGCATCCTTTATATGACTAGGAAGTACCTCTTCCCAATTCTGTTTGAAATAGCTAGGTAAGTTGATTGAGCCTGGTAGTCGTTAGCGGTTATTATTTTTTTGATCGATTGCTTCTGGGTATTGAGTGAAGCAATATTGTTTCTTCAGCTTTAGATATTTGCAAGTCAATATCTTTGATCTTAATGATGGAGTGAATCACATGTCTCTTGTTACCCATTGATAGTTTCTCAAATTTTGTATTGAGTTCCTCGTCCTGAGCCAGCAAGACTTCTAACACTTCGGGCATTTCGACCCCTAAAGGATTAGGGTCTTCTTGAAGTTCAAAAGAGATGTTCTCTCCAAGGCCCTTACCGATTGATTTTAGATTTTTGCTGCTCACTATAATGAAGAAGTTACCATCTCCCATATGATTAAGGCCACATTGATAAGTCAGCTGGTCATCTAAGGTGCACAAGAACCTGGTTTTTCTTTTGTTTGGAAATTGGTCAACTACTTCAGCGCTAATCTTCAAATAGAAATATCCCCCCCGCCTTTTTTCGAGCTGCTTAATGATTTGCTCTTCCGTATAAGATTTGTTCTGATTCGTCATAGCTTTTGAATTTTTTAAGTAGTCTTTCGGTACGCAGAGTATACTCATTTGATCATAGAACAAATGAGTAATCGGTCCTCTTTTTGAGCTAAAAATGCCTCGTTGCTCTTTCAGTGAGATTCTCTGATTTTCTCAAAAAATATGGACTGGTCTATATGGGCTTGCTTAATGATACCTTCACTATTGGGAATGCTGTCAAATCCATGGATACAGGATGAATAGTCATGAAAGATCACCGTTACCTGATTTTTGGAAAGCTTGTTGGCATAATTGACCGCCTCATCGTGCAACGGGTCAAACTCTGCTGTCCATAGGTACGTTTCAGGTAATCCTTGTAGGTCATCAGCAAGTGCAGGCGAGGAGATTTCGCTGGGTGGCTGAGCCTGCAGGTAATACTGCCACATTAAGCTATTGGCCGCACTTGTCCAGTTTGGCGTTTGGGTATGAAGCTGGCTTGATCGGGTAGTACAACTGGCATCAAGTACAGGAAATCCAAGGTATTGAAAATTGATTAGTTGCTCCGCTTGTCTCAGGCACCTTATGGCAAGGGAGGCGGCAAGTCCACCACCGGCACTTGTTCCTCCCACCCCTATTTTTTCGGGGTTTACACCAAAGTCAGAAGCATTTTGATGAAACCACCTTAGGGCCATTTCGCAGTCATCAAGTCCACAAGGAAATGGGTTTTCGGGTGCAAGGCGATATTTAACGGAAACAATAACCATTTGCTCTGACCGACAAAGTCTGACGCATCGGTGATGTTCCGTTTTTAGATTGCCCACGACAAAGCCACCCCAATGCATAAAAACCATTCCAAGCCGCTCTTTTTCGGTGTTATTTTGAGGGGTATAAACCCTGATCTTCAGATGACCTTTTCCCTTTTGGGTTCGGGGTAGTTTTAAATCTCGGAACATCACCCCGTCAGTGGCTACCTTGGGCATAAATAAGTGCATGATGCCAATGCCCATTCTGGCACGAAAAACATTTTCAAATTTTACTGGAGGTGTTTTCTTAACGGTTGGCTTTAGTTCTTCAGGTAATAGATCAAACTTGTATTCACGTACCGATTGGCCCATGTCTTATTCCTTTTGTCTTGAGATGATTTCAAGACAAAAGTACTGGGGTACGACAACCGATTTTTTGTTCTATGACAAAAAATCAGCCTTTTTTAGCCCTTAGTTTACTTAAAGAACTTTGGGTAATACCAATGAAACTAGAAATGTACTTTAGTGGGTATTTAGCTATCCAGTTTTTCTCTTTCTCAACACGTCTGTAGCGTTCGGCTGCGTCATCACTTTGAAAGGACATGACGTTTTTCGCTAAATTGACGAATGAGATTTCTACTGTCTTCCGAAGTAATGTGTTATAGGTGTTTGATTTTAGGGCTAATTGATCACTGTCTTTTTTATTAATAAGATAGACTTTAGACGGCTCAATAGCTTTAATGTTGATCTTACTAGGTTCTTCATTCAAGTAGCTTTCCAGGTTGGTGAATACCTCTCCGGAAGTTCCCATCCATACGGTAAATTCATTGATTCCTTTGTGGTAGAATAGCCTAAGTGTTCCTTTTTCAACAAAGTAATACTGACTGCATACGTACCCCTCGCTTAACAGATACTGCCCTTTTTTAAGCTCTTTAGGAGTCAGAGCATCGCAGATCTCCTCGAGTTCCTTTTCAGTTGGGCTACAAAGTTCTTTTATTGTTTTTTTTATGGAATTCATCTTTGCTCAATGCTAAGAGGTTTGCCGCTTGTATTCAAATAAACACCATTGTGTTTATCTACTATATGCCGCCAACTCG
>JBCBSS010000273.1:0-3186 GCA_039819065.1 Bacteroidota bacterium
GATTGATATCATATAATTTTGATGAGACCGCCAGGGATTGGGTCTTTAGTTCTTCGGCTGCTTTTTTAGCCCTTTTGTTTTTTATCAGGGGAATTAGCTCATCAAGTTCCTTACGAATCCATTCTACTTTGTTAATCAAGGTCACTGTTTCATTGATAGAACCGCGCAAGTCTAAAGAAAACGCTACTTGCTTTTCAATGTCTTCTAAGGTCGATTCTGTATTTGGATCTTTTAATACCTCAAAATCGCGCGTCATTTCCTGATCTCCCACTTTGACTTTCACCTTGTATTTGCCAGGTATAACTTTTGGGCCTAACTGCCCTGCATCCAAATCCAAATCCCAACTGACCAAAGGCCGCCAACCTTCACCATTCATTTCTGCCCAGGGGCGCCCGGGTGGCTGGGTTCGAAGTTTTGGGGTATAAGTAGCCTCATACCTCAAGTCCCACCAAATGCGGTTAACACCTTCTTTGTTATCAGCTTCTAACGTACGAATCACCTCATCACCCTTCAAAATCGAAATAGTCACTTCTTCTTGCGCGCTATCTTTCAGGTAGTAATTTATGCCGGCGCCATACGGTGGGTTTTGACCAGCATTGAGGCTTGGGCCATCTGTTTTTATTCCTTGAACATTCTGAAATCTATAGGCTGGCCTTAGAGAGAACAAATGCATTTCCTCAGATTGGGCATCCTGAAAATATTCTCTGATGGCTGCTATATCATCCATTATCCAGTAGCCCCGACCATAAGTACCCACAACCAAATCATCGAATCGCTCTTGTATCTCCAACCAATACACAGGGGCTGGAGGTAAGTTATTTTGAAGAGGCATCCAATTCTTTCCATCGTCTGGCGAAATGTAGAGTGCATTATCGGTACCCAAATAAAGCATGCCCTTCATTTTGGGATCTTCTTTTATCACATGACCAAAGCTAGACACTGATTTCGGAATACCTCCGCTGATAGAAGTCCACGAATTTCCGTAATCCGAGGTCTTATAAACATAGGGATCAAAGTCACCCATTTGATGAAGGTCAACTGTAATGTATGCCGTGGTTGCATCATATCGACTAGGGGTAATATTGGCGATGGTTCCCCACGGTGGAAGGTTCTTAATGTTCTCAGTGACATTCTTCCAGGTCTTACCCCCATCTCTGGTAATCTGTACCTGACCGTCATTACTGCCTACCCAAATTAAGCCGGCTTCTAGGGGTGATTCTTCAATGGCAAATAAAGTGTTTCCATCGAAGGTCATAAGGTTATCTATGGCTATTCCTCCAGAGCTCATCTGATGGTCTTTGAGGTTTAGGGTGAGGTCAGGGCTAATGACTTGCCAGCTTTGTCCTCCATCGTCGGATTTGTGTACATACTGGCTTCCCACATATACCCTATGCTTGACATGTGGTGAGAAGCTCAACGGGAAGTTCCAGTGCCACCGGTATTTCATGTCTTTTGGCGCCCATCCATATCCTGCTTCCGGCCACACTCTCACATCACGGGCATGACCCGTTCTCAAATCGTACCTTGCCAGTCCGCCATCGTAGCACCCTGACCAAACAATGTTATTGTCAGATGGATCGGGTTTGGCGAAACCGCTTTCGCATCCTCCCACACCCTGCCATAGCCCCAAAGGGATATAGCCCTGACGGCTATTGCTGGGACCTCTGTACGACCAACCATCTTGTCGATTGCCGTAAACATAATAAGGCACTCGATCATCAACAGAGACATGATACATTTGGGCGATGGGTAACACCACACGCTGGAATGTCTTACCTCTATTCAAACTGATACTGGCACACCCGTCATGGGCCACCATCATTCGGTTAGGGTTAGAGGGGTCTATCCACATATCATGGTTATCACCTCCACCTCTGGGAGGCTCTTTCATCAGTGTCTTTCCTCCATCAACAGACTTGCTGTAACGAACACTGAGAAAATAGATTTCTTCCTCGTTATCTGGAGCCACTACTATTCTAGTATAGTAAGGGGCTCTTTCGTTCATCGTATGGTTATTACTGACCAACTCCCAACTTTCTCCACCATCACGGCTAGTCCATAAAGCTGGGCTGGTATCCTCGAAAAGAGCATAAATTCTTTGAGGATTGCTTTGTGATATGGCCACCGCTGTTTTCCCGACTGGGTGGTCTTCACCTCCCACCAATCCTTTTTTACTCATGGGTTCCCAGGTATCCCCACCGTCCAGCGAGCGGTAGACACCTCCACCGGCTCCACCACTTCTTAGCCCCCAGGTATTGATATGAATGGACCACATACCTGCATACAGTATATTAGGGTTAGAGGGATCCATGGCAATATCTGCAGCGCCGGTATTCTCATCTACAAACAACACTCGCTCCCATGATTTTCCTCCGTCTTTCGTTCTGTAAACCCCACGATCTTGCTGAGGGCCATAGGTATGCCCCAGTGCAGCGGCGTATACAATATTCGGGTTGGAAGGGTGAACAACAACTCTCCCAATTCTTCCAGTCTTTTCCAGTCCCATATTCGTCCACGACTCCCCTTTGTCTGTGGATTTATAAATACCATTACCCATGGCATGAGCAGGTCTTATGACAAAAGTCTCTCCTGTTCCAGCCCAAACCTGATTAACATCCGAACTGGCAATGGCCAAAGAACCAATAGATGAGACACCGTAATCATCAAAAATGGGCTTCCAGGTAACGCCACCATCTTCTGTCTTGAAAATGCCTCCTGAAGCAGCTCCAATGTAGTTAATCATTGTGTTGCCTGGTTCGCCTACAATGGCTATTGCCCGATTACCCTCTGGTCCTATAAACCTGTATTTCATCTCTCCGAAGACGGAAGTATCAGGCAGCTGCCCAAAGCTGGCTATGGCGTATAAAAAAAGAGTAATACAAATGGAAAGAGCTTTCATGGTGCTTAGATTGATAATAGAATTAATACTCAAGATATTAAATCTAAATTTCCAATTAGAAATAAATTTTTGGCAGGCGCAATATGATGATATTTGGCTGGGGTCTTGGGTAGGACATGAGATGCCCGTGGTGAGATTTATGTCACTTGTCTCACGTCTTGCTTACTAACTAAGGGTCATTCCAAGTTTTCGATGAGTGTAGCGACTATCGTGAAGTCCTGCTTACCGGGTTGATAAAGACCAATACCTAGCCCATGGTTATCTTATGTAATATCCAAAGAGCTAGG
>JBCBSS010000274.1:0-3170 GCA_039819065.1 Bacteroidota bacterium
CATTTTATCCTGAATAAGCTGGATGCCATAGTAGTTGTTATAGGCGGTAGTATGCTGATAGCCAGCCTGTTTCAGAAAGAGGAAGGTGGCTCCCATCTGATCGCACCTGGCCCCATCACCTTTAGAGCATCCTAGTTCACCCATAACGGTCAGATAGCCAGCGGACAAATCCTTGTAATTACACTTCTTAAAAGGGTCAAGATAGTGCTTGCAACAATCGTTCATCTCGTCGATTACTGTCTTGGACATTAGCGTACTGTCATAAGGTTCCATGAAAGATTTGTTTGGATCCGGCGTTAAACCGTTATCCTCACAATAAAGAGAGGCGTAAGAATTGCTACCGAATACTCTTTTGATCTTTCCCTGTACTTTGCTCATCAAATTATCTATGAGACAGACGTTTTGGATGTATGGCTCACCCTTATATAATTGAGGTATCGAGTCCAGCAGGTTGGCTTGCCAGGCATGAGGCACCATGTCATTGAGATTCATCTTACCGAAGAAATTGCCGTTGAACTGTGTATAAAAGTATTCTCTAAAAGCCTTATTGCCAGGACTTGCTCCTGCGGTAGGGTAGGTAGTGATGCGCACCGTGGCATCAGGATTCCATTCTTGCTGGTAGTCTTTTAAAGCAAGTGCTAAAGTAGGTGATAATGCCCCTCCTAAAGAGTGACCAGCTACAGCGATTGTAGTATTGGATAGATTTAGATCTTTGAGCGCGCTATAAATGGTACCTCTGGCACCATCTTTCATCTCTAGCAATTTGGATATTCCAGTAGCTGTTCCAATAGACACAGCTTTGCCATTGGGAGAAGTAGTACCCTTGCCTTGCATATCTTTAACAAAACCCCTAATTGATCCTGTGGTCGTTTTGTTGGGCCAGTTGATCATCTTGTAGACATCGAAGTCCTCATCAAACCACCCGAATTTAGAAATATCGTTGGTGCCCGAAGTGGCCAATACGTATTCCGGTACACCATTGGTCTTACTTTCATTTCTGAACAGCACTAGCAAATTGTCAACCACGTCATATTTTCGTACATCAGAAGTTCTACTGCTGTAGATGACTGGCCCCCAAACGATACTCCATTTGCCTATCTTTTGCTGCACGGTTGAATCACCAAGAACCATCTCCATTGCTTTTGGCGCATCAGCTTCCAACACCTGCAGTGTAGTGTCTACCCCAAAAAGGATGTTAGATAGCAGGTTCAGGCTGAATACGATACTTTCGGGAGAATATGATGCTTGACTTACAACCGGGGCTTCAATCACAGGCTCCTGTGTCTTGGAGTTGCTACATGCGGTGGCAAGCATGAATAATGACAAGTACAGACAGTACGATTTAAAAAATGATTTCATAAGCTTTATGATTGTTTTGAAAAAATAAGATTGTGTTGCTTTTGCTATTGTATGCTTTCTTTGCCCTTGCAATTCCTCCGGCATTTAGCCATGCTTTGAGCGATTTTATGAAGTTTTTACCTTGGCGTTATCTTAAATAATTCTGAATAATGATAATCTTATATAGTTGTTATTTAACATAGTAATTCATCAAATGTTAATTCTTTTTATAAGAAATAATTATAAAAATATAGCGTCAGCAACCCATTTTTTCGCGCATAAATGATCTTGGTTAAATTATATTTGGTCATGGCTCCTCCCGATTTGCCATTCTGAAGTACTATGACAGGGTTTGTAAACCGAGATTTGGATTCCAGTTTCTATTATAGAAGGGGACTCTCAAAAGCCCTTTTAAATATCATCCTGATCAACCGGGATTAGAAATCTTAATCAGTACTTCGGAGGGGGTGAGATAGCTTGGTCTTAATGGGATGCCAAGACATTATTAGGGCTGAGATGAAAAATTATTTTCCGCGCTCTAACAAAGCCACATTTTCTATATGAGAGGTATGAGGGAATTGATCTACTAAGCTAAATTTTGTGATGGCATAGCCAGCCAGCGCCAATTGCTCAATATCTCTGGCTTGCGTAGCTGGGTTGCAGGATACATAGACCATGCGCTCAGCATTGAGGTCTATTATTTTCTTCATTGTTTTTGGAGCCACCCCAGCCCTTGCCGGGTCAAGAATGATCGTCCTGATCTTGTTCATATATTCCGGGTGCTCTTTTAAGAATTTACCGACATCAGCGGCATAGAATTTCACGCCTTTTATGCCATTGCGCTCGGCATTTTCGCGTGCATTTTCGATAGCCGATTCTACTATGTCGACACCTACAATTTGGGCATTTTCGCTTTTTGAGGCCACTATTTGTCCAATGGTACCAGTGCCACAGAATAAGTCTAGCACTATATTATTGTCAATGGTTTCCCTTCTCTCCAGGGCATATTCTATCACCTTCTCGTACAGCTTCTCTGCAGACTGAGGGTTGGTTTGAAAAAAGCTTTTCATACTAATTTCAAAGCTTAGTCCAAGTAATTCCTCAACGATTTTGTCTTCTCCATATACTAAACGAATATCTCCTGTTGTGGCAATGGTTCTATCCCCAATTTCATCGTTAGTCGTATATAAAAGACCAGCCACACGATCACCAAAATGAGCAACAAGAAAATCTGAAAACTTCTGTAGGTCAAAGTTTTGCAGGCCGTCCGATGTGGTCACCAGATTGAATAATAGCTGGTTGGTCTTGAAAGACTTACGCACTACCAAATACCTGAAAAAGCCTTCTTTTTTTGGCGCATGCCAGGGGGCAAGGCCAGTCTCTTCGCAATAGCTCCTGATCAATTTCAATTTGTTCTCTACCTGTTCGTCAAACAAGCCAGAATCATGATTCAGATTATCCCCACACCACCATGTGCCTCTTTTTTTAAATCCCAGGGTAAATTCATCCACATCCGTCTTGAGCTGATGATCATAGCCTATAGCAGAGAATGCGTACTCCATTTTATTTCGGTAGTGAAAAGTACTTGGTGAACTGATGAACTCGTCAAATACAGTTTCAATATCACTGACCTTGCCTATTCTTTTAAAGAGCTCTATTGTACTTTGCTTTTTATAGTCGTGTTGTTTTTCAATAGGCAACTTGATATAAGGAGCACCTGGAATTTCCTGGTAAGGGACTTCTACTTCATCTTCGGAGGGTTTTAGTACCTCTAGCAGCTTACACTCAGCGTAAGATTTACTTACTTTTTTTACTTGAGCTTTTACATATTG
>JBCBSS010000275.1:0-3035 GCA_039819065.1 Bacteroidota bacterium
GGAAGGGATGTTATTTTAGAAGATTGTTTATTTACCGGCTGCTCAATGAACGGTACAATATTGTTAGAGTCAAAAATAATCAATTGTGAGTTTACAAATTGTAAGTTGTCAGGTATTGAAATAGATAATGAAATTATCAACTGTATTTTTGAATCGTGTAGCTTTTTCGAAGCACAACTAAACGGTAATAAGATAGCAAACACCTCATTTCTCAGATGTGATTTTTCGAGTCTATCTTTATCATATTGTGAAATGTCAGCGTGTAAATACATTGAGAACTATAACTATACTTTAGACTTAATTGAGGATAACACTGAAGTAGATGTCATTTGGACTCCTTCTCCCTTTAATAAATTGAGCATAGATGATTCAAAAAAGCTATTTAAAGACTTAGAAAAGGTTTTGATAAATAGAATGCCTGATTTAAATAAGTCTCAGGGATGGATTGAAAAGAGTCATCTTGTCGAGTTTTTAAGGAATAAAGACTCTAAATGGGAACAAGTACATCTTAATAGTGATCACATAACAAGCTTGGGTTCAGTAATTCCTGACGCTTTCAAAATTTTTGAATTTAAAGCAGGTGAGGGGCATCCGGGATATATAAGAAAAAAATAAAAATAGAAGCCTGGTCGAGAGACTGGGCTTTTTTATTAAATGAATATGCTTAAATACATATTTCTATTTTTAACCTTTTTAGGATTCTCTCTTGAGAATATGAGAGCTGAAATGCTGATCTTGAAAAAGGATCAGTTCGAGATTTTTGAGTATATAAATCCTGACGAGTCAGAAGAAAATGAACGGTTAGGAGTACTTCATTCAAAAGAACATGAATCACACTATCTCAACAATTCAAACCAAAAGCATTTTGGAAGTTCAAATCTAAACTCCATTGAAAATTCACGTTTCCATTTTTTAAATGATTTACTAAACCTTATTTCAGCAGCGAATTACCAGCCACAGAAATCAGAAACTCGTCACCCTCAAGGAAATTGTTATGACTGGAAAAACACAAAGAACAAATCTGCGTTTGCTGAGAATCTAGAGTTGGTCAACGCGTGGAAGAAACTAGGAGATCACCCAAATAGAACTAATGTCAATATTCTGCAATCACGTAAGGCTTTCGATGACATAGATGCAAGCTTTGGTAAAAATAACCCTCACACTGGAACGGAAATGTTCGACCCAGAAACAGGAGGTTATGTCGTTACACACCCTGGGCACAACGTAACGGTAGGAGATATAGATAGTAGAGCAGAATTTACTATTGCCGAATCGTTTGGCAGGGATGGCAAGAGGGTTACATTGTTAGATGAAAATCTGCCTGATGGGGTAGTAACTCCAGATGCATCGATTGACGGATTAGGAATTTTTGACTTTAAAAATATCAGCCCCAATGCAAGTAATATCAGAAATAACGTGAGAAACAAAATTGTGGATGTCAACAGACAGGCAGATAACATAGCAATTAACTTGGGTGATAAACCCGGTATTGATATTGCAGATGTCAACAATGGAATTTTAGACGCTCTTTCAACTCCGGGTTCTCATCCAACACATATTGGGATTACTTACCCAGATGGTACATCGAAAATTCTTACCTCTGCGGAATTTCTTAATGGATCAAGGTTTTAATCATGGAATCATTTAAAAAGTTTAAGACAAAAGTAGAACTTGTACGAAAGCACTCACTAAAGGAAATAAGTGTAGCATTTTTATTCGGCTTGGTTTTAAGAAGTGCCTATCATATCAAGGATCACTTGGAGTTAACGAGAGAACACGTACAAATGAGTCATTCCTTGTTTTCCGAAAAAGATAAGGAGCAGATTCTTCCAATAATCTTGAAGACCCAAAATGGTGAAGATGATCAAGGCAATAGTGAACTAGATTACATTGAACCAGGCAAATTGGAGTTCGAGTATATTATGAAAAGAGCCTTGGAATTCAATCGTCCAGACTTTAGTATATTCTTCATCCTTGGTCTCATGAAAGGAAGTCTCAATGAAAAAGTAGTGACTGAGTCAGATTACAAAGAGCTTTTTACAATGCTTCCTAATGAGTTTGTCAGAGGCTATAAAAAGGAACTTATCGAAGTAAACAATTATTTTGATGAAATTGGATTTAAAATGAATATAGAGAATGGGAAAATTGTAACAGTCTAGCCGAAAAAACTAAGAGGCTTTTGCGAACGCGCCTGAGTTGGTGGATGCGTGGAAGAAAGTTGATGACTTGGGAGATGATATACCCGATGCCATAAGAAAGGACCCAGATGTTCTCCAAAAGATTAGTGATTTTGATGCTGAAACGAGAGGTAGATTTGATGAGCTAGGAGATGAATTTAAAAATGTACCAGATCAGCATAAGAAAGGCTGGGTAGACCACTTAGAAAAGCGTACTGTTGATGGCAAGGTAAGTCAAGCCGGTGGAAATACCGACAAGTATGGTACTTATAATTCAAAAGCTGATGTTCCTGAGAGATATAGCTCAAAACAAGATTTTGATGATTTGTCTTATGATCCAGCAACCAAGCAAACTTCACCCAAGACCAGGCAAGAAGCTATGGCAGGTTTAGAGGCAGAGTCGCAAGGAATTTTGGATGGCCCTATTTCTAGAGATCCTTCAGGTAATATGGAGTTTTTTGATTCAAATGGTTCTCCTTGGGATGTCAAAGGTCCTGGAGGTGGAGATTTTTTTAATGTCAATCAGGTTGGTCCGTCAATTAGAAAAGAGTTGCGAGATAAAGGTCCATTTCCCAATAATAATACTGGTGTTGCCGAACCTCGTCAAGTTATTCTTGATACAACTTATATTGACGACACAGAACTTGGCAACCTAAGAAGTTGGATGCAAAACAACTTAACGCCGGAAGAATTAGGAAGAGTTAAAGAAGTAAATTCGAATTTGCTATAAATGGGAAAAACTGAATTAGATAGTTTAATTAAGATGTTTATCAACAACGACGTTGATGTTTTTAAGCTAATCGATCAAGAGGTACAAAATCACATTCAATAAAATTTGTTTTCTTTAGCTGTGTCTTA
>JBCBSS010000276.1:0-2998 GCA_039819065.1 Bacteroidota bacterium
ATGACATCCAGAAGTCAAGTCTTACCTCTTTTGTCTTTTATCTTTCTACTTATTTCTTATGTCTCACTCGCCACTAACATCTATTCATTTTGCTGATTGTAAGGCGTTTTCTATCTTTCCGGCGTTCAATCAAAACTTAATATCCATTCATGAAAATCCTCAGTTTCTTTCTTACCCTCTTTTCTGCTGCTTTTATTTCTCTTTCTACTTCCGCTCAAGAAGCCGCTCCTCCTCAGGTAGATCTGAGAATTTATGATATTATCCAGAACACTTCTGCCGACCGCTTGGAGAATGATATCACAACCTTAGCGAACTTCGGCACGAGGAATACCTTCTCGGACACAGTGTCAAATACGCGCGGTATCGGTGCGGCAAGAAGGTGGATCAAAGCGCAGTTCGATCAAATATCCAAAGACTGCGGTGGGTGTTTGGAGGTATTCTACCAGAAGGATTTCGTCACTAAAGAGGGCAACAGTAGGGTACCAAAGGATGCGTGGGTGGTCAACGTAGTGGCTATTCAACGTGGTACCGATTATCCCAATAGCCATGTCTTAATGTCAGGAGACATTGATTCCAGAGCCTCGAATACCATGGACTTTACCACAGATGCACCGGGAGCCAATGACAATGCTTCGGGGATGGCGGGTACGATTGAAGCTGCCAGGGTACTGACCAAATATAAATTTAAGCATAGCATTGTTTACATAGGTCTTTCCGGTGAAGAGCAAGGGCTATTTGGTGGTGCTGGATTGGCGAAATATGCCAAAGAAAAGGGTTGGGAGATCGTCGGTATCCTCAACAACGATATGATCGGAAACATCGAAGGAGTTGATGGTGTGATCGATAACCGCACTTTCCGGATCTTTTCAGAGCCTACACCGGTAACGGAAACAGACCGTCAGCGTACGGTGAGGAGATTCACTGGTGGTGAAGTAGATGGTATTTCAAGGCAACTGGCGCGCTATATACACAAGCAGACGCAGACTTATATGCCTGAAATGAATCCTATGATGATCTATCGCTTGGATAGGTTCGGTCGTGGTGGCCATCACAGGCCTTTCAATGACCTGGGTTATGCAGGTGTAAGAATCATGGAAGCGCATGAGAACTATAACCGCCAGCATCAGGATATCAGGGAAGAGGACGGCATCAAGTATGGTGATGTGATAGAAGGTGTAAACTTCCCTTATGCTAAAAAGCTCACTGCTGTGAATGCCATTAGCCTGGCTGGGCTGGCTTGGGCACCAAAAGCCCCTACCAATGTGGGTATTGGTGGTATAGTCCAACCATCTGCTTTTCTAGAGTGGGAGAAAAGCGAGGATGAAAATGTAGCTGGCTATAAGATCTATTGGAGAAGCACCACCTCTCCTACTTGGGATCATTCAAGGTATGTAGGCAATGTCACTTCTTTCAAACTTGAAGGCATAGTCATCGACAACTTCTTTTTTGGAGTTGCGGCAGTTGGAAAAGATGGAAACGAATCTGTCGTGGTATTCCCGGGAAGGATGGTCACTCAAACTTTGTCAAGAAGGAGGAAGAGGTAGGACTTTGGACATAAGAAATAAGTAGAAAGACAAAAGACAAAAGGTTGGTGTAAATCCCTGAATTCTGGCTGTCATTGCGATCCGTCGGTGGACGGACAAGGGTAACGAAGCAATCCAGTAGCTATCTGGAAGCTGGAGGTTAGAAGTTGGAAGTTAGAAATGGATGGAAGTACATTGAATTAGTTAGAAATAAATAGACGAATGTAGCTATGGCTGTACCCCGCTGACGGTGTTAGGGGATGGACAGAAAGTAATTAGATTACTGGGAGTAATCTAATTACTCAGAAGATCTTGGCAGCAGCAACCATCTATTCACAAATGACGGCTTAGTCAAGGGACGCGAATAACGAATATCATCAAATGATCAGCACATTACCATATCAAAACATCATCCAGTCCTCCTGAAAGGAACTTAGTAGCGTCGAGCACCATATTATTTTGGATATATTGTCAATTGATACAAAAGCCCAAAAATGAATTTCGGGCTAGGTCAGAGTTAGATCCCGATGTGATCGGGATGACACTTCGTAGTCAAGGGCTTACCAAACAGGCATAAAGGCAATCTTCACCAAAGCACATGCCTTCTGGTATATTGTTATATTCCTTTCGGTTAGTTCAAGCGCCTCGTCCCAAATTGGTCGATGGCTTGTCCGCCATTCTCGTCAAGCGTAAAACTTATAGCTGTCCAGGCAGTACCTTCAATTCCCTTGAGTTCAAAGCCTTCATCTGTTTTTGTGATGGTAAAAAGAAAGTCTGCAAGGTCGGCGTCTTTGTTATCTGAGACTTTCCCAAGTTTTGTCATGCCATATTCATCCACTGCTTGAGGAAAATCATTTTTTAAACTAAATGACAAATCAATCCATGCACTTCCATCATAACTTTTCATGGCAACGCCCTTATCAGTATTTTCAATAATGATTTTGAAATCTTCTAATTCAGTCGGATTGTTATTTTGGGCCTGTGATTGCGTTAATGGCAGTAGCATTAGCATTAAGAGCATGTACTTCACTTTCTGTTTCATCTGCTAAGGGGTTAAATGAAAATTAAAACTACTTTTTTGAGTGAACTTGATACTAAGGTTCGAAGCTCAGGCTATCGACCTATTTGGTAATGCTTAAAATAACGAATCTACCGGTACATTCAAAGTATCAAATCAGTACAAAGTTGATAAGATTATAAACTCCTGCTAACAAAATAAAGGTGGAAGGCAGTTGCTGCTTTTAGTGCTATATCCAAATGAGGCTTTAGTAAAGTTTGTTAGTGGCATTATTAGTTTATGTAGTACTCTATCTCAACCACTTTGCCTTTCACGGTTTTCAAGTCCAAGTTCTTATTCTCAACCCTATAACCCACTATATCATTTTTTCTTTTATCGAATTGGCCATATCTATCTTGTATCTCAAGTATATCTCTACCAATCAAATTCTAGATATCTGCCTGGTTTCAGTTTGATT
>JBCBSS010000277.1:0-2996 GCA_039819065.1 Bacteroidota bacterium
GAACCCAAGAAAATCATATTAAAAATAATTTAAATTGTCTTGAGCCTTTGTCAGAGCTTTTCCAAAGTAAAATAAAAACCCTTCTTGGATGTGGTTTGTTCAGCGCATTCTAACAAAATCGCTCTGAAGCCATTCTATGCTTCAACCAACGAATACGTTAAGAAGGTGACGCCACTCTCTAGCCATTCTGAAAGAAACTTATTGGCAAGTAGCGATTACCAACTTACTTCGGAAACCTAAATTGAAGAGCAATAACTCAGCTTCATAAATATTGTATATACAAAATTTAGTGACTAAAGTCTCTTTACTAGCTAAAGAAGTGCCACACGCTAAAGACGCGTGGCAAAACCAATGCTTGATCGTAATCCGCAACCGCTTTACTCAAGTTTGATTTCCATAGCCCATAAGATTCTTTCAGAATGACTCTCTGTAGATAGTTCATCACCCTGTAACCATACATATCATCAATTGATCAAATCATCACATCATCATACCATCAAATAATCATCGCATCATCTTATCATCAAATTAAGGTTTCCGCAAATGGCATAATTCACTATATTAAAACATGCAAAGACGAAAGTTCATACAAAAGGCCCCAGCCCTCGCAGCACTTCCCTATTTAGTATCATGCGCGGGTGAAAAAAAGTCAAACGAAGAAACCGAAACCACCGATTCTACCACCTCCACCACTAAAAACCTGGAAGAAATTGGAGTCCAGATCTACACGCTCAGAAATGAACTGGCTGAAAACGTAGAACAGACCTTGGAAAAAGTGGCTTCTATCGGGTACAACTATTTCGAGTCTTACATGCTCAATGGTGTACATAATCTAGGTTACAGTGTGAAGGACTTCGCCAGTCTGCTCAAAAGCCTTAATCTTAAAATGATCAGTGCCCACGTCAACACGGGGCAAACCGATCCAAGTCAAGAAGGCACTTTGGTAAACGGTTTTGAGCAAGTGGCAGAAAATGCGGCAGAGCTTGGGCAAAAGTTCATCGTCTGTCCTTACCTCACCAACGAAGAGCGTCAAACCATTGATGATTACAAAAGACTTTGTGACATCCTTAACAAATGCGGTGAGATCTGTAAAAAGAATGGATTGCAATTCGGCTATCACAATCATGACTTCGAGTTTGAAACGTTGGAGGGTGAGGTACCCTTTGATGTAATCGCTGCCAATACGGATAAAGACTTGGTCAAATTCGAGCTCGACCTATACTGGGTCAGAAAAGCCGGTAAAGACATATTGACGTATTTCGAAAAATATCCAGGAAGATATCCCTTATGGCACGTTAAGGACATGGAAGATTCGGAGGAGCAGTTCTTTGCTGAGGTAGGTAGTGGCGTCATCGATTTCAAAAAGATATTCCA
The DNA here is from genome assembly GCA_039819065.1 of Bacteroidota bacterium. Lineage (GTDB taxonomy): Bacteria > Bacteroidota > Bacteroidia > Cytophagales > Cyclobacteriaceae > JBCBSS01. The sequence goes on from JBCBSS010000277.1 coordinate 1,375, forward strand.
GGCATCTGAAGTATCAGGTATGGAGTACTTTTTCGTAGAGCAGGATCAAACGCGCAAAACACCATTTGAGAGCATCACCATCAGCTATAACTACTTGAAGCAGCTAGCCATCTGATCGCTCAGCATGAAGAAAATCACCCGCAAAGAAGCACTATCAAAGATCAGTTTGTCCTCAGCTTTACTAGCTATCCCGTTGGGCACAGATGCGGCAGTAGAAAAGGCATTGCAACCGCTACAAGCATCACTCAAGGGCAACATCAATCATTCTGTTTGCAAATGGTGCTACCCCGATATCGCTCTGGAAGCCCTATGTGAAGCAGGAAAAGGCATGGGACTGAAATCAGTGGAGCTGCTAGAACCAGAGCAATGGCCAATTGTAGCAAAGTACGGGCTCACCTGTGCCATGGCCAATGGCAGTCCTTTAGGCATCAATGACGGGTTCAACAACCCAGACCATCACAAAGAATTGCAAAGAGACTATTTCGAACGCCTTCCGGTAGCAGCGGAATATGGTATCAAAAACATGATATGCTTTTCTGGTGTAAGAAACGGCATAGACAGACAGGAAGGCTTAGAAAACTGCGCTCGGGGGTTGGAGCCTGTAGTGAAAGAGGCTGCCAAATACGGCATCACCATCGCCATGGAACTCCTCAACAGCAAAGTTGACCACACAGATTACCAATGCGATCGCACCGCTTGGGGAGTAGAATTGGTAGAAAAAATCGGCGATGACAGCTTCAAGTTGCTTTACGATATCTACCATATGCAAGTTATGGAAGGCGATATCATCTCAACCATTAAAGAGTATCACTCCTATTTTTCCCACTATCATACCGGTGGTGTCCCTGGCCGGGCTGAAATAAACCAGTCACAGGAGTTATATTACCCTGCCATAATGAAAGCCATCAACGAAACCGGTTTCAAGGGTTTTGTAGCGCAAGAGTTTATACCAAAAGGGCCGGAGCCGCTTAAATCGTTAGAGAAAGGTGTATTGACTTGTGATGTCTGATGTTCCTGTATTGCTCTGGGAAGGCGTCCTGGGTGTTATCGGTTGGAACCTAGCAGGTTTCTCCGGTATCAGGATCGATGTAACAAGCATCGGCTGAAATGGATCTCTCATGTTCTAAGGTTCTGGAGAAAGCCTCAAGATATCTGAAAACCGCTTCCTGCCCTTTTATGATAATATCATTCTCTTTGATGAATGATTCTCCCTCATCGATGGCGACCTTTCTATGCGCAGCGGAAATGTCCTCCAAATAGGATAAGACGCGGTCACCAAATGCGTCTTTTTCGTTTTTGTATAGATATAACATAGCGTAAGTATTTACCATTTGTAACTTAACATGTTACGATTGAAAATCGTTTTCACATAGCGGCTTTTCTCATGCTAATTTTTTCGCTGGCGCGCGTTTGCAACGCGTGCCCTATTAGAACATCAGGCTGGATAGTAATGAGGTTACTCAAAGTAACCTCATTACTCATACTACCTATTGCATACTATTGGTTTAGGCTCGTCTCGTGACCAAATCACCACCCAGTCATTCTGGAAGAAACTTATCGGCAAGTAGTGAGCACCAAACTGTTTGGGAATGCCCAATTGAATAGCAATATCTCGACTTTAT
>JBCBSS010000278.1:0-2981 GCA_039819065.1 Bacteroidota bacterium
TGATTTTTTTTACGTAAACCAGTTTAATCAGTTGAAACTATCTCTTATAAAACAGATAAACCATTACTGGAAGCAGGGTCAAGTCAATCAATACTGCAAATACTAACGTAAGGCTAACCAATAGCCCTGTATAAAATGTTCCGCCGAACGACGATAACACAAGGGTCAAAAAGCCTCCTGATAGAATAGCCGTGGTAATGATTATAGCTTTCCCAGTAGAAATGTAAGTTCTTTTAATGGCATAAAGCAATGAACGTCCTTTTTGCAGTTCTATTTTCAACTTACTAGTGAAGTGGATAGTGTCATCTACCGCGATGCCAAAAGCAATCGTGAATATAATGGAAGTAGAAAGCTTGAGCGTAATGCCGAAATATCCCATGATAGCCGCTACGATAAGCAGTGGGATGATATTTGGGATTAGCGTAATGAAGATCATCCGAATGGACTTGAACAATATCCCTACTATAATGGCAATAACCCCGAACGCGATACCCAGACCTTCTAGCATATTGGCAGTCAGGTACAGGTTGTTTTTATCAATGAGGTTAGATGTACCCGTTATTCTACAGGAAATCAAGTTTTTATCAATGTGCTGATGTACAAACTGGTAAAACTCCTGCGTACGTTGCAAGGTGATGGCACTCCCGATGTCCGCCATTTTACCACTTATTCTGGCTTGTCTCGCCTTTTGATCGGTCAGACTGGCACCCTGGTTGCTCCTTTGGATCCTTCTGATATAGCGCTTTACCTTCTTTAGATCTCTTTCATTTTGAGGCAGCTCAAAAGCCTTTTCTAAACCACCATTAACGGCCTTGTTCAACGACTTGGCAATCAGTACCGGAGACGCAATGTTTCTGACTCCGTATTCTTCAGTAAGATAGTTTTCTACTTTGTCAATTTCCTTGAGCACCGCTAGGTCATATACCGTCCTGCTTGTATCTCGCACCTGTACGGATAACTCGAATGGACGTGAACCGCCGAATTGCTCATCAAAGAAGGAAAAGTCTTCCTTAAGCGGATCGTTATTCGGTATATCCTCAATCAGGTAAGTATTGATTTCTATTCTATAAATACCAATGATAGAAAGTGTAGTAATGATGAGACTGAATACCATTACTGCTTTTCCATTTTTCAATACCCATAGAAAGGACTGGCCTAGAAAGTTAATCCATCTCTTCTTATAGACTTTTTGGTCTGAAATCTTCGGCTTTTTGAGGAATAGTAGAATAGGAGGTAACAATGTGAAAGCCACTACGTAAGCGGTGAAGACCCCTATCGCTGTATAAATTCCGAATTCTCGAATAGGACTGATACTGGCTGTGATGAGGGTGACAAAACCTACGGATGTGGTGAGCGAAGTCAGAAAGGTGGCTAGGCCTACTTCCTTCAAAGTCAGCCTCAGTGCCCTTATTTTATTGACCCCTAGCCTGAGTTCTTCTATGTATTTGGTCAGTATATGGATCACATCCGACATACCCACTACGAACATAATGGTAGGCAACAGTATCATCAAAATGTCTAAAGATTTGCCGAGTAGGCCCATAATGGCGATAATCCATATCACCGAGAGCAATACCACCACCAAAGGAACAATAACGCCCCACCACGTCCGATAGGCAAGTGTCAAGAAGATGGTGACGAGTACGATAGAAATGCTCAGGAAGATGGTGAGCTCCTCCTGCATTTTGTTGATGTAAATGCCCTGCGCTTTCGCTTTTCCGGCCAGCCGGTAGTCATCGAAGCCGTGCTGATGCATTAAATCAGTGATTTGCACCACTAGCGAATCGGCCTCTGGCTTTGTAATTTGCTGCTTGTGTTTGATAAGTAAAGCCAGATGTCGCCCATCTTTGGATATGGCATTGCCTACCAGGCTTTCATTCCTGAATATCTTAGTACTGTCTATTTTGTACTTTTCAGGCGCATCTGTATGGAGTGCGGGAATCTCAAAATACCCCGCTGCACTAATGACAGGATATTTGACATCCAGCAGCGAGAAAACGGACGATACTAAATTCAGCTCTTTAAGTCCATCTGCTACCTGATCAACCCTATTAAGGAAAGCAGAGTCAAATACCGATGGTTGGTGTTCAATACCCAGCAGCAGGTAATCGTTGTCATTCTCGAACGTCTCCCTATACGCTAGATAGAAATCAAGGTCAGTATCATCGGTAGGGAAGAAGCTCTCGAATTCATAATTGAATTTGACATCTTTGAGAAAAAAGGCCAGAAAGAGGGTGCCTAATATTACAAACGCCAGCGAGGCCCTACCGTATTTCTTGTGCATAAATGCTGCTGATACTTTGAATTGCTAAAAAAAGCAACAAAGATAACGCATTAAAGTTGGAGGCGAACAGATACTATACCTACGTTCTTTGTTAGCATCAGCAAGCTACTTATAGGACTTTTAGGTGCTATCGGTTAAGCATTTGTTGTAACATAGCGATCCGCTCAGTGAGTAGGCTGTCTTCGTCTTTATGCCTTTTGAAGTACCACTTCTTTGCGCCTTCCACTTCCCTGGCTGTATAAGGAAATGATTGGATATGCCCGTCATAATAATCCATGACCGAAGTGATTACTTTCTTATTCTTGTTAAATATAAGGTCATAATTGAACTGCAGGTAGTTAACCTTGTTGTAGTTCACTTGACGCTTTGACATCACAGGGGTTTTGAGGTGTAATGTTGTCATAGCGAGATGTTTGAGGTTGTTTTCGGTAAAACTATTTTAGCACTTTTATGGTAGTCATTTGACATTCATCGGCGAATGCCATCTATATGTCGTTTAAAAAAGGCAGCCACTCGTTGAATCCGATTGGCTACCTTTTATGGTTTCTCGTTTAGAAACCATGTATACTTTTCTTTATCCCTTAGGATTTTTATCGCCTACTGTTATGGACAATCCTATCCCAAAAATTTGTCTGAACTGTACCCTTGGGACTGAGGATAATAAGTTGCCGTTTGCATCAAACTCATCAATATTGAT
>JBCBSS010000279.1:0-2812 GCA_039819065.1 Bacteroidota bacterium
TTTATTTCTAGGATCCATAACTGTTGGCATCTTAGGGTTCATGATTATAGAAGATTTCTCCTTCCTGGATGCCTTCTATATGACACTGATTACTTTCTCGACCGTCGGATTTACCGAGGTTCACCCGCTGTCTCCTACAGGTAGATTATTCACTGGAATTTATATTATTCTCAATCTGGGTATATTCGCCTACATTGTTTCCGTAATCTCAGCGTACTTATTTGAAGGGGAGTTGAGAAAGATATTCAGAAACTTCTTAATTGGTAAGGATGTGAAAAAAATGAAAAATCACATTATCGTTTGTGGCTTTGGCAGAACCGGCGCCAGGGCTTGTGAAGAGTTGTTCACCGAGAAAATTGATTTTCTGGTGATCGAAAAAAATATAGAAAAAGTTAGCCTGGATAACAGAAGCAAAAATTTTCAGTTCATAAAAGGTGATGCCACACAAGACGATGTACTCCTAGAAGCGGGTATCGAAAGGGCATCAACGGTAATCACTGCACTTCCTAAGGACACAGACAATGTATTTATCACCTTAACCGCCAAGGAAATGAACCCAAGGGTGAAGGTCATAGCTCGTGCCACCGATGAGAACTCCGAAAAAAAGCTGCACCGAGCGGGAGCTTCTTACGTGGTGATGCCTTATACGCTGGGGGGAATGCACATGGCCAACCTGATCACGAAACCTTATGTGATCGAATTTCTGGAATTGCTAAATGGTGTGGGTGATGTAAAAGTGAATCTTGAAGAGGTTTCCAGAGAAGCTTTAAGCAAAGAATACCATGGCAAAACGCTTAAGGAGATGGATATTCGCCAAAAAACAGGGGCTACTATTATCGCCATCAAAAATGGCAAACGAGGATTTCAATTCAACCCTCATGCCGATAAAGTGATCGATGACGATGATGTAATGATCGTGCTCGGCACAGATGATTGCATCACCAAGTTTAGAAAGGAATTTACTGATTAGCTCTTGAAACCGATCGGCTTACGCTTATGCCCTTTGTTCTCGATGTCCTCAGCTGATTTCTCTACTTTTTCCCGCATTTCTGTCTTATACTGCGTTAGGCTTTCTGCCACAGTATCATCATAAGCGCCTACTATTTGTGCTGCTAAGATGCCTGCGTTTTTCGCTCCGTTCAGCGCCACAGTCGCTACAGGTACACCTCCGGGCATTTGTAATATAGAAAGCACCGAATCCCAACCATCAATTGAGTTACTGGATTTGACCGGTACACCAATGACCGGTAACGTGGTCAACGAGGCCACCATACCAGGTAAATGTGCTGCTCCACCAGCTCCCGCTACAATGGCTTTCAATCCCCTGTCCTTGGCTTTCTCAGCATAGTCTAGCATTCTATGTGGTGTGCGATGGGCTGAAACAATGGTCAACTCGTACGGTACGTCTAGCTGGTCAAGAATTTCAGCTGCTTCAGACATGACTTTCAAATCTGATTGGCTGCCCATGATAATGCCAATAAGCGGGTCTTTCATGATATTACTTTTAGATTCTCTTTTACTGCTTTTACTTTGGTCTTGAGCTCATCGATGTCTTTTCCAGTCACTGTCACGTGTCCCATTTTCCGGAATGGCTTGGTGAGTTTCTTTCCGTACAAATGGATGTGAACACCCTCCATGGCCAGCATCTCCTCCATACCGTCATACTTGGCTTCACCTGTGTGACCGTCCTCCCCTAGAATATTGACCATGGCCGAAGGGATCAAAGTTCTGGTACTGCCCAAGGGCCAGTTCAGAATAGATCTAAGGTGTTGTTCATATTGGGAGGTGTAATTCGCTTCGATGGTTTGGTGGCCGCTGTTATGGGGTCTGGGAGCAATCTCGTTTACCAATACTTCGCCTTCTTTGGTGACAAACATTTCCACAGCCAAGAGACCGACCATGTTAAGCTTTTGGATGACCTCTTTGGCTATATCAGTGGCCTTTTGCGCTATGTCTTGTGCAATATCTGCCGGAGAAAACAAGTATTCCACCAGATTGTGCTCAGGGTGAAAAACCATCTCAACAACGGGGAAAGTTGTGATGTCTCCGGATTCGTTTCGCGCGACAATAACCGATATCTCTTTATCGAAATCAATTAATTCCTCTACCATCCCAGGTTTATCAAAAGCTTTGTCCAGGTCTTCCTCGGTTCGGATCATCTGTACTCCCCTACCATCGTAACCCTCTGTGGCCAGTTTATTGACAATGGGAATCATTGCGCTTTGTTGCGCTACTTCGGCCTTGTTCTGCGTCTCAACAAATGGTGCAGTGGGGATATTATTTTCCTTGTAGAATCTCTTTTGTTTGACTTTGTTCTGTATTAGCTCTATCACTTCAGGCTGGGGAAATACCTTTTTACCCTGTTCTTGCAGTGCGTAAAGCGCTTGTGTACTGACATTCTCTATTTCAATGGTAATGACATCACAATGCTTCCCAAATTCGATCACGGTATCGTAATCGGTTAGTTTACCGACTGAAAAATCGCCCACCAGATTTTTACAAGGTGCATTAGGGTCTGGGTCTAGTACGGCTATATTGACATTGAAATCAACAGCAGATTGAATTAACATTCTACCCAATTGGCCTCCGCCTAAAACGCCGAGTGTGAAGTGCTGAGAATATGCTTGCAACTTAAATGATTAATGAGGTAATAAATAAAGTTAACGTGAATATCGCTTAAGAAAGGCGCAGAATAGTACCTGAAACTCAAAAAAACCTGTCATATCGAATAAAATGAGATATCTCTCTTTTTCGAAGCATCGAAAGTGTCCAAATACAGCATTTTGAGTGAGAAAGATTTCTCGTTACACTC
>JBCBSS010000280.1:0-2799 GCA_039819065.1 Bacteroidota bacterium
CTTTTTGCAGTCAGACATAGACTCTTTCGAAAAGTACCGCACTAAACTGGACAACAAAACCAGGGACGGTGATGTAGAAGTAGCTTATGAGATTTATTCGGTATTCAGAGAGCGGTTCAACGAGCGCATGTCTTATATTGAAAATACGCTACTTGATAAAACTTATGACTTTAACAAAAAGGAATACTACGAGACTGATCGCTCTGAGGTAGCATGGGCCAAGTCTTCGGCAGAGCTGGATGATATCTGGAGAAAGATCATAAAAAGCCAGTATTTAAGCTTGAAGCTAGCCAAGAAAGAGCAAAAAGAAATAAAGGAGAGCGTAAGTAAACGATATGAGCGTTTTCAAAAATCAATAGGCCAATACAACAGTGAAGATATCTTCCAAATTTATATGACTGCACTGGCCGAAGCGTATGACCCGCACACTAATTATTTATCACCAAGTGTGGCGGAGCGCTTTAGAACCAGTATTAGTCTCTCATTAGAAGGTATCGGCGCGAGACTCCAGACAGAAAATGATTACACCAAGGTAATGGAGATCATTCCGGGAGGTCCGGCTGATAAGAGTGACCTGATACACGACGGTGACCGTATTATTGGTGTAGCTCAGGGTGAAGATGGAGAAATGGTCGATGTTATCGGTTGGAGAATTGATGACGTGGTCAAATTGATAAAAGGTCCAAAAGGCACGAAAGTGAGGTTACAAATTCTACCAGCGAAAACTGGTGTGAGCGGCCCTTCGGAAGAGATCAGATTGGTACGTGAAAAGATCAAGATAGAAGACCAGGCAGCCAAGAAAGAAGTGCATAACATCATTAAAGATGGCAAACCCTATAGAATGGGAGTGATTACCATACCGACGTTCTACATGGACTTCGATGAGTATCAAAAGGGCAACCCTGATTATAATAGCACTACCAAAGACGTAAAGAAGTTGATCAAGAGCCTAACAGCTGAAAATGTAGATGGTATCCTTATAGACTTGAGAAATAATGGTGGTGGTTCACTAGCAGAAGCTATCGACCTGACCGGCCTTTTCATTAAAGATGGTCCAGTTGTACAAGTGAAAGATTCACGCAACCAAATAGATGTATTGAATGATGATGATGCAGACCTGTTATACAATGGTCCATTAACTGTTCTTATCAACCGATTCAGCGCTTCGGCTTCAGAAATATTTGCCGGTGCCATTCAAGATTACAATCGCGGGGTCGTGGTTGGAGAGCAATCTTACGGCAAAGGAACTGTTCAAACTATCGTTGACCTCGGCCGATTCATTCAAGACAAAGAGCTGGAAGTAGGTCAGTTGAAGTTGACCTATCAGAAGTTCTATCGTGTATCAGGTGGTAGTACCCAGAATTTGGGTGTAGAGCCAGATGTTAAGCTACCTTCAGCATTCGATGCAGACAAGTTTGGTGAAAGATCTATTCCCAATGCATTGCCTTGGGATGAAATCAAGCGTGCTGGATTCCAAAAGACAGATAAGATTTCTGGCCAGTTGGTAGCAAAACTGAACAAGGAATACACTCAAAGACTTAAGACTGATAGAGGGCTTCAAACACTGGTAGAGGACACTCGGGAGCTAAGGCGAAACATAGAGAATACCCGCATTTCGCTAAACGAGCAGGAGAGAAAGAAGGAGATGGAAGAAGCGGAAAAGAAGAAAGCAAAACGAGACAATGATAAGCTCTCTGGTACTTCAATCAATACTGAAACAGGAGCGATCAAAGACAAGATAGAGGTGGAAGACGAATACCTGAGAGAGGGAATTATCGTATTAGCCGAACTGATCAACTCTAAGATCGGCTAGCGTACCACTTCTTGTCATAAGGCATACGCCTCAATATCCTAGTAGCAAGGATGTTGAGGCGTTTTTATTTGTTTAATTTGGCCTTTGAATTTGATTTGAATATGCTATGGTCATAGATATTACCGTTCCTGCTTTACTTTTTCCCGCCATTTCACTTTTACTGCTGGCCTATACCAATAGGTTTCTGGCCATCGCCACCCTCATACGAGATCTCTATCAAAAGAATAAAAACAATCCTGGTCAAGAGACTTTAGTAGAGCAAATCAACAATTTGAGAACACGTGTTAACCTGATCAGAAACATGCAGATATACGGCGTGTCAAGTTTCTTTCTTTGTGTGCTCAGTATGTTTATGCTCTTCTGGGACAAAGCCGTATGGGGAAGCTATATATTCGGAGCCAGCATTGTTTTGCTTATGGTCTCGCTGGCATTATCCATCCAAGAAATAAGGAAATCCACGGTGGCATTGAATCTACAACTGAGTGATTTGCAAAGCAGTAATGCGGTCGGTATCGAGAAACGTTACGAGCGCATCAAGAGTCTATTTCGTAAGAAGAAGTGATTCGCAATTGTCTTTGATCACTGCTTTTGCTTTCCAAAAGCGAAGTGTAATTATCCAACCTAAGATATGAGTAGCATAAGTTAAACAGACATCTACACCTGACCAATTGAGGTCACTTACACGTAGAATTCCAACTGAAAAACGGGAGAGTCGGGATGGGTAGGCAGTGGCTTTATGGCCAATATTTTGGAGGTATTGAAAGTACGGATGAACTCGGTCCGAGAGATGCGTTCTTTATACTCACCTAATTTGATTTTATGGTACTGCATTCTACCGGACCGGTTCGCCGTAGCACTGTATATAAAATGGAACTTAAACTCAATAGGGGAGGGGATGTAATTCATAACCTCCTAATAACCAAATAGTGTTCGCTGATTTTAAAAACAGGTACGAATTTATTAATTGGAGGCTATGAATTACATCC
>JBCBSS010000281.1:0-2771 GCA_039819065.1 Bacteroidota bacterium
ACAATGTTCTGTATGTGGATTGGTGAAAAGATAACTGACAAAGGAATCGGAAATGGTATTTCAATGCTGATTATGGTAGATGAAAATGTGAAAAAGGTAGGATCAACGTTTGGATATAATGATTGTGTCAAACCAAGTCCAGCTATATATCCAGATGATTGAACAAGCGTTATACCTATTGTCAGAACTCTAGTAATTTGATTGATTTTCTTTCTACCAGATTCACCTTCCTTTTGAAGTTTCTGGAAGTATGGTACTGCCACTGTTAGTAGTTGAATAACAATGGAAGCTGATATATAAGGCATTATACCCAGGGCAAAAACCGATGCCCTACTAAATGACCCGCCCAGGAATATATTTAAAAGATCAAAAAGTCCACCAGAGGTACTATCTCCAAGTGCATCTGGATTTATACCAGGTAACACTACGTATGAACCTAACCTAAAGATGATCAGCAGTCCAATTGTATTGAGAATCCTAGTTTTGAGATCCTCTATTGAGAAGATATCCCGTATAGTGGTGAAAAACTTTTTCATAAGTTAAACAGTAATCGCTTTTCCTCCCTTCGATTCGATTATTTCAACAGCAGATTTCGAGAATGCATGAGCTTTAATTTCCAAAGCGGATTTAAGTTCTCCTCGACCAAGGATTTTCACCTTGTCTTTTTTGCTAACCAGGCCATTGTCTATTAGCACCTCAATACTCAATTCTTTGACCTTTAATTTGTCGGTCAATTCTTGTAAAGAATCTAGGTTTATTGCCTTGTACTCTAATCTATTCGGGTTTCTAAAACCAAACTTTGGCACCCTTCTTTGTAAAGGCATCTGTCCACCTTCAAAACCCAGTTTTTTGGAATAGCCTGATCTCGATTTTGCTCCCTTGTGACCTCTCGTAGACGTACCTCCTTTACCCGAACCTTGGCCTCGGCCAATTCTTTTACTCGACTTTACAGCTCCTTTTGCTGGTTTAATACTATTTAAGTTCATAACTCTAGTTCTCCGATACGTCGATTAAATGATTCACTTTTCTTATCATACCAGCGATTTGAGGAGTCAACTCAAGCTCAACGGTTTTATTGATCTTACCTAAACCCAAGGCATCAATAGTCGCCTTTTGATTCTTAGGTCTTTTGATTGTGCTCTTTATTTGAGTAATTCTAACCTTCGCCATAAGACTATCCATTAAAAACTTTATTAAGATCCACGCCTCTATACTTAGCAACAGTATAAGGATCACGCATACTAGATAATGCTTTAAATGTTGCTTTCACAACATTATGAGGGTTGGATGAACCTTTTGATTTAGCCAATACATTGTGAACACCAGCACTTTCAAGTACCGCCCTCATCGCTCCTCCGGCAATCACACCTGTACCCGGAGATGCTGGCTTAAGTAACACAAAGCCACCGCCGAATTTACCGGTAGCCTCATGTGGCACAGTTCCTTTGAAAATAGGGACTTTAACCAGATTCTTTTTAGCGTCGTCTATACCTTTGGTTATTGCATCGGTTACCTCATTTGCTTTACCCAAACCATATCCAACTACACCGTTACCATCTCCAACAACTACAATGGCCGAAAAACTGAAACGTCTTCCACCTTTTACTACTTTAGCCACCCTTTTTATGGCAACAACCCTTTCCTTGAGGTCTATTTCACTGGCTTTGACTGACTGTATATTACTTTGGAACATATGCTTAGAATTTAAGACCTCCTTCTCTGGCTCCATCGGCCAAAGCTTTTATCTTACCATGATATAAATAACCACCTCTATCAAACACTACCTTTTCAATTCCTGAGGCTATAGCTCTTTCAGCTATTTTTTGACCTACTTTTTTTGAGCTATCTATATTCACTGATTCAGCGCTACCTAGCTCCTTTGACGACGCGAAAGCCATAGTATGGCCAGAGTCATCGTTTATTACTTGTGCGTAAATTGTCTTGTTGCTTTTAAAAATAGACAGCCTTGGCACAGACTCAGTGCCTCGCAGCCTTCTTCTTATACTCTGACGAATCCTAAGTCTTCTAGAAGTCTTTTGTGTTCCCATCACTTCAATATTTACTATTATTTAGCTGCCGCTTTACCAGCTTTACGTCTAATGTTTTCACCAACAAAACGAATACCCTTTCCTTTGTATGGCTCTACTTTTCTTAGAGATCTTATCTTCGCCGCCACTTGTCCGATCAACTGCTTATCTGCTCCCTCTAACGTCACTATCGGGTTTTTTCCCTTTTGTGTTTCAGCACTTACCTTGATCTCTCCAGGGATAGATAAGAATATGTTGTGAGAGTAACCTAGACTTAATTCTAGTACATTGCCTTGTACAGATGCTTTATACCCTACACCAACTAATTCCATTTGTTTTTTGTAACCCTCACTTACGCCCTCTACCATGTTGTAGATTAACGATCTGTATAGACCGTGCAGAGCGCGATGTCTTTTTTGCTCGGTTGGTCTACTTATATTCAGTACCCCATCCTTCATATCTATAGAGAACTCAGGATTATATCTTTGGCTAAGTTCTCCTTTAGGTCCCTTAGCTGTAGCGATACCGGCGTCCTTATCGACCTTAAGCTCTACCCCGTTAGGGATAGTTATAACTTTTTTACCTATTCGTGACATTACAATTCAATTAATAAACGTAACAAAGTACTTCCCCTCCAACATTGAGATGTTTCGCTTCTTTCTCGGTGATGACACCTTTAGAAGTTGATAAAATAGCTACTCCTAATCCATTAAGTACCCTTGGTAAATCTTCAACATTAGTATA
>JBCBSS010000282.1:0-2691 GCA_039819065.1 Bacteroidota bacterium
CCTTTAGCTATTTTTTTTAGATCGGTTTTGAATTGGTCAGAGGTGGTTTATGCGATTTTCTTTAAGACCTTATAGCATGTAGCTACTTCTACGAAGCATATTTTAGAGGTGCTATTTTGTAATTATTTGCCTGGCGGTAAGAACCTTTGTCGTTTAACCTGGTGCATCATAATTACCTCGCTACAGTTCACGTAGCCTGTTAAAAAAAGGTAGTTCTAAGCATCAGTCACGTATTGCTCAATCCGTTCATAAAAGATTGGATGTAGTGAAGATAACCAGTGCTCAAGGCTCTTTTCTACCGTAGGATTCTTCTTCAAGTGATGTGCATGAAAGTAACCATGATCTTTGATCAGCCTTTCATAATCTAGTTCATTATAAATCTTGAATAAGTAATTCCTATCGAATAGACACGTTACGTCCAGCTCTTCAAACAAGGTCAAAGCACACATGAAAAACTGCTCATAAATGATATTAATTACTGGAAAATGTTCGGTCAATAACTTATCCTTTTCAGCGTCCAGAAACTCAAAGACCTCCTCACAGTAGTATGCAAAGAACTCAAGATCATTACCTCCCACTATGCCGGCATTGTAGCTGGGTACTTTGCCAAATGTTTTGATCACTTCCTTATAGGGATCAGGTAGAAGCTTATAGAGTCCATCAAGCTGCCTGACAACGGCCTGAACAGAGGGTGTCTCAAATTCTATACTCTGTACGATTATACCAGCCTCGTGAATGTTTTGAGGAAATGACTGCCAAATGTAAACGTCATTATCCACATGGATAAAAGGTTCTTTTTGTATGCTATGTGCCTGAATTTTGCCTAAAGCCCAAAGTCCGGTATTATAATGTTGTATATCATCAAGACTGAGTGAGACTTCGGTATAGGGCAGTTGTAGTTCATCGATTAATAGGCGCTTGCCCTCTGTATCAGTAATTAGTTGTACCCGGTCATAGAACTTACACAATTGCAAGCTACTCAGGGCCCAACTCATCAAATGATATTTATAATGTCTCCACCCTCCGAGGTTTCTATCGTTGTCTTGTCTGGTGGCAGGTTTGCTCCAATAGCTTTGAACTATTTTCAAAAGGCTGAGTTTTTGACGATTTTTCTAATAACCATTCTTAAGTGAGGGTTTATATGGAATGAAAGAACCCCTACTTCAGATATTCTCATAGAAGTAGGGGTTTTAATATATGATTAATGTAAAAGCTAATTCATCATTTGGTATGATAAGGCTCAGCTATTTTATACCAGATAGTTGAAAGGTAGTAAGCCAGGTATCATACCTGATGAAACCAGCTATACTAGTACTACATTAGCACCAGTTGCAATTAGTCTGTGTATGAGGACAATAACACATAGTCTGGCATCCAGTAAAATAGGTGCCTGGACAATCTAGAAAGTAGGTCGCTATTTGTCCACCCAATAATTCCTTTGTCTCTCCGTTTTCTGTTTCGAATGAAGTAGTGAAACTTTTCACTTTAACTGACTCAAGGTTCAGCTTTTTAGCTTTCTTATTTTTCATAGCATTTTCGTTTATTGAGTTATAAATGAAAAATAAAATATGTATAAATGCACATAAAAACAACTATAAATCAAATTCAATCTTTGAAATAACAAATAAATGGTTGAATGGAAAGCTTAATACATTGACATTCAATATGTTATCTTTTGACTGCTTTTTGAATTGCCTGACAGGGGAATGTATTTCACACTCATCTCAATTTGGGTAGATCAAAAGTGTGAATGCCGATATGGGAATGTACTAAGAAGAGAATTTGGGTTAGAATCTGCCTTCGTTGCTGCTTGCGCCATCGCTAAAGCTCCAGGAGAAGAGACCTGCTTTAGCTAAAGCTTCTGCATACGAGACGTACCTTCGCTAAAGCTGCGGCACACAATGGAGTTGGTGGTTCAATTCCTCAAGGCTTTGCCCCGGAAGCTGAGGTCTATGGTTCTGACGTGGGGTCTAATACCATTTATTATAGAATAATTTTCTCACACAGACTTTAGATAAATAAAAAAGGAATCTCTGCCACTACAGGCAAAATAGAGATTCCTTTTAAACCCTTCTACCAATCTGCTCTTTATAATTTACGGTGATATGGGCCGATACCTCAGCCCAGTGAATGTTGTTATGCGTTTACAGTTTCAAGTGCTGGTGCTGCAGGGAAATCTACAGGAACCTGAGTGGCACCGTGCAAGAAATTGCTGATTACTTTGTCTCCAACAACTACGATAGTATCCACCAAGTTAGCTTTGTCATAACCGGCTGCGAAGAAGTTGTCCAATGCCTCAGCACTTGGCTTGCTTCTGTTGATGGTGATATCTTTTACAAATTTGGCTAAAGCATCAAGCTTGGCGTCGAATGAAGCTTTACCAGATCTGATCTCAAGGATTTGATCATCTGTAAAACCGTTCATTTTACCTAAGGCAGTGTGGGCAGCCAAACAATAAGCACACTCATTTACCTGGCTTACTACTAAGTTGATTACTTCCCTTTCTTTAGCTTTAAGGGTGCTTTTTCTATTCTGTAGTGCTAAATAATCTCCTAAAGCGGTATCGCTGTGCGCATAAGTTGCATAGAGATTGGGAACAAAACCTAAACCCTTCTCAAGGTTTTCAAAAATTGCTTTGTTGCCTTCACTTACTTCGTCTTTGGTGGGTATATTGAAAGTTGCCATAATTGT
>JBCBSS010000283.1:0-2549 GCA_039819065.1 Bacteroidota bacterium
TAAATCTGGAAATGAACTTACAAGAAGAGCGAATTAATAGCCACTCGAAGAAATCCCACTAATAAAAAAACCCCGATCACTCGGGGCTTTTTGTTTAGTTTGATTTTCTAACGGACCCGCCGCTACTAGAATCTGTTCTTGACCTTGAAGGATTCCCTCTATATTTAATACTTCCGCCACTACTGGCGTGAGCATCAATTTCATCACTAGCACTTACTTTGGCACTACCAGCACTATTGGCTCTTGCCCTCACTACTTTAGCTTCCAAATCATACGCGTCAACACTTCCGGCACTGTTTACGGAAACTTTGAGTGAATTTGTCTTGCCTTCCAGTTCCATATCACCGGAACTGGAAGCTGATGCATAAGCCTCATCCGCATCTATTTCTAATTCAGCAGAACCCGCACTTGAAGCTTGTATTTCTAGTCTATTGGCTTTAATTACTGATTCTGAAAAAACATTTGCGGCAGAACTTACCGATATACTTTCCAAGTTAACGAACGTGATATAAACCTTCACAGGCCCCCTGTTACCATATCTACCTGACGCCATATGCACCTTTAACCTGCCACCCGAGACTTCTGTCAACACCTTGTGTACTTCCACTCTAGAGGTCTCCACCACTGCCTTTTCTTTATCTCCCTTTTTAAGGTACACGTCTATTGCTTCCGAAACCTTAATTTCTGTGAAGGAACCTAGTGATCTTTCCTCCTTCTTCTGTGCCACTGCGGCAAGAGAACCAAGAGAAAGAAACACCAACAATATCATACTCAACTTTTTCATTTGTTCAATTTTAAAAGTTCTTTTGGTATAAAGACTTAAGGCCGGATAACAGGTTGCATCAAAGATAAAATTTTCGTGGAATTTTATTCAGAATTAGGTAACGACCAGACAAATAACGGGGATTCCTTAGAATAGGGTCACTTCGATCCGAAATGGTAAATGAGTGTAACAGAAACCTCAATCCCCCCTACTGCCATGAAATCTACCAGGCTATTGCGAAAGTCGGAGTCTCTGCCACTTTGAAGTTTGGCCACCCTGCCCTGTATAGGATAGCTATAACCGACAGTGGGTAATATGGAAAAGCTTTCATCGACATTGAGAATGGACAAGCCTCCCCTGAGGTGAATGGCGTGGTCAGAAAAGATCTTGTGCCGGCTGACGTCGTCAGGGTCTAACTGATTACCGTCATCATCTCTTTCCCCACCCAAATTGAATTCCAGGCCACTGGCATATGCGTACCCCAGGCCTATAAATGGTCTTAATGATGGCTTGGGGGATTTGAAATAATATCGCGAACCAGCGCCGATTTTAAACCCACTAAAATCAAAACCTAATCCCACATTCAAGTCCAGGTTACCGTGAAAAAACCATACTGCTTCCAGCCCTATACCGCCGTATGGTGCTCCAACACCCAAGGAACCTCCAAATCCAAAACCATCATCCAACCCATAGCGCTTATTCCACTGTGTTTTGCTCAATGTCTCGTAGTTCTTCTGTGCTTCTTCCGTGCTGCTTGATATGGTAAACGCCTGAATGTGGAGAAGAATGTCATAAGCAAAGGTTTCGTATATTCTATCTTGTGCCAGTGCCTGTACATATCTAGGGCGTTTTGTGAAAGTCCCTCCTTTTAAACTGGACAATCTATGATTATAGATATTATAATGAATGATATGATCGGCTGGTGTATGATCCGCAATCTTATCCGGTAGATCTTCGGCATGTATGTCGTAGAAGTTAATAGTAAGTAAGTACTTAGCATTATAGGACGACATCAATCTCAAAATATCCCGCTGGTCTTGCCTTGGTATATCGCTCCTTACATAATCTTCACCAACGTTGTTTTGTGCGTTCGAGTAGTTCAATATCAGCCGGGCAATCTCCAGGTCTTTAGAATTGGGCACTACATACTGGTACTGTTCGTAACGGGTATTTTCCAACGACTTGTCCAGGCGGTCAGCATAAAGCTTGATAACCTTATCTTCTGACATGTCATTGTAGAATGCCAGGTCTTCTATATAAAACACATTGGAGAAAAACTGACCTGTATCTAGTCCAACCACTAGCACCTTTTCTGGCACAGATTGTCCATAAGTGCCCAGCGGCTGGCCAAGCAACAAAACAGACAATAGCAGTATGTGGTAGCGTCTAATCATAGCTAGCATGTGGCAAGCTTTCATTAGGATAAAAAATATTCAATTGATTGTAACCTTTCCTTAAAACCCAGGTATCCTTTGTACATGCAATTTATACCAAGATGAAAAGCCCGTCAAATATCAATTGGAGAATCCCACACCTCATCGTTGGCGTTGTCATTGCCCTGGTAATCATATTATTAAGTACAAAGGCACTTATTGCCGACCCATTTGCTATAATAAAGAACAAAGGTCAGGCCAAACATATGATCTCACAGACCTATTTGGCGGATCATAGCTTTTGAAGCGTACTCAGCTTTACTGAAATGCATGCCTTACTTTAATTTATTTTTTTGTAATAAAATCACATAATATTACGTCTATCGACATTTTACACGAAAGTGTGTTTTTTT
>JBCBSS010000284.1:0-2518 GCA_039819065.1 Bacteroidota bacterium
AGTCATTTGATGGACATAAAATTGTCAATTAAACAACTAGTTGACATCGGTTGTTAAACTCTTACAATGTACAGAATCGCCTTGCGATACGGCGACCAAAAGGTGTGATTCAAGCCTGAAAAGCAAAACATGACGTTTTACATCTTATTTGAGCCGGTAAATGCCATTTTATAAGAGAATACTTTTATTTTACCTCAGATAATAATGTCTCCAAGCCGGATCATCAGCCTTAAATATGTTGCATGTAAGAAAAAGGCTGAGCTGTCAATTTTTATTTCTGAGGACCGATATCCGATTTGGAATGCATGGCTGAGTTTAGTAATTTCAATTACAGATTTTAAGATAAGCAGGTGACATTTTTTAGCGTTCACCACCATTTCTAAATAGTTGTTGAAATAAGGGTTTAACCACCAATTAGATACCGTTTCTAGCAACAGAGCTTTAAGGTTATTTTTTTATTTATTGTAAGTCAATTCAGTATGAAATCGTCAAGATTAGTAAAAAGTCGTTTAACCATTGCCTTTGCGATCATGGCAATTGGTGTTGCAGGGATCTATGCCATTAATTTCGATCCCGATGGGTTTAAAGATGAGTCTATTTTGGCTATGTTACCTCTTGTAGGTGTTGTTTACTTCTTATTAATAAGAAAAATTGCAAACCCTATAGAGCAGATCAAGTTTTGCACAGAGAAAATCTTGAACGGTGATATGGAGCATCGAGTGGATATAGGTACTAATAACGAGCTACAAGCCATTTGCGATGCCATTAACAAAATGGCCGACAACATTCTCAACGCTTCGGATTTTATCAAGAATATAGAAGATGGTAATCTTGATATCGCATATAACAGCACAAAAGAAGAGGGCGATACAGAAGCAGAAACAGATCCTTTGGAAGGCGCTTTGCTTAGCATGAGAGCACAGATGAAGAAGATCGAGGCAGATGACAAAGAAAGGAATTGGACTTCTGAAGGATTGGCCAAGTTTATGGATTTACTGAGAACAGATCAGAATGACCTCAAAAAGTTATGCGATTCAATTGTAAGTAGTTTGGTGAAGTACGTAGGAGCCAACCAAGGTGGTTTGTTCATAGTTTCTGATATAGAACGTGAGGAGCAAGAGCAAGAGTTAGAATTGATAGCCTGCTACGCTTATGATAGAAAGAAATTCGTTGAAAAAACCGTCAGGTTGGGTGAAGGTTTGGTGGGTCAGACTTACTTGGAGAAAGAAACCATCTATATGACGAACATCCCCAACGAATATGTAAATATCACTTCTGGTTTGGGGCAAGCTAACCCTAGTAGTGTACTGATAGTGCCGCTGAAAGTGAACGAGGATGTTTTTGGTATTATTGAGTTGGCTTCATTTGATGAATTCCCGAGATATAAGATTGACTTTGTAGAGAAACTTGGCGAGAATATAGCTTCTACTATCTCTGGTGTGAAAGGTACTGAGAAGACTAGAAGGTTGTTAGAAGACTCTCAACAGCAGACAGAAGAATTGAGAGCACAGGAAGAAGAGCTAAGACAGAACCAGGAAGAAATGCAAGCTACTCAGGAAGCGCTGCAAAGAAAGCAGGATGAGCTAGCGGTAAGCCAGGAAGAGAGCGAGGCTATATTCGAGAATTCTATCGATGCCATCATTGTAGCATGTAATGATGGAGTGATCACCAACATGAACTCAGCCGCTAAAGAACTTTTCAATATTCAAGTTGATGAGTTCGGGCAAAACGGTCGTGAGTACTTCATACAAGACATCATTAGGAAATTCGATCCTAAAAACCCTAAAGCTTTTGTTGATAGAAGAAAGAGAACTAAAGCTTACGATTCGAACGGGTCAATGTTGAATATTGAGATGTATCTCAACCAGGTTGAACTTGGTGGTGATTGCAACTTCATGGCTTATATCAGAGATATCGGCAAAGAGATAGATAAAGAGCAGCAGATAGCCGAAAACTTGATGCAACTTGATGAGCTTAAAGTCGAGCTTAAAACACTACAAGAGCACAGTGCCTGATGAACAGGATAGTAAATACATTTTTTCAGTTTCTATAGTTTAATTTAAATTTTTTAGCGATGAGCGAAACGAGTCAAAAAGCACACGAAATGAAGATAGTTGACAATCACATTCTTTATTTCAAATTTCTAAAAGGTAACGAAGTATCTACCTATGCCATTGGTCTTCAAGAGTGTAAGGATAACATGGCCAAGCCTAATGTCGATGGCATCATGGTAATCGTTGAAGATGAGGAAACCATGTTCGGTAAAGAAATGCAGGATATCTGGTTAATGACCGGTGAGTTGTGCGACAAAAATGGGTTAGGCAAGTGGGGCGTCGTTGTACCAAGTTTATCCAAGGAAGTTACCATAGAATACCTTGTACAAGGTGGAAAAGATGGAGATAGGGATTATGAGTATCTTATTTCGGATAGCGAAAGTGAAGTGATGGAGTGGATGAGATCTTAATCTCAATCATAATCAAGATAATCAGAGTAAGGGGCTTTTAGCCCCTTTTTTTAT
>JBCBSS010000285.1:0-2513 GCA_039819065.1 Bacteroidota bacterium
CACCAGAATCAATTACATGTTGAATCTCAGAAGAAAGTTCGTCTAAAAGATCAACAGTTTTGGTTAGAAAGGTTTTTCTCAACTCCTTATCAAAATGTCCATTCTCAAGAATGTCTTTCATTCTTTCGACTCTTGAGAGTAGATCATGATAAATACCGTTAAGAAACTCTATCATCCCCTGCCCGATCTAAGTTTTTTATAAAGTACATTTTTCTCACTATCCAACTCTGATAGTAGCTTATCAAGTAATTCGATGTTCTCATTACTAAGACCTTTACTTGACTTTAATTTGTTGATGATTTCTTTCAGGTCATCAGTGAGATATGGAGTTAGCTTAATTCGTTTAGTATAATCCTCAAGAATGATTGATGGTAAATACTCAGTTGAATATGAATTATCACTAACAACATGTAATAAATTTTCTAAGAACGATAGCAAATACTTATTCGCTTCTAATAGAGAATCTTTTCCTAGGCTTAGACTAGGATATTTGCTTTTATTTGAGCTCAGATGTTTCTTCTTCTTATGAAGAATAACCGACTCGTTAAATGAATTTGAGAGTTTAACAAGCTTCTCAAATTGCTTCGATAATACGCTTACATCACTCATTTTAATGTGTTTTCTTTATTTTCAAACTCCATTTCATCCTCGTCTAATACTTCTTCAGAACTATAAAGAGGCTGAATTAAGTTATCAATTAATTTAATTGTGATTGGAAGGGAATTACTTCTATCTGGAGCTGAGAAGGCAAGTAGACACTGATTGTAAATATCCTCTAGAATCAGCTCAAAATCACAATTGCCTGCACTTTGAATTAAGTTCAATGGTTTAACAGATCCAGGTATTTTAAAAGGAAATCCCGTAGAAAAGATAAAACCTTCATTCTCATTCAACATAACATATGCCCCTGATCTAGGATTTTCAATTCTATCATGACCAGATGTATGCGAGGCTATTCTGAGTGGTATAGCACTTTGCTTATGTAAATCAACTATGGACCACTTGATCTTCTCCTTTTCAACTAAATGATCCTGATTTAGCTTTTCAATAACTTCTAACAAAGCCTTTTCTTCTTCTCCAAAACTTCTACCATCTCGAATCAGCACAATGCCATTTGGATTACTGCAGTGCAATGGAATATGTGCCTTCAACTTTTCATACATCTTCTCAACTAGGTCTTTCGAGCGAATTTTTTCAGCTCTCTTAAACCCAGTTTTCATTGGAACCTTTTTTGAATCGAAATAAATCTTTTCTCCATTTTTATAGAAGAAAGTGAGCCCAACAAATCTGTCATGAACATCGACTCCAATATAGATATCGTAATGTGAGTTTTTACTTAATGCGTAAGGCCATTTTCGATTTACTAATAAATGTTCAAGTGCCAAGTTGAATAAATAGGATTTGAATTGCATTCTTGACCTTTGATATACATCATATTTAACACCCTGTTCTTTATCAGGGAATGAGCCGATATATGATTCAACTTTGTATTGTGAAGCACATTGAAACTTTATATCAGGATAAAACTTATTCTTTAGCAAATCATGCAAATTCTTGATCTTATATCCCCCATTACGTCCATAGTTAGGTAGTATAAAAAGGACTGAGCCCGTATTAACATTGTTTTCTTTGAAAACTCTTTGAATCTCTCCAATCTGATGTGTTGCTGATTTATTCGATAATGATTTATAGGTAACTATTTTGAATCCCTTGAATGCAGGACTTAAACTCCTAAGCTGACCTTCGAGTAATTCCTTAATTAACTTCGCCTTTCCTCTCTCTAATTCACGTGGTAGGACTAAAAACTGAGGATCGTAAACTCCTTCATTGAGAATGCCATTTTCTAGAATTAACCGCTTTCTTTCGTTAGCAAAATCATGAATACTAAATTCTTCTGATGATTCTTTTTTATTCAAGCTAAGTACTTTGCCATTATTAAATTTTAGTGCAGGCATCTCAAAAAACATAGCATCCTTTTCAATAGGTTCTGTTGCGATTTCCAGCTTTACACTATTAATTCTAATATTCTGAAAATGCCTGTTGATAGCGGACTTTACTTCTTTGAACCTTTTGTAAGGCACTAACGCAGACCTTCGGTGCATTTCTCTAATGTCTGGATGATCCGTTGGGAAAATCTGTTTAGCCAAGCATGCAGCTGCAGTATGTGGCTGCATAGATCTACCTGGGTATTTATAAAGCAGTGTTACTGAATCTTTTTTCAGATATGGTTTTAAATCGAAGCTTTCTCCGGAGTTCTTGTCTAGGATGTAATTATAAATTGTCTTTCCTCCGAAGGTTTGCTCGCTAATACTATTTGCAAAACCATCTACAACCACAGTGTACCAGTCATCTCCGTTCATGTAAAGGCATCTAGCTCCTTTAAGAGATTTTCCAACTGTCAAAATATTATCCTTGTTTACAAACTCGCTTAGGAATTGCCTTCCAATGTACTTGTAATTAACATCCAAAACGATGTAGAAAGTCTTATCTTTTCTTACAAGCCGAAATTGAAA
>JBCBSS010000286.1:0-2387 GCA_039819065.1 Bacteroidota bacterium
AGTTACAGTGCTTCTTACAGCCATTATTGTCAAACGGCTGACAAAGTTAATCACGAAAGATTAACCTACAATACTAGAGGAGAAAATATTTAAGCGATTTGCAGATTTTTTTTGATAGTCTGAGTTCTATCCGGTCCTGTAGATATCAAAGTAATAGGAACACCTACTTCTTTCTCTATGAATGCTACATATTCCAGCAATTCAATTGGAAGGTCATCCACGTCAGAAATCCCATCAAGATTGCTTTTCCAACCTTTAAAGGTCTTATATACCGGCTCGATATGCTCATCATCTATGCCAGAGGAAAACACATCAGTGATCGATCCATCCGGCAAATTATAGTGTGTACATATCTTTATTTCTTCAAAAATACTCAGGACATCGACTTTCATCATAAAAAGCTGCGATACACCATTAAGCATGATTGCATATTTGAGCGCTGGTAAATCCAGCCAACCACACCTTCTAGGTCTACCTGTTGTTGCACCAAACTCGTTTCCTTCGTCTTGTATGCTTTGTCCGTCTTTGTCAAACAACTCAGTAGGAAAAGGACCACTTCCTACCCTAGTGCAATATGCTTTAAATATCCCAAATACCTCTTTTATGTGCTTCGGCGCTACGCCAAGTCCAGCACAAGCTCCAAACGACATTGTATTCGAACTCGTCACAAAAGGATAACTACCAAAGTCAACATCAAGCAGTGATCCCTGTGCCCCCTCAGCTAAGATATTCTTACTAGCCTTAATATCATCATTTACTAAATACTCTGTTTCCGATAGTGCGAACTCTTTCATGAAGTCTACACTTTCAAAGAACTCTTTCTCTAATTCGGTAAGCTGCACTTCAAACTCATAATACTTGAGTATATCTAAATGAATTTCTCTCAGCTTATTATATTTCTCATTGAAATCATCCCTTATTATGTCACCAACCCTTAAACCTTGCCGAGCTACCTTGTCCTGATAAGTGGGGCCGATGCCCTTAAGGGTAGAGCCGATCTTCTTTTCACCCTTAGCCCGTTCGAATGCTTCGTCTAGTGCACGATGGGTAGGTATTATTAATTGAGCCTTTTTCGATATAAATAAGTTGCTTCTTGTATCAATACCATATTGAACCAAGCCTTGAATCTCTTTTCTAAAAGTAATGGGATCTAATACCACTCCGCTACCAATAACGTTCCTGATATCCTCTCGGAATATTCCAGACGGGATTTGATGTAACACATGTTTGATTCCATCAAATTCTAGGGTATGACCGGCATTAGGGCCTCCCTGAAATCTAGCTACAACATTGTATTCTGGGGCTAGGAAATCCACAACTTTCCCTTTGCCTTCGTCCCCCCACTGAAGGCCTAATAGAACATCTACTGCCATAATTTATTTCTTAAGGATGTTGATAGCTTCTTCCTCCGAGTCGAGGATATTGAAAATATTATTGAGTTTAGTGATTATTAAGAGTTTTTGTACGTTTTCTGATGGGCTTAACAGGCAAATTTCTCCGCCCTTGTTTCTGAACTTTGTCAGTATAGTAATAAGCACACCTATACCACTACTATTAATGTATCTCAATTCAGCAATATTCACTACACAGTGAATTACTCCATTATTGATATGGCTGTTAATTAAATCAACTAATTCAACACCGTTATCCTCCCCTATTAAGTCTCCTTCAAGAGTTAAAATTAGAATGTTACTTTTTATCTCAGATCGAAACTTCATACTTTAATTATAGAATCAGAGTAAATATTAAACTAAGACTTAGCATCCTTAGGTTTTGCGAAAAAATACAAGGAGTGGTGAAGAATATTGATATTGAACATTTCCTCCAGCGTATTTTTGATGGTTTGAATTCGAGGATCGCAAAACTCTATTACCTCACCTGAATCCATCATCAGAATATGATCATGCTGTTTAAAGCCATAAGATTTCTCGTATTGAGCGAGATTTTTTCCAAATTGATGCTTCGTAACTAAGTCGCATTCCACTAACAGATCAAGTGAGTTGTAGACTGTTGCCCTACTGACCCGATAGTTCTTGTTTTTCATGCTAATATATAACGACTCTACGTCAAAGTGCCCTTCTCTTGAGTAAATCTCTTCAAGAATAGCATATCTTTCAGGTGTTTTCCTTAAACCTTTATTCTCCAGGTATTCCGTAAAGATCTTCTTTACTTCCCCAAATACGGACTCTTCCAATTCCATGTTTATCTTCTACTTTAAAGCACAAATATAAAAATAAATTGCTGCGAAAAGTTTTGGAATATGGCTATGCTTGAGAAATGTGCGTGGTCGTTACACCTTTATATAGTAGGAGCGGTATTTCGCAGGAAAGAACTATCATCAAATAACGTCTTGACCCCAAAATCAAATTTTTGCATTATTTCCCATT
>JBCBSS010000287.1:0-2292 GCA_039819065.1 Bacteroidota bacterium
TCGTATTCTTGATTATATAGGTAAGCCTGGTGAGCTAATAGTCCTTTAAGATCATTATCCTCCACTTGTAGAGATTTAACCGACATGGACTGCGCTAATTGCTGATAGAACAACTTATCAGCCCTTACGAATTGACGCTGGGCTTCATCTTTTTGCTGATTAGCAAAGTCTGTGGCGTCATTGGCCCTATCGCGTTCTTGATTGGCTATCTCAGTTTGCCTTTTAGCCTCCTCTAATCTGAGTTGGGCTAAGTTTCTAGCCTGTCTGGTTTCTTCAAGTGCTATGGCTAACTCATCGTTGGTTGCTTCCAACTGTTCTGCATATTCTTCTGCTTTTTGCTTCTCTGCATTAGCCAATTGGGCATTGTCCTCAGCGATTTTTTCCTGTTCTAAGGCCCTATCTCTTTGTAACTCTGCCTCATTCTTCTGATTCTCGGCTTCGATCTGCTGCGTTATGGCATATACAAAGAATAGAATAGATATTACTGCCGCAATACCCAAGATAATAGCGACAATCTTAGTTCTTCTGAGCAACCGCTTTTGCAGCATTTCCTGATTCTTCTGCTCAGCTTCATAAGTAATTCTACTGGTATCAAGAAATACTATGGCTCGTTCAAAAGCTTCGTCATAACGCTGTGCCCACACCCTCGAAGGCCTTTGCTTCTTTTGCCAGTTTAGTGCTAGCTGTAGGTCAGGCGGTCTCCAGAGACCTGTGCGTCCAATCTGATACATGGCTGCAGCTTCGGAAAGTCTGAGGTACATTTGAGCGGATTCATACTCTTCATCCACCCAGCTTTTCAGCCTGGACCAAATCCTCATCAAGCTTTCGTGAGAAACCTCAACTAAAGACTCCGAACTCAAAGGGACATTTGTAGCAGGCATCAGGAAAGACCTCCCTGGCTGCCTGAACTTTTCTACTACGTTAATTACATCCTGGTCGGTGACAGAAGCCAACTCCGCGATTTGGCTAATGGTGGCCGTTCTACGTGTGGCCAAGTTATCTTCTCCTTTTTCAGTTATGGTTTTGAAAAGGATCTGTGCAATTTCTTTATCGCGCTCGTTGAGTTCGTCAAATGCCTCGTTCGCGTGTTGAGAAAGGGCTTCGGATATACGTCCCACTGCATTATAGTGGCGTATATCCATTGGTTCATCATTCTCGCGATTATCAACCCAGTAATCCCACGTTCGCATAAGTGCGTGCTGAAGTACGGGCAACTGGTCTTGATTATCACCTATTTCGTTCAGCAGTCGCTTGACCAACCTTTTAGATATCTTACCTCCACCGACAGCTACAGGTCCTTCAATGGCCATGCGCTTCTGTTCCCTGCCCATTTGAGGTACCAGATAGTTACTGTTGTTAATCATCTGGGTAAGACCGGGAAAGAGGGCGCAGTCGCCAATATATTCGGACCTCATTGTGAGTGCCAAGTAGATTGGGACATCAACCTGTTTAATACATTCTAATAACAGATTGACATAATTAGAGGCGTCGTCTATGGCACCTGGGTTGGTATCACTTTGTCTGAACCGGAAGAGTTCTTCAAATTGATCTACGAGTATAAAGAGGTTGTCTTGGCGTTTGTCAATGTGTTTCTTGGCGTAATCGACTAAAGCGCTGCTTCCTCCTCTTAATATAGACGATAGCGCTGTTCTATTGATTAGCTTCTCTTCATCAGAAGCGGCTTTGTATTCTTTGTCTAGATTTAATAATGATTCTGCTAGATTTTCAATGGGGGATGATCCGGGTCTGGTAACTGCTACTTGCCAACTTGGCCCCACATTGGTCATAAAACCTCCATACAGGATTGGGATGAGCCCGCAATACATCAATGAAGACTTACCACTTCCAGAGAAACCCATTACAGAGACGAACTTATTCTCGGAGAGTTTTACCAGTAGTTCATCCACCTGGCCTTCTCTACCAAAGAAAAGATGACATTCGTCTATCCCGAACGGACGCAGTCCGGGGAAGGGATTGATCAGGTCGCCTACTCCTCCGTAATCGATGCCTCTCGGCTCTAATTCCTCGTCACCAGTTTGAATATCGTAATTAAGCATGGTGATCTTTTCTTTCCACCAAAGACAGAAGCATTAAAAAAATGAGTTTACAAACCACCTAAATAAGATGTTTACAGTCAAAGATGCAATAATTTTGTACTTTTTCAAAAAGTAATGTATACCGGTTTAGGTAATAATACCTACCGATTCGTTTCAAAATAATATTAAGTCTACAAGTTTCTGTTGTATCGTTTTAATGCATTTATATAAAACCGACCACTCTAAGCGCTAGCCT
>JBCBSS010000288.1:0-2245 GCA_039819065.1 Bacteroidota bacterium
TAAAGAACTGCCCAAACCACTTTGGCAACGGTCTTATTACATCACCTACAAAGGAGAGATCGTAGAGTTCGATTTAAGGAAAAGCGCTTCAGACATAGCAGGTCAGAAAGAGATGTATAAACTGAAGATCATCCGCGATGAAAGGCTAAAAGACTATGCTTATTTGCTCAAAAGGCAAAAAACGTTAAAAGAGATTCTAGATAGAAATAAGTTCAATAAAGATAGATCAGGTAACGATCACTATGCCAGAGAATTTAACGCAAATAACGAGCATCTAGACCGGTTCGAAGAAAGAACTCAAACTTTTGAACCTATCAATCACGGGTTGAAAGAGACATCGATTGTATCAGGAGAAGTACCTCTTCAGTATGTACGTTGGTACGTTTATGATGAGTTCAAGGGATTGCTAGATACAGGAGAAGACCGTTGGCAATCTCCGGGTAACAAACACTTCATACTGGGAAAAAATCAGAAAGAGTATGAAGAGGCACTCAGGGCGATAGACATTATGAGCGGAATACTCTCTCCTTTTGGTTTAGATTTCGTAGCCGATGGCTTTGGTGCTGTCTATGCAGGTTATTACGGGGACTATGCGAACGCAGCCATTTATGGGGGAGCGATATTGATACCTGTAGCACACCCTGCCGTGTTCAGGGAAATAGTGAAAGGCGCCAGGGTCATTCAGAAGAGGGCCAGCAACTTTGAATTGGTATTAAAAGCCGATGTTTTGTTCACAGGTATTCCTGTAAGGTTCCGTCAGATTGTACCACCCCATATTCTATCCAAACTGGAGTTGGATGAAGCCAAGGCATTGCTTGACCGTATCAAAAACCTTAACTTAAGTGATGAGGCGTTAGGTCAATTAGGTAAGGATCTGGAAGTCGATGCATTCTTTGATGCTTTGAGAAAGGAGCCGGGATTGGTTGATAGTTGGAATATTATCAAAAGTGCACCTGATCTATCCAGGAATGTCACAGACTTACAAGTGGTTGCGGACTTTGTAAAACGAAGCAATGGTAGAGCCGATGAACTAAAAGATGCTTTTGATCTTTCAGGTGATAAACGAAAATTTATAGATGACTTGGCGAGCAAGGGTCCAGGAGATATCATTGGCAATAAGGTTGATGGTATATTCTTAAGCAATCCGGAGAAGAAGTTTTTATCGAATTATAAGAATGCCAACCATGTTGATCTAACTGAGCTTGAAGCCATAAGGAAATTCAGGACGCTCAAACAAGCAGTGCCTGAAACTGCGGAATTACTTAGAAGGGCTGATGTCAACAACGACATAATTAATTTGGAAAAACTTCTTATCAAGGCGCAAAATGATGTTTCAAGACTTGACAAACTTTGGGAAGTTACTGGTGGGAATTACGACAAGTTCAAACGTTTTGTTGGTTATCTGGATGACTTTAAGCGCAACCCTATTGATCCAAATATAAAACCTTCCTATTTTAATAATCCGGCCAATGAATTTAAGGATATCAATATGCAACATATATTGGACAAGCATACTTTAGAGCATTTTGATTTTTCAAATCCACAGAATTTGGGTACCAGCGTGGACATGTTCAAGCCAGGAACTACACAAAGACAAGTGGCAGATTATATTGATGAGGCTCTTACCGAACTTAAGAATAAAAGAGGAGCTCAATTCCCATTGGACGAAGAAGCTGAAGAAGTGTTATTAAAAAACAAACTAAGTGTGGTAATAGGTTCGCAAACGCTCAACGGACAAAGGGTAATAGGCCAATTTTATCCTATTGGTGGAGTTGACATGATTTCTTTTACGCAAAAAGAATTGAAGGCACTTAGGCAGATACTAAATTGATATGACTGAGATTACATTTCAAAATCAGGTTTACGTAGGGTTCGATAGTACTATCAATATAGACGAATTCAGAAATGCGACTCAAGACCAGAAAGACTATTATTTAAAGTATAAAGCAGGAGGCTTGAATTTATCATGCAGAGGCCAGTCTTTTAATTTGGGCCCCGAAGATATATTCAATGTATATAATGGAATTTTTCTTAAAACTTTTGTTAGTGTGAGTAAGGGTGAGCGAGTGCGTAGAACTTTTATGGAAAAGGAACATTTTGGATTAATTATTGAAAATTTTAATCACTCTTTAATCATAAAAGAATATTACTTCAAATATAAACCTAGCGATGAAGATGAGATCACTCAAAGACTTGAAGTTCCTAAAGCTGGGTTTTTGACTGAGCTATACAACAATATAATTAG
>JBCBSS010000289.1:0-2131 GCA_039819065.1 Bacteroidota bacterium
AGTGGCCATGGCTTACCATCTGGCATGGTATCTGGAAGAGGTCAATAGAGTGATGAAAGGAATAAGATGTCCCAGATTGTATGAGCTACCTCCCCCACCCGAAGGGAAGACAGGATGGCCTTGGACAGAAGAAAGCAGCCCTCTTCCAGATACCATGCCAGATGGTAAGCCATGGCCACTCATTAGTATCGTGACTCCTTCTTACAATCAAGGAGAGTTTATTGAAGAAACCATCCGCTCCTTGTTACTGCAGGGATATCCAAACCTAGAATACATCGTTATGGATGGTGGCAGTACAGACAGCACAGTTGCAATTATCCAGAAATATTCTCCTTGGATTACTCACTGGGTAAGCGAGAAAGATGAAGGCCAATCCAATGCAGTTAATAAAGGATTTGGATGTAGCAATGGAGAAATTCTTGCTTGGCTCAATAGCGATGATACTTATGAAAAGAATGCTCTCAATTCCGTTACAAACTTAATGATTCAGAAACCGCATATTGGTGTCGTTTACGGAAATACACATGTGGTTGATGAAGATGGGAAAAAATTAGCTGAAATACGAACCGTTCCTTTCAATTCCAAAGCATTTTTATACGAAACAGTGCATATTGTTGCTCAGAGTTCTGTATTTTGGCGAGCCAAACTCTTCTTCGACGTCGGTCAGCTGAATG
Organism: Bacteroidota bacterium; assembly: GCA_039819065.1. Classification (GTDB taxonomy): domain Bacteria; phylum Bacteroidota; class Bacteroidia; order Cytophagales; family Cyclobacteriaceae; genus JBCBSS01. The sequence continues at coordinate 675 of JBCBSS010000289.1, forward strand.
AAGAGCTGCACTATTCAATGGATAGAGAGTTACTTCTCCGTTTCATGGATAACGGGGCAGAATTTTCATTCCTTAGACAGCCGTTAGGAACTTACAGATGTCACCAAAGTAGTAAGACTTTTGGTACTTCGAATAAGTCTCGTGACGAGCTTCTTTCCCTCAAACCCTTCGCTCAGATCACTCGGCGCTCCGACTACGCGATCTGGCGATTTATCTACCGACTGCGTCAACTAGCATACTTAACATTTCAAGGAGATCTCCCTTATATGGTTGCCCGTGCCGGTGCACGATTCAGCCCTACGGCTTTCGATCGCTTGTAATTTGCTTTAATACCTGTCAACTAAATTCTGCCAACTGAATTGGTAACTACTATGAAACCTCTACCAGAGATTGATGTAATTCTGTTGTCTTGGAATCGCTCTCAGATGACTGTCGAAACTGTAAAAAGTGTTCTTGAGCAAGAGGGGGTCGACACAAAAATATGGATTGTTGATCAAGGCAGTCGTAGGGAAGAGCTTCAAATCTTAAAAGATTTTACTTCAGCCTATTCCAACGTCTATATCCGTGAATTGGAACAGAATGTTGGTGTTCCAGGTGGCCGCAACATCGGGACTTTTATGGGCAAGAGTCCTTATACCGTAAGTATTGATAACGATGCTATTTTCGAATCTAAAGATGCTTTGAAGCAAGTTATCGAAACATTTGAGAATCATCCCCAGGTAGGTGTGGTTAGCTTCCGCATTAAAAACTTTTACACTGGCCAAGATGATGAATTATCCTGGGCATTTCCAAAGAACCGGAAGTCAGAGCGTGAATCTCGGTTTATGGCAACATGCTTTGTCGGCTGTGGTCATGCAATTCGGCGTGATGTTTTTGAAGAGGTCGGTGGATACGACGATAAATTGTTTTTCTACTGGGAAGAGACCGATCTTTCGTACCGAATTATTAACCAGGGCTATCAACTTATGTATGAGCCTGACATTTCAGTCTTACATAAGGTTTCACCAGAAGCACGGGTGAGTTGGGAAAATAAGCGGTTCTACTATCTTGTACGAAACATTATCTACATCAACTATAAGTATTACAACGCTTCAAAAGCTAGCCTCATGGCTTTGGGGTACCTTGTAAAAGGTTGCTTCAACTTGCTGCCTCAGCAGACAGTCAAAGGAATCATCGATGGGATTCGCATGTGTTTAGATTTAGAAAAGATCAATGTGGCGCCTATCTTGAGCTTGACTGAATCTTCTCGTCAATATATCTGGCAGCATAACCTACGATACAGAGGTAACTTCTTTCAGCGAATCCGAAACGAAGTTTTAGTGAATCTGCCGGGAAAAAACTAACAGCAATCATTCACTCCTTCTTCAGATGAAAAGGCTCCTTTTGTAATTTCCCAGAGCATACTGAATTCAATCTTTCTCTCAGGCAGAGTGATCTTGAGAGAGTAGGCTTCCCTG
>JBCBSS010000290.1:0-2031 GCA_039819065.1 Bacteroidota bacterium
GCTCTACATAGCCTCAATTTCTACATAGCCACAATTAGTTTTCTAGCAGGTTTTGTTGGCATAAAACTATTCTGTCAGAAATTACAAATTGAGGCTCCAAAAAACTTCAGTATCCTTTCGGTCTGTGGACTGGTTTTTATTTGTATTCTAACTAGTCTGGCATCGTTCTTTTTTAAAGTTGATGTCAAATTAAACCTAACATTGACAATTCTCATATTGGCCGGAAGCATCTATTACTTCCGATCGCTAAAGCGAATGCTAACCGAGTATATTCGCAATATCAGATGGGTAGAAGTGGTACTGGTAATAGTTTTTCTTTCCTCCACTTTTCTGGTTTTGTTTAAGAACTTTCGCCCTACTTCTAATTATGACGAAGGGTTGTACTATATCCAAAGCGTCAAATGGCTTCAGTCCTATCCGGTAGTTCCTGGCTTGGCCAATCTACATACGAGGCTCGGATTCAATAGCAACCTATATGTCCTTAGCGCATTTTTTAGTTCTCCTTTTCCCAATGTGCCTCTGAATGACATCAACGGATATTTGTATCTTCTGGCTTTGTTGTACGCTTTTAGTGGCATTTCAAAGCTTATCAAAGGAGAAAACTCATTAGCCAATTATGCTAAAGCACTTTTTCTTGTTCCTGTAAGTATACCAGACTTGACATTCTTTTCTATAGACAGTAATATATATCTCAATACTTTTAACACCGACTTTTTTGCTTCCATTATAGTGTGGATAACCCTGATTAGTTTATTGGAGAAAACCGATTATCACCGGTTTGAAATCTCAGACTATCTTGTTCTTAGCTTCTCTGTCTTTGTAGTAACCATAAAACTTTCGGTTTTACCAATCATGGTCGCCCCAGTTTTACTGTACTTACTACAATATCGCCAACTGTCAAAATCGAATATACTCTCTTCAGTAGTACCGGTCGTCTTGATCATGTTACCTTGGTTGATCAGGAATATCATAACGTCTGGATATCTTGTATTCCCCCTTTATCAAATTGACCTTTTTAATTTTGATTGGGAGGTGCCCAAAGAGCACGTAAAAGGCGCTGCAGATGCTATTGAAATTTGGGCATATGGTTTTAGGGGGCTTGACTTCCCTAAAGAGATAGACTTCTTCTTACATTGGCTCAATCGGTGGAGTTTTAGCAATTTGGCTTTGATTTATCTGAGTGCTATCAACTTTGTCATTTTGACTGCCATACTTTTTTATAATGTCATCAGGTGGAAAAGCTTTAAAGACAAGCTCAACTTGTCTGTTTTATTGGCATATGCAGTGACAATCTTTGGTATAATCTTTTGGGCTTTGAAAGCACCGAACTTGAGATTTGGATATGGAATGATAATCTTTTTCAATATTCTCTCTTTATCATTACTATGCTTCTCTCTGATAAGACCTTATTTCAGGTATTTAGCGATTGTTGTTATAGTGTTCTTTACTTATTTCAATCTTATTCATCAAACCAAGACCCTCGAAAAAACTCATTCTGAATTCTTTGACGCATTGCCAGCTTTCAAAGTGCCTGAGATTGAGGAGTATGAAATCCAAAACGGCACTGTACTGGTTCCAGCCAAAGCAGATCAATGTTTTAATGCCCCTTTGCCCTGTGGCCCAAAAAATGAAGTATCTAAAAGACAAATTATCCTGAGAGGCCAAAGCCTATCTTCAGGGTTTAAATCAAAATTAAATTCGACAAAGTGAAGGTCAACAAATTATCAAATATTCACCTGTAGCTGCAGTTATACCAGTACGTAGAGCAGCTCCTTTACCTTTATTTCGTTCATGGTTTTTGGCTATTATTTCCATGTCGGTATTTGAATCGATATATTCAGCTATTACCTCTCTGGTATTATCGCTAGAGCAATCATCCACAATTATAATTTGCTTAGTTATATCTTCTATTAACTCTACACCTTTTACCTTATCTAAAATTTGCGTAATAGTTCTGCCCTCATTATAGGCGGGTATAATTATTGATAATTTGTTGACCTTCACTTTGTCGAATTTAATTTTGATTTAAAC
>JBCBSS010000291.1:0-1924 GCA_039819065.1 Bacteroidota bacterium
GTTAATCCACAGGATGAATCACCTTATGAAAAGTATGGAGAGAATATCGAGAATTATCTGCTCTTTAGTTCAGATTTGAAAGGAAAGATAGAATCCCCAGGTTCATATTTTGTCGGTACAGAAAAAGCATATGAAGCACTAGACCTTTTGATGCTGACTCATGGTTGGTCTAGGTTTGATTGGGCTTCTTTGTTGAAAGAAAATGATTTCTCTGCACAATACCTACCTGAAGAAGGCCTTAAGATTATGGGGAAAGCTGTAAACTATTATAATGACAAGGCTTTAAAAGAACCTTTGGTAGGCGTCACGATTTCGTCACTCGGAATTCTAGATGAGACTTTTAACACCAATAAAGACGGTGCCTTCCAAATAGCTGGACTCAGATTAATGGATAGCACCAGAATTTTTATACAAGCGTACAAAGAAAAAAGTGGGAAGCTCAAAAAATACGAAAGTGCAAAGATCAAATTGGAATACCCTTCCAGACCAGAAGTAAATTATTTTGCTGATGCCGAAAGTGGCGTTGATCCCGATTTTCTAGAAAAGGCTGAAAAACTTAATCAAATCTCAGAAACCTATTTTTTATATAATGAAACCACCCGACTTGATGAAGTAGTGGTTAGCGCAAAAAGCCTAAAGCAGGATGAAATACGTAAGAGGACCATATATGCTGAACCAAGTGACAGGATAATACTAGACTCGCTCGGGTTTGTTGGAGGTCAATCTGTATTTGAGCTTTTGCGGCAAGTACCTGGAGTCTCGGTTGTAGGCACTTTTCCCAACCAATCAGTTCAGATTAGAGGTGTTACAAGTTTGTCATCCAGGCCGCCTATTTATCTCCTTGACGGCATCCCTGTAGATGATGGCACTATCCAATCCATATCTATACTGGATGTAGAATTCATAGATGTCTTAAAAGGCCCAGATGCGGCAGTTTTTGGCTCAAGAGGATCAGGGGGAGTCATTTTAGTTTATACCAAAAGAGGACAATCGAATTATAAAGACGACGGACAAGAACCTACCGGTTTGCTGGCTTTTATTCATCCCGGATATCATAAAGCCAAGGAGTTCTACAGCCCTGAATATGATGTGGAGAAAGAAGAACATATCGTCCCTGATTTCAGGTCTACTTTACATTGGCATCCTGAATTAAAGTTCGAAGACCAACAAGCAACGACGAGTTTTTATACCTCAGATCAAGCGGGAAATTTTACCATTAGAATTGAAGGGATATATACGAATGGCAAACCCTTTTTCATAGAGAGTTCTATCAATGTAGAATAACAATTTGTTAAAGGCTATCAACGAGTACATTCATAACCAAAGTGTTGCAAACCATTAATATGCAATTAAGAAATTTCTTACTTCTAGTATTAGCCGTTTGTCTGGTCAGTTGTCAACAGACTAGAATAACCGGCACTTGGAGAGTCACAGACATTAATAGAGATAACTACATTCCCCTAACTGCACTGCCAGAATATGATTTAGATAATGAACGGCGAAGTTACGACTCGGCATTGTTACAATCAGAAGGGTCATTGTTCTATCTCGCATTGGAAGAAGAGGCAAAAATTGAGTTCCTGAACACAGGAGCATTTAACACGACCTTATTCTTGTCCAACTTTGGTGAAAAGACCTTCAGCTATGATCCCGAGTCCTCTGAACTTGTGCTTAGGCTTTCGCACGAGGAGGAATCTTTCAACTTTCCTCATGACCAAGAGCTTTATAAAGGTCATTGGAAATTTATAAACCCATCAACGGCGACGTGGGAGCTCAATAATGGAAAAATCCTGACTTTAAGTAAGGAATAAAAATCTACAACAGATAGTATAACGACCTTAGTTAGCTTTCTCGAAATACCATTTAGGGACAGGTTTAAAAAACGCCTAACATAGCGTATCTGCAAAAATCAGACTCTGCTCAG
>JBCBSS010000292.1:0-1757 GCA_039819065.1 Bacteroidota bacterium
TTAAGTCTATATGATAAATTGTGATTGTAATAGTTCAAAGTAATAGACTATGATACGACGATTCTTAAGAGCAAAGCATTGGCAACTTTTCATGCTGACTTTCGGGGCTCCTATGATAATGCAGTTTATTACGATAGCCGTAACTATTGCCAGTATGTCGGATAAAGAGCAAGCTAACCCATCTTTAGCGGCTGGTTTTATGATGTTTTTTATGCCATTGACCATTCTTCTTTATGTAGGAGCGACTTTTGGATGGTTCTGGTCAGTAGTGATAGGGCTTCAAAATTATATACCAGAAGAAGCTAAAATCAAACTGACCAGATTCAAGTCATTTTTCTTTATCCCTCTCACTTATATGGTCGTTTTGTCATTGTTTATCGCTTTTTCAATGGCAGGTATAACTCAAGCTTCAGGCACTTACAACCCAAACCCTGGCCTGATTGGGGTTTCCGTGCTAATTATGGTTCCCCTTCACTTGTTTTCGATGTTTTGCATTTTTCATTCTATATACTTTGTAGCAAAGACCTTTAAGACTGCAGAATTACATCGCGAAGCTAACTTTTCGGATTTTGCAGGGGAGTTTTTTCTGATCTGGTTTTACCCTATTGGCGTGTGGATCATCCAACCGAAGATTAATAAAATAGTGAACGACAATTTTGAAAGCGAAACTTAGGAAACCATTGCATAGGGGATAGTGATGTTTTGAACGTTCGTATACCTATGCCGTATACCCAAACATGAAACCCCTCATGCTATCCCTTCTTTTTCTTTCATTTTCTGGTTTTAAAACAGTTCCTCTTACAGTCGGTAGTGCTGATAGCACTTTGAGCGATAACCGTATAATTAAAAGCGAAGTGCTAGGCTACGACCTGCAATACCGCGTTTACCTTCCACCCAATTATGAACAACTGAACGATTTGTCAGTCATCTATTTGGCGGATGGTCAGTGGTATATCTCGGAAGGGGATATGCCGAACATCATGGATGAGCTTATCTCTAAAAAACAAATTAAACCTTTGATTGCTGTATTTATTGACAATCGAGATCCTCATAATTTGAGTAATAATCGTCGCAATAGTCAGTTTCTCTGTAATGAAAAGTATGTACAGTTTGCGGCGAATGAGCTGGTGCCTCACATTGACAAAACCTATAAAACGGCAGCAAGGGCAGATGCCAGAGCTATTATGGGCTTGTCCTTTGGAGGTCTTAATGCAGCTTATTTTGGTCTGAAGGCAAATGACACATTTGGCAAAACCGGCATGCAATCTCCCGCTTTACATCCATGCCCTTCTGTTTACACAGCATATCAAAAGAAAGAGATATTGCCCTTACAAATCTATCTCAGTACCGGGTCTAGTAATGATACCGAAGTGGGCACTAGAAAACTCAAGCGCATTCTGGATGCCAAAGGCTATGATTTTGAGTATAAAGAAGTGAACCAAGGCCATAACTGGAGTAATTGGAAGCCCCTAATCGATGACGTACTGATTTATTTTTTTAACAGCCGGTGATAGATATTGGAATCTGTCCTTAACTTCAAAATAAGATAAGCCTGCATTTTATTTAGGTCCTTAGAGCAAAAACACATCCATAGAATAATAGCGTCATTCACAATTTAAATAATGCAACTCATTACTTTGATTCAATTGTAATTTGAACTTTACCAATTCGGAAAGTTCAAATTACAAGAATACTCTATTGAATCGCCCTCATCCTTTAGGTAGTTTTATGGTAAGCAATCAGTAAAATACCTATAG
>JBCBSS010000293.1:0-1051 GCA_039819065.1 Bacteroidota bacterium
GTAATGGTATCTACCAGAAGGGTGACTGAAACCCTGGAGTGTAAACCCCACTAAACCAGTGGGATGTTGAAGTGAGTATCTACTAGAGGGGTGACCTACCTGCGCTGCGCTCCAGCAGGCAAGCTGAAACACAGGTTTTGCTTACTGGCCTTTGTAAACTGCCTACTTTTAAGTTGTAAAAGATGCCGGTGGGCTATCTCAACTTGCTATTCAGTACTATCTTCAGCTCATGCTCAAACGAGAGCCTCTTTGTAACTACCTGTAAATCAGTGAAATGATTGGGGGTCTACTGTGACATGCTTCTATTTGAAAGGTGACCACAACAAAGAATTAGACGATCATAAAATATGACTGACTGTGACATGCTTCTATTTGAAAGGTGACCACAACCAATCAGATAACGGTAATGTATTCAATGCACTGTGACATGCTTCTATTTGAAAGGTGACCACAACTAACGAGGCTATCAATTCGAAAACGTCTGTACTGTGACATGCTTCTATTTGAAAGGTGACCACAACCCGTTTGGCATCCTGAAATGCACATACACCACTGTGACATGCTTCTATTTGAAAGGTGACCACAACGCTATGGTTAACACGATCATGCCGAACACGACTGTGACATGCTTCTATTTGAAAGGTGACCACAACTTAAATCTAATAGCTTCTAATTTTGTTCTTACTGTGACATGCTTCTATTTGAAAGGTGACCACAACAATATCGACGACCACACGTTTCGGAGAGGTACTGTGACATGCTTCTATTTGAAAGGTGACCACAACCAATAGGTCATTGTTCCAATCATATAGCATACTGTGACATGCTTCTATTTGAAAGGTGACCACAACTCACGGCTCTTGATGATTGCCTCCTTATCGACTGTCACAGGAGTCTATTTGAAAGGTGACCATAACATTACCGTTGAATTGCAATTTACAGTCCCTTCTATAAGCTAAGTGTCTACTTAATAGGTGACTGAAACTATCTGTTTTTTTCTAGGCGCGCGCCACCATTGGTTGAAGTGAGTGTCTACTGAAGGGGTGACTTA
>JBCBSS010000294.1:0-717 GCA_039819065.1 Bacteroidota bacterium
AGGCTCCTTGCCAGCCTTAGTAATTAGTAGTTAGTCATTAGATCATCAACTCAAAGGACATCATCCTAACCCTTAGAAGTAGGCAGTTGACAAATACCAGTAGACAAACCTGTTTTTCAGCCTGCCTGCCGAAGCGCAGCGTAGGTAGGTCACCCCTTTAGTAGATACTCACTTCCTTGCTAGTCCTTAGTAATTAGTAGTTAGTCATTAGATCGCTGTTCGCAAACTCGACGGACATTATTTTGATCCTTATGAGTAGGCAGTCGACAATGATCAGTAGGCAAAATCGGTCTTCAAAGCAACCCTGTCACCCCTTTGGTAGATATTCAATTCAATCGGCGCGGAAATTGGCGGCCCATTCGGTGGCGAGTTTAAGTCACTTTTCAAATAGAAATATGCCACAGTGAGCACTTATGAGCAGATCCAGGCGTACTTGTTGTGGTCACCTTTCAAATAGAAGCATGTCACAGTTACTGGGTATGCTGCACATAGTTCTACTACGTTGTGGTCACCTTTCGAATAGATGCTTTGGCTGATGAGATGATGATATGATGATGGTTTGATTCTGATCTTAGCCAAGGTAATCATTGTCTTCGAGGCACTACCCCAAAGTCTAACTTCTCACATCTAATATCTAACGTCTAATTCGTCACCCCTTTGGTAAATACTCACTTAAACAGTTAATTTATTATTATCACAATTAACATATTGTTGAAG
>JBCBSS010000295.1:0-701 GCA_039819065.1 Bacteroidota bacterium
GTTTTTACGTCTTTGACCCTAGAAAGTGCGTTGCTGACAGCGTAGATTTCCGGCTGATCTTCTGGGGAACCGCTGTGCCCAGTTTTAATAAATATCTTGCCGATTCTGTCGGCATTGGTGTAGGCATCACTGAAATCATAAATGCCAGCCATGGGTACTGCAGCATCGAAGGCTTCAGGCACTCTTGAAATCGCGGCCATCGACGTAATACCGCCATAGCTATAACCATAGATACCTACTTTACCGCTTGACCAGGGTTGTTGGCGAATGAAGGTGGCTGCATGTGCCGCGTCTTTGGCCTGACCGTTGCCCCAGTCATTGGTACCCAAGTCCTGAAACGGACGACCAAAACCTGACCCCCCTCTATAATTCACTGCTAAAACCACATATCCACTCTGGGCAAGGTATTGTTCCGTAAGGCTTAGCCTTTTATAATAAGAGTTAGTACCACCTCCGTGAACCATCACTAAGGTTGGGTACTTCTTACTAGCATCAAAGTTAGGAGGATAGAATAAGAACCCTTGAATATAAAGGCCATCATAGCTTCGGTAGCTTATCTCCTGTGGATCCACTAACCCTTTCCAGTTGGTAGAAAAATGGGTCAACCGTCTGGTTTCACCACCTGAGGTAGATACATAGTCCACTTCATTTCCCCGGGTTGATGTAGAACGCACAAAGACGAAACCGCTGCCATTCTTAGC
>JBCBSS010000296.1:0-573 GCA_039819065.1 Bacteroidota bacterium
GTTGGGGGCAACTCCAATAAGGGCAAAAGGAAAGAAGAATTGATGAGAGAAAACTGAAAAGAAATATGTTAGTAAAACAATGGTTAACATCATTAAAAGTGAGTAATCGATCATTCGATACAAAATGTTAGTTTAAGACAACTCGACCAATCATGAAATTTGATAGCATCAGTTCATTCAATACCTACACGAACCTCAGGTTGCCTAAGAGTGATTTGATAGATATTGGCGAGTATCCTAATGATTTCCTATTATCATCCCCGCCGGTTTATCCTAACTTCTATCGCATTTCTATCAAATATGGATTAGAAAATGACAAGGAAAAGGGATACATGTATTTCTCAAGTCCCAACCAACCTATCAAATGGGAAACTGCTACCCCTTGGAAAGGCTTTTTTATCAATATCACCGAAGACTTGATTTCAAACAACCAGCATCTGGAGTATTCTTTATGCCTTTGTTGGTGTTTTCACCAACAAAACTGCTATCTAAACTTGTTGGGGGCAACTCCAATAAGGGCAAAAGGAAAGAAGAATTGATGAGAGAAAACTGAAAAGAAATATGTTAGTAAAA
>JBCBSS010000297.1:0-557 GCA_039819065.1 Bacteroidota bacterium
ATGTAAAAAAATGTTACTTAAGAATAGGCGCTCAGAATGTTAAATTCTTGAAAGACCACTGAATTTAGGGGCTATTCTTAAGTATCAGGTCATCAATTAGTGCCTTAAAAGACAAAAAAGTTGATTTTTCTGTAATTTTACCTTCCAAGGGCCCGTTTTTTGTCACATTTTTTGTTGGTGCTCCCTTACTATTGCTCCAAATTGATTTCCGATAAAAAATTCTGACAGGCAAGAATATCCTGCTTTTTGGCATATAAAAAGAATCCCAGATAGCTTAAAAATTGAGGCCACAAAGTGCAAAAAACTGAAATGTGCATTTTTCGCCAAAATTTCCCCATTGAAAACAATGTTATTTTTGGTCCAAACTTTGGCCTCATTGAGCTACCTTTAAATATTCTTTGATTTGGCTGAAACTTCACAGGATTAGTTTTTAGGTAAAATTGACATTTCCAAACTTGGCAAAATAAGCACCACCCTGGTGAATATATGTTGGGTTGATAAGGTTTCATTCTCAAGGACCGCGGAAGGGAATTTTAAAGCAACTTGGCTCGTGAATC
>JBCBSS010000298.1:0-531 GCA_039819065.1 Bacteroidota bacterium
GTAATTTTGCACCCGGATATGAGATCGCACCCCGATGCACCCCGATGAGAGACCACTTCCTGACTTTCACATTTCACATTTCTAAACTTTAGAGAAGAAAGTCATGTATAGGTTAACTGAAAAATAGTAATTCTTGAATGGCTAAACGGAGGGCTTTTTTGAAGTCATCGGTGGCATCCCAGTAGCGATATGTATTTGTCTTGGGGATCTCACCATTAGCACATATGTTACTTGTTTTTTTTTTGTTTTCTTTGCAACTAATTGGTTTCTTGTGATTTTTTTAATACGTGTGATATAAATAAATGGATTCTGAGTTCTTCCAAAATATTTCTTACCCCCCGTTCACTGTTTTTGGAGATTTTGTTAAGCCGGATAATAACTTCGAACTCACCTTTCCTTTCTTTTCCTTCAGGATCAGGAGCTCCACCCTCCATTCTTCAATATAGTCCAACGACGGTCCTCACTAATGAGGATTGCATGGCTCGTACAAGTCCTGCTTGGCTCACTGAACTACAAATTTGTGTGTTCACC
>JBCBSS010000299.1:0-522 GCA_039819065.1 Bacteroidota bacterium
GCTGAAATTCGGGCAAAATGACGCTTGGCCCCCCCTAACAAATACGCTCGGGTACGCCTATGCAAATACATGTAATTACACTAGTCATAAAGTCAAGTATCCTTCTTTTCCGAAAGAAAACCGCTTATATAACTCAATGTAGGTCTATGTTGCGATATTGATAAGGGCTTATCACTCCCCAGAGGAGGTTTGAACACATTGGTGTCGCCACCATCAATCTCAGCAGCCTCTCTTTCATCCCATCATAGGCGGACGAGCGTCATTTGCCCGAATTTCATTAGCTAATCAAGGAGCGCCATCAATGAGCGTCAATGCTGATATTCGCTTTTATCAGTGTCTTAACAGGAATTCTTACCAATATTCCTAACAATGGTAGACAAACCTATTTTTATCATCTTATATAACTGGCTCTAAGAGGGACGTTACAGTGGCACTCGTACAATACTGAAGAGAATAAAACAAATATAACAGACTTTTTGCACAAATTTTGCTGCCTTTTTGCCCAAATTTTCTACTTTTCCG